>DAHVTM010000008.1:0-122766 GCA_027324195.1 Gammaproteobacteria bacterium | reverse complement strand
GTACTCTGCGTTCAGTCGTGACTCTCGCCATCCGCCGCGCGGACTTCAGCGCCGCCACGGCTTAGTGCGAGGAGGCTGACCTCTGGTAGCGCGCTGCAGCACCTCATAGGATGAGAACTGCAATCATCCGCCGGGTGAACGGAGAGCCCCAATGAAGACCCTTGCTGGACTGGCTCGTGAGCTGGAAGACGGCACCGCCACGAGCCGCCAACTGGTGGAGGCGTGTCTGGAGAGGATCACTGACTCTGCAGGAGAGGGAGGGCGGACTTTCTTGACGGTCCACGCAGATGCCGCCCGGGCTGCCGCCGATTATTATGATGCCCTTCGAGCTCACGGTCTGGCGCCCAGTCGGTGGGCGGGCATTCCTGTGTCGATCAAGGACCTGTTTGATGTCGCCGGCGAGGTGACCGCCGCGGGCTCGCAGCTGCTGCGCGCAGAACCGCCCGCCGCAAGAGACTCGGCCGCCGTCGCGCGCCTGCGCGCGGCCGGCTTCATCCTGATCGGTCGCACGAATATGACCGAGTTTGCCTACTCGGGGCTGGGCCTCAATCCGCATTACGGCACTCCGCTCAATCCTTTCGACAGACGGCATGGCCGCATTCCGGGCGGCTCGTCCTCGGGAGCTGCCATTTCGATCACGGACGCGATGGCATATGGGGCTCTGGGAACGGATACCGGGGGCTCCTGCAGGATTCCCGCGGCGTTCTGTGGCATCGTGGGCTTCAAACCGAGCGCTCACCGTGTGCCGCGCCGTGGCGTATTCCCGCTGTCACAGACTCTCGACTCGGTCGGACCCCTCGCCGCAACCGTGGACTGCTGTGCGGTGCTGGATGCGGTTCTGGCTGATGAGACAGACGCTGCGCTCCCGGCCGTGGCGCTACAGCAATGCAGACTGGCGATTCCGACGCGCTACGTCCTGGATTCGCTCGATCCGCAGGTGGCGAGCAGCTTCGAGCGCGCTATTGCCGAACTCAGCAGCGCTGGCGCAGCAATCTGCGAGATCCCGCTCGCAGCGCTGCAGGAATTGCCGGCTATTAATCGCAAGGGCGGCTTTCCTGCCGCCGAAGCCTATGCTCTGCACCGTGAGCGACTTGCCGCACACGGCTCTGACCTTGATCCGAGGGTCGCCGCTCGCATCCTGTCCGGTCGGGAGCAAAGCGCCGCGGATTATCTCGATCTCAATCGCGCACGGCTCGATCTGCAGCGCCGTGTCGAGGCGCCGCTTGCAGATTTCGACGCGGCTCTCTTCCCGACATGCGCGATTGTCGCCCCGCTGCTGCAGGCGCTCGAGTCCGATGACGCCTACATTCGATACAATCATTTGGCGCTGCGCAACACGGCCGTAGTGAATTTTCTGGATCGTTGTGCCGTTTCACTTCCCTGCCACGAACCCGGCACCGCGCCCGTTGGGCTCATGATCATGGGGGCTCGCGGCGCAGACCGCCAGATCCTGGGCATCGCCTCTGCTATTGAGGCGAGATTGAGTGAGGCTCACCTGCCACTAGCGCAGAGACCGAAGTCCTGATCCTTACGAATAGCACAGGACGCGTGTGGCGCGGCGGTAACCGAAAGGATTATCTCGCCTGCCCGCGAGAGCGTTGTGGAGCGCTCGCGAGGGGCATTATTGGGCCCGCACCGTCTGCCGCGGCGGCTGTGACGGGCTGCGTCCGATGTAACGATTGTCGTTTCTCCATATGAGTGGGACGTCAGGCGCAGTGTGCCGCGATCACACAGCTTTGGTGTCCTTAAAAGGTGTACATGAAGTCAACGCCTATGGAGCGAGGTTTCTGGTAGAAGGAAACCCGCTGACCCTCGCTGCCGGCGAAAGCGTAGGTCATCGGCCGGGTGTCCGTCAGGTTGGTTGCCCACACGCTGGCCTCCCAGTGCTGATCCGGATTGCGGATGCCGATTCGCGCTCCCATGTCGTGCCCGTCTCCGAAAGTCGTCGGATCTCCCAAATAGGGATGGATCGCACTGACATACCGGTCATTTGCCTGGACGTACCCCACGAGCCGCTTGGAGATCGGATGCTCGTAATTAACGATATAGCTGGCCGCGAAATCAGGGGCGTCTGGTAGCATTTGACCGACTTTGACTGGCGTGAAGAGCGCGAGCCCATTGTCACTGGTCAGGGTCTTCGTAACACGTGCATCAAGTTCTGTCGCGGCCAGATGAATCCGCAGGCCCCGGATCGGTGTCCAGTCGAACTCCGTCTCGATGCCGTCGATCCGCGCTCGGGGCACGTTGCCCAGTCCGGCGATGAGCGGCTGCGTGCCTACTGGCCCTGCCCAGAGCGACAAGCTCGACTGGCGATTACGGATTACGGAATCAAACACGTCGAGGTTCAGCTGCAGAGAATCTCCGAGGAAGCGGCTCTTGATGCCGAGCTCGCTGGTGAGATTGGTTTCCGGACTCACATATCCCCAGTCGACCTGAACTTGCGCGGGCTGGCCGTAGTAGATCCCGGATTTGTAGCCCGTTGCAACGCTGCCGTAGAGCAGCACTTGCGGCTTCAGATGATAGTCGATCCCCACTCGGTAGGATAGATTCTGGTTGGCCCGTGACTCGTTGAGCGCGGCGAGAACGGTATTGGGCAGGATTGGTCCACTGAAATTGTCTGCGGCATAGGTCAATAGTCCAGTGGGATCAACAGTGATGCCGTCGAAGGCGGCCGTATCGTGTGAGTAACGCAGGCCCGTCACCAGCGTCCAACGGCTCGACAAGTGGGTATCGGCGTTCGCGTACACTCCGGCGGACTGCTGCCGTTGAACGAAGTTCTCGGCCGTAATAGCCAGACCTCCCTGGGTCATGTATGTGGCGAGCCCATATACGAACGTCCAGTCGAGTGCGTCGCGGTTGTGATACCAGTTCTGTGAATAGATGGCTCCTACGATCCAATTGACCGGCCCATTATTGTTGGAGGTCAGGCGCACTTCCTGGCTCCATTGCCACTGCTGGAAATTCTTCGTCCAATTGTTGTCAGCGGCCGGGTAGCCGTCGTAATTGTCGAGGCTGTGATCTGAAAAATAGTCATAGGCGCTGATCGAAGTGAGCGTAAAGGCGGGCAAATGCACATGCAGTGTCGCCGCCGTGCCGCCCCCGATGTCGTCCTTGTAAAGCGGCAGGCCGCCGACCCGCACCCAGGTTCCCCCGGGAGGGCTGTCCATCAGCCCGGCAGTGGGGAAGGGCTCGGGCGGAATGAGTGCTTCGACATTTGGTGTGGATGGCGAGGACGGCGTCGAGTGATCATAAATCCAATGAAAATTCAGATTGACGCTCGTGATATCGTTCAGCTGCAGGTCGAATATCGCACGTGCTCCGCCCCGATCGATTTTGCCGTACCTGCGGCCCGTGGTGAGGTCTGTCTGATAGCCTTCGCCTTGGGTGGTGACGGTGGCAGCAAGCCGCGCCTTGACCCAATCATTCAAAGGTCCGCTCACCGCGCCTGTCGCCTCGAACGTATTCCAGCGACTGTAATTGACGTCGATATAGCCGCCCGGCCGACTGGTCGGCTGCGCGGAGATGATATTTATGGCGCCGCCGTCGGTGTTCTTACCATACAGCGTGCCCTGCGGGCCCTTGAGGATCTCGACTCGGGCGATGTCGTACAGCGCGCCAGTGAGAAAGCCGGGAAAACTGGCGAATACCCCATCCAGATAGACGCCGACGCCACTGCTGTTATTGTTGTTGAAGTCGTCGAGACCGATGCCGCGCAGCAGAAATAACGGCGTGCTGTCGGTCTGCGCATTCATCGTGGAGAGGCTTGGATCAAGCATCGATAGATCGAGCGGCTGCTGGATACGCAGCGACTGTACCGTCTGGCCGCTCACCGCTGTGAGCGCCATGCCGATGCTCTGCGCCGGCTCGGCCCGGCGAGTGGCGGTGACGACGATCTCACTGAGCTGACGCCGACTGGCTGAGGGGCGTCTCGCTCTGGCTCGAACGAGCCTGCGGGTAACGCGCCTCGCAACGGGGCCGGCTGGCCGCTCCTGAGCGCGGACGGGCGTGGGGAGAAGCGAGACGACCAATACGATGGCGGGCCACCCGAGCGGTCGGCGGCCTCGGCCCGGAAAACTGCTGAGCATGAACTCCCCTGTGGACCGAATCGGACGGCTGAACGGCCCATCCGCTCCGCGCCATCTTTCCATGTGCCGGCGGCGTACTACCAGGGATAGTAGAGTGCTCCGGGGTTCGCCTCCCGGACAGGGCGACCAAGGCAATTGAAGTGGCGAGTTGCCCGCGGCGGGGGGGGGCGGTGCGATACCTCAGCAGACTGACCCCGAACGGATGAGGCGCGGCGGACTGGGAGATCGGGGCGCCCCTGCGTGTGCCATCGATCCAGGTCGAGGAGAGGGACTCGATACTTTAGAGAGGTTTATCAGTAACCTACCGGTAGAAACTTTGGGGGGCCGTGGATATGAACGCAGCAGCCTTGCGCAGTCCGCGCTCGGGGCGGTGGGGATGGGAGGGGTGGACGCGCACTCAAAGACATGCGGTCGTGGCGAGCTATCTCGGCTGGACTCTCGACGCGTTTGATTTCTTTCTGCTCGTTTTCGTACTGAAGGACGTTGCGTCCGCGTTCGCGGTTTCGCTGACGGCGGTCGCCTATTCCATCACATTGACGCTTGCGCTGCGGCCGGTCGGCGCCTTCATTTTCGGAAGGTTGGCAGATCGGTACGGACGTCGGCGGATTCTGATGCTCGACGTGGGTCTTTATGCCCTGTTCGGCGCGCTCACCGCCTTTGCGCCCAGTCTGCTTGCGTTTCTGGTGATCCGGGCGCTGTTCGGTGTCGCCATGGGCGGGGAGTGGGGCGTGGGCGCATCGCTTGCGATGGAGAGCATCCCAACTGAAAGCCGCGGTCTCGTCTCGGGCATCTTGCAATCGGGCTATCCGACTGGATATCTGCTGGCGTCCGCGGTCTTCGGGCTGCTGTATCCGCACTTCGGCTGGCGTGGAATGTTCGTCGTGGGTCTCGCTCCGGCGGTGTTGATTCTGTACATCCGCCGGGGCGTCACGGAATCCCCGGTATTTTCACCTGAGCGTCGCCCGCGCGCCCCGCTCGGCTCGGTGCTCCTGAAGCATTGGAAGCTCGCGATCTATGCGGTGGCGCTCATGACGGCCTTCAATTTCATGGGCCATGGCACGCTCGACCTTTATCCCACCTTTCTCCTGAAGCAGCGCCACTTGGCGCCCGGCACGGTGAGCGTCATCGCCATAACGTACAACATCGGTGGCATTCTCGGCGGCCTGGTGCTCGGTGTGCTCAGTCAGAGGTTCGGTCGCAGGCTCGCGATGATGGCGCCGCTGCTGGCGCTTCCTGCGATGTGGTTGTGGGCATACGCCCCGTCAGCGATATTGCTCGCGGTCGGCGCCTTCCTCGTGCAATTCTTCGTGGAGGGATCGTTTGGCGTGATTCCCGCGTATCTGAGCGAACTGTCGCCACCTGGGGTGCGCGCCGCCTTTTCGGGCACCGTGTACCAGCTCGGCAACTTTATTGCTGCATCGAATGCGGTGCTTGAGACGACCCTGGCTGAGCGGCACGGCGGAAACTTTGCGTTTGCCATGACTGTCGTGGGTGCTGCGGCGGTGTTCATGCTCGCGGGCTTGGCCCTCTTAGGGCCCGAAGCCCGCCACGCGGATCTGGCTACCTCCTCCATGCGCAGTCTTGCCGGCGAGTCGCGAGACTGAACGTCGCGGGGCCGGCCGGGCGCGAGGAGCCGAACTGCGTCGGCGCGGTCGCTGGTAAGTTCAGAGCGACCGGTACAGCATACCGCCGAGCCGTGCCGACGAGCCATGCCGGGGGTCGGGTCTTGCATGGCAGGCTCACTTTGGGATACCCCGTGACTCGCCCTTCCGTGTCGCTTCTGTTCCCTGGCCCGCCGATGCGCGCGCCCTCTGAGATCGCCGTCCATTCATGCGCTCGCGTTGGTCGCAGGCGCGTTCATTAATCTATGTGCGACGCACGGCATCGTCGCCCCCGGGCGACAGGTGGCCGGTAGGCGCCGCGGTACGGTATGGCGCAATGCGGCGCAAGGCGCCGGCATTGGCCGGCATCGGTGCACACTGCTGAACGCTCGTTCGAGGCGCCTCCGGTCAATCGACCCCTTGCGGCATCGTATCCGGACGTACAATAGCGGCATGCGTTTCCTCCGTCTGCTGGCGCTCGGCGCCATTCTCTCCTTTTTAACCTGTCTGGCCGCGCAGGCCGGCGTGGCACCTTTTGATCTCGTCGGACCTGACCTGCAGGTCTCGGTGACGCGAGGGCACGAGACGCTGCCGATCGCGCAGGTGCCGAACCTCGCGCAGGGCGACCGCCTGTGGATTCGGGCGGATTTGCCATCGACCCAATCGGAGCACTACCTTCTGATTGTTGCCTTTCTGCGCGGCGCGACCAACCCGCCGCCGAAGAAGTGGTTCCACAGTTGTGAGACGTGGGAGAAGCGCTGTGCCCGCAAGGGAATGACGCTCCCGGTGCCCACGGGTGCTGAGCAGGTGCTCGTGTTTTTGGCTCCTGAGACCGAGGGTGACTTCAGGACGCTGATTGGCTCGGTGCGCGGGCGCCCGGGCGCCTTCGTACGGACGTCGCAGGATTTGAACCAGGCAACGCTCGATATCTCACGTCTGAACCGCTATCTCGACGTCATTCAGTCCTTGGACGCGAGCGCACCCGAGCGTCTGTCCCAGGCGGCCCCGAGGCTTGCCCGGAGTCTGGCGATCAAGGTGAACGTCAAATGCCTGCAGCGCATCCCGCAGCTGCAGGCTCCCTGCCTGATGCGCGGGGGACAATCGCTCATTCTCAACGACGGCCACAGTACCTCGATTGTCGAAGCACTCACCTCTGGGCCAGCCGCCGCCCTGGCAATGGAAGCCAGCTATACCCCGCAGTTGAGCTATGGCTACTACAGCCCATACATCGCCTCGGTGCTCGACATCGCGCGTATCTTTAGTTCTTTCACGACTGCCCATTATCAATACATTCCGGCGCTTGCGACTCAATACGGAAACGTTCTGTCGCTGACGCTCAATACGCCTCCCTCGTTCCACGATCCGAAGTCGGTGCTGGTCACTGCATTGCCGGCCATTGAGGCCTCCCAGCTGCCCCCTCTGCATGCCGTCAATCCCAAAGAGAACTTCTGCGCGCGAAAGACGCCACTTGTGCTCCCTGTGGAGGGCGCGCCGCTGGTTTTCTCGACGCAGTACGCACACCACATGAGACTTCGGCTGACGTCCCGCAGTGGGCGGACACTGAATCTGCCAGCGAGGGCGGACGCCGAGCTTGGTGGCTTCGTGATCGATACGCGGTCATTGGATGCTGCCAACCTCGCCACGACCGTGCACGGCACGCTCCGCGGGCAGTGGGGCTTTGCGCGCTACGCTGGACCAAGCTTCACGTTGGAGAATCCGAGTGCCCAGGGCTGGTCGGTCGCGACGCCCGGCGAGGCCGCGGTGATTGTCGGCCGGGAAGACACCATCGATCTCACCGCGGACAATGTCAGCTGTATCGCAGACATCACGGTTCATGATGCCGCCGGTCAAGTGATCAAGACTCAATGGAAGCCGGTCCACTCCGACGAGGTGCAGGTCCAACTGCCCTTGCAACGTGCGCAGCCCGGGCCACTGTCAGTCATTGTAAAGCAGTTCGGTCCACATGCCTCGGTGACGGTGCCGCTCGAGGCATACTCGGAACCGGCGAGTCTCGATCGGTTCACGCTGCACGCCGGGGACAATCAGGGTGTCCTCGTGGGCAGTCGGCTCGATGAGGTGGCGGCACTCACGATGGATGGCGTTGCGTTCGCTCCCGGTACGCTCACGACGCACCAGGGCGTGGACCGGCTCACCTTGACTGCACAGAATCCGCAGGCGGCGGCACAGCTGAAGCAGGGCCAGTCCGGTCTTGCGAGCGTGAGACTCAAGGATGGTCGTATCCTGAGGTTACAGGACATCGTTGCCGCGCCTCGCCCAGGCGTCGTGCTCATCGCCAAGAGCGTCTATCTACCGCACGCAAACACCGCGAGCCACATCACGCTCGTCGACAGCAACGAGCTGCCTCAGCACGCACAACTGACGTTCTCGGTACGCGCCAAATGGCCGACTGTCTTCGACCGGGACGAGATGATCGAGGTCGCGACGGCGGACGGATCGTATTCCACCACCCTCAGTCTGACCAACGGTGGCATCACGCTGGAGAGTCAGTCGGTTGCCATCGCGACGCTGGATCCGGCCCGGGTGTTCGGACCGTCTGCTTTTGGGCCGCTGCGCTTTCGGGTCATCGATGCAGGGGTCAAGGGCGACTGGCAGTCGCTCGTCACTCTGGTGCGCCTCCCGCAACTGCACAAGCTCGTGTGTCCGGCGACAGCCAAGCTCGCATGCAAGCTGACGGGCACCGATCTGTTCCTGGTCGCTGCGCTCGCCAACAACGCGGCATTTGAGCGCCCGGTGGAGGTACCTGATGGCTTCCCCGGGTATGCGCTTCCAGTGCCGCACCCCAAGGACGGAAAGCTCTACGTGAAGCTCAGGGACGATCCGCAGGTGATCAACCTTGCATCGATTGCCGCCCGGCATCTGCCTCCTAGTCCGGCATTGCTGGGGGATGTGCCCCGCGGTTCAGCGGTTGCAAATACCGCGCTGCACAATGCGCCCAAGGGTGCCAGGGCTGTACCGGTCGTCGTGCCGGTTGCGCGGCGCTCCACGCCGGCGGCCCATCCCGCACCGGCACCCGCTGGCTCTGCTGCGGCTCCATCAAAGGCCGCTACATCAGGTCCTGAGGTGGCCAAAAAGAGCGCACCGCACGGGCCGGTGAGCGCACCGGCGCCCCAGGAAGCTGTGGCCCACGCCCCGGGATCGAATCCGGCCGCGCCGGTCGCACCCGCTCCCACCGCGGTACCGGCAGCGACGCCCGAAACATCGGCGTCCCCCGTGGCGGGCTCTGGAACCACACATACCCGGCAACCTCCGCAGGGCTGAGCGTCCGCGGGCTGAATCGATTGCTGGTACGTTGATCCGTGAGTCCTGTGGCGCACTGACAGCCCGGGGCGGCGTGCCGCGCTGCCGCAGAGAGGGTTGGCAAAGTGCAGGGCGCACGAAGGAGTCTGCAGTCCCTTGGGGTCTTCATCTTTTCGTGCCGCCTCTTCATTCGTCCGTCTGTGCCGGCGGCGACGCGGCAGACAGACCGTCCTCCTCATCCCGATACGGGCGCGCATGGGGCTGCTCACGGACGCGGATCCTCGGCAGGGGAACTGATCCTCGGGAGCGGTCAAGCCGACGGTGCTGCACTCAGACCTCGGGCATCAGCCGGCCAACTTATGACGGGCCGGTTTCAGGCTTGAGCCAGCGCGCCGCCAGCGGCGGGACCAGCAGTAGGCTGACAAGGGTCGAGGAAACCAGCCCGCCGAGAATTACGACCGCCATCGGGCCTTCGATTTCGTGGCCGGGCTGATGCAACTGCACGGCCACCGGCAGCAGCGCCAGCGCGGTCAGCAACGCAGTCAACAGAACGGGAGTCAGCCGTTCCTCTGAGCCCCGCAGGGCGGTCTGCAGGCCCCAGGCCTGTCCCTCCGCCTGCACCAAGTGGTCATAGTGCGAGACCAGCAGGATGGTGTTGCGCGCTGCCATGCCAAACAGTGCGACGAACCCAACCATGGCCCCCAGCGTCAAGGTCGCGCCGGTGAGCGCCGCGGCCGCGACGCCGCCGATCAGAGTGCTCGGTAGCACCAACAGCACCAGCACCACGTGACGGGTCTGGCCGAATGCCAGCGCCATCAGCAGCACAATGAGCACCAGCGCAGCGGCGGCATGCAGGTAAAGCTGATGGGCCGCCGCGACTTGTGCTTCGGCCACGCCGCCATAGCGCAGGTAAACCCCGGCCGGCAGCTTCACGTGCGCAGCAATTGCCCGCCGTGCGGTCGCGGCGAAGCCCGTCTGATCCGCGGTAGTCGGATTCGCTGTCACCACCTGGCGGCGCAAGCCATCTTCATGGTCGATCTCGCTGCGACCGGACTCCATCTTGAGCCGCGCGACCGCAGACAGCGGCACGACCGCCCCGTCGGCGCTGCGCAGTGGCAGTGCGTCGATAGCCTGCGGCGACGCGCCGGCGCCCGCGATGCGCACCGTCACCGGAATGCTGCGGTCGGATTGCGCAAGCTGGCCAACCACGGTTCCCTGGTAAGCTGCATTTACCGCTAGCAGCACATCGCTCGGCTGCAGTCCGTACAGTGCGAGTCGGCGCGGGCGCAACTGCACGTGCAGTTCCGGCTGGCGCGGCGGCACCTGCAGACGCACCGCGCCGGCATGAGGCAGACGATGCAGCACCGCTGCAATCCGTCTCGCCACTGCATCGTCGGTGTCTAGATCGTTGCCGAATACACTGACTACGAATGGCGCGGTCTCCCCGGACAGCGTCTCGCCGATGCGTTCGGCGAGCACCGAATAGACTTCTGTCAGCTGATTCGGGAAATCCGCGAATACCTTGCGGATTGCAGCCTCGATCTGACTGGGCGTGTAGCCCTTGGCCGGATCGATCTGGATATCGAACTCACTCTTGTTCGGTGCGTCCCGATCCTGACCATTCACCGCACGTCCGATCTGCTCCGCGACACTCTTGACGCCCGGAATCGCCTGAAGCCGCTTGGCGATGCGCACTCCCACCCGGGTGGTCTCGCGCAGCGAGATGCCTGGACGCAGGCTGGCATGGGCGATGAGGTAGTTCTCGCGGAAATTCGGCAGGAGTCGTTGGCCGAACAGCGGCAGTAGCGCCGCGCCAGCGATTCCTGAACCCAGCAATAGCGCGAGCACCAGGCGCGGGTGCCGGTAGAGCCGCTCGATCGTGCGCCGCTGGAAGTGCTTGCAGCGCAGCAGAAAGTGCGCCTCGGGTGGCGGCTGCTGTTTTCGCATCAACAGAGCACACAGCGCAGGCGTCGCGCTCATCGCCACCAGCAGCGAAATGCCAACGGCGAGCAGGAAAGCCGTCGACAGCGGCCGAAAGAAGGCACCCTGGATGCCGGTGAGCATGACGATCGGAAGGAACGCCACCGCCACGGCTGCCGTGGCGTAGAACACCGGCTGTCGCACTTCGAGCGATGCGCCCACGAACAGCTGCCGGGCGTCAAGTCCGTTACCGGTCGCGCCGGCGTTTCGCCGTCTGCGGGTGATGTTCTCGACGTCGATTACCGCATCGTCCACTACTACGCCGAGCGCCACCACCAGGCCGCCGATGGTCATGGTGTTCAGCGACAGCCCGAAGAACTCCAGAATCCACACCGTAGCGAGCAGCGACAGCGGTATCGAGGAAAACGAAATTAGTGCGCCGCGCCAGTCACGCAACGTCATCAAGAGCAGGATTACCACCAATACCGCACCGATCAGCAGCGAGGTCCGCAGCTTGCTCAGCGCGCTTTCGATGAAACTTGCCGGGCGCAGCAACGCCGGGTGGTAAATCACGCCTTCCTTCTTCAGTGCCGGGGCGATCTGGTTGAGTCTGCGCTCGAGCGCGCGGCCGACCGTCAGCGTGTTGGCGCCGTATTGCGTCGACGTTTCGACCAGGATGCCAGGTTGATCGCCGATGACTCCGTTGCCGAAGCGTGGGGCCGCGCCGTCACGTACCGTGGCGACGTCACCGAGGCGGATCGGCAGCCCGTGCCGAGTCGTGATCACCGCCTCTGAGAGGGCCTGCGATGTCACTCCCGGTGCCTGAGCGCGCAACACGATGCGTTGTGACGGAGTCTGGATGTAGCCGCCGCCGATCAATGTCGTGGCCCGGCGGGTGGCGCGAATCACCTCGTTCAAGGAGAGTCGGTCGGCCGCCAGCTTCTGCGGATCAACGATCACCTGACGCTCACGTTCCGCTCCGCCGTACAGCATTACTTGCGAAACCCCCGGCACCGAGAGGATCTGCGGCTCGATCGTCCAGCGCGCCAAGCTGCGCAGTTGCACCGGCGTCAGCCGCTTGCTGGTGAAGCCGAAGTGCAGCAGGTACTGCATCGACGACGATAGTGGCGACAGGAGCGGTGAGCCGACACCGGCCGGCAAGACCGCGGCGGCCCCGGCCAGGCGCTCGGTGACCACCTGACGCTGCCGGTAGGGGTTGCCGCGGCGCCTGAACACGATCTTGATCACCGACAGTCCCTGCATCGACTTCGAGCGCAGCGTGTTGACGCCTTCGGTGCCAGCCAACATTCCTTCGAGCGGTCGCGTGACGAGTGCCTCGACCTGCTGGGCGTCTAGACCGGGTGCTTCGGTTTGCACCGTCACGTGTGGCGGCGCGAAGTTCGGGAAGACGTCGAACCGAGCGTGCAGCAAGGCGCGAAAGCTCAGGATCGCGATCAATACCGAGAGCGCGGTGACGATGCGCGGATGGGCCAGTGAGGCACGGACGATGGCGCTGAGCATCAGTCGTTGTCACCGGCAACGCTGCCCAGCCCCTGCAGGGACCAGAGCACGCCCGCACCCTGCACGACGATCCGATCGCCTGTGTGCAGTCCGGTCACCAGCCAGGACCCGTCGACCGCCTGCAGCGGCATGACCCGCAACGGCGCGAACCTTGTGTCTCCGTCCTTGGTCTTCCGCGGCAGCACGTGGTAAACGTAGGCGCCCCGCTGCCCGTACAGCAGTGCGCCTTTCGGCACTAATCGGCCATCGAGGGCACGGCCATCGAGCGCCACGGGCAGGCGGGCACCAGGGCCGAGGCCCGCGGGTGGATGTGACATCTGCAACAATACCCCCACGCTCTGCATGTGGGACGACTGGGCGAGTATGCCGAGGACACGCGCCGGAACCCCCAGACCGTCGACCTCGACCATTGCCTGCCGGGGGAGCGTGCCGAGGCTGTGACGGCCGATCAGGTCGGCGCGCAGAAGCAGCACACGGCCGTCGATGATTGCGTCGATCAGCCGCGCGCGTTGCGCTGAACGCAGGTGCGCAAGAGGTCCCCAATGCAGCCGGAACGTCGCCCGCGCCTGTCGTGCGTGAGCTTGAGCTTCCGTCCGCGCCGCTTCTGCCGACTGCAGTGCCTTCAGGGAAGTGTTCGCGCTGCGATACAACCCCTTCAGGCGCGCAGCTTCCGCAGCGGCCGCCCGGGCCACGACTCGTGCTGACTCCAGCTGGCTCGCATCGGCCACCAGTTCCGACGGATCGAGCACGTGACCGTACGCATTGATGTGTTGTGGCAGATCTACCACCGGCACTGTGGCGATGATGATGCCCACGGCGTGCTGCTGGGCTGCGCTCAGCGCAGGCAGGCTCATGCGGTGGTGCGCTGCTGTCCCTGGCTGGCGGGCCGGGGCGCGCAACGCGATCGACAGCGCCAGTACCGCGCCGAGGGGCAGCAACAGGGACTTCAGCGGCGTCATCGGCGGACTCCAGTGCTCGAATTTCTGGTAGCTGGCTTCGGTCGCGTCCTGGCGCCCTCGCGCCGTATCAGGGCGCTGCGAGCGGCACTTCCCAACTCCGGCCGCAGCGAGACGCTGTCCACTCGTACGGCAAAAGACACTCGGAGTGGCTTATCCTCGGCGCCGCCAAAAGCTAACCGACATTACAGGCTGGTTTAGGTATAACATCCCCCGTCAGGCTCTAGTATAGTGCCTAAATGATCATGCGGGCAAAGACGACAGGCCGGCGTAAGTTGACCGCATCGCCGGGGCACCATGCCGGAGGGGCGGTACGCGTCGCATTGATCTTGGGATGTGTGGGTCAACTCGTCGCCTGTGCCCATTTTCAGCCGAAGCCCCTGTCCGCGCGAAGCAGCATGGCGCGCTTTGACGCGCGCTCGCTGCACTCGCCGGGGCTGCGGGCGTTTCTGGCCGCCAATCATGTCGTTGCGCCTGCGCCCCGTGCCGTTTGGGGTCTGAAAGCGCTGACGCTGACGGCATTTTATTATCAACCTGCGCTAGCCGAGGCGCGCGCGAGACTGCTTGCTGCACAGGCGATGCGCGTGACGGCCGCAGAGCGACCCAACCCGTCGATTGCCGTAACGCCTGGTTATGACGCAGGTGTTCCAGGAGCGATACACCCCTGGGTGGTTCCGCTGACATTCGATTGGACGATTGAGACGGCAGGACGGCGTGGGGATCGCCTTGCGGAGGCGCGGCACCAGGCTGCGGCGGCACGCTGGGATTTGGTGGGAACGCTCTGGCGCATCCGCAGTCGGCTGCGTGGTGCACTGCTCGAGCTGTATGCGGCGCGCCGCTCAGCGGCGTTGCTCGAGGAGGAGGCGAGGACGCGCCGAGAAGTGCTGCGCTTGCTCAAAGGGCAGCTCCAGGCCGGTAACGTCTCGAGCTACGAGGTGGCGCAGGCGCGAATTGCACTGGATCGTGTCCTCGTCGCCAGACAGGCTGTGGTCGGTCGTCTGCGGCAATCGCGCATCCTGCTCGCCGGGGCCATCGGAGTGCCCCTGACAGCTCTCACCGAGGTGCGATTCTCGTTTGCCGACCTGCGGGCGCTGCCACTCGCTTTGACCCGACCGGCGGTAAGGCAAGAGGCACTTCTTGAGCGCGCGGATGTCCGCGCGGCTCTCGAGCGTTACGCTGCCAGTCAGTCTGCTTTACAGCTTCAGATTGCGCGTCAGTGGCCCGATATTCGTCTCGGCCCGGGCTTCGCCTGGAACGCGCAGCTTGCAGGCGACCACAAGTGGGACCTCGGGCTCTCCCTGCCGCTCCCCATCTTGAATCAAAACCAGGGCCCCATCGCTGAGGCAAAGGCGCGGCGTGCGTTGGCTGCCGCACATTTTCGGTTGGTGCAGGCAAACGCCATTACCCAGATTGATGGGGCGGTCACAGCCTACGATTC
This sequence comes from Gammaproteobacteria bacterium, assembly GCA_027324195.1. GTDB lineage: Bacteria > Pseudomonadota > Gammaproteobacteria > Steroidobacterales > Steroidobacteraceae > 13-2-20CM-66-19. Next base: position 107,987 of record DAHVTM010000008.1, on the reverse strand, counting down.
GGCTCGTGCACAGCTCGAAGCGACCAATTCCTTACTGCGGGGACTGCGGCGCGCACTTCACTCGGTGGTTGCCGAGGTCAAAGCCGGCGAATTGCAACCGCTCGATCTGGCGAATGCCCGTCTCGCCTATCAAGCCGGCACGCAGCAGCGACTCGCTGTGTTCATTAAGGCGCAGCAGGCACTCGGCAGGCTCGAATATGCCCTGCAGAATCCACTCACCGTCGCACGGCAGCCTGTGCGCGCCGTACCGAACGAACTCAGCATCGCCCGCGCTCGACCGTGACCCCTGGTTGACGGCGAGGAGGGTCTACTCAGGCGGCGGCTCGGTGGCCCAAGGGGCCGCATCGGGTCTCCCGCTTCAACCGCAATGACTGAAGTGAGCGTGAAGGGAATCGCCCAGGCGGGAGTGCCGTGTGGATGCGCACAGAGTGCCAACGTCGTCCGATCACATCGCGCAGAGCGTATGCGTTGGTGCGGGCCGATCTGATCCTGAAGTGCGAACGCGAATCGGTCCCTAAATGAGCCGGAGCGTCGCAAGAGACGTGTGGTGCATTAAGGATGGATCGCGGCGTTATCCGGTGAAGAACTGACGCACCAATACTTACTGTGCATTCGACCGGCCATCCGGGAGCCTCGCGGGAGGGTAAAGCTCACGCAGTGAGACGACCGAGTTGCTGCAAGTCAGGGTAGCCTATGAAATGAGCCGAATCTGTGGAAGCTGCGAGGCAAGTGAGGGACGTCGAGGTTGGTCTCGACGCGAGCCGGCGCATCATCGCAATTTTTCTTTCCATTACACAGTCCGTGCATCGGGCATTTCGCGTCTGCCGTGAGACCTCCCGGTGTCTTCGGACCGGAAAACCCATGCGTTCAGTGCTCATTGCGGGTGGGAAGTCTCCACCAACGCGCCCATTTTCAGCGCGCTGACCATGGACGTCAGCTTATTCCGGTTGACGCGCTGTCGCCTCCAGAGGTAAATTTCGGTATGAACGAACCGGTCCGTGCTTACAGTTTGGCGGGCCGCCAAATGACTTCCAAATCGGGCCCGTGGCGCGCATTCGGGTCATGCGTGCAAGAACAGCAGTCGGCGCAAATTTCTTCCGCGTCCGAACGAGGTGAACCGCATGTTGAAATTCCGTCCGCTTAACCTCCTTGCGCTATACGTCACGTTGGTGATCAGTGGAATGAGCTCTGTCGCGCACGCGGGCGGAGTGATGCATCACGTCCCCGGCGATCCGATTAAGATTGACTCCGGCCGGTTGGACGGCACGCTCCTCGCACATGGTGTGAAGGCTTACTACGGCATTCCGTTTGCCGCTCCGCCAGTGCGGGGGAATCGGTGGCGGGCGCCGCAACCGGTGAAGCCGTGGAAGGGCATCTATACAGCGGATTCAAAAGGTCCGTCGTGCTTGCAACCGATGCGTGCGCCAAGTATCAATCATTACTTCGGTGCACAGGTTCTTTCTGAGAACTGCTTGTACCTGAACGTCTGGGCGCCGGTCACTGCCCATCGTGGCGCGAAACTTCCCGTCGTGGTTTGGATCTTCGGCGGTGCCTACCAGATCGGCTCTGGAAATCTTGATATCTATAGCGGCAGGCATCTCGCCCGCCAGGGAGTGATCTATGTGGCGGCCAACTACCGGGTCGGGGTGCTCGGGTTCTTTGCCCTGCCGCAGCTGACCGCACAGTCGCGCCATCATGCCAGTGGTGACTATGGGTTGCTCGATCAGCTTGCAGCGCTGCGATGGGTACAGCGCAATATCCGCGCCTTCGGTGGCGATCCGGAAAATGTTACGGTCGTCGGGCAATCAGCGGGTTCGATGTCGATTAATGCCCTGCAATCCAGTCCGTTGGCACGGGGTCTGTTCGAGCGCGCGATCGGCATCAGCGGCTCCTCGGTGCTGCGCGGACCATTGAGCGTGCCGACTCTGCGGCAGGCCGAATCGGACGGAACGCATCTCATGCGGGATTTGCACGTAAAGAGTCTGGCCCAACTGCGTGGTATGGCGCCGGACAAATTGATTCAACTTGCCGCGCAATTGCACTACCGGGCTCGGCCGGACGTCGATGGCTACGTGCTTCCAGAGAGTCCACGGCGTGCGTTTGAGCAGGGACGGGAGCTGCATATCCCCGTCCTCGTCGGTTCGACAGCCAACGATCTCTGGACTGGCATTCCGCTGCTGCAGGCGAGGACGGTGGCGGGCTATCGCCGCCGGGCGCACGAGATGTTCGGCGCGACGGCATCGCAATTCCTGGCCGCCTGGCCGGCCCACTCCAATGCCGATGTCATCCGTCAGGCACACTTGGTCGCTCAGGACTGTGGTATGGGGCTCGCTGCGCTCACCTGGGCGAGCCTTCAGGCAAAGACCGGCAAAGCACCTGCGTTCCTCTATCTTTTCTCGCATGTGCAACCATATGCCCCGGGGGTGAGATTTTCCGATTTCAATCCCGCTACTGCAGACGCCAACCACTTCAGCGATGTCCCATATTGGCTCGGCACTTACGAAACCTATAATCGATTCCGTGTCACCCGCGACTGGAAAGCCCTTGACCGGCGACTGGCGAGCGAGATGCAGGGGGTCATCCTCGCATTTGCCAAGACTGGAAACCCAAATACGCCGCGCGTGAAGTTCGTACCCTTTGAACAGTCTGATCCGTACCGGACGGTGCTCGGGCGTCGAATCCACCTCGAGAAGCTCAATGCAGCGGGCATTGCATTTCTGCTCGCACATCCGCCGAAGCCTTTTATCCCGACCCCTTCCGTGACGAAGCCGAAGCAGATGTACTAAGGGATTCCAGGTGGCCCGATGCAGTGTATGAGTGATTTCGTGCCGAATCCTCCTGCTCAATGACGTCGTGGGTAAGAGTCGGACGCGAAGCACTTGATGTGGATGGCTGTCGTCGTGGGAGCCTCAGCGCTTGAATGACGTCACATTGAGCGATAGGCGAGCTTTTCGCGATTGGATCGAGCCAGTCCATCGCGGCAAGTCGGGCAAATCGATTCCGAGACAGTCGAGCGCACGACCGAGCGAGTGGTCGACCAATTCCTGAATGCTCTGCGGGTGGGTGTAGAACGCGGGCACGGGCGGATGGACGATGCCGCCCATTTCAGTCACCGCCAGCATATTGCGGATGTGCCCGGCATGCAGGGGTGCCTCTCTGACCATCAGGACGAGGCGGCGCCGCTCCTTCAATACCACATCAGCGGCGCGGGTGAGCAGTGTGCTGGTCACGCCGGTGGCGACTTCGGCGAGCGTTTTGACGGAGCAGGGGGCAATCAGCATTCCGAGCGTCTTGAACGAGCCGCTTGCAATGCAGGCGCCGACATCGCCAATCGGATGGACCACATCGGCCAGAGCATGCAGTTCCTCACGACTCAGGTCGGTCTCGTGAGCTCGGGTCAGATCGCCCGCTTTCGAGATGATCAGGTGAGTCTTGATGCCGAGTGTTCGTAGCAGCTGAAGGGCGCGAATGCCGAAAATGGTGCCGCTGGCCCCGGTGATGCCAACGATCAGGCGCCGGGCCGCGCCACTGTCGTCTGTCATGTGTAGCTCCCAAACAGGGAAGGCGCCCAAAGACTGGGATCGACATCGATGAACCGGGCGCGCACGAAATGCTCTTTGAGCTTGAATGGCACCGTGCAATCAAAAATCGTCTTTGTGGTGGTGCCCTTTGATGATACGCGTGGGTCGTAGAGCGGCGTCTGGGATGGGTCGAGCACGTGCCCTGCGACCCCCGGTATGAAAATGGTATCGAGATCGCCGGCGTAGCGTGTCTGCATCGCCCATAAGACGTCGTTTGAATCGAATAGGTCGACGTCCTCGTCGACGAGGATTAAGTTCTTCAGTTCGCGATAGACTCCGAGTGCGACTAGTGCGGCTTGTCGTGTCAGGCCGTCGTCATTGGCATTGCGCTTGTGCACCTGCAGTATCGCGAGATACTTGCCGCCGCCTGCGCTATGCGCGTAGACGTTCGTGACGAGTCCGGGCAGAGCATCCTGGCAGGCGATGTGAATGCTGGCTTCTGTGGGAATGCCGCAAAGCGTCACGTGCTCTTCACCCGGACCGACCAGAGTCTGCAAGATGGGGTTGCGACGCGTGGTGACGGCTTTGACCTTGATGACTGGCAGCGCAGGATGTGCCTCACCGGTGTATCCGGGGAACTCCGGCATTGCCTTACCGGTGCCGGTATTGCGGTCTTCGGCAATCCGCACGTGGGGTAGGATTTCTCCCTCAATCACGATTTCCGCGCGGGCGATGGCGCATTGCGGAATCGTCAGGCACTCGACAAGCTCGATGGGCTGGCCGCGTAGCCCGCCGGCGACGCACAGCTCATTGAATCCAAATGGCGTGGTCGGTGCTTCGAACTCGGCACCGATATAAACCGCCGGATCCAGGCCCATGTTGATTGAGACCGGTAACGGCTTGCCGATGGACTCGGCCTTCTCGCGAAAGACGTCGATATGCCGCCCGGGGGCAAAGAAAATCGAGATTTCATCTTTCCCTTGGACGCAGAGGCGATGAATCGTGACGTCGACATTGTCGCGATCAGCCGGATCGCTGCCGAGGACGAGTCCCAGGCAGAAGTACGGTCCCGCGTCCTGCATGCCATTTGTGGGTGCTGGAAGGAGCGTACGTAAGTCAAAGCCTTCCTCATCAGCCCGGTGCACCATCTCCTGGCACGGTGCATCTGCACGGCCGATCACTATGGGTGGCGTGACATTCTTGCGCGCCTCGGCCATTTGAACGCCGAGCTCGCGCACCGGTGCGCCGAGCAGGGCGCTGACGCGCTCGCGGCTGGCGAGCAGCCCGACCAACACACGAGCGCCGGGATAGCCCTTGACGTTGTTGAAGCTCATTGCTGGACCGATGCGAGTCGGGCGCATGACGGTGCCGCCCGCGCCTACGTGCCGATAGACGCCCGCGAGCTCCGCAATTGGGTCGACCGGACGATCCGTCTCGATGTACTGCCCGGGAATCGTCTTCAGCAGTTCGATGGCCGAGCGCAGATCATTGACGGCCGGGATGTTCCAGCCTTGAGGATGAGGACTGCCCGGTTCGAGAATGTGGTAATCGCCTGGACGCTTTTGTGGCATGACGGATTCCCTAGGGGGACAAGGTCGGGAGAAGGCCTTAAGTCACGCGGAACCTCGCCCTGCGCGAGCTGCATCGCGAGGGACCCGAACTGTTCGGAGCAGCGTCGCTGCTGCTCATTACCAAGCGAGTCCGACCGGCGAGGAGGCGGGTGCGTCGGGGTATTTCGGTCCTGGTGCGGCAGCAACGCTGCGCATGCCGCGAGGCGCTGTCGCCGCGCGTGTGCGATCTATGAAAGCAAGGAAAGGCGTGAATGACGGTGTGCCGACGTGGATTCATCAGAACGCTCCATGCGTATCAGTGCTCGAACGAGAGCGACTTGTCCTACGGAGCCTGCTGTGCAGGGGGCGGCGCATCGGGGTGATTCCAGGCCTCAGCAGATACCCAGGGCTGCAATCAGGATATAAAATTCCATCAAGTATCTAAATACCCTTTGGTATTCGAAATGTCAAGGTACAAGATCCGGCGCGGAGGGACGCGGGATGACACGATTGAGCAGAGCGGAGAGTCAGGCGATCACGCGCCAGCGGTTGCTGAGGGCAGCGCGTGAGCTATTCCGGCGGGATGGCTATGCAGCGACGACCGTAGAGCGCATTGCGGCTACAGCCGGCTTCAGCAAGGGCGCCGTGTATTCGAATTTCGAGGATAAGGAGTCTATCTTTCTGTCGGTCCTTGAGGCGCAGGGCCAGGAGGGCTTGAACGAACTGATCGCGAAGCTCGGCGAAGCAGAAGATGACCTCGCGGTGATCGAGGCTCTGGCGGCTTGGGCCGATGCGACCTCGCGCAGCGGCAGCTGGTCACTCACGATCCTCGAGCATGCGCGGCTGGTGGGACCACAAGGCGCCTCGCTCAAGCGTCAGGAGGAGGTCATCCGCGGACACTGGCGACGTTTGGGTGATTACCTGCTCACCCGATTCCCGGCCATCGACTCAGACGGGGAAACCCTCGGCGCACTACTGCACGAGATCGCCTATGCCCCCGCGATGACCCTGGTCCGCAGGCCCACGGCCGCAGATCTGATGCGCCTCGCCCTGCACTCACTGCTGTGTTCGGGAGCGGAGGCGGCTGCAGAGGTCCGGCGCGCAAGTCGCTGATCCCGGATCAGGCGATCCCATCAAGCGAATCGGGCGTACGCGATCCTACCGAAACCGGTCGCGCACACCGAGGGCTTCTTGGGAGCGGCCTTTGCAGGGTCGCTATGCCACACCTCAGCCCTGCCCGGTCTTGCGGCCGCCGCCCCCATGCCGCTGCGCCGCTCATTGCAGTTGGCATTGACAGAATTCGCAGCAAGACCTAGCTTTGTTTCACAGACGAACTAGTCCGTACAATTTCTCGCACCCCGAACAGTGTCCCGTTGACCCGCCTCAGCCTGAAGCAGATCGAATATTTCCGCGCGGTCATGGAGGCCGGAACGGTCAGCGGCGCGGCCGCCGTGCTGCACGTGTCCCAGCCGAACGTGAGCCGCATGCTCAAATACACCGAATCACGTCTTGGCATGGAGCTGTTCGAGCGACGAGCGGGCCGGTTGCTGCCGACTCCGCAGGCACAAGCGCTGTTTCGCGAGGTGCAGTCCTTGCACCAGCATCTGGAGTCGCTGCAGGAGGCGGTGGAACGAATCGCGAGTGGTCAAACCGGGCGGTTGTCCGTAGGGACCTCCCCAAGCCTCGGCCGCTTCGTCGTACCGTCGGTCATTTCACAGCTGCGCCGTGAATTTCCGTCCTTGCCAGTGAAACTCGACATTCTTTCGGTGTCGCAGGTGATTGACTACTTGATATACGGTCAGGGTGAGTGCGCCTGCACCATTTTTCCCATCAATGACCCGCGCATCGAATCCGAGCCATTCGCTCCAGCCGCGCTGGTATGTGCGGTTCCACAGGGTCATCCCTTGAGCCATTCCAAGACGCTCACCGCGCAGGACATCGCCGCGGAGCCACTCATTGGCTTTGATGCGTATACGCCTCATGGACAGGTCGTGGCGGAGTTCTTCGCGCTTTCCCGATTGACCCCGCGCATGCAGTACCTCGTCCGCTTCGCAGAATCGGCGTGCGCTCTGGTCGAGCAGGGCGATGGCATTGCGCTCATTGACGCATTCACGGTTGCCGGCAACGTGTTTCCGAACCTGATCTGCGTCGGTACCGAGTTCCGCAAGCCATTCCGCATGTATTTTCACCGTGCCTGTGACCGTCCTCTGTCGGCCGCCGGACTAAAATTTCGTGATCTCATGAGTCGCTGGCAGTAAACCGGATCGCGCGCCCGCTGATCGCATACGCCGGCCTCGACAGATGCGATGGGTGTCACGGTGAACTTACGAGAGACCCACTCTTGGGCTCACCTGAGTATGCGGTCATGTTATGCCCGACCGCCAAAACGGCAATATTTTCGCGAATTTCCCGGTGCTATGGTCGTTGTGCAGTAGACGGGATGCACGAATATGCACAAGGTCCACCATAGGCAGATCCCCGACGCCAAGGCGAGTCGATTCGCCGGCTTTCCACGGATCGTCAGTCGGCCGGCCGCGCCCGAGTTTTCGCTCGCACAGCTGACGCTGATGCAATGTGCACCGCCGGAGCTGACGGAAATCGCTGCTGCCACCGGCTATGAATATGTGAGTTTCCGGCCGATTGCATTCGGCCAGCCGGGCGAGCCGCGTTACCCTCTCGGCACCGATCGAACTCTTCTTGCTCGCACAAAAGCGGCGCTTCGCGCCACGGGAATCCAGCTGCTCGATATCGAGCTGGCGCGAATCTATCCCGGAGTGGATGTGAAGGGATACCTGCCGGCGTTGCAGGCTGCGGCTGAACTGCGTGGGCGACACGTCCTGACGAGCGTTTGGGATACGACCGAGCGTACATTCATTCTGGATCACCTCAGCGAGCTCTGTGAACTCGCCCTGCCACTTGGTCTGACGGTCGATTTGGAATTCGTTACATTCGCCGGCATCCGTACTCTGGCTGAAGCCGCGGAGATTGTGCGTGACTGCGCATACCCGAATATCGGCATCTGCGTCGACACACTGCATTTCGACAGATCCGGATGTTCGATCGACGAGCTGGAGGAACTACCGGCCAAGTGGTTCCACTACGCGCAGATTTGCGACGGACCGGCGGAGTACTCGAGCTCCGATGCTGAGCTGAAACGGGTCGCACGGGAGGATCGGCGTCTGCTTGGTGAAGGCGGCATCGACGTACGCCGCATCCTGGCCCATCTGCCACACATGCCATACTCGATCGAGCTGCCAAACAGCCGTTTGCTCGCCGATCTCGGTCCGCGTGAATTTGCGCGGCGCTGTCTCGCAAGGGCCCGCACCTATCTTTGCCAGACTGCTTCGCCAGTAGTCAACGCCTGACCGAATCTGCAGAGACTTACCCCGCGATGAAATGCGTCGTCGCTACGGGGAGAATCATATCCGGGGCGGTTCAAAGCTCAGGGGCAGACCCGCATTTGGTGTGAAGCCGTAGAGCGGTTCGCCGGGTAGCGACTGGAGGAGGATTTCCCGCACGCGCAGCAGCGCAGGTAGATCGATCCCGGTCCGCAGCCCCATCGCCTGCAGCATGAACACCAGATCCTCGGTCACCACATTGCCAGATGCGCCAGGGGCAAAGGGACAGCCCCCGAGGCCTCCGAGCGAACTGTCGAAAGTGCTGATACCAACCTCCAGTCCGGCGAGCACGTTCGCAAGACCCAGGCCCCGAGTATTGTGCAGGTGCAATCCATCGAAGGCAGCGATTCCGACCTCGGCGCGCGTACGTCGTACAAGATCCCTCACTTGCGTGGGATTAGCGTAACCTGTCGAGTCTGACAGTCCCACCTCATCGCAACCAGCCCGCATCAGGGACGCCGCAAGTGCGACCACCTTGTCGGCCGGAACCGCGCCCTCATAGGTGCAACCGAATGCAGTGGAAATCGCCCCTTCGAACCTTGGCCGACGCTCCGGCGTAAGTGTCCGCAGCAGCGAAACGATCCCAGTGACCTCCTCCATCATCTGCTGTGGTGTGCGCCGGACGTTCTTCATCAGATGAGTGTCAGAAGCCGAATACGGAATGGTGATCTTGTGCACGCCCGCGGCAATCGCGGCTGCGGCGCCCTTAAGATTCGGCACTAGTGCGCACACCGTGAGCCCCGGTATGCTAAGCGCATGGGCCACCACCTCAGCGGTGTCGGCCATTTGAGGCAGCAGTTTTGGTGAGACGAAGCTGCCGACTTCAATTTCTCGCACACCACAGGCCGCTTCGGCACTGACCCACCGCTTCTTCGACTCCAGTGGCATCACACGGCCGATGCTCTGAAGGCCGTCGCGAGGGCCGACCTCGCTGATGAGAATTTTGTCGCTCATGGCGCCTCCCTAGGCAGTTGCCGCATGCTCAATCGCTTTCTCCGGCGAGTAGATGTCAAGAATATTCCAGTGCCCAGTCGTCGGCGTAGGGTTGTTCTTCATCGGGACATCGATGACGTAGGGGCGTTTCGAGGCTAACGCACGCTGTAGCGCCGCAGAGAGTTCATCGGCCGATCGCACGCGCTCGCCTTCGCAGCCGTAAGCCCGCGCGATCTGGGCGTAGTCCGGCACCTGAGTCAATGGATCCTCGCTTGCTGGGAACACCGTGCCATGCGTAATGCCGTAAGCGGCCTTCTGCAAGCCGGCGATGGTTCCGTACGCGTTGTTGTTCATGACCAGCCAGATGACCGGTAGACCCTGTTCGACCGCCGTGGCCAACGCCGCCGGATTTTGGCCGAATCCACCATCACCGACTAGGGAAATGACCACCCGCTCGGGACTTGCGAGTTTCGCGCCGATCGCCGCTGGAGGGCCGAACCCCATGGTCGCGAAGCCGCCCGGCGTGAGAACCGATCCAGGGGTGAGTATCGGGAACTGCTGTCCGACACCGTTCTTGTTCCAGCCCACGTCGGTCGTAATGATTGCATTACGCGGCAACGCGGCGCGAACATCAGCGAGAATACGCTCAGGCATCATCGGGAATGCGTCGCTCGTCTGCATCTTGCGATTTCTCTCAGCAAATTCCTTGCGGAACTTGGCGATGCGGTCGACGATCAGGTGGTTTCTGCGACCCCGCGGGTGCAACTCGCGCGCAGCCTCAGTCAGCGAGGTAAGCGCTTGCTTCAATTCCGCAACGACACCAAGCTCCGTCGGGAAATTGCGCCCGATTTCCATCGGCTCGATGTCGATGTGGATCAGCTTGGTGGGCGGGATGTTAAACGTGTAGTCTCGATACCATGAGCTACAGTCGGCCTCTTTGAATCGCGTGCCGAGACCCAATACCCAGTCTGCCTCAAGACAGGCCTGATTGACGAGCGACGTGCCCCAGAAGCCTGTCATCCCGAGCACCAAGGGGTGGTCATCCGCGAGCGCCCCCTTTCCCATCAGGCTGTGCGCCACCGGAATACTGAGGTGCTCGGCGAAAGCCTGAAGCTCTTCGCTCGCCCGGGCCAAGAGGACTCCACCGCCAGCGTAGATCAGCGGTTGCTTGGCGTTGTGCAGATGCTTGACGATTTCACGCGCGGTTTGCGCCGACATAGACGGTGCACGCAAAACTCCGGTATTGTGCTCAAGGCGGGCAAACGCCTCCGGGCTGATTGTCGCGGAAAACACGTCCATCGGAACGTCGACGAGCACCGGGCCAGGCTGTCCGCTCTCTGCCAGTGCGAACGCTTTGTCAATCGTCTCGGGGAAGAGCTGCGGATCTGTGACGCGCCAGGCGCGTTTGACGAATGGGCGGTAGATTTCGTACTGAGCGCCGTCCGAGTGCAGATTGACTTCCTGATGAGGGTGCTTGCCAAAATAGTGAGAGGGTACGTCTCCGGAAATCACCACCATGGGAATGCAGTCGAGTGCTGCATTGGCTACGCCGGTGGCCGCATTGGTCAGCCCGGGTCCGAGATGGGTCAGAAGCACAGATGCCTTGCCGGTGATCCGCGCATATCCATCGGCGGCGTGAGCTGCCACCTGTTCATGTCGCACATTCACGAATTTTAAGCTGCTATCCGCCATCGCCGACAACACGGCGATGTTTGTGTGGCCGCAAAGACCGAATACGTGCCGTACGCCACGGCGTTCTAGATAACGGATCAATTGGTGTGCGACGGTATTACGCATGGCGTCAGAACACCTCTGTGTTGAGAAATTCGCCGAATAGCTCTGCATCCGATGGTCGATCTTCTGGGATCGGCCGACTGACCCAGGTGGTCTGCATGAAATGCTTCAGATGGATGTTTTCGTTGGTGATGTTTCCGCCCCAGATCCCGCAGCCAAGGCTCGATGTCATGGGCATGCCATTTGTGAACGAGCCGGCATTTGCCTTAGATTGCGGCTGCCGGACCATCATGCGGCTCACCGGCGCGACGCGTGCAAGTTGGTCAATGTGTTCGTCGTTGTGGGAGTAGATTCCACACGAGTGGCCTTTGCCACCGACCTCGTAGATCTGTTCCACCATGCGCAGCGCCTGATCGAAATCACTGTAGCGATAGACTGCGAGCAGTGTCGTGAGCTTCTCGCGGGAGTAATTGTGCTGCTTACCGATCGCATCGGCCTCAACGATGAGGAACTTACGGTCTTCGGGAATGCTGAAACCGGCGCGTGCCGTGATGACCTGCGGCGGGCATGCGACGGTATCGGCGAGGCGTGCGCCACTGGCATCCCACATGACCTTCTCGATTGCTTCCGCCTGGCTTTTGGTCGTCAAGAATCCGCCTTCTTCGACAAGTGCCGCGAGGAAGACGTCGTAGATTCGAGCGTCAATTAGGATGTTGCCATCCGCCGAGCATCCCGATCCAAAATCGGACGTCTTTGACATTCGGGTGTTCCGAGCCGCAATGGCGATGTCTGCGGTTTCATCGATGACCATCGTAGAATTTCCAGCGCCCACTCCGTAGGCTGGTTTGCCAGAGCTGTACGCCGCCCTCACCATCGGCTGTCCGCCGGTCGCAAGTGTCAGATCACATTGCGACATTAGATATTGCGTGGAAGGGATACTCGGGACCTCAATGCACTGGAAGAGGTCGGCCGGCGCACCTTGGCGGCTGATGGCCTCGCGCATCACCCGAACCATTTCGAATGTCGTCTTCTTAGAGCGCGGATGCGGAGAGAAGATGACTGCGTCTAGACACTTAAGAGCGTAAATGCCGGTATATGGCGGAGTCAGCTCGGGATTGGTCGTTGGTACGAGCGAGGCTATCACGCCGGCGGGCTTGGCGTACTTGACAATGCCCTTTGCTGGATTCGTCTCGATGATCCCGACGCTCGGTTGCCGTAATGCATCGCGGAGGACGCCCATGATCTTGAATCGCTTGGAATTGCGCCCCTCAGGGTCGCCGAGCCCGCTCTCAGCAACGCTCATTGCAACGATCCGCGAAAATGTTGTCTCGTTCGCGGTGGCCCAACCGAGTGCCTGGCAAAGACGGTCTATCTGTGGCTGCTCGTAGTGACGCACTGCGGACATAGCGGTGCGTGCACGCGAAATCATTGAGTCGATGTCGATACGGGCACCGTCAGTGAGTTCTTTGCCACGAGGATTCGCGCTCGTCGTGCTCGCCATGGTCTGCTCCCGATGCTGGGGGGAAATTCAATATACACGAACTAGATCGTACAGCAAGATGAGGAAGCCTCCTCATCCGGGGGGAAATCAGGGAGGGACAGGGCGGGCGGTGCTTGCGACAGGGGGGTGCGGCGGATTTGGCAGACTGAGATTGGCGAGGGGGCTGGTTTATGATTTCATTTGGATATTGCACTTGTATCGCCGGCCTTCGGCCGGCGGAGTGTCCACGATCACGACTCAGCCACGGCGACACAATATGGCCAAGAAGAAGAGAGCGGAACCCCTGCCTAGCAGCCTGCCGGACCAGACGGATGCCGAGCGCAGCAAGGCGGACATCGTTGCCGTCGCCATGGAAGAGTTTGCCGAGTACGGTCTTGCAGGCGCACGCGTGGATGCGATCGCCGAGCGCACCCGTACGTCCAAGCGCATGATTTACTATTACTTCGGCAGCAAGGAGGGGCTGTATCGAGCCGTGCTGGAGCAAGCGTACAATGGCATACGTACTCGGGAGAGCCAGACTCACCTGAAGGAGCTGCCGCCGCGAGAGGCGCTGCGCCGTCTCGTGGAGATCACCTTCGATTACGACGAAAGTCATCCCAGCTTCATCCGGCTGATCGCGGTGGAAAATATCCATTACGCTGAGCACCTGAAGAAACTGTCGTCGATTCGGGGTATCAACGTCAGCGCGATTGATACGGTAGAGGGTATCCTGGAGCGCGGGAGGGCGGATGGGATCTTCCGCAGCGATATCACCGCCTTCGACGTGCACCTGCTGATCAGTTCCTTCTGCTTCTTTCGAGTATCGAACCGGCACACCGTAGGTGCGATATTCAGGCGCGACCTGTCGGAGGCGAAAACTCTGCTCAGCCAGAAGCGCCTGATCACAGAGGCGGTTGAGCGACTCGTGCTGCTTAATCCCCTTGCAAGCTCAAAGTAGGTGCGCGCACTCACTGAGAGCGGTGCCGTCGACCGTCAGACCAAACGTGCAGCATCGTGCCGGTCTGGCTCGTGCCGGATGTGAGTGGCGCTGCCCCTCGTTAGCCGATGCAATAAGTCACTGGGAGACCAGACGGCGGAAATGCTGCCGCATTCGCGCTGGGTCGGCTGGGCGACCGGTGAAGATTTCGAATGCACGCGCAGCTTGATAGACTGCCATGCCGCCACCATCGAGCGTCCGACACCCGACCGCCTGCGCGGTCTGGAGCAAGAGCGTATTCAGGGGAAAATAGACGATGTCCGCCACCCATAGTTCGGGGCGCAGCAACTCTGGTGCGACGGCCGAACCGGGGTGTTTAGCCATACCCATGGGAGTCGCATTCACCACGCCCCGCGACTCCCGCAATGCCTCATCTAGACGGTTCCACGTACGGATGAGCCGCTCAGGGAATTGCGCAGCGAGGCTCTCAACGAGCGCTTGCGCCCGCCGCATGTCGATATCTACCAGCCGAAGTTCCTGTGTTCCGAGCTCGAGTAGCGCAAACGCGGTCGCGGCCCCAGCGCCGCCGGCGCCCACCTGAGTCACTATATCGAGCGCGCTATCCCGCATGTTGTGACGAAAGCTTTCCGCGAAGCCCCACGCGTCAGTATTGAAGCCGATGCGCCGACCGCCGGCAAACTTGATTGTGTTGACCGCGCCAATAATCCGTGCCTGCGGGCTGAGCTCGTGCAGAAACGAGATCACGGCTTGCTTGCACGGGTACGTCACGTTCAAACCTGCGAAGCCGCGCTGCTCTGCTTCGGCGAGCAGCGCCGGCAGCTGATCTACCCCGACGCGCAGCTGGTCGAGGTCTATTAGCTCATACCGGCAGACCATCCCTTGCGCAGCAGCTTCGGATTCATGCAGCGATGGCGATTTTGAGGCCTGTATCCCGCTTCCGATTAGACCCAACAGGCAATGTGCCGGTGGACCCTCTGTTGATTTTGCGTCCCGCATCAAATCGCTGGAACGACGCGCCATGCTATGTCATCCGAATATACGAACTAGATAGTGCATTATAGGGGCGCGTACGTCGGTGAGTCAAAGCGATGTTATCGCGCGTCTGTGAATTGTACCCGGCGAACATCTCCCAGCAGAAACACATATGACAGTACGCCAATGAGAGCGACGACAGCGATGAAAGCCAGCGCCCAAGCGAAAGAGCCGGTTTCTTCGACGATCACACCTATCACGATTGGGGTGACAATTCCAGCAAGATTCGCGCAGAGATTGAACAAGCCGCCGGTCAAGCCGACCAATCTTTCGGGCGCGACGTCGGTGATCAATGTCCAGCCAAGATTGCACATGCCTTGCCCAAAGAACGCCAAGCTGAGGACCGCTATGACCAGGCCGTTGCTGCGCAGAAAATTGGCCGCGACGATGCTTGAGGCCATGAGCAGGCCGGCAACGATTGGAAGTTTCCGTGCGACATTGACCGAGCCGCGCCGCTGCAGGATGAAGTCGGAGAAAAACCCTCCACTCAATACTCCGACGGTTGCTGCAATAAACGGCAGCGTCGTCATGAATCCGGCATTCAACCAGGACATATGGCGCGCGGTCGTCAGATAGGTCGGGAACCATGTCAAAAAAAACACAAGCGTAGAGTTGCTCGCGAACTGGCCGATCGAGGCGCCAAGGATCTGTCGCTGCCGCAATAGGAATCGCACACTGTGCCAGTCGAAGCGTATCGCCTCGCTGCGCGAGCAGATTCCTCCGCCGGCTGCGATGTGCTCCAACTCGGCACTGTTCGCCTTCCGACTCGCATGAGGCTCGCGGTACAAGAAATACCAAACGATGGAAAATGTCGCGCCAAGAGCTCCGACGCCAATGAACAGCGCGCGCCATCCGAATGTTGCACTGATCCAGAATAGTGCCGGACTAAGAAACGCCATGCCAACATATTGTCCGACGGCGAATATCCCGTTCGCCCTGGCGCGCTCAGCCTGCGGAAACCAGGTCGCCAGCACCCGGCTGTTGCAGGGGAAAGCGGGTGCTTCGGCGACACCGAGTGCCAGGCGGGCGCCAGTGAGTGAGGCGAGGCCAGTCACCAAACCTTGTGCTGCCGTGACGAGGGACCAGAGGGCGAGAGAGAGGAAATACGTCACACGTGAGCCGATGCGGTCGAGCAGCAGACCTCCGGGAATCTGTGCCGCCGTGTAGGTCCACGAGAACGCGGAGAAGGCGATTCCTAGCAGCGCGTCATTCAGCTTGAGGTCACGTGCCAGGAGAGGTGCTGCGACGCTGATGACGGTGCGATCAAGGTAATTGATCAATGTCGCAAAGGTAATTAGTCCCAGAACGACGAAGCGGGCGCGCGACGCGCGGACGGCAATCTCTGGAATCTGTGCTCTTGAGGCGGTCATGGCAGAGTCGTCCATGGAGCTAATGGCCATTCAGACCGTGATTGTTCGGTGCGAGCCAATCGAGCGGTCGGCACTTTTGGCGTGGCGCGAGAAACCGACCATGCTGAGTGCGCGCCGCTGCAACCAATGCGTAAGCACGAGTGATTTCCACGACACTTCCCCCGGGGCGATATGCGCCTACCTCGCGGCGCGCAGCTTGGCAGTATACTCTCGCCGAGCAGGAACGCACTAGTCCGTACAATCGCGCGGTGTCGGCTGGCGCGCTATGTACCTCGATTCTGGAAAATGAATTAATGCGTGTGGGACTGGTCTTGTTTGGTGAGGTGCATCGGCAACTCATGTGGTCGGCCGGGGAGCAGTTCGGGACGGGTCGCTCCGTTTAAGGAAGGATCTTAACTCCTGAATCGGCTCACGGCAGCGCTGTGCGGAGCAGCCACTAACCGGAGGCACGCCGCCCCAGTGAGCCGGCGCTCAAACTAATCCTTGCCCAGAGCCCGCTATCGCCCATGTGCCTCGCGGAACCGCCGAGTGGATGTCGGGATGAGCCCGAGAATCCAGTATGCGGTGATCGTCGCAGCAATTGCCATTCGGCGAGTCGCTTCCCGGGTAAACGCCGTCGCTGACGACGAGCGCCACTGAGAGGCTCCAAAACAGATCTTGCTCAGCACTCACTTGGCCATGGCGGCCTTGGATGGTGAACCAATGTGGCAGCGATTGAGACCGCCCCCTGTCTCGCTGAAAGACATGCGTGGCCCTGCGTAGGCCCGTCGCTCAGGCCGCACGGTACGCTCCTCTGCTGCGGCGTGCCCGGTATTCTCGGCGAGGCATCTCATTGGAGTGCGCCTCCGGTGCAGAGGTGGCGCTCTCATCCGACGGGGGGGATCTTCAGTGTCCCCGTACGTAGAGGCAGCTTGTGCTCCCGGAAGCAATTTGTATCGCATCGACGGGAGCGCCGTGACGATTTGTGGAATCGAGCCATGCCGCGCAACCGCCTGTATCCGGTCTGCGTCAAATGAGTCGTGAAATCCCTTTGCACTTAGCGCGCGAGAGTGAGCCGGTCAGCGCTCAAAAGGCGAGCTATCTTGGAACTCCGCTTGGTGCCAGGGGGGGGCGGGCCTGTCCGACCATCTCGCGCCCGAGCCTGAGGAGGAGGCTGCTCTCGGTTCGACTGAACTTCACTGAAGGACTCTGCCGAGTCGATGGTTGGCGGTGCCGTAGACGGAAGGTGTTGGTGCCTGACCTCCTCTCGGCCGCATGAGCGAGTCCCGGGAGGGTGTCGGTGCGTGTCTGGGCTACTTAGAACATTCCCGCAAACGCACCATCTCTGTGCTCCGGCAAGACACTGGCACTCCTTGCATCATTGCTGTATTCTCGTCGCGCGTACACGCACTAGTCCGTACACCAAAAAATAGGAGGGGCTCGATGAGTCGATCTAATTGGATGTCTTTGCTATCGCAATGGCGAACGGCCATCGGGTTTACGATCGGCGTGCTTGCGGCGGTATCTGCGGGCGCGGCGCCGCAGGGTTTGCCGCCGGCTGTTCTCAATGCAATTCCGACGGCGAGTCGCGCTGTTCTGGGGGACCACTATCCCGCAGTGCGCGTGAGCTTCCCGAACGGCGTCACAGGTTACCCAGCGCTCACCTACGCAGTGATCCCGGGGTACAGGCCCCTTCATCTGGATCTCTATCTCCCGCCCGGTCCCCATAAGCCCCACCCGTTGATTGTCTACATTCATGGCGGAGGCTGGGCCTTCGGCCAGCCGCGCCAGTCGGGAGCATTCGTCAACTGGCCGGACGTCCTCGCGTTGATTGCCTCGCGAGGCTACACCGTTGCGTCGGTCGAATACCGACTTAGCAGTGAAGCTCCATTCCCGGCCGCGATTCAGGATGTCAAAGCGGCAATTCGCTGGCTGCGCTTCCACGCTCCGCAGTACGAAATCAATCCACGAGAGGTCGGCGTTTGGGGTGGTTCGGCCGGCGGGCATCTCGCTGCGCTGGCGGCGGTGAGCTGTCGGGTTAATGCTCTCAGCCCGACGGTTTCCGGCGGTCCGAAGATTGCCCCGGGCATTGGCCAGGCCAAAATTGCTCCGGCTGGGCCGCAGCGCTCGTGTGTTCAGGCCTTCGCAACCTGGTACGGAGTGTTCAAATTCGCGCAAGGCCCGCGCATTCCTTCCCTGGTCCGTCTGTTCCTGGGGTGCGCGCACACTGAGTGCACGCCAACCCAGGTGGACGCCGCCAATCCGTGGACATACGTCAAATCCGGTGAGCCGCCAGGTCTGCTCATCGTAGGCAGCGCCGACACTGTGGTTGGGGCGCAGCAATCGAGGAACTTCTATCATCTCCTGCGCGCGCACGGCGACCCGGCTCAGCTGCTCGTCATTCCGGGCGTCAATCACAGCTTCATCGGCAAGACACCCGCGGCAACTCGAGCGGCAAGCCTTGAGGCGTTGCAGCGCACAGTCAAGTTCTTCGAAGCAACGCTGGGCGTCGGTCCCACGCACTGACGGTGTGTACGCCAACGCACAACGCCGAGCACGACTAGAAAGTGCGGCGAAAGCTGATGTGACGTGACCCGCATAGCCCCAAGGCGGTGAACGTCGATCGGGCACCAGGTGTCGCACTTGTGCGGCACCTGGTGCGGTTCCACGGTGCAGATACGCTTCCTCAAGGTCCCGGATATCTTCGCAATCAAATGTTACCAAGATAGCTGAGCGCCGCCGGCTTAACCCAGAAGCACTATCCATCGGCACATGAGGCTGTTCCGCGCGCACCCCAAACATCCATCCAAAGTTGCTGTGCCGCGCTCTCCATAGGGACTGCGGGGATAAATCGGGCGATGTCGCCTCCAAGTTGAATTTCATCAATCGCACATCCGCTCTTCACCCATTGCACCGAGCGTCCCTCGCTTTAATTCGGCCGGCGCGAATGCAACCGACTAATTCATCCCGGATAACCATGCGCGGCGTGACCTTCGACAAGAAACCTGATCAGCGAGTCACGCGCACTGCGCTAGAACTGACGATCCGGCCCGCGGCACCGACGGCTCCACAGCAACAATCATTCGCCCTCGATAGCTTTCATTATTGACATGTACGATCTAGTTCGTGTACTTTAAATCGCACTCAGAGAAGTTCATCTAACTGATGTAAATTCCGCAAGGGGGGTAGACATGTTTACAGCCCACAGCCGGCGAACCGCTGTCGCAGCGTGGCCGGCGCACTTGGCAACCGTTTCCGCTGCATCACTGCTCATGTTCGCCGCTGGTCCGGCTTGGTCGCGACCGATCAGCACGCCGGGAGCCGCACAGAGCGACGGCCCAGCGACCCAGGGTTCGAAAGTGAGTAAGCCGCAACGCGAATCGATTTCGCTACGAGAAGTCGTGGTGACGGGATCGCTGATTCATCAGCCCAACGCCGTTTCCTCTAGTCCGATCGTCGTGACCAGCGCTGCGCAGATCCGCCAGTCGGGGCAGCTTGATCTTGAGAACGCCCTGAATGAATTGCCACAATTTACGCCGGCAGGAAATGCAGCCACAGGCGGACAGGGCACGGGCGGACACGCAACCATAAACCTTCATGGTCTGGGCCCAAATCGAAATCTCGTACTGCTCGACGGCCGCAGGCTTCCGCCTGCTGACATCTATGGTGATGTCGATATCAATCTCATTCCGAGCTCGATTGTGCAGAGTGTTGATACCATCACGGGCGGCGCATCTGCGGTGTACGGCTCGGACGCAATGTCCGGTGTGGTGAACTTTAAAACCATTTCGCACTTGCAGGGGATTCGCGCCGACCTGCAATACGGTAATTCCTACCTGAACGACTATCGCCAAGTTCAGGGATCAGTGGCCTTTGGAACCCAGTTTGATCATCATCGTGGAAATCTGATCGTCGCGATCGGATATACCTATAACGCCGGACTCTGCGGCTGTAAGCGCTCGTTCTTTAACGATCAGGTTCCATCGTCCTACATCGGGCAGGGCACATTCGTGCCGTCTGCAAATAATCTCCCGAGCCAGAGCGCCGTCTCAGCTCTGTTCAGCGGATACGGAGTTACATCTCCGGTTGGCAATACGGTCCCGCTTGGCTTCAACAACGATGGCACGCTGTTCACCGAGAACGGTGCACAGAACTACAAGGGCCCGATTGGCACCTACAATGGATGGGATTACGCGCTGCTTGGTGGAAACGTGCGCATGCCCGTGGGCACCCAGATCATGTTCGAAAATCCGTTGAAACGCCACAATCTGTTCGCAAAATTCAACTACCGTCTCGCGCCCGGTCTGGTCGCATACGGCCAGGTACTGTATGCCGACTGGCACGTGTTTACTAGCAGCGGCGGATCGCTTACGCAGTTTGGAACGCCAATAACGATTCCGGTGACCAATCCGTTCATCCCCGGAGATCTGGCAACGCTACTTGCTTCCCGCCCGAATCCTACGGCGCCATTCGTCTGGAATGCCCGGTACGTCGGGATTGCGCCGAAGTCCTGGGATGAACATTACACGGTGGATCAATACCTGGGCGGGCTGCGTGGCGCGCTGCCGATTGGCGACTGGACGTGGGATGCCTACGCGAGCTGGAGCACTACCGATCACGTTCAACAGAATTACAACGCTGTTCTCACGAGCGCAGTGCAAACGTTGCTGAATGCGCCGGACGGTGGCAATTCCATCTGCGCCGGAGGCTTCAATCCATTCGGCCTGCAGAACAGCCAGAACATTTCCAAGGCATGCCAGCAGTACATGAGCACCACGGCGATCAGTACCGAGCGACTGACGCAGGGCCTAGAGCAGGTGGTGTTTCAGGGCTCGCTGTTCCGGCTGCCCGCAGGCCGAGTGCGGATGGCGATTCTGGGCGATCACCGCACAAACGACTATGTCTATCACCCGGACTCGAACCTGGCGGCGCAGAACATTCAGGCGGTCATCGCCTCGAAGCCGACAATCGGAGCGATATCGGTCTCCGAAGGCGCGATGCAGCTGGACGTCCCGGTACTACGCAATCTGCCGCTGATCCGGCGGCTCGATCTCGGTGGTGCCTATCGGTACTCCCATTACGACACTTCGGGTGGGATTTCCACCTATGCCGGCAACATCAAGTGGCGGCCCGATCGTAGTCTGCTCATCCGCGGCGGATATCAACGTGCGGTCCGCGCTCCCGCTATCGGCGAATTGTATGCTGCTGCCTCAGGATCACAGATTGCATTCGGAACGCCGCCGGCTTCAATCGGCGATCCGTGCGACGTCCGCTCAAGTGCCCGTACAGGTCCTAACGGTTCCCAGGTGGCGGCGCTCTGCGAGGCTCAAGGGGTTCCGGCTTCTGTGATTAATTCCTACGAGTTCGCAACCACGGCAACCGCAGGAGTGAGCGAAGGCAATCCGAAGCTGACGCCGGAGAGAGCTAATACGTTCAATCTTGGCGTAGTGTGGAATTCAACGTTCCAGGCTCCTATATTGAGACACCTGACGGCGTCAGTGGATTATTACAACATCGAAATCAAGAATGTCATTTCGATCATTCCTGGTCTCACGACGCTCAGCAAGTGCTACAACCTGGACGGATCGAACCCGACCTATTCAGTCTCAGATCCGTTCTGTCAGCTGATATCGCGTGATCCTCAAACCGGTCAAATGACGCTGGTCCAGACGCCCTACGAGAATCTCGGCGGTCTGAAGACCGATGGCATAGACATGCAGCTCAACTGGCAATTCGCGCTTGCAGATGTCAGTGGTGCGCACTTGCCCGGTGACGTTGCTATTACGAGCTACATCGGGTACGACAGAAATCAGGAGGTGCAGACGCTGCGCGGCACGCCATGGGTCGATTACGCCGGAACCAATACTATTGGGGCCAGCTTCCCGCGGTGGAAGGCCTTGACGAGTGTCGCTTACAGCCTTGGCGGTGTCACGGCGGGGATGCGCTGGCATTACCAGGATGCCATGTCAGATGTGAGCGCGGTCACGTCGCCAAAATCTCCCGGCAAGGGTGTGGCGCCTTATAACCTGTACGATCTGTTCGTTCTGTATCGGCTCAATCACAACATTCAGCTGCGCGGTGGTATAAATAATATGTTCGGGCATGGAATCCCGGTCGTATCGAGCTCTCAGTTCGGAACAGATCCGGCGGTTTTCGATATCGTAGGCCGCTCGTACTACATCGGTGTCCAGCTGAGTATGCGCTGAGCACGGGGCAGCACAGTGATGATTCGCCTGATAAAGACTCTGGTGGCGATCATCTCCGCTAGTGTCGTCGCGGCGGTGGTCCTCGGCGGGTCACCTGCCGTGGCGGCGGGCGGGAAGGCGCGCAGTGCTGTGGCAGTGAAAGGGGGCTGCTGGCCGGTGCACGAACTGCATTTTGTCTGTGGTGCGGAGCAGCCGGAGGATATGGTTCGGGTCCCGGGGTCCGACTGGGTCATCATCAGCGAGTTTCGACCGAATGGGGGGATAAAGCTTCTCAATGCGAAAACGCGCCAGTTGAGACGCTGGAATTTTATTGAGTCGAGCGCGGTACAGCGCAAGGGTGCTGAAAATTGTCCGGGACCACCGAATCCGGTAACGCTCGACACTCAGGGACTGAGTTTGCGAACCATCGGGAAGGGACGGTTTCGGCTCTATGTCGTGAACCACGGCGGGCGGGAGAGTATCGAGATTTTTTCGGTGACTCTGCGCGATGGATATCCGCTTGGCAGGTGGCAGGGTTGTGTACTGATGCCCCCCGGAGACGCGGCGAATGCGGTCTCTTCTTTTCCGGACGGAGCCATCATTGCCACCGTTCTGACGCTGCCAGGGAGGACCAAGGCTGATTTCGTTCGCGGGCAGCCCACGGGCGCAGTCTTGGAATGGAAGCCTGGGATGCTCGATTTCCACATCTTGCCGGGCACTGAGCTGCCGGGAAACAATGGCTTGGTGGCGAGTCCCGACGGCAGGCGCTTCTACGTCGTCGCTTTCGGGCTACATGCAATATATGAATACCGGCGAGCCGACACTCTATACCCGGTCCGCTCGGCGACGGCGCCGGGATTCATGCCAGATAATATCCACTGGTTCGGTAACCGGCTCATTGCGGCCGGAATGACGTACGATGAACCGGCCTGCGGTGGGGTGAGGAAAATCGTGCGTGGCAGAGCCGACCCGATGCTCTGTCATCGCGGTTACGTTGTGGCGACTGTTAGTCCGAACACCTTGCGCTTCCGTGTATTGGCTTACGGCGAGCCGAACCCGATGTTCAATGGTGCTACCACGGGGCTCGTGATCGGCACCCGGCTGTGGATCAGTTCCTATCAGGCAGACCGGCTTGCATATCGGCGGCTGCCCGGTACGGGGTCGGGCTCCTGGGTTGTGCGGACGGATGATCAGCTTAGGTAGGGAGGTGCGTGCGCAGATGGGGTTGGTGATCTGGGAGTGCGGATGAATCCTGTCTGCGCCTGCCGCGCGACACCGCTATAAAGTGCGGCCACCATGATCACGGATTGCATCTGCGGAGCCAGCCGCCTCGCGATCGCATTCGCCATGCGTGGGGGGCAATCGATCACTGACGGGGGAACGCCCTGCCCTTGCTTGGCATGTCCGGTGTGCGTGGCGGTCCACCGGATCCCTCGAGCAGGGCGGTCATCTGCTCGAAGGGCAGAGGGTGGCTGAACAGATAGCCCTGAATCTGATCGCAGCGCAGCAGCCGCAGTAGCTTGGCCTGCTCCTCCAATTCCACGCCTTCGGCAATCACTCTGAGGTTCAGCGAATGCGCTAGTGAGATGATCGTCTGCACCAGCGTCATGGTATCGGGATCGTCGGACATGGCGAGAATGAACGAGCGGTCGATCTTTAATGCGTGCACGGGTAAGCGTGCGAGATAGCTCAATGACGAGTAGCCAGTGCCAAAGTCATCGATCGCGATCATTATTCCCCGCTCGCGCAGCTCTTGCAGCTTGCGAGTCGTCGCCGCCACGTTCTCCATCAGCAAACTTTCCGTCATCTCCAGATCAATTCCTGGCTGCGGCGCCCCTCCCCTGAGAGCGGCCAATACGGTGTCGACGAAATCCGCCTTGCGCAGTTGAACGGCCGACACGTTGACCGCAACTCGGGGCGCTGCGATGCCGCGCTGCATCCAGCGATGGTGATCGTGAACCGCTCTGGAAAGTGCCCAGGTACCTACGTCTAGGATCAGTCCGGTCTCCTCGAGCAGCGGAATGAATCGCATGGGACCGACGAGTCCGAGTTCAGGGCTCTGCCAGCGCAGCAAGGCTTCCACACCGACGATTCGCTGCGACTGAAGCTCGAGTTTGGGTTGATAATGCAGAACGAATTCCCCGTTCTCCAGCGCGCGGCGCAGCTGGGTCTCCAGCGTGCGCTTCTCGGCGCTGTGTACCGCCATCTCCGCTGCATGAAAGACCCGCGCCTCGCCGGTCTCCTTCGCCCTGCGCAGAGCGGTCTCGGCGCACGATAACAGTGCCTCAGCGTTCGACCCATCGGCAGGGAATATCGCAACGCCCGCTCTGGCTGAGATGCGGATTTCGGTGCCGTTGACCGTGAGTGGTGCACTGAATATCTGCCGCCACAGCTCGGTCAAGCTCTGTTCGAGAGCCGATCGGTCATGACCTGCCTGCAGTGTGACGGCCAGGACATCGCCCGAAATACGCGCAGAGCGGCCGCTGCCGGCCGCGTTCGAGAGCCGATCTGCGAGCTGCTTCAGCAGTGCGTCGCCGATCTGGCGCCCGAGCGAGTCATTTACAGTGCGGAATCGCTCGATGTCAGCCAATACGAGCGCGACCTGTTCGTGCGTAACGTGAGCGGATCGCACCTGCTCATTCAGTCGCTCGATGAGCAGAGTGCGATTGGCGAGGCCAGTGAGTGGGTCGTAGTAGGCTAGATAGTCAACACGGTTCGCCTTCTCGATGTGATCGAGTGCGAAGGCGATGTCGCCGACGAGTTCCTCGAGCAGCCGCATCTCGGCTTCATCAAAGAAGCCGATCTCGTGTGAATACAGTGCAAGTACGCCGACAACCGCGCCGCCGATCAGCAGTGGTATATAGACGGTAGAGCGGATGCCCCGCTGTGCCGACTCGTCCTTGAGCAGGACCCGTTCGTCCCGCTCCATGTCATTGCAGATCACCGCCTTGCCCGCGGCGACCGCAGCCCCTGCCAGTCCGCGCCCGGCTGAACCTGAGTTGACGAGCTCAAGCGGGATTTGACTGATGTACTCCTGATCAGCTCCGTGCCAGGCGAGAATGCGTACTCGCATGGCAGTGTGATCGACGAGGCCAAGCCACGCGAGTGTGAAATTTCCTGCCTCCACTGCGATGTGGCACGCTTCCCGGAAGAGTTCCTCGCGGTCTTGCACGCGCACGATCAACGCGTTGATGCCGCTCAGCACCGCGTATACGCGGTTCAGATGACGGATTTTCAGCTCCGCGCGTTTGCGCTCGGTAATGTCTCGGGCAATCTTCGAGGCCCCGACGATTTGTCCCCGTGCATCGAGAATTGGCGAAATCGACAGCGATACATCCACCAGACTGCCGTCCTTGCGGAGGCGAACCGTTTCGAAGTGGTGAATTCGCTCGCCGCGCCGAAGCCGCGCCAGGATTTCGACCTCCTCAGCCAGCCGATCCGGCGGTATGAGCATCACGATCGGGCGGCCGAGCGTCTCCTCGGATGCATAGCCGAACAGTTTCTCGGCGGCAGCGTTCCAGCTCGTGATGGTGCCGTCGAGCGTCTTGCCGACGATCGCGTCGTCGCTTGATTCAACGATGGCGGCTAGGCGAGCGCGCATTTCCTCGGTCTGCCGTCGCTCAGTGATGTCCTCACCAATGCTCGCCAGTCCGGCAACGTTGCCGGTTGGCGATCGCAGCACGATGTTGTTCCAATGGATTAGTCGCCGTTCGCCGTTGCGCGTGACAATCTCATTCTCGTAGTGCCATGTGCTCGGTGATTCAGCGAGCGTAGCGCTGAACACGCCGGAGATCTGATCGGTCTGCTCGGGTGGAATGAACACCTCGAACCAGTTCTTCCCGAGCACTTCTTCGCGACTCCATCCGCTCAGCTGCAGCATGAATTCATTGCAGTAAGTGATCCGCGCATTTTGGTCCAGCATCACGGAGGCAAGATGGACGTTGCCGAGGATTTCCCGGAAGCGACGTTCGCTTTCCCGCAGGCTATCGATGGCTTGCTTGCGCTCGGTGATGTCCTCTGCGACGCCGGCGATTCGAGAGATCTCGTCGCTATTGCTGCGTACTGGGAATGCCCGATCTCTGATCCAGCGGATCTCCCCGCTCGGACGTGCGATGCGGTATTCCTCGTCATAAGCGCCTGCGACCTGCTTGGTCTGCGCCGCCTCGGCGACACGCCGCCTGTCCTCCGGATGCACAGTGTCGAGCCACAATTGCGGTGTCTGATACAGTTGCTCAGGTTCGCGACCCCAGATCTCCCGGAATCCCGGACTCACATAGAGTATTTCACGCTTGTTGCGATCGCTGAGCCAAAACACTTCGCGGATGTTCTCGGTGACTTCGCGGAAGCGGCGCTCAGATTCGTGCGAACGTTCTTCTATCTGCTTTTGTGCGGAAATGTCCTGAATCAGTGATATGAAATGAGGTGTTCCACCGTCAATATGCTGCACAATTGAGGTGATGATGTGAGTCCAGATCGGTGCCCCGCCTTTTGCAATCAGGCGCACGTCCAATCGATACTCAACCTGCATGCCCTCGAGCGCACGGGCTCTTGCGTCAACTGTGCGTGCAAGATCTATCGGGTGCGTCAGACTTCGGATATCGAGCGCCAATGCCTCAGTGCGCGTGTAGCCGATGAGTCTGCAGAATCTGTCGTTGACGCTGAGGAACCGCCCGGTGGAATCGCTGTGCACCACTCCGACCGCAAGGCGCTCAAACATCGAGCGGTACCATTCCTCGCGCTGTCCGATGGTGCGCAACGAGGCGATCACTACCGAAAGAGAACCGAGGGTCGCCGGTGTGAGACTGATCTCGACGGGGAGCTCCGTGCCGTCCTTGTGGACGGCGCTGAGACTGATCCCTACTCCCATCGGGCGGGCTTTGGGGTGTCGGAAGTACTCCGCACGCTGCGCGGCGTGGCTGTGTCGCAGGCCGCTGGGAAGGAGCGTTTCGAGGGCCAGTCCGTGCAGTTCGACTGGCGTGTAACCGAGCAAGTGCGCGGCGCGGGTATTGGCAAGTACAATGGTTCCCGCGGCGTCAACCACCAAGCCGGCATCCGCCATGGATTCCAGCGTCTCGTGGACGTCAGCCTGCGGCCCTTGAACCGTGTCACTCACGCATGCGCACCTGCTCCGCGCAATGCCGTTCGCCTCCGTGCCCTGAGTCCCGCGATCAGGGCCCGAGTGAGAGCGCTCGGCAACCTCCCGAAATCAATAATAGACCTCCGTCGGTTTTTTTACCTGAACGGTGGCGCAGATCGTGAGGTTGCGTCCCGATTGGTTGTGCGGGCCGGGCAGAGAGGCGAGTGGAGACCGTGTGCCTAAAGCTGTAGCGGAAGCGTATCAATTGGGCATCGGTGTGCCCGACTGAACCAAGTGTCGCGCACGTTTGGACGGTGACGGACCGCAGCTGCAGTGATCTCCTGGACTAGCTATCGAACCGGGGCTCATCGGTCCAGGGGGCATGGGCCATTCTGAGTGCATGTACGCACGTGTCGGCGACTCTCGGCGGCAGCATAGGAACGGCGCGGATGTGCCGCTCGCAAGGAGGACTGATACGGGCTGACACGAGTGGTGCTTTCAGGAGGTGATGAAAGGCGGTGGATCTGGCATCGCCGGCCGGATTTCCACCAATGTCAGCACCTGCAGGCCCCGTTGAATCGGCGTGAGCCGAATATCGACTGGAAGCTCTGAGCCGTCCTGACAGAGTGCCAGCAATTTCAATCCCGTACCCATTGGACGGCTGGCGCGGTGATCCGTGAAGCGCAGGCGCTGGCCGATATGGGCCATGCGGAAGCGCTCGGGTATCAGCATCTCGACACTCTGCCCATCGAGGTCGCCGCAGTGGTACTGGAGCAGCTGGCACGCCCGGTCTGCCGCGAGCAGGACGGTTCCTGACTCATCGACGATCAAGGCGGCCTCGGCCGCTTCTGCAAGGACACTCTTGAGGTTCTCGAGGAAATGCATCAACAGAGTGCCGGCGGATCCGCTCTTGGTAGCGACTGTTGTCCGCGACGGGTGAGGAAGGAAATATGTAGTTGTGCGTATTGCGCCATTGCCCTGGCGGTGCCGGGCGCGTGACGAGTGGGCGGCGATGGATCGGGCCGACTACGTTCCTGCAATCGGTTGCGATCTTCGCGGACTCGTGGCACGCTAAGTTAAAATGCCGTGCGGATCGTGCCGTGCCCACTCCCCGAAGACATTCCAGAGGAGAGCATGGTCATTTTGCCAAGAAGAACATCTCATGCGATATACCGAGAGCCAGCAACAGAGCGGGGAATACCTGCGGCTCGCCCTGCCGCTCATGGTCCGCCAGGGTGCAGCCTACCATCCGGTGAGCTACGCGCTGTGGTACGAGCACGTAGGGGGATTGAATCCCGCGCTGAGCTCCGTGCTGCAGGCCCGGCTCGAAGCGAATGAGCCGCTGACGGAACAGGATGCCTACCAGCTCTACAACGAGCACATTGCGCAACGAGAGGCCGCGGTGTTCGAGAGTATGCGACAGTGCCTGCAGGTGCTGCTCACGCATACCGCAGACGACGTTGATTCGATTCGTGGTGACACCACTCGCTTCACACGGACACTGCGCGACGGCAGCGCCGAGCTGACGCACGAAGTTCCGCTGGCGGTGGCGCAGCAGGTCATCAGTCGGCTGCTGCACGAGGCTCTGTCTCTGGAGGCGACCACGCGCACGCTGTCGGAAAAGCTCGAGGCGCGCACCCGTGAAGTGAGCCTGCTGACCGAGCAACTCAACCAGGCGCACAGCGAATCACTGACCGATCCACTCTGCGGCATCGACAACCGTCGCGGCTTCATGCGCGCCGCGCAGGCGGTGTGCGATGCTTCGCACGGACTTTGCGGTACGGCCCTCATCATCCTCGACGTTGATCATTTCAAGCGGCTCAATGATGCCTTTGGACACCTGCTCGGTGATCGGGTGCTGCGCAGCATCGCCGAGGTGCTGCGTGCCAACGTCAAGGGCGGCGATACCGCGGCGCGGATTGGGGGTGAGGAATTCGCGCTGCTGCTGCCGCAGACACCTATCGATGGGGCGCGGATTCTCGCTGAGCGGATCCGGCTCGCTATTGAGCGTGGACGCATCCGCCGGGATCGCGCCGCGGAAGCCATCGGGGCGGTGACGGTGTCACTCGGCCTCGCTCTCGGTGAGCCCGGCGAGTCGATCGATGGCCTGCTCGCGCGCGCCGATTCGGCGCTATATGCGGCCAAGCGCAATGGGCGCAATCGACTGTGTGTCTCGCCTGTGTCTGCGTCTGCGGCGCAGCCGTTCGTCGAGGCAAATTGCGGATAAAGTGCCTCTAGCCGTGCGTCAGTCGCTCGAGCTGTTCGATCTGGCGCTGCAGTTCCCGTTGTCCTTCCAGTAGCTCCACCGCCAGTACCGCGCCGCTGACGTTCACTCCGAGGTCGTGCATCAGCCGCGCCGCGGTAGCGAGGCGCGCCAATGCGGCAACCGGGAGCTGCCAGTCTTGCGGGGCGCTACCGCGGGGCGAGACGAGCCCGAGATCGGCGAACTCGACGACCGCCCCCAGTTCCAGTCGGCACAGCCGGCAGATCTCGACGGCGGTGATCCACTGCGCCTCGCCGCCGAGCGGCACGTCATACACTTCAACGACATCGCTCACGGCGTTACCTCTGCAGATCGGCCCGCGGATCGAAGCCCGCCATCTTCTCGCGCATGCTTTCGTATACGGTGCGTGCCTCGCTGGAGTTGGCCGGCGGCAGCACCACCTTCAGCTGCACGTAGGCATCGCCGGGCGGCTGGCCCGGTAGCCCGCGTCCGCGCAGCCGTAGTTTCTGCCCGGACTGCGCACCAGCCGGGATCTGCATCTCGACCGCCCCCCCGAGCGTCGGGACGGTAACGGTCGCGCCGAGTGCCGCTTCCCAGGGGGCGACCGGCAGAGTCAGGGTGACGTTGCGCCCGTCGAGCTGATAGAGCCGGTGTGGCCGGACGTGCACTTCCAGATACAGGTCCCCTGCGCGCGCACCGCCGGGGGCCGCCTCACCCTGGCCGGCAAGCCGGATGAGCTGCCCGTCGGTGACGCCCGCGGGGATCGTCACGCGCACGGTGTGCGAGCGCAGCTCGATCGTCCCATCAGCCTTCAGTTCCGGCCGCTTCAGCTCCAGAGTGCGGCTGCCGCCGCCAAACGCCTCCTCGAGCTCGATGTCGATGCGGGCATGATGATCGCGGCCACCCGGTGGCGCGCGGCGTCCCCCTCCTCCGAACGGACTCCCACCGCCAAAGAGCGAGGAGAAAAAATCGCTGAATCCTTCCTCCTCGAAGGCGTGCGCGCCTCTGGAGCCGCCGCTGCCTCGGCCGCCAGGGCTGCCGCCACCGCTGAACTCGAACCCGCTGGCCCACTCCGGCGGCGGGCGAAACTGCTGGCCGGACTTCCATTCGCTGCCGAGCTGATCGTAAGCGGCGCGCTTCTCCGGGTCTTTCAGGACCTCGTAGGCCTCCTGGAGCTCCTTGAATTTCTGCTCGGCGTCCTTCTCTTTGCTGACGTCCGGGTGGTACTTGCGGGCGAGCCGCCGGTAGGATTTCTTGATTTCCTCGGCCGTGGCTGTCCGGGCCACACCCAGAACCTTGTAATAATCCCGGTATTCCATGAGCGACGCTGCCCTCGCGGCAAAGGATGAGGAAAGGCCGTTGCGAGAGATGGGGGCGCGCAGGGTCGAAGCCAAGCCCCCCCGGGGGGCGCGCTTGAATCGCCCGCTCCCAGCCCCATAGAGCCAGTATGAACGCCGAATCTCCTGTTGCCGCCGTGCTGGTGGCATGCCCGAAGTGCCACTCCCTGGTACGTGTGCCCGAAGCGCGTGCGGCCGAGCATCCCAAATGTCCGCGCTGCAAGGCAGCGCTGCTTGCCGGGGAGCCGGTTGACCTGGACGCGAACGGCTTCGTCGCGCACGTGGAGCGCGCCTCACTGCCGGTTCTGGTGGACTTCTGGGCGCCTTGGTGCGGGCCGTGCCGCATGATGGCCCCGGTGCTGGAGCGCACCGCAACGCAACGTGCCACGCAGCTTCGCATCGGCAAGGTCAATACCGATGAGCAGCAGCAGCTGGCCGGACGCTTCGGTATTCGCAGCATTCCGACTCTGATCCTGTTCCGCGACGGACAGGAGATTGCGCGCCAGTCCGGCGCGCTTGATGCGAGCACTCTGGGTCGCTGGCTCGACCGCGCGTTGGTCTGAGTGCTCGCGGCGCAGCGACCCCGTTGTGGTGCATCGCGCCGAGTGCGGAGCACGCTGACTCGACTCAGTGCGGATCAACCAGGCGCAGCCGGATCAGGACACGCTCTCCGCGCTATAGCGGGCAAGCAGTCCAGTGCGCAGCGCATAGCGGAACACGCGCGTGAAGAAATATCCGGCGAGCGCAACATACAGTACCGCGAGCACCGCGCCGCCCGCCAGGTGCGCGGTCGGCAGCGGGTGTCCCGCCAGTATCCCCCGCATGCCCTGGAAGACATACGCGGGCGGCAACAGATGGCCGACCATCTGCATCCACTGCGGCAGCGTGGTCAAGGGATAGAACACCCCCACGAACGGGGAGAGCAGCGCCGGCATCGGCCAGACGAGCCACTCGGATGCCGGGCCGAGCCTAAGTACCAGGGCGCTGGCGAGGATTCCGAGCGCGATGCCGAAGCAAAACAGAACGAGCAGGAAGGGAATCAACATCAGTCCAAGCGAAAAGAACGATAGGCCGAACACCACACTCGCCAGCACCAGCATCACGAGGAGACCGACTGCGCTCGTCACGATGCTCGTGATCACCAGTCCGGTGATGTACTCGTAGGTCGTGAGCGGCGTGGCGAACAAGTTGAGAAAGTTTCGCGACCAGACGTCCTCCAGAAAAGCGGTGCTCACGCCCTGCATGATTCGCGTGAAGAAATCCCACAACAGCACCGCTCCGAGCAGTGTCGGCACGTAATTGAACCGCCCCGCGCTCATAGAGTTCAGATAGCGCGTGATGAAGCCCCACATTACGATGTCGATTGCCACCCAGGCAAACATCGGCAGCGTGCGCACCGGGCTGCTGCGGATCAGGTAGAACTGCCGCAGCAGGATGCCGGCGATGGGTCGGGCTTTCAATCCGCTTGCTCCGCAGGACCGGCGAGCGGCTCGCGCGCCAGCCGGATGAACAGCTCCTCGAGCGTGGCCGCACCGTGCTGCGCCGGCAGCTGCCGCGGATCCCCCTCCAGCAGAATCTTCCCTCGCGACAGGAACAGGACCCGATCGCAGACCGCTTCAACTTCGTACATATTGTGCGAGGTCCACAGAATGCCGCAGTTTCCCTCGTTTGCCAGCTGGCGGATCCGTGCGCGAATGGTCTGCGCCGCGGCGGGGTCGAGTGAGGCAGTCGGCTCATCGAGCAGCAGTAACTGAGGCTCATTGAGTACGGCCTTTGCGAGCGCCACCCGGGTTTGCTCTCCTGAGGACAGCACGCCGCATTTGGCGCCTCGCAGGCTCATGAGGTCGAATTGCTCGAGCAACGATCTCACCCGTTCGCCCAGCCGGGGGATGCTGTACACGAGCCCGAAAAATCGCAGGTTCTGCTCGACGGTGAGATTTCCAGGCAGGGTGGCATAGACGGCTGAGAAGTTCGCGGCGGCCAGAGCTCGTGACCGCTCGCGCTGCAGATCGATGCCGGCGATGCGGATGCGGCCTGCGGTCGGACTGAGCACGCCGAGAACCATGTTGATCGTGGTCGTCTTGCCCGCGCCGTTCGGGCCAAGCAGGCCGACGACTTCACGCCGTCGGACGGCAAAGGATATGCGGTCGACGGCCACGAGTTCCGGATAGCGCTTGTAGAGCTCCGTGACGCTGAGCACGACGTCATGCTCCTGCGCGGCCGATGCTTGAGCGTCGGAGTCGCGGGAGAGTCGGGAATGACTGTCTCGTGGCGCGTGCATTGCTGGTCACGATAGTAGCATCCGGCGCACTTCGGGATGGCTCACCGATCCACCGGCATCTGTCCGGCAGGGAGCGGGCGGCCATCGGGTCGCACCCGTCTCAAGACTTCGAGCGGTGCTCTGTCATCTCGTCCCGGGCTGCAACTTCCTCGGCGTACGGGTGTTCTTGCGACACAACCGAGGAGACGCTCTCATGCACGCTATCCGAAAGCTCATTGCTGCCACTCTTGCACTGCTCGTCACGCTGGCTGGAACGGCGCTGGTGTTCGCGCCAGCGACTTTGGCCGCAGCCCCACCCGCGCTCTCGAGCAGCGGAGCGTGGCATTCGCTTCGTCCAGCATTGGCAGTCCCCACGAGCGGCACGCTCGCCGGGGTGCGGCCGGCGGGGGCGCTCCTCGCTTGCGGGCAAGTGTCACGGCGACACGGCTGATGTCGTCTGTGCCGTGGCGAGCAGCAGACACAGACCGCAGGCTTACGTGCCGCTGCCGCGGCGCGTAAGCGCACCGACAACGATCGGGGATCGCCGGGACGGGGGGGGGGTTATTCCGGCAGCGTCACGCCTGAACCGCCCATCTCAGCAGGCATGTCCCGCATCTTGGGTTGTCCGTCGTGGATGTGCAGTACGGTCTCCTGATAGTGCACGTGCACGCCGGGCCGGAAGGTCACCGTCGGCAACAGGGCAGCATAAACATCGATCAGACCGAAACCCGGGTGGTCCGTGAACAGGTGACCGCCGCATTCCTTGCACCACTTGCGATGGCTGTTCGCCGTCTTGTGGTAACTGCCAATGGCCTCGGCCCCCCGAGTGACCCGGAATGATTCGGGTTTCCAGAGCGTGAACGCGTTGACCGGGCCGGCGGACCAGTGGCGGCAGGATTCGCAGTGGCAGTAGCCCATGGCGACCGGCTCTCCGGTCACCTGAAACTGCACCCGACCACAGAAACATCGACCTTCGTGCACTGTTGCGTTCACTCGCAATCTCCGTGGAGTGTTGTCGAAGTCAGGATAAGTCCACCCCGAATAGCCGTCAATCCAGCACTGCCGGCTGGCACGGGGCGCGGACGCAGCCGGGCGTCGCGCAGTCTGTGCTCGGCGTGACGGGTGCGCAGCCAGTGGCGGGGGAGGGGGCCGCCTCGCCACTGGCTACGCAGGTCCGCGGCCGCCGAGTGCTACAACTTCTGGTGAGTGCCGTCGCAGAGCGCGCCATGCGCCGAATGCTTACAGCCGCAGAAGTACGCCGTGCCGCTCTTCTGCGGCTTGTGCTCGATCGGGGTGAACGCGCTACCTTTATGCGAGCCGTCGCAGAACGGTTGCGTCTTGCTGCGCCCGCAGGCGCACCACCAATAGCTCTTGCCAGCCTCGACTTCGACGGCGAACGGGCTCTTCTGGGCAATCGTCGGTTCACTCATGATCTCGCTCCTGATCTGAAAATGGGACGGGGAGAGCGGTCGGCGCCATGCGTTCGGCAACAGACGCCACCCAGCCTGATCGCAGGACATTCGATCGAGGACGGCTTGCGGCCTCGACAGGTTGAGGTGACTGATTTTTCGACGGTCCGGCGCGTCGTGCACCCCGTATTGCCGACTCTAGCTCACGTCATCCGACTGAAATAGGCGACAATCAGTAATTATTTGTTGCAGAATCGACAACAATGGATCAGCTCGATGGCATGCGCTTATTCGTTCGGGTGGCTGAGCAGGGGAGCTTCTCCACGGTGGCGCAGCAGCGCGGTGTTGCCCGATCGGTCGTGACGCGCCGGATCAGCGCTCTGGAGGGTCGGCTGGGCGTCAAGCTGCTTGCACGCAGCACGCGTCGTCTGAGCCTGACCTCCGCCGGCAGCCGCTATCTGGAGCAATGCCGCGAGATCCTCAAATTGGTCGAAGCGGCCGAGACGGGGCTCGATGCGGAACGTCAGCGGCCGCGGGGTCTGATCCGTGTCAGCCTGCCGGTGAGCTTCGGTCAGCGTTACCTCGCGCCGCTGCTGCTCGAGTTCAGCAAGCGCTATCCGGAGATCTCGCTGAACATGGATTTCACCGACCGACGCAGCCGACTCATCGAGGAAGGGGTCGACCTCGCCATTCGCATCACCGAGCGTCTCGGTGAGCAGGAGATCGCCCGCCGTCTTGGCTCGGCGCAGCTGGTCGTCGTCGCATCCCCGGAATATCTGCGGCGGCGCGGCGAGCCGCGCCATCCAGCGAGCCTAAGCGAGCACGAATGCCTCGCTTATACGTTGGCGTCGAGTGCCTCTTGGTCCTTCCTCGACAACGGCGAGCCGCTAAACGTGCCGGTTCAGGGACGCATCCAGGCCAACAGCGGCAGCGTGCTGCTGCAGGCGGCCGTCGAGGGCTTGGGGATCACTTGCCAGCCACGTTTCCTGGCCGAGGAGGCGCTGGCCAGCGGCGCACTGCGCGTGCTCTTGACCGATTACACCCTGCCGCAGATCGGCATCTATGCCGTGCTGCCCGGAAATCGGCACATTCCGTTCAAAGTCCGGACGCTGATCGACTACCTCGGTGAGCGCCTGCGTGGCGGCATGCAGCCGCGCCATTCAGACTGACCTTCCCGTCGAGCCCTGATCCGCCATTGCCTGTGGCCGCGGCCGTGTCGAGGCAATCCGCAATGGCGCAGCGCTGGTACCCGCGCGGGGTATTCGATGTGCGGCCTGTCTCGGGAAGCAAAGGGCGGACCTTCATACCCGCTGAGGCGCAAACGCGCGCACTGACTCGAGCGCATAGCCCGCATGCGAGAGGCCGTTGGGTCTGCGTCCATCAGCACTGAGCGCGACGGTCCGTTTGACCACTTGGTCCACTCGCTGCGGTTTCGGCTCAAATGCCGATGGTATCGCGGAGAGGCGCTGCTGCATTGCAGTCAGTGCATGCCTTGCTGAGCGTCCGGCTGAGCGCGGGCCGAGAAGCGCACTGCGATGGGCGTCGACGCGCGCTCGTCGTTGATGGTTCGATTCGCCTGAGGGGATCTGCGTCGCGACGCAGTGGGGTCAGCTGGGAAGGGTCGTCGCGCCCGGTAATGAGCGCGGCGACCCTGTGCCTCACAGCAGGTGCTCACCGGCGGCGGTCGCCGCCCGCAGCCGGGCCTCTCCTTGACGCGCCTGGGATTCCAGCTTGTTGAATGCGGCAATCTGCACTGGCGTTGGCGCGCGGTAGTCCAGGCCGATCTCTGATTGCAGATAGGCAAGGAAGCTGCGCAGCCTGACGTTGTACATCGTGTCGCCTTCGCTGGAACGGATGTGACGCTGCACCACAGCATGCAGGGCCGCATGGATCTCCTTGAGCACCGGGGCGGCGCTGGACTGCTGCACTTTGTGAGCGGCCACGGCCTTCACAAGACGTTGGCGCAGGAGGATGGCCGCGTTGATATCTCGATCGAGCACCTCGACGGTGTTGTGCAGTGCAAGCTGCAGCGCCAGGTGCTGTTTGAGGATCGCTGCGGTGGTGTGCAGTCGGGGATCGAGCTTCACCTGGAAGGTCTGCTGATAGGAGTGAGTGCCGTACTGCAGAACCACGGTGTAGTGCCCGGGATTGACGCGCGGACCCTCGGCGCTTGCCACCAGACCGTCGGTCACCTCCGGCGGTTCCCAGCCGATCACGTTCGGCGCGCTGGCGTAGCGCAGGTTCCACTGGAAGCGGTTCATGCCCGGGGTCACCGCCGTCATCTTCTCCTTGCCGATCTGCTCGGCCTGCGAGGGCAGCAGATTGTCGCGGACCGTGGCGGGCAGCTTCTTCGCATGCGCGTTCTTCAGATGCAGAGTGTATCGCTGGATCACCTCGCCCTGCGCATCGCGGAACGTCAGGCTGACCGGTGTCTTGCCGTCATAGTTGGCAGGCAGATGGAAGAACACGGTCGCGCCGAAGGGCGGATTCTTGCCGACCGATTCGCGATACTCGGCGCTCGGATCCTGGCCATACGCTTGCGTCAGCCAGGCCGTTTCGGGCGCATACAGAGCTGGCGCGTTGGCGGCCGGCTGGCTCTCATGAGACAGCTGCTCGAGCAGCGCGAGATTGCCGAGGATCCAGAACGAGCGACCGTGCGTCGCTGCAACGATCTCGCCCTCGCGGGTGTCGATGGCCAGGTCACGCACCTGCACGTGCGGCAGGTTAAGGCCAAGTGCCGTCCAGTGTGCCCCGCCGTCGAGGCTGGCGTACACCGTCTCGCCGGTGCCGAGGAACAGCAGCGAGGCATCATTCGGATCTTGCTTCACGACGAACACGTACTGATCGTCTGGCAAGCCATTGGTCAGCACGGACCAATGCCGGCCATAGTCGGTGGTCTTGAAGACATATGGATGATAGTCGTCCCACATGTAGCGCGAGGCGGTCAGGTAGGCCGTGCCGGCTGCGACGTGTGACGGCTCGATCGAGGTGATAGTCGACCATTTGGTCAACTGCGGCGGGGTAACGAGGCGCCAATGCTTGCCGCCATCGCTGGTTACGTGGACCAGCCCGTCCTGCGAGCCGGCCCAGATCACCTGCGCGTTCACGCGGGAAACGGCCAGCGCCGAAATGTCCGGGAAGATCTCCGCTGCGGTCTGGTCGAGATCGATCGGTCCGCCGGTCGGCCCCTCGGTGGAGCGCACATTGCGAGTCAGATCCGGGCTGATCACATGCCAGGTGCGCCCGTCATCGTGGCTGACCATGACGTACTGGGAGGCAAGGAACAATTCCTTGCTGTTGTCCGCGGCGAAGAAGATTGGATGCGTCCAGCCAAAGCGGTAGCGCATCCGTGCCGCATCCCCGCCGTCGCGGTAGATGGGCGAGGGGCTGACCGACTCGCGCACGCCGGTCAACCGGTCAAAGCGCTGCATCAGCGTGTAGTAGTCGGCGCCAAAAGTCACGTCACGGCTGCCGGGCTTCGGGGCGACGAATGTGCTCTCGCCGAGGGCGACCCAGTGCCACGCGGACACGGGTATCGCGCCACCCGGTTTGGCGCTCGGGCCCTCGAAGGAACCCTCGTCCTGCTGGGCGCCGTACACGTTGAACGGAAACGCCTGATCGATCGCGACGTGGTAGAACTGGCCGGTCGGCTGGTTGTGCTCAGTGCTCCAGGTCTTGCCGCCATCGGTCGAGACCGTCGCGCCGCCGTCATTGCCGACCAGCAGAATCTTCGGATGCTGCGGGTTGATCCACACGATGTGGTTGTCGCCGTGGCGCATGTGCAGCAACGCGAAGGCCTTGCCGCCGTCGCGCGATACCCACACGCCGTCGACGTTCGGAACGTACATCGTGTTCGGATTGGTCGGGTCGACGTAGATGCTCGTGTAGTAGAAACCACGCTGACGCAGGCTCCAGTTGCCATTGACCCGCTGCCACGTCTTGCCACCGTTGGTGGAGCGGAACACGCCGCCGTGTTTCGCTTGGATGATCGCGTACACGATATTCGGGCTGCTGGCGGCGACCGAAACGCCGATGCGGCCGAGCAGGCCATGCGGCAGGCCGCGGTTGCGCGAGATGTTCGTCCAGTGCGCGCCGCCGTCGGTGCTCTTGTACAGACCGCTGCCCGGTCCGCCGTCGATCAGCTTCCACGGCAGTCGCTGCGCCTGCCACATGGCGGCATACAGCACTTGAGGATTGCGCGGATCCATCACCAGATCGATCGCGCCGGTCTTGGCATTGACGTACAGGACTTTGTGCCAGGTCTTGCCGCCGTCGGTGGACTTGAATATGCCGCGATGGGCATCGGGCTTGAACACGTGGCCCATTGAGGCCACGTACACGATGTTTGGATTGTGCGGATCGACCACGATCGCGCTGGTGGTGCGCGTGGCCCGCAAGCCCGCATATTTCCAGCTCTTGCCGCCGTCGACGGACTTGAATATCCCGTCGCCGGTAACCATGTCATTACGGATGTCGGCCTCGCCGGTGCCGACGTAGATCACCTTCGCATTGGACGGGGCGACGGCGATGGCGCCCACGCTGCCGCTGCCGGAGGTCCATTTGCCGTCGGTGATGTTGTGCCAGCGCACGCCGTAATCGGTGCTTTTCCACACCCCGCCGTCGACTGCGCCCATGTAGAAGAGATTCTGCTTGCCGGGGACGCCGGCGACGGCGACCACACGCCCGCCGATGTCAGGCCCGATGCTGCGCCAGGTCAGCTTGCCATCGAGTAACTTCTGCACCGGCATCGCGTGCGCGCTGAGCGGCACGCACAGCAGAGCCGCCATCGCCATGAGCAAGGACTTGCCGCGGACGAACCGCGCATCGGCATCGACGTTCTGCATTCAAGTTCCCCTTTGTGTACGCCGCTGCAGGACCGGGCGCGGACGAGATGAATCGAACCAGCTTAGCGAACTCGGTTCGGTGCTGCAATGAACCGGAAAATCCCGCGAGCTGGAGAAAATCCGTGCGCTCGAGTTCAGTCAAGGGCGACGATCGGAAGGAATCCTGCGACGAGTCGTTGGGGCGCGCCGGCCCGTCGCGCGTGATGCCTCTGCCACGCAAATGAAGAGTTTCGCGGCGCCGGAGGATCCTGCGCAGCGGGCGTGCGCCTAAGCCTCTCTGCCGGTCCGTTCGCAACGAGCATTGCGTGTTGGGCGGCGAACCGGCGCATTCGCAGCGCGACGGTTCATCGCGCTCGCTACCGGTGCTCGGGGCGCCTCGCTCAGCGGATACTCTGGGTGTCCCGAATGTGGCACACGATCCTCTCGGGCCGCCGCGCACCACGCGTGTGGCAGAGGGTCGGTTGTGGCCCGCTCGGGGCTGCCGCACACTGTGGTCCGCAGTCCATCCATCCTTGCCAGAGGAGATCCCCGTGATCAAAGTGAGCGTGATGTACCCGAACACGCCGGGCGCCCGATTCGATCATGCCTACTATCGCGACCGGCACATGCCGCTCGTCAAGAGCCGCATGGGTGAGAAGTGCCTGTACTACACCGTGGACAAGGGCATCGCGGGCGGCGATCCCGGCGCGCCGGCGACCTACGTCGCCATGTGCCACATTTTTTGTGATTCGGTCGAGGCGTTCCAGTCAGGCTTCGGTCCGCACGCCAAGGAAATCCTCGCCGATATCGCCAATTACACCGATCTGGCGCCGGTGCTTCAGATCAGTGAGGTCGTGGTCGGTCATTGAGCTGCGGCCGGGCGGCCCGCGCTCGGCGCGGGCCGCGTTCACGACACGGATTTGTGGCCGCCCCGCGCAAGCGTTACGAGTCGATGGCGGTCCGTCATCGTGCCCGGTAGAATTTTGGCTGTCGGGCGGCACAGAGCGATGCGGCATTCGATCGCGGACGCTGCTCCGGAGTCAGGAGGCGGATCGCAGCATCCGATGAGGCCATGGTTACTGCAATTATCCTGATCAACGCCGAACCGGCGCGGACCGCCGCCGTGGCGCAGACGCTGAGTGAGTTGCGCGGGATTTCCGAGGTGTATTCCGTCGCGGGCAACTTCGATCTGGTCGCCGTGGTGCGCGTTCGGGAAAATGAGGCGCTGGCCGACCTCGTGGCACAGACCATTCGGGGCATCGAGGGCGTGACTCGCACCGAGACACTGATCGCATTCCGGGCCTACTCCCGTCACGATCTGGTGAGCCTTTTCAGCCTGGACTGAGCGATTCGTCCGGCGGTGCTCAAGCCCACTACGAGTCCGCTGCCACGACGCAGTTGCGGCCCGCATCCTTGGCTCGATAGAGCGCCTGGTCGGCATCTTGAAGCAGTAACTGCGCCGTGCAGCGCGGATGCGTGCCGCTGCGGGTGACGGCGCCGATGCTGACCGTGAGGGGGCGGTGATCGTTGCTCGACAGTGCAATTTGTTCGCGAATCCGTTCCGCGAGCGCCAGCGCGCCTGCGGTGGTGGTGGCCGGCAGGACCAGGACGAACTCTTCCCCGCCAAAGCGGGCGACGGTGTCCGCCTCGCGCGCCGTGCCGCGCAGGATTTCCGCGATCTGCTGCAGCACCTCATCGCCTTGCAGGTGACCAAAGCCATCATTGAATGACTTGAAGTGATCGACATCGATGAGCAGGAGCGACAGGGGCTCGCCGCGCCGCTCGGCGCGGGCCACGCCCTGGTTCAGCTGTTGCATCAGGGCGAGTCGGTTGTAAAGACCCGTGAGCGGATCGCGGATGGCCTGCGCGTGCAGCTGACGGTTAAGCTTGTGCAGGCAGCGGTGGTACTCCTCGAGCTCCGCCTGATAGCGGTGTGCTGCGTCCAGCGCCTGGCGCAGCGTCTGTTGGATCGTGCGCATTTTCAGCTTCGTCGCGGCCAGACGGGCGAGCGCGTGAAGAGCGGCGCGCTGCCGTGGCTCGAGTCGCCGCGGTCGATAATCGAGTACACAGAGCGTGCCGAGCGCAGAGTCAGCGTCGGTCCTCAGCGCCACCGAGGCGCAGAAGCGAATGTGCGGCTCGGCACTGACCAGCGGGCTGTCGGCGAGGCGGGGGTCGGCTGTGGCATCGGGCACCTCCAGCATATCCTGCGGTGCGCGCGTGATTCGTGCGCCGAAAGTGTCGTCCGCCGCGAGCCGCGCAGCGGCGATGCCGTGACTCGATGTGACCCACTGCCGTGGTCCATCGTCGAGACTGAGCAACGCCGCGGGTGTATTGCACGCCGCAGCGGCGAGCAGAGTCAGGTCGTCATAGCACTGCTCGGATAGGGAATCCAAGACCGACTGCATCTGCAGCGCTTCGCGCAGCTCGGACTCATTCTCAGGAGGTGACGTGGGCGTCATGGGATCTCGAACCGCACAAGGATCAGGCTGCGCCGGCGGCGCGGTGCGGCGTACCGCAGACCACGGTATCGTCCGAGTGCGCCAAGGCCCAGGCGGGGCGGGCTAGCCGGGCATGGGTCGCAGCCGGGTCGGCGCACTCGCGGTACGCTGCCTGGGCGCGCAGTTGCGGCTCGATAACGGCCGCGGGCGAGGGCTGGCCGAACAGGAAGCCCTGGTACTGATCGCAGCCGAGTTCGGCCAGGCGCTCGAGCTGGGCTGGCGTTTCGACGCCTTCCGCGACCACCTTCATGCGCAGACTGTGTGCCAGGGAGATGATGGCCTGCACGATCAGGGTGCTCTGCGGATCATCGCTCATCTCACTGACAAAGCTGGAGTCGATCTTCAGCCGGTCGATGGGAAAGCGCCGCAGGTAGCTCATGTTCGAATAACCGGTGCCGAAATCATCGACCGCGACGACCACGCCCATGCGACTGAGCTGCTCGAGGATCGCCACGGAAGCCTCGGCGTCCGACATGACCGCGCTCTCGGTGATTTCCAGCTCGAGCAATTCCGGCGCCGCATGATGCGCGCTCAACGCTGCGCCGATCGTGTGCAGCAGATCCCGCTGGCGGAATTGCAACGCCGAGAGATTGACCGCGATGCGCATCGGCAAGCCGGTCAACTGCCAGCGCCGGGCCTGACGGCAGGCTTCCTGCAACACCCACTCGCCAATGGGCAGAATCAGCCCGGTCTCCTCCGCGATCGGAATGAACGTGCGCGGTGAAATATTGCCGCGGCTCGGGTGCCGCCAGCGCAGCAGCGCCTCGACGCTGCAGATCTGTCCGCTCAGGACATCGACGCGCGGTTGGTAGTGCAGCTGGAACTGTCCGCGTGCCAGGGCATGGTGCAGTTCGGCCTCGAGCCAGAGCCGCTCCTGCGCGTAACCGTTCATGCCTGCGACGAAACGCTCAAATGCTCGTCCACCGCGACGCTTGGCAGCGTACATG
This sequence comes from Gammaproteobacteria bacterium, assembly GCA_027324195.1. Taxonomy (GTDB): domain Bacteria; phylum Pseudomonadota; class Gammaproteobacteria; order Steroidobacterales; family Steroidobacteraceae; genus 13-2-20CM-66-19. The sequence continues at coordinate 65,272 of DAHVTM010000008.1, read as the reverse complement.
GCCTCGTCGGCGTGCGCGAGCAGTTGCTCGGGCGTGTCGCCATCGTCCGGATACAGACTGATGCCGATGCTAGAGGAGACGAGCACTTCGACCGAATCGAGCCGCAGCGGCTTGCCCAGTCCCTGGATGATGCGGCTGGCGATGGCCCCGGCGTCCTCGGCATCGCGCACGGGCCGGGCGAGAATCAGAAACTCATCCCCGCTCATGCGTGCGACGAGATCGCCGGGACGCACGGCCATGACGAGTCGGCGTGCCACCTCGCAGAGCAGCGTGTCACCGGCGCCGTGTCCGAGCGAGTCGTTGATCAGTTTGAAGCGGTCGAGGTCAAGCGCCAGGACGGCAAAGCGGTCCCTGCCGGCCCGTACCTGCTGCAGCGTGCCACTCAGGCTCTCAATGAACGCGTCGCGATTGGCGAGGCCTGTGAGGCTGTCGTGCCGCATCTGATGGCGCAGCCGAGCGTTGATCTGCCGGAGCCGTCCCGCATGGGCACGCGCGCGCGTGGCGAGCTCGGCGTTGTACACATCAGTCAGCAGCGCAAAGGCAAGAATGCTGGCGGCGACTGAAGCGATCGTGACCGAGCACCAGGCGCTGTTCAGGATCAGACCGCCGTGCGACTGGGCGCCCGGCGCGATGCGCATCGCGGCCATGCCGATGTAATGCGTGCTGCTGATGGCCAGGCCCATCAGCACCGGACCGCCCACGCGCCGCAGTCGGCGCGCGAGGCCCGCCTCCTCTGCCCGAAACGCCAGCCACAGTGCGCCCCAGGACGCGCCGATGCCCGCGACGACCGAGGCAGCGACGATCGCCGGCTGGTACTGAATTCGCGGGGTGATGTCGATCGCGGCCATGCCCAGATAGTGCATGCTGGCGATGCCGCACCCCATGATCACACCGCCGAGTGCCAGCCGTGCCGCTCCGCGGCGCGTGGCGGCAATCCAGATGGCCAGCCAGGAGATGACGACTGCGATCAGCAGCGAGAGGAGCGTCAGCGTGAGGTCGTAGTGCAGCACGATCGGCATCGACATGGCGAGCATGCCGATGAAATGCATCGACCAGATGCCGATGCCCATTGCGGCGGCGGCGCTGCCGATCCGATAGGGGCGCACGGGCGGGCGCGCATCGCTGAGGTGATCCGCGAGCCGCAATGCGGTGTAAGAAACCAGCACGGCGACCGCGACCGAGAGCGCGACCAGCCAGCCATTGTAGGTGGTGTGCATCATGAGGGAATTCCGTGCACGCATCGTAACAATGACATTTGTGCCCGACGTGACCGAGATCGCATCGTGGGCCGATATGTGTCGCATGGCGCCGGCTGCGCTCAAGGCGAGTCAACTCCATGTTTGAAATCAGTTTTCTTCTGCGCAGGCCGATGGGGATGCGCTGAGATACGTACAAGTCCTGATGCTCGGCGCGCCTGCAGGCTCGCTGCTGCGAGTGCGCTGAAGTCTGTCGGGCGGGCGTGTCGGTGGCGGACGGCGCGGTCCGGCGGGTGTGCCTAGGCCATTTGATGCCAAGCGCGCAAGTCTTGTTGCGCGCGGCTCAATTGCGCATAGTGCCGCCCTTTCGGCCTGCTCCGCCCCCACACCCATGCTCGCAATCGAATCCCGTATCGCCGCGGAACTCGCGGTCCGCCCGCCGCAGGTGCTCGCCGCCGTCGCTCTGCTCGACGGTGGCGCCACCGTGCCGTTCATCGCCCGCTATCGCAAGGAGGCGACCGGGGGACTGGATGATGCGCAGCTGCGCACGCTGCAGGAGCGGCTCGTCTATCTTCGCGAGCTCGAGGAGCGGCGCGCCGCCGTGCTGAAGAGCATCGAGGAGCAGGGCAAGCTCACGCCCGAGTTGCGCGCGAGTCTCGAGACTGCCGACACCAAGCAGCGCTTGGAAGATCTCTATCTGCCGTACAAGCCAAAGCGGCGCACCAAGGCGCAGATTGCGCGCGAGGCGGGGCTCGATGCGCTGGCGGCGGCACTGCTCGCCGATCCGCATCGCGACCCGGAAGCGGAGGCGGCCGGCTACTTGAAGCCCCCGTTCACCACCGAGCAGGGCGAGAACCCCGGGGTGCCCGATGTGAAAGCGGCGCTCGAGGGGGCCCGGCAAATATTGATGGAGCAGTTCGCCGAGGACGCCGCCCTGGTCGGAGCGCTGCGCGAGCATCTGCGCGAGAATGCCTGGGTGGTCGCGAAGATCGAGCCCGGCAAGGAGGAGGCCGGCGCGAAATTTCGCGATTACTTCGACTATCGAGAGCCGCTGAAGGCCATCCCTTCGCATCGGGCGCTCGCGCTGTTTCGCGGGCGCAAGGAGGAGATCCTGCAGCTCGCCCTGAAGCTGCCCGAAACGCTTGCGGCCGAAGAGGAGGCGACGCCCGCGGTGGCACCGGTCAACTCGTGCGAACGGAAAATTGCCGCCCGCTTCCAGTTGGCCCCTCAGGGGCGGGCGGCGGACGCGTGGTTGATGCAGGCGGTGCACTGGTGCTGGCAGGTGAAGCTGGCCTGGCAGCTCGAGGGCGAGCTGTTCACCGAGCTGCGCGAGCGTGCCGAAGAGGAGGCGATCGGCGTCTTTGCTCGCAATCTGCACGACCTGCTACTGGCTGCGCCCGCGGGGCCTCGGGCGACGATGGGGCTCGACCCGGGCTTGCGCACCGGCGTGAAAGTGGCTGTGGTCGATCGTACGGGCAAAGTACTCGAGACCGCGACGGTCTATCCGCACGTGCCACGCAACGAGTGGGAAGCGTCGCTGCAGACCCTCGCTACGCTCGTCGGCCGGCACGACGTCGATCTGATCAGCATTGGCAATGGAACCGCATCGCGCGAGACCGACCGGCTCGCTGCCGAGCTGATCAAACGTCACCCTGAACTGAAAATCACCCGGATCGTGGTGTCCGAGGCGGGCGCCTCGGTGTACTCGGCTTCCGAACTCGCCTCGCACGAGCTACCGCAGCTCGACGTCAGCCTGCGCGGCGCGGTCTCGATCGCCCGGCGCCTGCAGGACCCGCTCGCCGAGCTGGTGAAGATCGATCCGAAATCGATCGGCGTCGGGCAGTATCAGCATGACGTGAATCAGAGCAGGCTCGCCCGCTCGCTCGATGCGGTAGTGGAGGACTGCGTCAATGCGGTCGGCGTCGACGTCAACACGGCCTCACCGGCGCTCCTGGCGCACATCTCGGGACTGTCCGCCGCGCTCGCGGAAGCCATCGTGCGCCATCGCAACGAGAACGGTGCGTTCGCGAGCCGCGAGGACCTGCGCGCCGTGCCGCGACTCGGTGCCAAGACGTTCGAGCAGGCCGCCGGCTTTCTGCGCGTCAACGGCGGGCCGAACCCGCTCGACCGCTCGGCGGTGCATCCGGAGGCTTACCCGCTCGTTGAGCGGATTCTGGCCGATCTCGGCAAACCGCTCACAGCAGTGATGGGCGATGCGCGCTCGCTGCAGCAGATCGATCCGGCGCGCTATACGGACGAGCGGTTCGGCCTGCCCACGGTGCGCGACATTCTGCGCGAGCTGGAAAAGCCCGGCCGCGACCCGCGCCCGGAATTCAAAACGGCGGTGTTTCACGAGGGCGTGCAGGATCTGAAGGATCTGGCGCCCGGTATGCTGCTCGAGGGGGTCGTGACCAACGTCACCAACTTCGGCGCGTTCGTCGACATCGGCGTACATCAGGACGGGCTGGTGCATATCTCCATGATGTCGCATCGCTTTGTGAAAGATCCGCGGGAGCTGGTCAAAGCCGGCGACGTCGTCAAGGTGAAAGTGATCGAGGTCGATCTGCAGCGGCGCCGAGTCGCCCTCACGATGAAGCTCGACGAAGTGCCGCGCGACCGGGCCCCGGGCGGCTCGCAGCGCAGCATGGACCAGAAGCCGCGTCGCGCCGACACGCATTCGCGGCCGCGGCCGCCGTCCGCGCGTCCTTCCGAGCCGAGTGGCAATGGCGTGATGGCCGAGGCTCTATCGCGCGCGCTGAAGCGCTGAGCGGGTGCCCTGGCACTCAGCGCGCGGCGCGCTCGCTCTGGCAGAGGCTGCCCTTGAGTTCGTTGAAGTAGTACGCACGGAAGCGTAGCGTGGCTTTGTCCGTGCGTACGGAACGTTCGGCGCGAGCTCGAGGAATCTCCGGGGGGTCCGAGGACTCGACGATGGCGCGATCCTCGTTGGCGATCCGCCGGTTGGCCCGGTTGAAAAAGCCATCGAGGATGGCGGGGCGTGCGAAGTCCCTGGCGGTCATCAACAGCAGCCGGGTACGCTGTTCGTCCAGCGGTACGCAGCTCACCGCGAGTATCAGCGTGCGCTGCCGCATCGGGATATGCAGGTTCATCTGATTCGGCTTGCGAAAGTCGAGCAGGCCGGGTCGCGGGCGGCCGTGTAGCGCGGTGCGCACCCGCCAGCCCCACTCGTGCTCCTCGATCAGGGTGTCCATCGGTTGCTCGATCAATGGCACCAGATCCTTGCCGATGCTGCGACGATGCACGAACGGCAGATGTGGCCAGTCGAGCATGTTCTCCATCGCGCGGGTCCAGTGCGTATTCCAGGTCATCTCGATGCCGGTGAGGCGCGTGTCTGGGCCGGCCAGCCTCGCATCGACGGTCGGGGCGGCGGGGACGGGGTCTGCCGGCGAGGTATAGATCCAGATCTGGCCGGCGAGCTCGTGAGCCGGAATGGCGAGCGCTGCCAGCTGTGTTCGCGGCGCCTGCGGGTTCCACGGCACCGACAGGCATCGGCCGCTGCGGTCGAAGCGCCAGCCGTGAAACGGGCACTGCAGGCAACCACCGGTCACGGTGCCGAGCGACAGCGCCACGCCACGGTGGGGGCAGCGATCGAGCAGCGCCGCGGGGGCGCCGAGCGGATCGCGGAACAACACCACGCGGGTGCCCGCAACCTGCACTCGCAGCGGCCGCTCGGCCCGCAGCTGCGTGCTGTAGGCCACTGGTGTCCAGATCCGGGCGAAGTCCCGGAAGAGAGTGTCAGCCTGCCTCGGCTCGAGTGTCATGGGCGCGGTGCTCGCGGTACTCGGCGATGATCGCCGGCAGCTGATCGAGACGACTGATGAAGCGCACGGCCCCGATCTGCCGCCGAGTGCGAGCCCACAGCGCTCCACCGGCCCAGATCTCGACCGATGCCGGCAACCGCGCACGCAAATCCTGCAGCATCTCCAGTGCGTGTTTCGGCCTGAGTGCTTCGCTGAATGAGAGCCCGACGACATCGGCGCCGTGCTGCCGGGCGGCCTCGGCGATATCCCACGCCGGGGTCTGAATTCCCAGCGACACACAACGCACGCCCTCGACCGCCAGGCAGGCGTGCGCCATGAGCAGCCCGAGCTGGTGCTCCTCCCCGGGCAGCGTGGTCAGCATCACGCTCGGGCGGTGGGTGCCGGGGTAGACCGCCCCAAGTCCTTGCCGGAGCTGGTGCTCCATCTGCTCGGTGTACAGATGCTCCTGGCTGATGGCGAGCTGTCCGCGTGACCAAGCATCGCCCACCCAGCGATTCATCGGTGCGACAAACTCGATGACGAAGCGCTGCAGCCCGAGACGCTGCAGTGCTGCCGACAGGTGCACACGCAAGCCCGTCTCGTCGTAGGCGCGAAGCAGGCGCAGCGTCGTTTCAAACAGCGCCGACTCAAGCACGGGCGCGGACTCTGCGGATTTGGCTTCGGCCGCCTCGGCGCGTGCGATGAGCTGCTCGAGGGCCTCGCCAACCAGCTGGCGCGGGCGCAGTCCACGGTCGAGCAGACGGCTGATCAGGCGCAGCTTGTGCACCTGCTCCGCCGGATAGAGCCGCTCGCCGTTCGCATCGCGCAGCGGGCTGGGGAAGCCATAGCGGCGCTCCCACATCCTCAAGGTGTCTTTCGAAAGCCCCGTCTCGCGCTCCACGGCGCTGATGGCGGCGTCGGGTAATTCGGCTGGTTGCACGGATTGTCCTGGACAAAAAATTGACAATTGCTTGAATGAAGCCTATTCTCTCGCACAGGACAATATTTGTCTAGGACAAAACAACCCCGAGGCGCCCATGAATGCCGTTCCCCGTTCCGTTCTCGCCGATATTCAGGCCAGCGCCGACAGCCGGGACATCCGGATCAATCGTGTTGGCGTCAAGGGTGTGCGCGCGCTGGTGCGGGTGCGACAGGCCGACGGCGGTGAACAACCGACTGTCGCCCGATTCGAGATGGCCGTCGGCCTGCCTGGGCACGTCAAGGGCACGCACATGTCGCGCTTTCTGGAGACGCTCGAGGCGCAAGCTCAGCCGCTCGATCTGCGGACACTGCAGGACTTGCTCGAGCAGATGCTGCAGCGGCTCGGTGCCGATCGTGGCGAGATCGAGATGGCATTCACGTACTTCATCCGCAAAGCCGCCCCGGTCTCGCGCGTCGAGAGCGCGCTCGACCATGAAGTGCTGATGCGCGTGGTTCATGATCCGGACAATGCAACACGCAGCACGCTGCAGGTGTGTGTGCCGGTGACCAGTCTGTGTCCGTGCTCCAAGGAGATATCGGATTACGGTGCGCACAATCAGCGTTCCCACATCACCATCACCGCGCAGCTGCGCGCCCCGATGGGCATCGAGGAACTGGTGCGGATTGCGGAGGAGGAGGCCTCCTGTGAGGTCTACGGCCTGCTCAAGCGCCCCGACGAGAAGTTCGTCACCGAGCGCGCCTACGAGAATCCGAAGTTTGCCGAAGATCTCGTGCGCGACATCGCCGTGCGTCTCAATGCCGAGCCGCGCATCGAGCGCTATCGGCTCGTGGCGGAGAACTTCGAATCGATCCACAATCACTCCGCATTCGCGGAGATCGAGCACGAGGCGCGCGCAGAACTGCGCTTGCAGGAACGCCCGCCGAAGCGCAGCTGAGCGCATGGCGCGGCCCCGGGGCGCGCCTGCCGTCGGTGTCCTGATCCCGAGCCCCGAACTGCTCGCATCGTGATTGGTGCGCTGCGCGAGCCGGTCATGATGCGGGCCCGAAGGGGGCTGTGAGACCGGGGGGCTGCGTCGAGGGGGATCTGAATGCCGCGTCCGATCCGTTCGTGCGTGTCGGTGAGATGACGGTAGGCTCGAGGACGAGCGATCCCGTACTCGAGCGGGTCGCGATGCCGCCAGCACCAGAGCAGGCCTGCCGATTGTCGCACTTGCCTCTGGCGAGCCGGACTCGACCCGCGCGCAGCCGCCGCCTCGGCGCATGGGGGCCGCGTGCGAGTGGTATCAGCTCCATCTGCCGAAGCACCTTGCCCTGGCGCTCTGGGTCGAGGCGGTTGAGCGACTTCGGCATTGCCATTGGCTGGCGGGGGCCGACTCGGCTGCACTGCCGCAGCGGAGGCGACCGCAAATCGCAGAGGAGATGGCGGGCGGGATGTTGTATCTCGTCCGGCCGATCGACTCGATATCGCTCCGCCCGGCGCAGCGCACCGTAAGATGCGCCGTCCTGCACGAGAATATCCGCTCGGGAAGGTCCGCGGCAGTCGCCGCAAATACACCGAATTGTGAAGCGCGGGTGGCGCACCCCCAGTCGGGAGGGTAAGGTAAGGCAGGACGTTGCCGGAGCGCCCATTGCATCGGCGCTGTGATGCAAGCGGCTCGCCGGACCCTTCGCACGATCTCGACGCTCATGCCGGACCGATGATGGTCAGACAATCCACACCTCCCGGCCGCACCCGACGCCACTCGCGCATGGGGCGCACGGCTGTGCTTCGCAACTGAGCGGCGCATCGACGGTGCGCTGGTCTACGGAACGCAAGACGCAGATCGCCTTCGCCGGCGCACTGGCCTGTGTGGTCCTGATCGGCGTGGTTTCGGTGCTCAGCCTGCGGCATCTTGCCCGGGACGCGGCCTGGGTGCGGCACACCGTGACGGTGCTGGCAGGGCTGCGGCGTCTCGACGCCGGCCTCGCCGCCGCCCAGTCGGACGAGCGTGATTTTGTCCTGACGGCGAGCGCGAGTGCGCTGCGCCGCTTCCAGCACGCCACGCAGGTCATTGACCGTGCCTACGGGCAACTGCAGCGTCGCACGGCGGACAATGCGATCGAGCAGGCGAGGCTGAAGCGGCTGGGGCCGCTACTCGCCGCGCGCACTGCCCGGCTGGAGCGGCGGCTGAGATTGCCTCGGGAACGGGGGTTGCGCGGTGCGCGTGCCGGCGAGGCGGTGCTACGCACGCACCACAGCACGGCTGAGCGCATCGAGGAGCTCCTCAGGCGAATGCGCACCACGGAGCGCGTACTGCTTGCCCGGCGCGAAGCGGCGGCAGCCCGTCGCACCCGACTCACCGAGCTGACGGTCGCCGGCGGGGGGGCTCTCGCGTTTCTGGTGGCCGGGTTCGCCCTGGGCGCGCTGCGCCGGGACTTCGCCGGCCGGCAGCGTGCGGAAGCGGCGCTGCGCCAGCTGAACGCACAGCTCGAGGAGCGTGTCCGCCAGCGTACCGATGAGCTCGCACGCGCAGCTGCTTCGCTGCGGGCCAGCGAGCGGCGGCTGCGTGCATTCGTCACCACCACCTCCGATGTCGTCTGCCGGATCAGTCCGGATTGGCGCCAGTTGCAGCCGCAGCCAGAGAGTCGCTCCGCGGCGCTGCTGCCGGGCCTGACCGGACAGGACTGGCTCGAGCGGTATGTCCATCCCGAGGATCAGTCCCGCGTGCGCGCTGCGATCGAGCAGGTAATCCGGACCGGCGAAGTGTTCGAAGTCGAACACCGCGTTCAGCGTAGCGATGGCACCACCGGTTGGGTGATTTCCCGCGCCATTCCACTGCTGGATGACGACGGACGGGTGCTGGAGTGGTTTGGCACGCTCAGCGATGAAACCGAACGCCAGGAGGCGCACCTGAAACTCGCGGCGCAATTGGCGAGGCTCAATCTCCTCGGCACGATCACCCGCGCGATGGGTGAGCGACAGGACGTGCGCAGCATCTTCCAGGTGGTCATTGGGACTCTCGAGGCGCACCTGTCGCTCGAGCTTTGCGCGATTGGCTTGCTCGAGGCTGCTGACAGCCGGCTCGTCGTGGCACATGTCGGCGGTCGCGGCGCGCAACTGGCGCATGGACTGGCAATCGACGCACGGGCCGAGATCCCGATCGGACACAATGGTCTCGCGCGATGTCTGGCGGGCGAGCTCGTTTACGAGCCGGACCTTGCCGCGAGCGCCTCGGCGCTCGCGGCCCGTCTCGCCAACGCCGGACTTGGCGCGCTAGTGGCTGCACCGCTGCGCTTTGAAAGCCAGGTCTCGGGCGTACTGCTCGCAGCCCGCCGGGAGCCCCGTAGCTTCAGCAGCGGCGAGTGCGAGTTCTTGCGCCAGCTGGGCGAACACGTGGCGCTGGCCGCACACCATGCCGAGCTGTATCAGGCGTTGCAGAGAGCCTACGACGATCTGCGCCAGACACAACAGGCCGCTTTGCAACACGAACGCCTGCTGGCGCTCGGTACGATGGCGAGCGGCATCGCGCATGACATCAACAATGCCATCTCGCCGATCATGCTCTACACGGACATGCTGCTCGAGGACCGGGAGCTCCTGCCGCGCGTGCGCAAGCCGCTCGAGGTGATCCAGCGGGCCGTCGAGCAGGTGGCACATACCGTGGCGCGCATGCGCGAGTTCTACCGTCCGCTCGAGCCGCAGCAGCCGCTGCTGCCGGTGGATTTGAACCGGCTCGTCACCGAGGTCATCGATCTGACCCGGGCGCGCTGGAGTGACATGCCGCAGCGGCGCGGTACGCTGATCGAGCTCGATATCGCCCTCGCATCCGAACTGCCGCCGATCCCCGGGGTGGCCAGCGAATTGCGCGATGCACTCGTCAACCTGATCTTCAATGCGGTGGATGCGATGCCTCAGGGTGGCCGGCTGTCGCTGCGCACGCGACGCACCGGCCACAGCGCTGACGGTGAGGCCAGCGTGCTGCTCGAGGTTGCCGACAGTGGCGTCGGCATGGATGCCGTCACACGCAGCCGCTGCCTCGAACCGTTCTTCACCACCAAAGGAGAGCGAGGCACGGGACTCGGATTGCCAATGGTGTACGGCACTGTGCAGCGGCATGGCGGGGAGATCGCAGTGGCGAGCGCTCCCGGTCAAGGCACTCGGGTGACACTGAGCTTCCCGGTCACGCTCGCGGATAGCGGTGACGGGACGGGGACGCAGCCGTTGCAGGTGACGGCTCCGCTGCGGATTCTGTTGATTGACGATGATCCGATCGTGATTCAATCGACTTATGCGTCCCTTTTGGGCGACGGACACCGGGTGACCGCGGTCGACGGGGGACAGGCGGGAATCGATGCGTTCCGCGCCGCGCTGGCAGCCGGTGAGCCATATGAGGTCGTCGTCACCGATCTCGGTATGCCGCATGTCGACGGACGTCAGGTCGCAGCGGTGGTGAAGGCATCGCGTCCGCAGACCTTGGTGTTGTTGCTCACCGGCTGGGGACGGCGTCTGGTGGAGGAGGGGGAGATCCCGGCAGAGGTGGACAAGGTGCTCGCCAAACCGCCTCGGTTACGAGAATTGCGTGCGGCGCTCGCGCCTGAGCGCAACGCACCTACAGGGTGAGCGAGGGACGGCCGAACAGATAGCCCTGCAGCAAATCGACGCCCAGCCGGCGGGCGGTCCGTGCCTCAGCCTCGGTCTCGATGCCCTCGAGTACTACACGGCTGTCGGTCGCCTGGGCAAAGCGAGTGAGCAGCTCGACCAGGCGCTGCTTGCGCTCCTCGCGATCGATGTTGCGCACGATGCTCATGTCGACTTTCATGAACGCAGGTTGCAGCTCGGCGAGTACCGACAGCGAGTTGTATCCCGAGCCGAGATCGTCGATTGCGATGCGAAATCCGGATTCAACGAGCCAAACGATGGCATTGCGCCAGTCGGTCTGTTCGAGCAGGTTGCTGCGTTCGGTGATTTCGATGACCAGGCGGTTGGCCGATGGGAGCAGCGGCTCGAAACGGCGCTGCACCGCGAGCAGGTCGGCAAGTTCGTTCGGGTGTGCATTGAGAAACAGCAGTCGCTGTGCCGGCACCTCGCGCAGCCAATCCGCTGCGCCGGCGGCAACCCGGTCGGCGAGCGGGCCGAGCATGTCGTGGGTTTCGGCCGCGGCAATCACCCGCAGCGGTGAATCGAGGATTGGGTGACGGCTGCGCAGCAGCGCCTCATAGCCCTGGACCACACCACTCGCCGCCTCGACCAGTGGCTGCAGCGCGAGCTGCAGAAGGCAATCGTTGAAACAGCACTCGAGCTCGCGTCGCTCGCGCAGCAACACATCCTGGTGGGCGCGGCTGTAGAACTGCTCGAGCCGGGCGCGCTCGTTGAGTGCCGCATCGAGCGCACTGAATAGCGCGTCCAGATGAAACGGCTTGGCAACCAATCGGGTGACTTCACCCCGGTTGACCGCGTCCATGACCACCGGCAGATCGAGTGCCCCCGACATCAATACCCGTACGCAGCGTGTCTGCAGCGCGAGCAATTGACGCAGTACTTCGAGCCCGTCCGGCGGCGGGAGGTGATAATCGACGACCGCGGCGTCGAACTCCTGCGTGCTGATCCGGCTCAGTGCTTCGGAGCCGTCGCGGGCCTCCGTGACTTCGCAGCCCCTGTGCTCCATCGCCGCCCGCAGGACCGAGCGCAGATTTTCATCGTCTTCGACGACTAGAACGTGCATCGCGCCCCCAGTCCATTGTGTGGACCGATCGACCTGCGCGGTGGTTGCGCACGATGCGCCCCGTGGCCGCTAATGATGGGCCGATTCTACTCGACTCATGCTGTCGTGGACATGAACAGGCCGGATTTCCGGTTATATAGCGCCGTCAGCAGCGTTCCGCGCACCAGGAAGGCCTGCTCGTGACGTTGCACCTTGATTACGTGCGCGACGACATCCATGCCCAGCGTCTCGATGCGGATGTTGCCCCCGGCAGGCACGGGCATCGCCGTGTACAGACTCACGCCGGTCAGTGACAGATCGCGCAAAACGGCCGATACCGGCGTTGAGTTGGGGGCGGTGTGTACCGTAACGCGGCAGTCCTTCGCGACGCGGGGCGCGGAGCGTCGGCCGAAGGACTCGCGCGCGGTGCCGAGCTCGTAAGCGATCGGCGCAAGTGGGCTGGCGCAGCGCTGACAGCGCGTATCCGCCTCGACTCTGGCCGGCACCGGCAGCGCGCAGAAGGGACAGACGCGCGGTGTGCCGAGCGGGGTGCGCGCCGCGCCGCCCGGGCTGGGGGCTATACGGGCGGACAGTGGCCGGCGCCGGCTCTCGTCGTATGCTTTACGCTTGGCCGGATCGCGCAGAATCTGATAGGCCTGATTGATGCGCGCGGCGGTCTCATGATCACCACCCAGGTCCGGATGCGTCCTGAGCCGGGTCATCAGGCAACGGTACACTGCCGTGATCACCTCGGGCGGGGCCTCGGGCTGCACATACAGAATTCGATACAGATTGCGTCGCTCTGGGCTCATTTGACAGTAAATCGGCGGTTCTGGCGTGAACTTTAGCGCGGAAGGCTCGGCGGGGGAATCCGGCGGGCGGCTACCACGAGCCTGGCCCGAGGGTGTCCTCGGCGCGCCGATAGAATATCCTCTGGGCGAGGCCGCATCGGGCATGCCCGGTGCGAATGGAAGAGTGCAACATCGACGGGGGCACCATGGTCACAAGCGCGACAGAACGCTTCCATGACAAGGTCGTGCTGATCACCGGGGCTTCGTCCGGTATCGGCGAGGAGCTTGCCGTGCAATTGGCGCAGGCTGGCGCGCGGTTGACGCTGACGGCACGTCGTGCCGAGCGGTTCGGGCAGGTGCGCGAGCGGATCGCCGCGCTCGGTGGTACCGAGCCGCTGATCGTGGCCTGCGATGTGACGCGGGATGAGGATCCGCCGCGCGCGGTGGCCGAGACCCTTGCGCACTGGGGGCGGCTCGACATCGTCATCGCCAATGCCGGATTCGGCGTTGTCGGTGCCTTTGCGAAGCTGTCCGTCGAGGACTATCGGCGGCAGTTCGAGACCAACGTGTTTGGGGTTCTGCGCACCTTGCAGGCCGCGCTGCCCGAGATCCTCAGGTCCCACGGTCAGCTGGTGATCATCGGTAGTGTCGCCGGTTGGACCGCCTCCCCGGGCGCCTCGGCCTACGCGATGAGCAAGTTTGCGGTGCGGGCGCTCGCGAATGCGATCACCCCGGAGCTCGGCCTGCTCGGGGTGCGCGTGACCTTGGTCAGTCCCGGGTTCGTCGAGAGCAATATTCGCCGGGTCGACAATCAGGGGCGCCTGCATGCGGAAGCCGCTGAGCCACTGCCGCGCTGGCTGGTGATGGCCCGCGGCAAGGCAGTGAAGCACATGCTGCGCGCGATTGCGCGGGGCCAGCGGGAAGTGATCGTGACCGGCCACGGACGCCTGTTCGTCCTGCTCGAGCGGTTGTTCCCCTGGGTGCTGCGTGCCGCAGCGCGCAAAATGGCAGCGACCCGCGGTAGCTATCGTACCGAGCCGAATTCCGGGTGAGCCGTCCGGCCGGCGGACGAGTGCAGGAGATGCCGGCGCGGCGCTTCCTCAGACGTGTCGCGTATGCTCGTCGTACGGCGCGGCGCGAAACGCCGACTGTGCCTCGGCCCATGCCGATTGCGCCTGAAGCCGGGGGTATGCCGCGGTGTGTAGCGTGCCGGGCAGCTGCTCGTGCGTGAATCGCCACGCGACGGCGGTGGCGATGGTTGCGGCGTTTACGGCGAAGGGCGCGGGATGCCCGGCCAGTTCCGTCTCGAGCAACGCGTAGGTGGTGTGTAACTGCTCCGTCACGCGCGCCACCCACGGCTCGTGTTGTTTATCGGCGGGCCGCAGTTTGCGCTCGTAGACGATCTGCACGCTCTTGTCGCAGGCGGCAAGCGCCAATCCCACGCCGCGCAGTGCAGCGGCGCGCTCGCTCGCGGCGCGCGGCAGCAGCGAGTGGGGCTGTGCGAGCGTCTCGGCGTAATCGAGGATCAGCGAGGAGTCCATCAGTACCGTGCCGTCCTCGCAGATCAGCGTCGGCGCCCGGACCACCGGGTTAATGGCCTTGAACTGCTCGTAGGTGCTGAACACCGAAATGCACCGCTGCGTAAACGGCAAGCCGAGCGCATGCAGCGAAACGGCGACGCGCCGGACGTACGGTGAGTCGAGCATGCCGATGAGTTGCATCATGCCTTGCGCCTTCTCCTAGTGCCTGAACGTAGGGCCGCCGCCGTGGGGTGTCTATTGCAAAGGCACGACCCGCAGGCCGGCGATCTGGTGCGCCTGATCGAAGAACACCGCGAGACCGACGGTCTGCTGCTTGAACATGGTGTGTACGATCACCATGGGCTTGCCCTTGAAACGCATCGAGTCGCTTCCCTCGGTCTTGGTGTACGGGCCGAACTTCTTCTCGATGTACTGCCACAGGTTCTGCAGCTTCGCCGGGGTGGCGTGCCGGCGCATCTGCGCGTTGAAATGCGATTCCGCCTGGGAGAATTGGCCGGCGGCCAGCTCGTGGACGAAGGCGGTCGCCACGGCACGGCTACCGCTCGGTGTGCCGGCCAGAGCGGCCGGTAGCGCCAACGGCGCGAGAACGGCCAATGCGCAGGCCGCCCTGCAGGCATTCACTCGTCGCATGATGCGCATCATCGAATCTCCCCTGTCGTGCGGGCCGGTCAGACTCGTCGCTGCCGGCGGAATCGGTGATAGGCGTCGATCACCGCCCGATCGAGCTGCTCGGGCCGGGCGGTGAGGGCGAGTGCCCCTTGGGCGCGTAGCGCCCTGACGTTGCCTTCCAGGGTGCGATGGTACTCGGAGGCGGCCAGTGCGCGGAAGGGATCGAGCGCATCGCGGGCCGGCGCACTCGCCCGTCCGGCGAGCTGTGGGTTCTCCAGGCCACACACCAGGGTGAGATGCTTCGGTGCGAGCAGCCTGATCGCCTCGCTGAGCTCCTCGCTCGCCGCATCGAGCAGGTCGGTCAGCATGATTACGAGCATGCGCCGCGGATGCGTGGCGCGGATGTGTGCGGCGGCCAGCGCGGGATTACCCTGGCCGGCATGGACCGTGCACTCGGCGAGCAGCGCGCGGATGCGCGCCACGGCAGCTGCCCCCCGCGCAGGCGCAAGCTGTCTCAGGGGGCGCTGCGCAAACAGCAGCAGGCCGACCGAATCGTCAAGCTCCACGGCACGCTGAGCGAGACGCGCTGCCACATTGACGTACAGTCCGAGACGGTCGATTCCCCCCGCAGCGAGTGCCCCGGCGCGCCCGACGTCGACGGCGAGCAGCACTTCCAGGCAGCGCTCCGTGGCGAACTCGCGGCTGATCAGCCGGCCGCGCCGGGCGCTCGCCTTCCAGTCGATGGCGTGCAGCGGATCCGCGTGCCGATAGTCACGCAACTGCACGATCTCTGCGCTGGCGCCGGCGAAGTGTGTCGCGCGGCCCGCATCAGGCCGCTCGCCCGTGGCACGGCCCGCGTGCCCGAGCAGATCCGGGACCACAGTCGCGGTGTACTCGGCGGTTGCGCAGAGCGGCCACCATGCCAACTGCAGCGGTCCCGCCACGCGCAGTCGCGGGCGAGGCCAGGCAAAGTGCCCCAGGCGGCGTGCCGTGGCCGGCAGCTCGACGCGGGTTTCGCGCCCGCGTGACAGAGACAGGGCGAGCACGCGAACGTCAATGGCAAACGACTCGGGCGCTGAGAGGATGGTCTGCATCCGCAGCTGCGTGCAATCGCTCTGCGAGAATGCGACATTCATCTTGCGCTCGCGGCCGAGCGGCCAGCGCTGTGGACCGCCGAGCGTTACGTGTACGCGCCGGCGCCGCACCACTGCGAGTTCGTAAGCGAGGCCGGCGAGAACCAGCGCTGCCGGCAGAGCCCACAGTCGAGCGAGCGTGGCGTCCCACTGCCCGAGGATGCCGAGCAATCCGGTCAGCAGGATCAGCAGCAGGCCATTGCGCTGCAGACTCATACTGGGTGCGTCTGCCTCAGCGTGGCACCGGGACCCGATCGAGCAGTCCACGCACGAGCTCGCGGCCGTCCCGGCCTTCGAGCAGCGCTTCCGGCGCCAGTGTCAGGCGGTGCGCCATCACCCAGGGCGCTACCAGCTTGACATCGTCGGGTGTGGCGAACTCGGCGCCACGCAGGCCGGCGGCGACGCGTGCGGCGCGCAAGATCGCCAGTGCGCCGCGGGTCGAGAGGCCGAGCGTGATCTGGGCGTGCTCGCGAGAAGCCTGTGCCACTGCCAGTATGTAATCGCGCAGCGGGGTCGAGACGTGCACCCCATCGGCGCAGGTGCGAGCCGCTGCGAGCAACTCCGCGTTCACCCGCGCGCCCGGGGTAACGGCGGTCGGTGCGACGCCGGCTATCGTCCCGTAGCGCTCGAGTACGAGTCCTTCGTCGGTGGCCTGCGGGTAAGTGACGTCGATGCGCATCATGAACCGGTCGAGCTGCGATTCGGGCAGGGGAAACGTGCCTTCGAACTCGTGCGGGTTCTGGGTGGCGATCACCATGAATTCCGGCGGCAGGCGGTAGGTCTGGCGGTCGATGCTGACCTGGCGTTCCTCCATGGCCTGCAGCAGTGCGGACTGGGTTTTGGGTCCCGCCCGGTTGATCTCATCGATCAGCAAGACTTCAGTAAAGATCGGGCCGGGGTGCAAGGTGAACTTGCGGCTCTCGGCATCGAACACGTGTACGCCCGTAATGTCCGCGGGCATCAGATCGGCGGTACCTTGAATGCGGCTGAAGCGCCCGGCCAGGGCCCCGGCAAGACTCTTGCCGAGCAGCGTCTTGCCGAGTCCGGGCGGTCCCTCGACCAGCACGTGGCCGCGCGCCACTACGGCAATCACCACTGCACGGATCAACTCGCGCAGACCGATGATGGTCGAGCCGAGATGTTGCTGAATCCGGTCGGCGAGTTCCTCAAGCGGGTTCATGTCAATTGCCTTCGAAGTCGAGCCAGGAGGGATTGCAGAGGCACCAGATCGACGTGTGACCCCTCGTTGAGACGCGCATGAAACTGCTCGAGCGCATGACAGTCGCGCTCAGAGGCCCCACTGCTCGTGCGCAGCCACTGCCAAGGGTCCGTGCGCGGCGCGAGTTTCTGTACCTGCGCTATGAATTCCTCGATCAGCCGCCGTCCGATCTGCTCAGGCCGCACGACGGCGGCCAAATAGCGCGCGCTGCCTTCGATGTAGGCGCTCTCATCCACTGCTTGCCAACGCGCGCGCACCGTGCGCATCGGCTGCGAGCCGAGCACGAACACGAGCCATAGTAACACCAGCCAGCCGAGCGTAGCGTGCAGGCGCGGATCGGCAAAGAACGCCTGGGCGTCGTAAAAGGCAGTCAGCCCCTGGTGTGCGTCATCGAAGATCACTGCGCCGTCTGGGGTTCGCGACCAGGCAAGCACGTTGGCGAGGAAGCGGGCATTACCGCCGAGCGCGATGCCGGCGTTTGAAAACGGGCTCGCCACGGCCGAGACAATGATCTGTCCGGCGCCGAGCGGCACCAGCCACAGTGCGGGCGTGCCGCCCGGTGTCAGCCTCGCCAGCACGATGGGCGTGAGTGTGCCGCCCGCATGTGCCAGCCAGATGCGGGCCGGCAGGGTGTGGATCGGCTGCAACGTGCCAACCCCATGCAGCAGCGGCTGTGGACGTTGTGCCAGGATCTTGTAGCGCGCGCTGCCCAGTGCGGCCGTTCCGTGCTTGCGTGGCTGAGGCGTGAAGCGCAGGGCGCAGAGACGCTGCAGATCTTTCAGCTGCAGCGAGTTGTACATCCCGAACGTCCACAGCGGGGCGTCGTCAAGCGCGGCGGCGATGAGCACTGTGTTGCCCTGCGTCACCCAGTGCCGCAGGGCGGTTAGCTCTGCGGCATGCATCGGGACGCGTTGCGGCCATGTGACGAGCAGAACATTGCCTCTCGGTTGCGGCGCGATGCGTGCCAGGTGAGTGTACCGATAGCGCAGCGTGACTCTGGGGATGTGTTGCGCGGCGAGCCAGCGCCAGATGGCCAGGTAGCCCTCGGGGCGCGCATTGATCGACACCGGCACGCCGGCGGAATGCTGCGCGGCCTGCGGCTTGGGAAAGACCAGCAGGTAGAATAACGCCAGCGCCCCGGCGGCCAATGCGAACGTGCTCAGGCGCTGCTTCACGGGCTGTGCTGCCCCTCGTGCGCCGGCGCAACGCTGCACTGCGCACGCAGCATGCGTGCGCTGCGCAGCAGCGGCTCCGGAATGCGGTTTACGCCCGGCGCCCCGAAGCGCTGCCGCTCCGCCAGCAAGGCAATGTGCGTGAACTGTTCACGCTGCAACGGGGTGTCGAAGCGCGCCCGCAGGCCGAGTTCGCGATGCGTGAGGTTGCGTTCGTGCTCGAGTCGCTCTGCCTCCACCAGGGTCGCAATCAACAGTTGCAAAACCTGCGAGGGCTGTCCGGCCAACGCGGACCAGTCTG
The DNA here is from genome assembly GCA_027324195.1 of Gammaproteobacteria bacterium. Classification (GTDB taxonomy): domain Bacteria; phylum Pseudomonadota; class Gammaproteobacteria; order Steroidobacterales; family Steroidobacteraceae; genus 13-2-20CM-66-19. The sequence goes on along the minus strand of DAHVTM010000008.1, from coordinate 46,929 downwards.
GCTCCTCGGCCGGACGTACGGGCTGGTCGCGGGCGGGGCCCTCAGGTCCGCGGCGAGCCGCCGGCGTGGTGCGTCGCTTCAGCCATCCCGCACGCCACCCCAGGTACAGTGACAGCAGCGCGATTGCGCTGAACAGCGAGCCCAGCGTCCAGAGCAGCACACGCAGCAGGCTCGAACGCCGTCGCCCTCTCGCGAGCGACGCCAACCAGTGCTGCAACGCGGCCGAGAGCGGCGCGGTCCAGCTCTCGACCCAGGTGCGCAGCCGATCCCAGAGTGAGGCGGCGGGCGGGCGTGGCGCGAGGGCCCGCGAGGCCGCGCGCAGGGCCGCCGCATCCGGCCGTGTCGAGCGTGGGGTGCCCAAATAGCGCTGCGCCACGGCCGACAGTCCGGCGAGGCTGCGTGAATCGAGCGTTTTGCGCCACTGTGGCGCGAGCGCGGTGCGCAGATGCAGTCGGGTGAGCGCCGCGCTGATGCCGGGGCACTCTGCCCGCAACGCCTCCCAGCCACGCACCGGTGGGGTCCGTGTGGCGCATTGCGAGAGGATCGTCTCGGGGCGCTGCGGGGACGCCGGCTGCGGCGGCGCAGCGGCCGCGAAGGTCGCCAGAGCCGAGGCCACGAGCCATCGAGACGGCATCGCTCAGCGAGCGCCGAGCGCCTCCGTGCGTGCCGCGAGATCGCCGCCTTCGCGACGCAAGGTGAGGTCGCGGAAAATCACCAGCACGATTGCCGTGGTGAGGGGCAGGGTGAGCAGATGAGTGCTCTGCGAAATGATCTGCGCGATGCGCAGGTGCGCGCTGAAGTCAGACAGCTGGGCCGCCTGTATGGCGAACAGGCCGAGCGCGGCGCTCAGTGCCCAAGGTATGACAAAGCCGAGCACGGCGATGACCACGTTCGCCACGAACAGGATGACCGTCACGCGCCACCAATCTCCCTTCACCAGACGCCAACTGCGACCGAGAGCCGAGGCGGCACCGGCGTCTTCCGCGAATACTGCGGCCTGCCAGAGCATCAGACGCACCCCGGCGTAGATGACCGCCGTGATCACGGCGAGTACCAGCACGACGCCGAGCAGGATCATCAGTCCATCGTGGCTCAGCGCCAGCGAGTGTCGCTTTGCCAGTACGGCTGCCACGATGCCGAGAACGATCGCCGGAATCATGATCGCCAGCATGATCAGCCCTTGCAGAATGAAGCCCAGCACGAGTCGCGGCAGCCGGCGTGCCCCCGTGCGCAGCGCCTCGTTGGTGCTGATGGATTGACCGCGCATTACGCCGATCTGTGAGGAAAACAACGCGCCGGTGATCGTCAGTTGAATCAGTGCCAACAAGAGAGTGGCCAACGCATTCTGCGGTCCGTTCAGTAGCGACCACAGCTGCAGCCTGTGTTGCCAGAGGGAGGCGTTCAGTGCCGGCAGTGTCGGATTCACGACAAACACCAACAGCGAGCCGGCCGCCACTGCGATCAGTGCCAGTAGCCAGCAGCGGCTGAACGATGCGCTGAACAGGCGCAGCCAGTCATCGAGAACACCGCCGATCGATTGCGGTGCGGAGGGGGCCTCATATGTCATGCTCGCTCCGGAACGATGAGGGAAACGGGGCGGCTGCCCGGTCGGCTTCTTGCCGCCTCCGGGCAGAATAGCTAAGCTAAATCTTGACCGCCAACCTTTTTCATCGTATGGGAAGGCGATGACCGAAGCAGTGCTCACCGTCACAAGCCTTACCGGCGTCGAGATGGCGCTGCCCATCGCGGGGCCGGGCATGCGCAGCTACGCGTTTCTCGTCGACTGGCAGATCCGCCTGCTTGGCGCACTGACGTGGTTGCTGATCGCGGTGCTGTTGCGACTGCTGCCGGCCATGGCGGGCGGGCCGCTTGCGCATGAACTGCTCCTCGGCGGCACGGTGCTCGCGCTGTTGACTTATTTCCTCTATCAGCCCGTGCTTGAGATGGTGACGCGCGGATATACGCCCGGGCTTCGCACGGCGGGTGCCAGAATCGTCACCCTTGAGGGCACGACGCCGGGCATCGGCGCATTGCTGATCCGCAACGTTTTCCGACTGATCGATGCGCTGCCGCTCTTTTATGTCGTGGGACTCGTCAGCTGCATGCTCACCGAGCGGCACGTGCGTCTCGGGGATCTGGTGGCGGGTACCGTGATGGTGCAGGTTGCGCCGCAGGCGAGTGGGGAGCTTGACCGCCTTGCCGCGCAGGCGCGTCGCGACACACTGCCTCTCGAGGCGATGGAACTCGTACATGATTTGCTGACGCGCTGGACTTCGCTCGCGCCGCAGCAGCGGGCGTCGCTCGCACGCAGCGTGCTGGCCAAGCTCGAGCCGGGCTTCAACGGTGCCGACACCGCGCTCGCGGAACCGGCGCTGCACAGGCGTCTGGAGGCGTTGCTTGAGCGCGGCCGATGATGCGCAGGCGGCCGTTTGGGTGCGTGCGCACGCGAGCCAGTGGCAGTCGCTGGCTGCGCAAGCCGACGCGGCGGCGCGCAGAGCGCAGCCGACGGTGGACGAGGCGCTGCGCACGCTGCGCACTTACCGGGTGCTCGCGCGCCATCTGGCCACCGTCCGTTCGCTGCTGCCGGGCGGCGTGCTGGCTGCAGTCCTGGAGCGAACCTGCACCGGACTGCACACGGCCGTCAATCGCCCGCCGCCACTGACTCGCGCGCGCTGGGCGCGATTGTTTCGCGACGACATTCCGGCCGCTGCCGCCGCCGTGCAGCCGATCGCCTTGTGGCTTGCGGCGCTGCTCGCGGCGAGCGCCTGTGCGGGCTGGTGGCTCATCAATACCTATCCCGAGCTGGTCAGTCTGATCGCCAGTCCGCAGATGATCGATGGGGTCGAGCATGGCCACCTGTGGACCTATCAGATTCTGCACCTCGGCCCGCCCGCGATGCTCTCGGCGCGAATCTTTTCCAATAACGTGGTGGTGACGTTCGGCGCGTTCTGCTTCGGCACTCTGTTCGGACTGGGCGCGTTTTACATGATCGCCATCAACGGGCTCATGCTCGGCGGATTACTGGCCTTTACTCATCAGCATGGTCTCGCTCTGGGGCTGCTGAAGTTCATCTTGGCGCACGGTCCGGTTGAACTGTCGGTGATGTGTCTGGCGGCTGCGGCGGGCACGGCCCTCGGCGAGGCCGTGATTCGTCCAGCCGCCGAGACCCGCAGCGCCGCGCTACGTCGCCGCGCCGAGCAGCTCGGACCATTGCTCATAGCCTGCGCATTGCTGCTGCTCGGTTCTGGCCTGATCGAGGGGTTTATCTCGCCGCACCCGCAGGTCTCGATTCCAGTGCGGCTCGCCCTCGGTCTTGGCTACTGGACGCTCATGCTGCTGTGGCTCTCGGGTCGGCTCGTGCCGCGGCGGTCGAACGCGGCGCGCGACCGCTCTGAGACGGCGATTCCGCAGTGTCGTACGAGGATCGATTGAGCGCGGGTCGGGCTGCAGCTATGCTTGCCGCTACGACACAATGGCGCCGCGGCGCGTTGGGGGGGGCGATGAAGCAAGTGGGTGTGCTGTTGAGCGCCGTCGCGCTGTTCGGTTGCCGCATGGCTTGTGCGAGCCCGTTTGGTGCGTTGATGAAGTCCGAAGCAGCCTTGAAGAAGGCGAGTTCCTGGCACGTGGTCATGCAGATATCCGGTGGCAATGCCCTCACCATGGATTACTCTGCGCCGCACCGCTGGCGGGTCGTGCTGGCCCCTGACCGTACCGAGGTGATCATCGGCAATGCGGTCTACATGGATACGGCCGGGCATGTGACGCAGTTACCGGCGGCCTACGCCGCACCGATCGCCCGTGCGGTCCGGATCCGCAAGTTCGATGCCCCGACGCTGGCGCAGGTGCGTCGGACGGCGCGCGATCTCGGCGCGCAAACCCTCGATGGCAAGCCGGTGCACGTCTATCGGTACGTGGCAAATGGTGCGACGGATACCTGGTATATCGGCTCCCGCGATCTGCCGATGCGCGTTGTCATCCAGAGCGACAAAGGAACGCAGGTGGTGCGCTATTCGCGATTCAACGTGCCGGTGAGCATTCAGCTGCCGACCGGATGAGCCTCGCGACGGCTCAAACCAATACGCGCTCTATGCCTCCATTATTGGCGCGTGCGACGTAGTCGGCCATCCAATTCTCGCCGAGCACGTGACGGGCGATCTCGACCACGATGTAATCGGCGTCGAGATCCGCATCCTCGTTGTAGCGCTTCAGACCCTGCAGGCACGAAGGGCAGGAGGTTAGGATCTTGACGTGCTCGGCGCCGGCGGCACGCAGCCGGTCGGCACCGAGGCGCATTTCCTGCTCCTTGCGAAAACGCACCTGCGTCGACACGTCCGGTCGAGTCAGCGCAAGCGTGCCCGACTCTCCGCAGCAGCGATCATTCTTCTCGATGCGGCCGTTGCGCGCGTCGTTCATCAGCGCATTGACCACCTGCAGTGGGTCATGGCGCTTGATCGGCGAGTGGCACGGATCGTGATACATGTAGCGCGTGCCGGTCACCCCCTCGATGTGCACGCCTCGTTCCATCAGGTATTCATGGATATCGATGATGCGTGAGCCGGGAAAGATCTCCTCGAAGTTGTAGCTCTGCAGTTGATCGTAGCAGGTGCCGCAGCTGACCACGACGGTGCGAATATCGAGATAATTGAGGGTGTTGGCGACACGGTGGAACAATACCCGGTTGTCGGTAGTGATTTTCTCGGCGCGATCGAACTGGCCGGCACCGCGTTGCGGATAGCCGCAGCACAGGTAACCCGGCGGCAGCACAGTCTGCACGCCAACGTGCCAGAGCATCGCCTGCGTCGCGAGCCCGACCTGCGAGAACAGCCGCTCCGAGCCGCAGCCGGGGAAATAGAATACCGCTTCGGTCTCGCCGGTCGTGGTGACTGGGTTGCGGATCACCGGCACATACGCGGCATTTTCGATGTCGAGCAACGCGCGCGCCGTCTTCTTCGGCAGGCCACCCGGCATTTTCTTATTGACGAAATGCACCACCTGCTCCCGCACCGGGGCCTTGCCGGTGCTTGCCGGCGGGTGCTGCGTCTGTGCCCGTGCCAGGCCCTTCAGCAGCCGGTTGCCGGTCCGCTGCGCCTTGAAGCCCCATTCGATCATCACTTTGCGCGTCAGGCGTATCGTCTCGGGCGAGGTGGCATTGAGAAAGAACATCGATGCGGCCGTGCCCGGATTGAAGCGCCGCTTGCCCATGCGCCGCAGCAGGTCGCGCATGGCCATGGAAACGTCTCCGAAGTCGATGTCGACCGGGCAGGGCGAGAGGCACTTATGGCAGACCGTGCAATGCTCGCCGACATCGGCGAACTCGTCCCAGTGGCGGATGCTCACGCCGCGGCGCGTCTGCTCCTCGTAGAGAAACGCCTCGATGAGCAGCGATGTGGCGAGGATCTTGTTGCGCGGGCTGTAGAGGAGATTGGCGCGCGGTACGTGCGTGGCGCATACCGGTTTGCACTTGCCACAGCGCAGGCAGTCCTTGATCGAATCGGAGATCGTGCCGATCGCCGACTGCTGCATGATCAGCGATTCATGTCCGAGCAGATTGAAGCTCGGGGTGTAGGCATTCGCGAGGTCCGCGCCTGGTAGCAGCTTGCCGCGATTAAAGTGACCGTGCGGATCGATGCGCTGCTTGTAGGCGCGGAAATCCCGCGTTTCTGCCTCCTGCAGGAACTCCAGCTTGGTGATGCCGATGCCATGCTCGCCGGAGATGACGCCATCCAGGCGGCGTGCGATGCCCATGATGCGGGCCACCGCCGCCGTGGCTGACTGCAGCATTTCGTAGTCATCGGAGTTGACGGGAATGTTCGTGTGCACGTTGCCGTCGCCGGCGTGCATGTGCAGTGCAACGAACACCCGGCCGCGCAGCACGCGTTTGTGTGCCTGATCGCAGGCGGCGAGCAGCGGCGCAAATACGCTGCCGCCGAAGATCTGACGCAGCGGGGCGCGCAGGTCGCGCTTCCAGGAAACGCGTATGGTGCGGTCCTGCAGCAGGTCGAATATCCGCGCCTGCGGCGTCTGAACGGCGCGCGTGCGCAGCTGCTCAGGTGAGAGTTCGCTGCCGAGATGCGTCAGTGCAGCGACGCCATCGCCGAGCGGTACGTCCATGTTTGCGGCGAGCCAGCGCCAGCGCTCGCGTGTCTTTGCGAGGAGTTGGCCGGCTTGTGCGGCCCGTTCCCCGACCACCTCATCGTACGGAAGATTGCCGACCTCGGGGTCTTCGGCACGTGCGAGCGGCAGCGGCGCTGCGAACAAGCCCGCGAGCTCCTCAAGCAGCCTCAGCTTGTTGGCGATCGAGAACTCGATGTTGATCCGCTCGATTGCATCCGTGTACTCGCCCATTCGCTCGAGGGGCAGAACCACGTCCTCATTGATTTTGAACGCATTGGTGTGCCGCGCGATCGCTGCGGTCCGCGAACGGTCGAGCCAGAATTTGCGCCGGGCATCCTCGCTGACCGCGATGAAACCCTCGCCGCTGCGTGCGTTGGCGAGGCGCACGACCGCCGAGGCGGCCGTGGCGACCTCGCCTTCCTCGTCCCCGACGATATCGCCGAACAGCGCCATCTTCGGCAACGAGCCGCGTTTGGACTTGGTGGTATACCCCACGGCGCGCAGATAGCGCTCATCGAGATGTTCGAGTCCGGCGAGGCGCACGCCGCGTGCGCCGAGATCATCAAGATAGCGCTTGATCTCCACGATTGCCGGCACCGCCTCACGGGCCTGACCGAAGAATTCGAGGCAGACGGTGCGGGTGAAGGTCGGGCTGCGGTGCAGGACCCAGCGGGCGCACGTGATGATTCCGTCGCAACCCTCCTTCTGAACGCCGGGCAGGCCGCCGAGAAACTTGTCGGTGACGTCCTTGCCGAGACCACTCTTGCGGAACTGACGTCCCGGGATCGACAGCCGTTCCCGTCGCAGCACGGAGGCCTGCTCGGGTCGCTGGTGGCCGTCCTTCCACACCAGGTCGAATTCGGCGATTTCGACATCGTGGATCTTGCCGTGATTGTGTGCGATACGGCTCACTTCGAGCCAATTGCCCTCACAGTCGACCATCCGCCACCAGGCGAGGTTATCGACGGCAGTTCCCCACAGCACTGCTTTCTTACCACCGGCGTTCATGGCGATGTTGCCGCCGATGCACGAGGCGTCCGCCGAGGTCGGATCGACTGCAAAGACGAGACGACCTTGTGCGGCGGCAGTCGCGACGCGGCGAGTCACCACGCCGGCTTCGGTGAAGATCGTTGCGGTCGGTGTGTCGAGTCCCGGTAGAGTCAGCGCCTCGATTGCGCCGAGCCGCTCGAGCTTCTCTGTATTGATGACCGCCGATAATGGCGTCAGCGGCACAGCGCCGCCGGTATAGCCGGTGCCTCCGCCGCGCGGGATGATGGTGAGCCCCAACTCGATGCAGGTCCGGACCAGCGCGGGGATTTCCGCTTCCGAATCCGGCATGAGCACTACGAACGGGTATTCCACGCGCCAGTCGGTGGCGTCCGTTACGTGAGACACGCGCGCGTACGCATCGAAGCGTATGTTATCGATACGCGTGTGGCGGCGCAGTGCGCGCAGCGCCCGGCGCCTGAGCGCAAGCCACTCGTCGAAATCGCTCTCGAAGCTGCTGACTGCACCGCGTGCGGCGGCGAGTAATTCACCGACGAGTTCGTAGCGCTCCCCGTCTGCGAGGTCGCGTCGTCGGTCGATCGCAGTCAGCCGATGGTGCAGCGCGTGGATCAGCAGACGCCTGCGCCGAGTGTTCTCGATCAGATCGTCCTGCAGATACGGATTGCGCCGCACCACCCAGATGTCGCCGAGAACCTCGTAGAGCATGCGCGCGGATCGTCCGGTGCGCCGCTCGGCGCGCAGCTCGCGGATGACGCTCCAGTAGCGCTCCCCTAGCAGTCGCATCACGATTTCGCGGTCGGAGAACGACGTGTAGTTGTAGGGGATCTCCCGCAGTCGCGTGGGCGCGTTGCCATCCGCCGCGGGGGTAGGCGGAAGCACCGGAAGGGCTGCTGCGTTGTTGGCCATGCGCCGGTCTGCGGTCGGGCGTCTCAGGGCAGGTCGGTGCTGCCCATGAGATACCGGTCGCATTCGCGGGCGGCCCCACGGCCCTCGTTGATCGCCCAGACGACCAAGCTTTGTCCGCGTCGGCAGTCGCCGGCGGCAAACACACCGGGAACGCTGGTGGCAAACGAGCCGTGGGCCGCGTCGATATTGGTGCGCGCGTCCGTGGCGATTCCGAGCTCAGCGAGCAGAGGTTGCTCGGGGCCAGTGAATCCGAGTGCGAGCAGCACCAGATCGGCTGCAACCTCGGCCTCGCTGCCTGGCACCTCGACCGGTTTCACGCGTCCCTCGGCGTCACGCTCCCAGGTGATGCGCACTGTAGTCAGGGACTGAACACCCTGTTCGGCGTCTCCGTTCAGCCGCTTGACCGTCGTCACATAGGCGCGCGGATCGGCACCGAATCGTGCGGCGGCTTCTTCCTGTCCGTAATCGAGCCGATAGACTTTCGGCCACTCCGGCCACGGGTTGTCGGCCGCGCGTTCCATGGGCGGCTGCGGCATGATCTCGAGCTGCGTAATGCTCTTGCAGCCCTGGCGCATGGCTGTACCGACACAATCGGTGCCGGTGTCGCCGCCGCCGATGACCACCACGTGCTTGCCGCCGGCGTGCACCGGACTGCGCTCGGGATTGCCCTCGAGCAGCGCTTTGGTGCTCGCAGAGAGGTAGTTCATCGCGAAGTGCACGCCCTTGAGTTTGCGGTTCGGAACGGCGAGATCCCGCGGTTGCGTGGCGCCGGTGCAGAGCACGATGGCGTCGAAGTCCTTGCGCAGAAGCTGGGCTTCCACGTTTTCACCGACGTGGGCATTGCAGACGAATTTGATGCCTTCCTTTTCCATCAGCTCGATGCGGCGCAGCACCACGTCCTGCTTGTCGAGCTTCATGTTCGGAATACCGTACATCAGCAGCCCGCCTGGCCGGCTGTCCCGCTCGAGTACCGTGACGCTGTGACCTGCGGCATTCAGCTGTGCGGCAGCTGCGAGTCCCGCCGGTCCGGAGCCAATCACCACCACCCGCTTGCCGGTGCGGTTCGCCGGGGCGATCGGCGCAATCCAGCCCTGCTCCCAACCCTCGTCAGCGAGCGCCGCCTCGATCGTTTTGATCGCGACCGGAGGATTGTTAATGCCGAGTACGCACGAGCCCTCGCACGGCGCCGGGCACACCCGACCGGTGAACTCCGGGAAGTTGTTGGTTTTCAGCAGACGCTCGAGCGCTTCGCGCCACAGGCCGCGATAAACCAGGTCGTTCCACTCCGGAATCAGATTGTGGATCGGGCAGCCGGTGGCCATGCCCGAGACCAACTTGCCGGTGTGGCAGAAAGGTACGCCGCAGTCCATGCAGCGGGCGGCCTGATTGCGCAGGCGCTTCTCGTCCATGTGGTGATGAAATTCCCGCCAGTCACGCACCCGCTCGTGCGGCGCGCGGTCCACCGGAAGCTCACGCAGGTATTCGATGAATCCAGTCGGCTTGCCCATCGGGTACTCGTTAAATGTGTCAATTTCCGCCGACGCGCGCCAGATCGCGCGCGTTCTCTTCGAACGCCACCATGACGGCTTCCTCGCCGCTCAGTCCCTGGCTGTGGGCGCGCTGCAGCGAGGCGATGGCGCGTTTGTAGTCCCTCGGCACCACGGCGACAAAGCGCGACACCAGCCGAGCCCAATTCTCGAGCACGTAGCGGGCACGATTGCTGCCCGTGTAGTCGCGATGGCGCTCGATCATGGCACGCACTCGCGCAATCTGCTGCGCATCCTCGAGGCGTTCGACGTCAACCATCTGCGTGTTGACGCGGGCGGAAAATTCGCCCGTCTCATCGAGTACGTAGGCGATACCTCCGGACATGCCGGCGCCGAAGTTGCGACCCGTCGGGCCGAGCACCACCACGTTGCCGCCGGTCATGTACTCACAGCCATGATCACCGACTGCCTCGACCACGGCATCGGCACCACTGTTGCGTACCGCGAAACGCTCGCCGGCCATGCCGCAAACGTAGACCTCGCCGGCGGTGGCGCCGTACAGACCTACGTTGCCGATGATGATGTTCGATTCCGGAGCGAACGGCGAGCCGGCCGGTGGGAACACGATGATGCGTCCGCCGGAGAGGCCCTTGCCGACGTGGTCGTTGGCATCACCCTCGAGCACGAACGTCATGCCCGGCGGCATGAAGGCGCCGAAGCTCTGGCCGGCAGTGCCTTTGAAGCGGATGTGGATGGTGTCCTCGGCAAGCCCTTTCGGACCGTGGCGGCGCGTCACTTCGCTACCGGTGATCGTCCCGACCACGCGATTGACGTTGCGGATCGGCAGCTCGGCGCGCACCGTCTCGCCCCGCTCGATTGCCGGCTGGCACAACGGCAGGAGCGTCGTTACGTCGAGTGATTTGTCCAGGCCGTGATCCTGGGCGATCTGGCGGAACCGACCGACCTCCTCACCGACGTCCGGCTGGTAGAGGATGTTGCTGAAATCGAACCCTTTGGCCTTCCAGTGCTCGATGGCCTTCTTCGGACGCAACCGGTCGACCCGGCCGATCATCTCGTTGAGCGTGCGGAAGCCGAGCTCGGCCATGATCTCGCGCACGTCCTGGGCGATGAAGCGCATGAAGTTCACGACATGCTCGGGTTTGCCCGCGAACTTCTCGCGCAGCCGCGGATCCTGCGTGGCAATTCCCGCCGGACAGGTGTTGAGGTGGCACACGCGCATCATGATGCAGCCCATTGCCACGAGCGGCGCGGTGGCGAAGCCAAATTCCTCAGCGCCGAGCAGTGCGGCAATCACCACGTCGCGGCCGGTCTTGAGCTGGCCGTCCGCCTCGATGGTGATGCGGCTGCGCAGGTTGTTCAGCACCAGAGTCTGATGTGCTTCGGCAACGCCGAGCTCCCAGGGCAGGCCGGCGTGCGTGATCGAGGTCTGCGGCGAAGCGCCGGTACCGCCGTCATAACCGCTGATCAGAACGACGTCCGCATGTGCTTTGGCGACGCCTGCAGCGATGGTGCCGACGCCCACCTCGGAGACCAGCTTGACGCTGATGCGTGCGTTGCGATTGGCGTTCTTCAAGTCGTGGATCAGCTCGGCCAGATCCTCGATCGAGTAAATATCGTGATGCGGCGGTGGCGAGATCAGTCCGACCCCGGCGGTGGTGTGGCGCGTCTTGGCCACCCACGGGTAGACTTTGCTGCCGGGCAGCTGGCCGCCTTCGCCGGGCTTGGCGCCCTGCGCCATCTTGATCTGCAATTCCTGGGCATTGACCAGATACTGGCTGGTCACGCCGAAGCGTCCCGAGGCCACCTGTTTGATGGCGCTTGCCTTGGAGTCTCCGTCCGGTAATGGCTGGTAGCGCGCCGGATCCTCTCCGCCCTCGCCGGTGTTGCTCTTGCCGCCGATGCGGTTCATGGCGATGGCCAGCGTCTCGTGCGCTTCCTGGCTGATCGAGCCATACGACATCGCGCCCGTCTTGAACCGCTTCAGAATGCTCTCCACCGGCTCGACTTCCTCGATCGACACCGGCTCGAATGGAACGAACTCAAGCAGTCCCCGCAGCGTTGCGAGTTGCTTGGACTGATCGTCGATCAGTCCGGCGTACGATTTGTAAGTCGCATAGCTGCCGGTGCGCACCGCCTTCTGCAAGCGATGAATGGATTCGGGATTGAACAGGTGAAACTCGCCGCCGGCCCGCCACTGATATTGGCCGCCCGTGTCGAGCTCATGGTCGCGTTTGTTGGTCGGGAAGGCGGCACGGTGGCGCTTGAGCACCTCCTGCGCGATGGTCTCCATGCCGATGCCGCCAATGCGCGAAGCCGTCCCGGTGAAGTACTGGTCGATGACGTCCTGGCGAACGCCGACGGCCTCGAACACCTGCGCCCCGTGATAGCTCTGGATCGCCGAGATGCCCATCTTGGACATGACTTTGACCACGCCCTTGGTCGCCGCTTTGACGAAGTTCTTGCAGGCGAGCGTGGTGTCGACGTGGGTGATCAGTCCCTCGCGGATCATGTGCTCGAGGGTCTCGAATGCCAGGTAGGGATTGATCGCCGAGCAGCCGAAGCCGATGAGCAGGGCGAAGTGATGGACTTCGCGGGCCTCGCCGGTCTCGAGCACAATGCTGACCCGGGTTCGCAGTCCTTCGCGGATCAGGTAGTGATGCAAGCCGCTCACTGCGAGCAGGGCCGGTACCGCGGCGAATTCCCGGGATACGCCCCGGTCGCTCAGCACCAGGATATTGACCTCCTCGTCCTCGATCATTCGCCGTGCCGCCAGGCACAGCTCCTCCATCGATTTGATCAGGCCCTTCTCGCCGCGTGTGACGCGGAACAGAATCGACAGCGCGCCCACCTTCAGCCCCGGCAGCGACAGGCGGCGCACCTTGGCGAATTCCTCATTGGTGAGGATGGGCCCGGTGAGTTCGAGCCGGCGGCAGTCGGCCGGCTGGGGTCTTAGCAGGTTGCCCTCCGAGCCGAGCCAGACTTCCGAGGCGGTAATCAGCTCTTCGCGGATGCAGTCGATGGGCGGGTTCGTGACCTGGGCAAACAGCTGCTTGAAGTAGTCATAGAGGAGGCGCGGGCGCTGCGAGAGCGCCGCGAGCGGCGTGTCGTTGCCCATCGAGCCGACCGCCTCGACGCCGTTGCGCGCCATCGGCACGAGCAGCAGGCGCTGATCTTCGTAGGTGTAGCCAAAGGCGATCTGGCGGTGCAGCAGCGTTTCCGAATCCGATGAGGGCACCTCGGAAACCGGCGGCAGATCCTTCAGATACACCAGGTGCTGCTCGATCCACTGCCGGTAGGGGTGGCGCGCCGCGACGGTGCGCTTGATCTCATCGTCGTCGATGATCCGTCCCTGCTCGGTGTCGACCAGGAACATCCGGCCCGGCTGCAGTCGGCCCTTCTGCACCACGTCCTCGGGCGGTACGCTGAGTACGCCGGCTTCCGAGGCCATGATGACGAGGTCATCGCGCGTGACGTAGTAACGCGAGGGGCGCAGCCCGTTGCGGTCGAGCACTGCACCGATCTGCTTGCCGTCGGTGAAGGCAATCGAGGCCGGGCCGTCCCACGGCTCCATCAGACTGGAGTGATACTGGTAGAACGCGCGACGGTCCGGATCCATGCTTTCATGGTTGGACCACGGCTCGGGAATCAGCATCATGATGGCGTGCGCCAGCGGTCGGCCCGAGAGCACCAGCAGCTCAAGGGTGTTATCGAGCATGGCGGAATCGCTGCCGTTGGGGTTGACCACCGGCAGGATCTTCGGGGTGTCCTCTCCGAACAGGTCGGAATCGAACAGCGCCTCGCGCGCCTGCATCCAGTTGAAATTGCCGCGCAGCGTGTTGATCTCGCCGTTGTGCGCCAGATAGCGGTACGGGTGCGCGCGATCCCAGCTGGGGAAGGTGTTGGTGCTGAAGCGGGAATGTACCAGCGCGAGCGCGGTCTCGACGGCAGGATCGGTGAGGTCGGGGTAGTACTGGGCCAGCTGCTCGGTGAGTAGCATGCCTTTGTAGACGATGGTCTTGTGCGAGAGGCTGCACAGGTACCAGTGCTCCGCGCCGTCAATGGTCGAGGCACGGATTTCGCTGTAGGCGCGCTTGCGGATGATGAACAGCTTGCGCTCGAACTCGGCCTCGTCGCGGACCTGCGGCCCGCGTCCGATGAAGACCTGCCGAATGAACGGCTCGAAGGATTTGGCGGTCTCCCCGAGCATCGAATTGTTCGTCGGCACCGTGCGCCAGCCGAGCATGATCTGGCCTTCCGACTGCACGATGTGCTCGAAGAACTCGACGATGCGCCGGCGCAGCGTCGCGTTGCGCGGCAGGAAGATCAGGCCGCTGCCGTAGTCGCCCGGGGCGGGCAGGGTCAGGTGGTTGCGCCGGGCGATCTCGCGCAGGAACGTGTGCGGCATCTGAATGAGCACCCCGGCGCCGTCGCCGGTGTTGGTCTCGGCGCCGCAGGCGCCACGATGCTCGAGATTGCGCAGCAGCTGGATGCCCTGCTCGAGAATGCGGTGCGATTTGCGACCCTTGATGTCGACCACGAAGCCCACGCCGCAGGCGTCGTGCTCGTACCACGGATCGTATAGTCCCCGCTTACCGGGGGCACCCTGGGGGCGGCGCGTCGACCCGGGAGCGACCCGGGGCGGCCGCGCCACAGCGCTGCGGCGCTGATGTCGCATGATCGGCCTCATTGGTTGGTGGTTCCGGCCAAAGCTGCCCGAAGCAGCTTTTCACCGAAGTGCCCGCTCGCCCGTTGCGACGGTGGGACGGTGTGCCGACCGGCCTGAGCCGACACGGCGACCGTCCGCCGTCATGGCGGACTGCTGAGCAACATTCGCGGGTGCGCGCTCCATCACACCGGCGGTGACCCCCGTGAATCACGGGGACATTCCTCGCCGGTGGCTCCCGCACGAATCAAGATGAATGAGGCGGATCGCGCCGCGCCCCGTCACCCACAACGCGTGTGGACCGGGCAGCGAGAGCGGTCTAGGCCGCCAATATGAGTCCGATCATATCCGTCTGAGCCGACGGGTCAATGCCGTCGAGGCCCTTTTCGGGGGTTTCAGGAAAATTTATTTGCCTCGGCGGACTCCTGGCCGCCCGCCGGAGGGAAGTGCGGTCGTCCGCCGGCCGCCCGCTCCATGATCAGCCGCTGTGTCGGGTAGGCAAACTCGATGCCCCGGCGGGTGAATTCCCGGTGCAGCTTCAGATGGATTTCTTGCTGGATGTCCATATGGCGGGTGTAGTCGGCCGTGAGCACGTAATACACCGTCTCGAAATCCAGCGAGACAGCGCCGTGCGCCGAAAAATGGCTGCGATCGAAGCGGGTGTCCGCAATCGCCTCGATGATGCCGCGCACGACGCCCGGGATCTGCTCGATCTGCTCGGCCGGGGTCTCGTAGGTCACCCCGATCGTAAAGAGCACTCGGCGCTCGGTCATGCGGCCGTAGTTGCGCAGCCGACTCTTGAGCAGATCAGCGTTGGAGATGACGATCTCCTCGCCGCTGATGCTGTGCAGGCGGGTACTCTTGATGCCGATGTGCTCGACGCTGCCGGAGAAGGCGTCGACCGAGACGAAGTCGCCGACGAAAAACGGCTGATCGAAGGTGATCGACAGCGAGGCGAACAGGTCGCCGAGGATGTTCTGCACCGCCAGCGCCACGGCGACGCCGCCGACTCCCAGGCCGGCGACCAGGGTGGTGATATTCACCCCCAGGTTCTCGAGCGCCATCAGCACCACCATGACCCAGACCACCGCCTTGGCGATGAAGGCGATCACCGCGAGCGAGCTGGCCGCGGCGCGGTCATCACCGTGGCTGCTTCGCCGGCTGCGCTCGAGCCACCACATCACCGCGACGCTGGCCCACGTCCCGAGCTGCCAGAACGACACCACGGTGAGCGCCGAGTCGATGAGCTCTCGGCCGCGCGGCGGCAGGTGTACGAACTGCAGTCCGGCGAACACCGCCAGGGTGACGAGAAAGACTTTCTTCGTGCGGCTGACGAGCTCGAAGGCGAGCTCCATCAGGTCGGTACGACCAGCGGCATGCGCGCGCTGGAACCAACGTCCGGCGATGCGTCGCGCGAGCAGCGTCACGCCGAGCAGTGCAAGTGTGGCGCCGGCGGCGTGCAGCAGGTCGGCGGGTGCGCTGCGCAGGATCGGCAGCAGAATCAGCAGGTGCAGATGTTTCACCCTTCAAGATTAGCGGAATTGCCGAATCTGGCAACGTGCGCGTCACGTGCTACCCTTGTCAGTCGGGTGCGCGCCGCGTGAAGTTGAGTCGCCCGCTTGCCAGTCCATTCATCTGCGCATGCTGCGCTGCGCGCCAGCATGGCGGCGGAGCGCCGCACAGTCTGGGTGCTGCATCCGCTGCGGGATCTGTGCACCGTGGTCGGATCGGCCCGGCAGCACGACGCACGTGTCAGGTGCACCACCGGTGTATCCGGCTCGCAATTCCGGGTGCTCGATGTCATCGGGGGCAGGTCGCCGGAATTTCCATCACCGAACTCGCCGTGCGCCTGGCGCTGCAGCAGAGGGCGGCGAGCAGCCTGATCAATGCGCTCGCTGCACGGAAGTTGGTCCGTCGCTAGGGGGATCGCCGCGATCAGCGTGTGGTGCGCCTGCATGTCACGACCGAAGGCGCGCACCTGCTGGCACGCACGCCTCGCCCGCGCAGCGGGTTGCTCGTGGATACGTTGGGGCGGATGTCGGCGCGGGATCTGCGGAAATTTACGAGCAGTCGTGCTGCATTGCTCGGTGCAATGCGCCCGGCGGCGCGAGCGGCCGCGGGCGAGTTCCTGCTCGGCGAATACTGCGGCGCGGTGCCGCTCAGGGTTGCGCCCGCTGGCGGTGCTTTATATCCTCACACATTCGGGCAAATATATTCGCCCGATTCTTATTTCCCTGATCCCGGCGGCCAAGTGGAGTGGCTGCCGCCTGATCTGACAGACGGTCGGCGCCGGCACCGCACGATCGATCACAAGGAGATTCTCATGCAGCCGTACGCCACGCTCAACGCCTCGAAGGCCAACTTCGATAACATTTACGATCAACCCGACCCGCGCGGTTATTTCTCGGTGCTCGGGGCACTCGATTACATGATTCCGGACGTCGCCGAGCCGATCATCCGGCAGATCCTGCGCGTACGCGAGCGGCGCAGCGGCGCGCCGCCGACGGTGCTCGATCTGGGCTGCTCCTACGGGATCAATGCCGCCCTGCACCGCTTCCCGCTCAGCTTTCGGCGCCTGCGCCAGCGCTATGCGAATCCCGAAATGGCGGCGGTCGAGCCGGAAGCGCTCGCGCAGCTCGATCGCAGTTATTACAGCAGCTGGCCGCAGATCGGCGCTGCGCGCTTCATCGGTCTCGATATCTCGGCGCCGGCGGTGCGCTACGCCGTATCGGTCGGCCTGCTCGATGCCGGTGTGATTGCCAATCTCGAGAGCGACGCGCCGCGTCCTGAGGACCGGCAGGTGCTGAGTCAGGCCGACGTGGTGCTTTCGACCGGCTGCGTCGGCTACGTGACCGAACGCACGTTTGCAGCCGTTCTCGATGCGGTCGAGCGGCCGCCGTGGGTGGTGTCGTTCGTGTTGCGCATGTTTCCCTATGATGCGATAGCGGCGCTGCTCGCCGAGCGAGGCCTGGTGACCGAAAAGCTCGCGGGTGCGACGTTCGTGCAGCGCCGGTTCCGTGATCTGACCGAGTTCAGCAGTTGCCTCGCAACGCTCGAGAAGCTCGGTATCGACACCGGGGGGCTCGAAGCGGAGGGGCGGTTTCAGGCGGAGCTGTTCGTGTCGCGGCCCCGGGACGATGCGGCGGCATTGCCGCTCGGCAAAATGGTGACGGTGGTGAGCGGGCGCAACCGTACGGTTGGGACGCGATACGTGCGGGTCGGTCGTGGTGCGGATGCCCAGGTGTTACGCGTGCCGTCGTGATCAGCCTGCGCGCGGTCACGAAGACCTTCGGCGGTGGCGCGAGCTACGCGCTTCGGGAAGTCAGCTTCGATGTGGCCGCGCAGACGTTTGTCGCGGTAGTCGGGGACTCCGGCTCGGGCAAAACGACGCTGCTGAAGACCATCAACCGCCTGATCGAGCCCGATGCGGGCGAGGTGTTCATCGCCGGTGAGCCGGCGCGTGCTTCGCCTCCGCACAGCTTGCGCCGGCATATCGGCTACGTGTTCCAGGGCATCGGACTGTTCCCGCACATGAGCATCGCGGAGAACATCGGTATCACGCCGCGGCTGATCGGTTGGCCGGAGCCGGTCATTCGCGCGCGCGTTGAGGAACTGATCGATCTGGTATCACTGCCGCGTGATTTTCTCACGCGTCTGCCCGCGGAGCTCTCCGGCGGGCAGCGCCAGCGCGTCGGCATCGCGCGCGCCCTCGCTGCCCGTCCCGGCATTTTGCTGATGGACGAGCCCTTCGGGGCGCTCGACCCGGTCACGCGCGATGCGCTTGGCGCAGAGTACCGGCGGCTGCACGAGACGATGCGGTTGACGACTGTCATGGTTACTCACGACATTCTCGAAGCGGTGCTGCTCGCCGACCGGATTGTCGTGATGCGGCAGGGACGTATCGTCGCCGACGGTGAGCCGCATTCGTTGCTCGTGGGGCATCCGGACCCGGCTGTGAGCATGCTGATGGACATGCCGCGCCGACAGGCGGCTCGCGTGCGGGCGCTGCTCGAGGAGCGAGCGTCGTGAACTCGCGTCTGCACGCGGCACTGCGAGTGCTGCCGCAGTATCTGAGTCAGCACGTGCTGCTCAGCGCCGCTGCGCTCGCACTCGGGATCGCGGTCAGCCTGCCGCTGCTGATCGCGGCGCGTCACAGCGCGCGTGTGCGCTGGCCGGTGCTTGCAGCGGCGAGCCTCATTCAGACGGTGCCGAGCATTGCGTTGCTTGCGCTGTTTTATCCGCTGCTGCTCGGTCTGTCGGCGCTGACCCAGCGGTTGTTCGGCTGGAGTTTCGCGGCGCTCGGATTTCTGCCCTCACTTTTGGCGCTGACGCTCTATTCGATCCTGCCGATTCTGCGCAACGGCATCACGGCCATCCTCAACCTGGATCCGGCCATCATGCAGGCGGCAAGCGGAGTCGGTATGACAAGCCGCCAGCGCCTGCTGCGCGTCGAGTTGCCGCTTGCTGCGCCGATGTTGATGGCGGGCGTGCGCACCTCGGCGGTATGGGTGATCGGCACGGCGACTCTGGCGACGCCGGTGGGACAAACCAGTCTCGGCAACTACATCTTCACCGGTCTGCAGATGGAGGATTGGATCTGGGTGGTGTTCGGTTGCGGCGTGGCAGTGGCGCTGGCTCTGGTGACCGATCAGTTGCTCGCGCTCATCGAGCTCGGACTGGCACGGCGGCGGCCGGCACTTGCCTGGTTCGGCGTGTGCGTGCTGCTCGCCGGAGTGGCGATGGCGGCGCTGCCGCTGCGCGCCGGTGAGCGCGGCGGGTATGTGGTGGGGGCAAAGAATTTCGCCGAGCAATACATCCTTGCCTCGCTCATCGCGCAGCGAATCCGCGCCACCGGTCATCCGGTCACCGAGCGCAGCGGCCTCGGCTCGAGTCTGGCCTTCCAGGCCCTGGTGGCCAATGAGCTCGATGTGTACGTGGATTACAGTGGCACATTGTGGAATGACGTGCTGCACCGCAACAGCGCGCCTTCGCGCGCCGAGATGTTGCGTGAGCTTGCGCGGACGCTGCGGCACCGATACGGCGTGACGCTGCTTGGGAGTCTCGGCTATGAAAACGCATATGTGCTGGCCATGCGCCCGGGCGAAGCCAAGGCGCTAGGCGTTCACAGCATCGCGGATCTGGCCCGCGTGGCGCCGCGGCTGCGCCTCGGCGGTGATCTGGAGTTCTTTGCGCGGCCCGCCTGGCGCGACCTTGTGCGCCGATACGGGTTGCACTTTCGCACGTTGCGTCAATTTGAGCCGACGTTCATGTACCAAGCGCTGATGAGCCGGGAAGTCGATGTGATCTCAGCATTCTCCAGCGACGGACGCATTGCAGCCGATCACCTGGTGGTGCTGAAGGACCCGCTGCACGTGATTCCGCCCTACGATGCGGTGATCCTCCTGGCCCCGCGCCGCGCCCACGATCCGGTGCTGCGCGCGGCGCTCGCGCCCCTGGTCGGCGCCATTCCCATCGCGTTGATGCGCCGGGCCAATTACATGGTGGACCGCCCGCACGCGAAGCGCTCCCCCCGCCAGGCGGCGCGCTGGCTCGCGCACGCGATCCACCTCCAATAGTCGCTGCGGGGACCTTATTCTGCGGCGTCGGCGCCCACGGCGATCCAGGCGAGATCCCGGTGTGAGACCGACTCGAGCTTGAAGGCGCGTGCGGCGGCGGCCATGCGGGTCAGCGCCTGGCCCATGGGCATGACCGGCGCCGTGTCTGATTTGCCCGGTTTCAGCCAGCGCACAGGGTTGATGCGAGCGACGACGTAATTGCGTAGATACGCGGAGCGGAACCCGCGGGCCTGCAGGCCGGCCACGATGCGTTTGACCTCGGTGTCGATGCTGAGCAGCCGGGCGGCGTAATCCTGCCGTGTGCGCAGGCTCTGTGCGAGGGGACGGTCGCTGAATTGCTCGACCTTGCGCAGAAATCCGCTGTAGGCGCCGCCGGCGAATCGGCCGGAGGACTCATAGAGCAGCCCGAGCGTGAGCAGCTCCGGCGCCTCGAACTGCTCAGCCCAGCTCTGCTCGCTGGTGCGCGCCTGCGCGCCGGCCAAGCTGCGCGCCATGCGGATGACCTCCAGGCTGCGATCGCGCAGGTTGTGCGCCTTTTCGGTGTTCAGCGCGAGGATGCGATAGGCGAGGGCGGGGTCGGGACAGATCAGTGCGGTAATCTGGCGCAGCCCGAGTACCTTGGCTGCTGCCAGGCGGTGCCGCCCATTCGGCGTCCAAAACCGTCCCCCTTCCCCGCGCACCACGATCAGCGGATCGAGAAAGGCGCCGGCCTCGGCAATTCGACGCGCCAGGCGCCGGGTGTGCGTCGGGGACAGATCGCGCTGGAAGGGCGTGGGTTGCAGCGCGGCGAGCGGCACGGTCGCGAGCAGCAGCGGGTGACCGTTCAGGGGCTCGCGGTAGGCCCCTAGCGATGCGCCGCCTGCGGTGCGCACTTCGGCGACGAGCGCGGCTACTTCGGGGCTGTCCAGGGCGAGGGCAGTCTCGGCCGCCGTGAGGCCGCGCTTGCGCGCCCCCGGGGCGAGCGTGCCGCGCTTGCGCGTGGTACCGGAGCGTTTGGCGCGACGCGCGGGTGCCCGGCGCGACGCGGCCTGCTTTTTTCGAGCCGCCATGGTTCGCTACGGTGCACCGAGTCGGCCGCGCCGTAAAGATGGGTATGCCAAAATGCGCGGCCGCCTCCCCAGAGCTCTCGCATGGTCATCGCCCCCGCCCTTGCCCGGGACTCTCGCCCCCTGCCCGCCCAGCGTCATGATGCCGCCGGGCAGACGCATATCGACCTGCGCGCAGTTTGGGCGCTCGCGCTGCCATTGATGGCCAACAGCGCGGTGCAAGTGGTCCTCAACCTCACCGACATGTGGTTCATCGGACACATCTCCACCGCGGCGCTTGCGGCGGTCGGTGCGGTGCAGTGGCTGATCCTCGGCGTGCTGTTTCTGCTCGGCGGCAGCAGCATGGCGGTGCAGACGCTTGCATCCCATGCTCACGGGGCACGCAGGTTTCGACGTGCGGCTCAGGCTGCATGGACTGCGTTGTGGCTGACGTTGTGGATCGCCCCCATCTGCGTGTTGGTCGGCCTGGCGGGACACTGGATTCTGGCGCCGTTCGGCTTCAAGCCCCAGATCGCGCAGCTGGCCGAGCAGTTCTGGTTGCCGCGCATCGGGGGCGCCTCATTCGCGGTCGCGGCCTGGGCCATGATGGGCTTTTTCAATGGCATCGGACGCACCCGCATCAGCTTCATGGTGGCGGCCGCGGCCGCGATTGCCAATGCACTGTTCAATGCGTTGTTCATTTTTCATTTCGGATGGGGGGTTGCCGGTTCGGCGTGGGCCAGCAACGTCGCGCAGGCCGTCGGCTTCTTG
The DNA here is from genome assembly GCA_027324195.1 of Gammaproteobacteria bacterium. Classification (GTDB taxonomy): domain Bacteria; phylum Pseudomonadota; class Gammaproteobacteria; order Steroidobacterales; family Steroidobacteraceae; genus 13-2-20CM-66-19. Next base: position 25,358 of record DAHVTM010000008.1, on the reverse strand, counting down.
CTCGGGTTCGCGCTGTTTCTGCGCGCCCCGATCCGCATCGCCTTCAACTCTCACCTGACCTGGCGCCCACTGTGGCGCAATGTGCGCCGGCAATTGCGGCTCGGATTTCCAATGGGTCTGATGCCGGCGGCCGACGTGCTCGGCTTTTCAGTGTTCCAGATGATGCAGGTGCGGTACGGGACGGTGGCCGGCGCGGCCACTCAAATGGTCACCGTGCTCACTTCCATGGCTTACATGCCCGGCATCGGCATCGCTACTGCGGCAGCGACTCTGGTCGGGCAGTCCATCGGTGCGGGCGACCGGAATTGGGCCTTGCGGCTCGGTACACGGGTCATTCTGCTCGCGGCGCTCGTGATGGGAGGGATCGGAGTCGTACTCGCCGCGGCAGGGCCCTGGCTGCTGCCGTTGTTTGCCGCTGCGCACGATCGCCATGCGGTCGCGGCTGTGCATCTCGGGGCGAGGCTGCTGTGGCTCGCGGCGGCCTACCAGTTTTTTGATGGTCTGAACCTCGGCAGCAGCATGTGTTTGCGTGGAGCAGGCGATGTGCGGGTGCCGGTGGCACTGGTCTTGCCGGTGTGCTGGTTGGTTTTCCTGCCGCTGGCGCACGCCTTTACGTTCGCCCCGGGTCAGGGGTGGGTTCACTTTCTGCCCCAGTTCGGGTGGGGGGCCCGCGGCGGCTGGAGCGCGGTGATCCTGTACGTGATGTTGCTGGGTTCGTCGCTCTTTCTGCGGTGGCGCTCGCGAGCTTGGCAGCGCATCCGCCTGTAGCGACGTCTTGGCCGGGATCGGGCGGTTTCGGCTTGAATTGACAGCGCTGTCATGCCGTGTAAGCTGGCCTTCCCGGATTCCGGGCGGCGGCGAGAGAAAAGGCTGGACCAGCATGAGACGAGGCGGATCGGCTGAGGGCGGTGCGCTGAGCGCAAGGCGCATTGCGCGGTTCGCGGTGGGTCTGATGGGGGTCCTGGCCGTCGGCGTCGCGGCGAACGCCGCTCAGGGGCGAGTGCACCTGAGGCGCTGGCCGCTCCTGCACCCCGGGCAGCGGGACAGTGCTGCGCTCGAGCGGCGGGTGAACCGGCTGCTCGAACAAATGACGCTGCGGCAGAAAGTGGGGCAGCTGATTCAGGCGGATATCGGCAGCATCGTCCCCCGCGATCTGCGGCGCTGGCCGCTCGGGAGCCTCCTCAACGGCGGCAATTCCAAGCCCGATGGACGGATCACTGCGCCCCCGCAGACGTGGTTGGCGTTGGCGAACCGGTTCTATCGGAATTCGCTACGGGCGCGCGGCGTACGCACGCCCATCCCGGTGATGTGGGGGATGGATGCCGTGCACGGTGCGAACGACGTCTACGGAGCGACGATTTTCCCGCAGAACATCGGGCTCGGTGCCGCAGATGACCCAGGGCTGGTGCGTCGCATCGGACGTGCCACGGCCGAAGAAGTGCGCGCGGTGGGACTCGATTGGACGTTCGGACCCACCGTGGCGGTTGTGAGCGACGAGCGCTGGGGGCGTACCTACGAGAGCTACTCCCAGGATCCGCGGCGCGTAGCGGCGCTCGCTCGGGCGATGGTCCTGGGACTGCAGGGTGCACCGAACAGCGCCCAGTTCCTCGATGCGAAGCATGTGCTGGCGACGCCCAAGCATTTCCTCGGTGATGGCGGCACCAACGGGGTGGATCAGGGGGATAACCGGGAGAGCGAACGGGTGCTGCGCGAGCGCGACGCCGTGGGCTACGAGGCGGCGATCCGCGCTGGCGCGCAGGTCATCATGGCGAGCTTCTCGAGCTGGCAGGGCGAGAAGATGTTGGCCAACTACGGACTGCTCACCGGCGTGCTGAAGGGGCGCTGGCACTTCGATGGGTTCGTGATCGGCGATTGGAACGCCCAGGGTCAGGTGCCAGGCTGCACTGATGTCAGCTGTGCGCGAGCGATCAATGCAGGGCTTGACGTGTTCATGGCACCCGACGGCTGGAAAGCGCTGTTTCGCAATACTCTTGCGCAGGTGCGCGCGGGACAGATTCCGCTCACCCGCCTCGATGATGCGGTGCGGCGCGTGTTGCGGGTGAAGTTGCGCGCCGGCCTGTTCAGCGAAGGCGCGCCGGTGAGCCGGCCACTGGCTGGAAATTTTGCGCTACTCGCAGATGCAGCGCACCGAGCGCTCGCGCGCCGGGCGGTACGCGAATCGCTCGTGCTGTTGAAGAATGCGCATCACCTTTTGCCGCTCGCGCCGCACGAGCGCGTGCTGGTGGCCGGTGAGGGCGCCAACAACATTCCGATGCAGTGCGGCGGCTGGACGCTCACCTGGCAGGGCACCGGCACGACCAATGCGGACTTCCCGCACGGGGAGTCGATCTGGCAGGGAATCGCCTCCACCGTGCGCGCTGCGGGCGGCACCGCCACGCTGAGCGTCGATGGCCGCTACACGCGCCGTCCCGATGTGGCGATCGTGGTTTACGGCGAGCATCCCTACGCGGAATTCGAGGGCGACGTGCACACTCTCGCCTTCACCGGGCTGGCGGCAGAGGCCGATTTGCGCCTGTTGCGGCGCCTGCGCGCCGCGCACATACCCGTGGTGTCGGTGTTTCTCTCCGGCCGGCCGCTGTGGGTGAACCCCGAGCTCGACGCCTCCACCGCATTCGTGGCGGCGTGGCTGCCCGGTTCGGCCGGCCGCGGCGTCGCCCAGGTGCTCTTTCGCAGACCTGACGGCCGGATTGGATTCGACTTCCGCGGCACGCTGCCATTCGCCTGGCCGCGAACGCCCCTGCAGTTCGGTCTGGATACCCCGGGCCGGCCACTGTTCCCGGTAGGCTACGGGCTGCGTGACGCATCGAACGGCGACCTGCCTCAGCTCGCAACGCACAGTGGCTTGCCGCCGGTGCCTGCGGTCAGCGCGCGCACATTCTTCACCGCCGGCCACAGTGGCGCCGGCTGGCACTGGGCCGTGAGCGGGTCGGTGCAAGGTGGGGGGGCGCGTGGTGCGCGACATCGGGATGGCTCGGCGCGAGCGAAGCGCGAAACCGTTTTGCCGCGCGGCATCGGGCATGCTCTTGGCGGAAGACTGAGGCTGCGCGTGCTCGACTGGCGCCGTCAGGAGGACGCCCGCGAGATCATTTGGTCAGGCGGCAGCGCTGCGCGCGTGGCACTCACTGGCAGCACGCCCATCGATCTGACGCGTCAGACCAACGGTCAAATGGTGCTCGGGCTGCATTACCGCCTCGAGCAGGGACCCTCGGCACCAGTCACACTGCTGATGGGATGCGGCCCCGGATGCTCCGGTGCGCTGTCCATCACCCGAGTGTTGCGCCAGGGCGGGCGCGGCCGTTGGCGGTCATTGCGCATTCCGCTCGCGTGCTTTGCCAGGGCGGGAGCCGACATGACTCACATTTTCACGCCGTTCGGGATCCGTACGGCGGGGCTGCTGTCGCTGGCCGTCGCTGACATCCGCATCGGGTCCGATGCCAGCGGTGCGATCGCTTGTCCGCGCTGATCTGCGGCTCAGGCGTCGTGCGGCGGCGCCGATGCAATTGACCCGCGCAGGATCAGCTCCAGATCCAGATGCGGCCGTGGCATCGGCTGCGGCCAGCCGCGCCGATGCGGCTTGTGCTGAATGATCAGATCGGCTGCGAGTCGCCCCATGGCGCGCACCGGCTGGCGGACCGTACTCAGCTGTGGCCAGATCATCGTTGCGACGGGCGCATCGTCGAATCCCACGATCGAGAGCGCATCGGGCAGCGCAAGGTCCATCTGCCGCGCGACGCACACGGCGGCTGCGGCCATGTCGTCGTTGCTGGCGAAGATGGCGCTCGGACGCTGCGGCCGCAGCAGGATTCGTCGCGCACACTCCAAGCCATCGGCGAATTCGAAATTGCCGGTCTGTACGAGCTGCGTGTCGATGCTCAGGCCCGATGCCTGCATCGCATCAGCGAAGCCAAGGTAGCGCTGCTCGGTGGCACGGTGTCCGGCGCGCCCGAGCATGAACGCAATGCGTCGATGACCGCGTCGGATCAGCTCCGAGGTGAGCAGGCGGGCGGCGGTGCGATCGTCGGTGTCGACCGATGGCGCATCCGGCCGCTGATGCATCGGTGCGATGTGCACGGCGGGGATGCCTGCCGTGGCCAGTGTCGTATGCACTATGGGCAAATCGCTGAGCGGTGGCAGCAGGATGACCCCTTCGAGGCGCAGCTGACCAATGAGGGTGCTCACGGCGCGGCCGAGATCGGGGTTGCCCGCCTCGAGCGGCTCGACCATCAGGTGCAGGTTCGATTCGCGGCAGCGCTGCACGGCACCGGTTTGAAACTCGCTCAAATAATCGCCGGGCTTGTCGTAGAACAGGCCAATCAGAAACGAGCGGGCGCCGGCGAGGCCGCGGGCGGCGAGGTTCGGGTGGTAGTCGAGCTGCTCGATCGCCGCCATGACGCGCGCGCGGGTCTCGGCTCGGACCCCGTGCTCGTTGTTGATGACGCGCGAGACGGTCTTCGGCGAGACACCGGCTCGGTCGGCCACCATCTCAATCGTTGCCGACTCGCGAACCGGGGCGGACGGACTGCGCATGGCGCTACGATAGTAGAATTGCCAGCGCTGTCAATCAGGTCGGGTTCCTGCTCGAATGCAGTGTCTCGGCGCGGCGGGCTGCTCACACGACCTTGGAATAGCGGGGCGGGCCGGAGGAAGCACGCGCTGCGTGCAGATACCGGTCGAAGCACATGGCGATCAGCCGCAGCAGCAGTTGGCCGCGCGCGGTGGCCTGAATCCGCCGCGGCTCGATCCTGACCAGACCGTCCTCGGCGAGCGCGCGCAGCTCATCGAGCGGCTCGGCGAAGTAGTGCTCGAACTGAATGCCGTGCTGCGCTTCGATGGTCGGGATATCCAGCTCACCCTGACACATGAGTCGCTGGATGACATCGGCGCGCAACAGGTCGTCGGCATCGAGCGCCAGGCCGCGCCACACCGGCAGCGTGCCGGAGTCTATCGCCGCCTCCCACCCGGGCAGGTCGCGGTGGTTCTGGCTGAAGCTCGCGCCAATGTGGCTGATGGCGCTCACCCCGAGTCCGAGCAGGTCGCACTGGGCATGCGTCGTGTAGCCCATGAAGTTGCGCTGCAGTCCGCCGGCGGCGCGCGCGCGAGAGAGGTCATCGTCCGGTAGCGCAAAGTGATCCATGCCGATGTATTGATAACCGGCCGCGGTCAACTGCTCGATGGCCAGACGCAGCAGCGTGATCCGCGTCTCCGGATGCGGCAGGAACGTCGTATCGAGCTGACGCTGCGGCTTGAACAGCTCGGGCAGATGGGCATAGCCGTACACGGCCAGCCGGTCCGGCCGTGCGTCGATCACAGTGCGCAGCGTGTGCGCAAAGCCCTCGGGTGTCTGCAAAGGCAAGCCGTAGATCAGATCGACGTTGACGGAGCGGAAACCCGTTGCGCGGCAGGCCTCGATGACCGCGAGCGTTTCCTCGACGGTCTGGATGCGGTTGACCGCACGCTGCACCTGCGCATCGAAATCCTGCACCCCGAGGCTGGCGCGGTTGAAACCGATGGCGCCGAGCTCGGCGATGTCTGCGGGGCTCACGGTGCGCGGGTCGAGCTCGATCGAAAAGTCGCGCTCGGGCCGTGTGCTCAGTTGAAACTGCCGCGCCAGCGCTTCGAACAGTCCGCCGATCTGCGTCGGGCGGAAAAAATTGGGCGTGCCGCCGCCGAGGTGCACCTGCAACACTTCGCGCCGGCGGTCAAACAGCGGCGCGACCGCGGCGATCTCCCTCAGCAGCCGCTCGAGATACTGCTCGCCGCGCGCCGAATCGCGCGTAATGACCCGGTTGCAGCCGCAGTAGAAGCAGGGGCTCACGCAGAACGGCATGTGCGCGTAAATCGACAGCGCGTGCTTGCCCGCATTGCTGCGCTCGATGTGCTCGCGCAGCTGTGCCGCGCCGAACGAGGGCGTGAACTGCGGCGCGGTCGGGTAGGACGTGTAGCGAGGGCCCGGCCGATCGTAGCGGCGCAGCAGCTCGGGGTCGAAACTCAGTGGGCTCGTCATACCATCGGTCCGCAGGCCGCCGGGCGCGGCCCACGACATGATGGAGCAAGCGCGCACGAACGGCCATAGGTACAAGTGCGCGCCGCCCGGCTCGCGGCCGCGTGTGCCCGGGCCGCTCCGGGATACGCCGGCGTCGGGCAGGCTCGCCTGCACGGGCCGATGTGCGATCATTGCGCCATGGGAGAGCGTGATGCGGCAGCCTCCGCGGTGCTGGACGGTGCCGGCGAGCCGGACATTGAGGTCTATCGCTCCCGCCGTCGCCGCGCCTGCGACGAGCGGTCGTTCATGCTGGCTGCGGTGGGCATTGCGAGTCAGGTGATCGCCTTCCAGGGCGTGTTCATCCTGCAGGTTGCGGCAAGCGCGGCAGGGCCGGCGGGTGCGCACCTCGAGCAGTACGAACGCGAGAATCAGGCGCTGCCGCTTCCTGCGCCCCCGCCGCCGCGTCTTTTTCGTCATGCGTGGGTCGGTTGCGTGGCTTACGCGGCTTGGCTGCTCGGTGTGGCCTATGCGCTCTCGAACGGCCTGGTGCGTCTCGATGCGTTCGACCGGGGGGATCTGTACGGCGCTGCGGTGCGGCGCGGCCAGTGGTGGCGCGCGTGGACCTGCCTGACGCTGCACCTGAGTGGGCCGCACTTGGCGGGCAATCTGCTCGCCGGGGTGTGGTTCGGCTACCTCGCCGGGCGCCAGCTCGGCGTCGGGACGGCCTGGTTGCTCATCGTCCTCGGCGCGGGGCTTGCCAACCTGCTCGAGGGGTGGATCGGCCCGCCCGGGTATCGCTCCGCGGGAGCCTCGACCGCGGTGTTCGCGGCACTCGGGATGATGGCTGCGCACACGTGGTGGACGGGTCGAGGCGCAGAACCTACCTGGTTGCGACGCTGGATTCCCCTCGGGGCTGGCGTCGTACTGCTGGCGTGGCTGGGCACAGGCGGCAAGCACACCGACATCATGGCGCACCTGCTCGGGTTTACCTTGGGTGTGCTGTTCGGCTGGGCGCTTGCCTGGCCGGTGCTCGATCGGCGGCTCCAGCGCATCCCGCAATGGCTGCCCGGCCTGGCGGCCATGCTGATCATGACCGTCGCGTGGGCACGTGCGCTCGCCTAGCCGGGCGCACTAATCGCTGGTCGGCAGCAGTACCGGAGGTGCCGCGTTCGGTGTGCGCCGATAGCGGCGGATGAGCCGCACGTTGATTCCGTGGCCACTCAAGTGCAGCGTCATCGTGAGCACATCGGCCGGTCCGAGCGCAAAGCGCTCACTCAGTCGCGGTCCGATCAGCGGCTGCAGCACGATCAGGAAGTTCCGGCTCCGCCAGCCGCAGGTCTGATCCGCCCCGCCGTGCCCGAACGCCACGGCGGCGCGCAGGCCGAGCGTGCACTGTTGCACGCCGCCTGCACTACGCAGCGTGAACACACTGGGGGTCATGCCGATGCCGAGATACGTGCCAACCGGCACGTGCGCGATGAATTCACGCACCCAGGTGGCACCGAGCAAGGGCGCGCTCACCTCGACGGCGGGCTCCTGCAATTGCGCCGCGCCGCTCTGCGCGGCGGCGGGTGGAGCGCCTTCGTCTTGATCGGCCTGCTGCCCCGGTCGATGGCGCTCAGGGGGGCGCATCGGTGCGGGGTGCGCAGCAGGGGCTGGGTGGTGCACGCGGAGCATGAGCTTGTGCAGCTGCTGCTGCAGAGTCAGCACCGCCGCATCGAGGTGCTCGCTGTGCACCGGGTCGAGGGTCCAGTTGCCGGCGAGCTGCGGTGTCTTGGCCGGCGCAACGGCGCTCAGCCGCTGCGAGGCGCATGCGCTCAGGGTGCCTGCAAGGAGCGCCGCACACAGGCACCATGCGCGGGCGGAGGGGGTGGGCATAACTGGAAAGACCGTGACGCTGGCAATTGGACCGCGCGCGGCGCCCTCAAGTTCTCGCCGCCGCTGCCGCGGCGGCCAGCGCCTCGATCCGCCGCCAGTCGCGTGTGGCCAGGGCATCGGCCGGGGTAAGCCACGAGCCTCCCGCGCACAGCACGTTGGGGAGTTTCAGGTACGCGCCAACCGTTTCCGGGGTGATGCCGCCGGTCGGACAGAAGCGCGCCTGGGGGAACGGTCCGACGAATGCCTTGAGCAGGGCGGGTCCGCCGGCGGGGCCGGCAGGGAAGAGCTTGAAGCAGTGATAACCGTGAGCCAGCCCCTGCATCAGCTCCGAGGCGCTCGCCACGGCAGGCAGATAGGGAATGGGGGCATGCACGCCGGCCTCGAGCAGCGCCGCGGTCGCGCCCGGGGAAATGGCGAATGTGGCACCGGCATTGGCCGCTGCCCGCAGATCCTCGACGCTGAGCACCGTGCCGGCTCCGACGGCAATGTCCGGCACCTCCCGCGCGATCGCTTCGATGGCGCCGAGCGCCGCCGGTGTGCGCAGGGTGACTTCGATGACGCGCAGTCCGCCGCGCAGCAGCGCCCGGGCCAGTTCGGGGGCGAGGGCGGGCTCCTCGATCACCACGACCGGCATGACTGGGGAGAGTCGCAGGATCGGTTCGATATCGGCCAGCGAGGGCATAGGCATTCGGCTCATGCAGCAGGTTCGAACGCCTATCCTGCAGCAATCCGGACCGTTACGGTAGAGACCGGCTGGATTACCGCGCCGCCCCCTGCAGGAATGTCAGGGTTTGCGCGTCCGCATCCAGCCGGACCCGAACGCCGAGGGGGACGGGCTCATTGCGCTCACCGTGGCCGATCGGAAAGCCCGCCGCGCATGGCACGCCGGCGGCGACGGCCAGATCGCGCAGCACATCGGCGCAGCCGTAGTCCGCGTCGCGCTCCTCGCATCCGGTGAACGAGCCGAGCACGATGCCTCGTACCCCGCGCAGCAGCCCGGCGAGCGCCAGATGCGTCCACATCCGATCCACCCGATAGGGACGCTCGCCGACATCCTCGAGCAACAGGACGGAGCCTTCGAGCGGTGGCATAAACGGTGTGCCCACCAGCCGTGACAGTACGGCCAGTGTGCCGCCCAGCAGCGGTCCTTCGGCGCTCCCGGCAACGTAGGTCATACGGCCGCGCAGCGGCGCGGCCGGCTCAGTTCCCTCCAGCAGCGCGAACAGCCGCTCGTGTGTGGCGGCATCGAGTTTGCCGAGTTGGGTCAGCACCGGGCCGTGGATGCTGATCTGCCCGGCGCGCTGCATCCAGGCGTGCAGAGCCGTGATGTCCGAAAAGCCGATGAGTGGCTTTGCCGCCGGCGCGATGCGCTCCAGTCCGGGCAGCAGCCGCATGGCGCCGTAGCCACCGCGGGCACAGAACACTGCCTCGACTCGGGGATCTTCGAGCGCGCGGGTCAGTTCGGCCAGCCGGCGCGCATCGTCGCCGGCCAGATAGCGCTGCCGGGAAAAAATTCCGGGCTCGAAATGCACCGCGTAGCGCGTGGCAAGCACCGCGAGGCCCGCTTCGAGCGCGTCCCGCTCGAACGGTCCGGCCGGCGCCACGGCCGCAACGCGCGCACCGGGACGCAGCGCCGAAAAGGCCTGATATGCAGCATGGGGCATGGTGGTGCGCATTGTCCGCCAGCGGCACAGTCGACACCAGCGGCCTTTCTTAACCCGACGCTCACATCCGGCGCGCTACGGTGCGCGGCGACTGGAGCCCCCGATGCTGCTCCGGCGGAGGCATTGCCATGGCGGACCTTGAATCGATCCTGATGATTGTCGTGCTCTACGGGCTCACCCACCTCATCGTCTGGGCGATCGCTCGCAGCGGGGCGTCGCAATGAGCGCCGCGCAGATCATCAGCGGGCTGCTCGCTCTCGCGCTGAGCGGCTACCTGCTGTACGCGCTGTTCAAACCGGAGCGGTTTTGATGACCGCGCAGTCCTGGGGGCTGCTTGCCCTGTTTCTCGCGGCCATGCTGCTCGCGGTCAAGCCGCTCGGGCTGTACATGGCCCGCATCATGGAAGGCGAGCCGATCCCGGGCCTCGGTGCCGGGGCGCGTCTCGAGGCGCTGATCTATCGTCTGTGCGGCATCGATCCGGCCGGGCAGATGGGCTGGAAGGCCTACGCGCTCGCCCTGCTCGTGTTCAACGCGCTCGGGGTGTTGCTCCTCTACGCACTGCAGCGTCTGCAGTACTGGCTGCCGCTCAATCCGCAGCACTTCGCGGCGCCGGCGTCGGACTCGGCATTCAATACGGCGGTGAGCTTCGTCACCAACACAAACTGGCAGAGCTATACGCCTGAGACCACAATGAGCTATCTGACACAGATGGCCGGTCTTGCCGTACAGAATTTCCTTTCGGCCGCGACCGGAATCGTCGTCGCCGTGGCGCTGATCCGTGGGCTCGCGCGCCACAGCGCGCACACCATCGGCAACTTCTGGGTCGATCTCACGCGCATTACCCTCTACGTGCTCGTACCCATCGCCACGGTCGTGGCGCTCGCGCTCGTCAGTCAGGGTGCGATACAGAATTTCAGTCGCTACAAGAGCGTGACGTTGCTGCAGCCGGTCACTTACTCGCAGCAAAAGGTGAACGCCGCGGGCGAGCCCGTCAAGGATTCCGCCGGTAGGCCGGTCATGGCGACCGTGACGAGCGATACCCAGACCCTGCCGATGGGGCCGGTCGCCTCCCAGGAGGCGATCAAGGAACTCGGCACCAATGGCGGCGGGTTCTTCAACGCCAATTCCGCCCATCCGTTCGAGAATCCCAACGCGCTCACGAACTTGCTCGAAATGCTCGCCATCGTGCTCATTCCCGCGGCGCTCACCTACACGTTCGGCTGCATGGTCGGCGACACGCGTCAGGGCTGGGCGGTGCTCGCCGCCATGATGATCCTGTTCGTCGGACTCTATGCCGTGTGCAATTACAGCGAACAGCGCGGCAATCCGCAATTCACTGCGCTCGGGGTGAATCAGCTGCCGAATGCGCAGCAAAGCGGCGGCAACATGGAAGGCAAGGAAGTGCGCTTCGGTATTGCCGGCTCGACGCTGTTCGCCACGATCACGACGGTTACCTCCACCGGTGCGGTGAACTCGATGCACGACTCCTACCTGCCGCTCGGCGGCATGGTGCCGTTGCTCGACATGATGCTCGGCGAGGTCGTGTTCGGCGGGGTCGGTTCGGGTCTTTATTCGATGCTGATCTTTGCCATCATCGGGGTGTTCATCGCCGGATTGATGATCGGCCGGACACCGGAATATCTGGGCAAGAAGATCGAGGCGTTCGAGATGAAGATGAGCGCCATCGCCATTCTCGTCATGCCCTTCATCGTGCTGCTCGGGACCGCGGTGGCGGTGAGCGTGGCGGGCGGCCGTGCCGGCGCGGCGAATCCGGGGCCGCACGGCTTCTCGGAGATCCTCTACGCGTTCACTTCCGCCGGCAACAACAACGGCAGCGCATTCGCCGGCATCAATGCCGATACGCCGTTCTATAACATTACGCTCGGCGTCGTGATGTGGTTGGGGCGTTTCTGGCCCATCGTCGCGGTGCTCGCGATCGCCGGCTCGCTTGCCGCCAAGAAGCGTATTGCGGTCTCGGCCGGCACGATGCCCACGCACGGTCCGACCTTCATCGCGTTGCTCATCGGTACGGTGCTGCTGGTCGGCGCGCTTACCTTCGTGCCGGCGCTCGCGCTCGGGCCGCTCGTCGAGCACCTGATGCTCTGGAGTCACTGACATGCGCCGCAAGCTCTCGATGTTCGATCGTTCGCTGCTCACTCCGGCGATTCTCGATGCGCTGCGCAAGCTCGACCCGCGCGTGCAGTGGCGCAACCCGGTCATGTTCGTGGTCTATCTCGGCAGCATCCTCACCACGGGCCTCTGGGTGCAGGCACTTGATGGCCACGGCGAAGCGCCCGCTTGGTTCATCTTCAGCATCGCGGTGTGGCTGTGGTTCACGGTGCTGTTTGCCAATTTTGCCGAGGCGCTCGCCGAAGGCCGCAGCAAGGCGCAGGCGGCGAGCCTGAAGGGGCTGAAGCAGGCCGTGGCGGCCAGGCGCCTCGCCGATCCAGCCGATCGCGCGCACAGCACACCGGTACGCGCCGACGCGCTGCGCAAGGGCGATGTCGTGTTGGTCGAGGCGGGCGAGTTCATCCCGGGCGACGGCGAGGTCATCGACGGGGCGGCCTCGGTGGACGAGAGCGCCATTACCGGGGAGTCCGCGCCGGTGATCCGCGAGTCCGGTGGGGACTTCTCCTCCGTGACCGGTGGCACGCGCGTGCTGTCCGACTGGATCGTCGTGCGCATTTCAGTCAATCCCGGCGAGACCTTCATCGATCGCATGATCGCAATGGTTGAAGGCGCAAAACGACAGAAGACCCCGAATGAGATTGCCCTCACCATCCTGCTGGTGGCGCTCACGCTGGTGTTTTTGCTCGCCACCGCGACGTTGCTGCCTTTCTCGCAGTACAGCGTGGCGGTCACGAAGCTCGGAACACCGGTCACGATTACCGCGCTCATCGCGCTGCTCGTCTGCCTCATTCCGACCACGATCGGCGGACTGCTGTCGGCCATCGGCGTGGCCGGCATGAGCCGCATGATGCAGGCCAACGTGATCGCGACCTCCGGTCGGGCGGTCGAGGCGGCCGGAGATGTCGATGTGCTGCTGCTCGATAAGACCGGCACCATCACCCTCGGCAACCGACAGGCCGCCGCGTTCATTCCGGCCGCCGGGGTGAGCGAGGAGGAGCTTGCCGGCGCAGCGCAGCTCGCCTCGCTGGCCGATGAGACGCCCGAGGGCCGCAGCATCGTGGTGCTCGCCAAGCAGCGCTTCAGGCTGCGCGAGCGGGATCTGACCGCCCTGCAAGGCACGTTCGTGCCGTTCTCCGCGCATACCCGCATGAGTGGCGTCGACATCGGCGAGCGACAGATCCGCAAGGGTGCCGTGGATGCGATCCGCAAGCACGTCGAGGCGCGCGGGGAGAGCTTCCCCAAGGCGATGCTGGCGACGGTACAGGAGGTGGCGCGCCGGGGCAGCACGCCGCTGCTGGTGAGCGATGGGCCGCGCGTGCTCGGTGTGATCGAGCTGAAAGACATCGTCAAGGGTGGCATCAAGGAGCGCTTCGGCGAGCTACGGCGGATGGGCATCAAGACCATCATGATCACCGGCGACAATCCGCTCACCGCCGCGGCGATCGCCGCCGAGGCGGGCGTCGATGATTTTCTCGCCGAAGCGACACCCGAAGCGAAATTGAATCTCATCCGTGCGCACCAGGCCGAGGGTCGCTTGGTGGCGATGACGGGCGACGGTACCAACGATGCTCCGGCACTTGCCCAAGCCGATGTCGCCGTGGCGATGAACTCGGGGACTCAGGCAGCCAAGGAGGCCGGCAACATGGTCGACCTCGACTCGAATCCGACCAAGCTCATCGAAGTGGTGGAAACCGGCAAGCAGATGCTGATGACGCGCGGCTCGCTCACGACCTTCAGTATCGCCAACGATATCGCCAAGTACTTCGCCATCATTCCGGCGGCCTTCGCGACCACCTATCCGCAGCTGAATGCGCTCAACATCATGCACCTCGCGAGTCCGTTCTCGGCGATCCTCTCGGCGGTGATTTTCAACGCGCTCATCATCATCGTGCTCATTCCGCTGGCGCTGAAGGGCGTGCGGTATCGGCCGCTCGGCGCCGGGACGCTGCTGCGGCGCAATCTGCTGATCTACGGTCTGGGCGGTATTGCCGTGCCGTTCATCGGCATCAAGCTGATTGATATGGGTCTCACGCTGTTGCATCTGACCTGACGGGGGCACTATGAAAGGCATCTTCCGACCCGCACTGACGCTGCTGCTGATGCTCAGCCTGATCACCGGGGTGATCTACCCGCTGATCGTCACGGGTGTGGCTCAGGTGGCGTTCCCGAGGCAGGCGAACGGCAGTCTGCTGAAGCGTCACGGCCTGCTCATCGGCTCGCGGCTCATCGGCCAGCCGTTCAGTGCGCCGCAGTATTTCTGGAGCCGTCCGTCGGCCACCACGCCCCAGCCCTACAACGCGCTCGATTCCGGCGGTTCGAACCTCGGGCCCCTGAATCCGGCGCTGCTCGCCGCGGTGAAGGCGCGCATCGCGGCACTGCGGGCCGCCGATCCGGGTAGCCGCGCCGCCATTCCGGTCGACCTGGTGACCACCTCGGCGAGCGGGCTCGATCCGGACATCAGTCTCGCCTCGGCGTATTTCCAGGCCGAGCGGGTCGCCCGCGCCCGGGGCTTGAGCGTCGCGCAGGTGCGGGCGCTGATCGGCATGCATGCGCGCGGCGGGGAGCTCGGCGTGCTGGGTGACCCCCGCGTCAATGTGCTCGAACTGAATTTGGCGCTCGACGCCATGAAATAATGTCCCGATGACCGCTCCGACGCCGATAGCCGAGAGCCGGCCCGATCCACAGGAGCTCCTCGCGCGCGTGCAGGCCGAGGAGGCGCGCGCCGGGCGAGGTAAGCTGCGCATCTTCTTCGGCGCCTCGGCAGGGGTCGGCAAAACCTACTCGATGCTGCAGGCCGCGCAGTCCGAGCAGGCCGCGGGTACCGATGTGGTCATCGGTTACCTCGAGCCGCATGGTCGTACCGAGACCGAGCAGCTCGCCGAGGGTCTCGACCGGCTGCCAACGCTCGCGGTCAGCTATCGAGGCATCGTGCGCCAGGAGTTCGATCTCGATGCCGCGCTCGGACGACACCCGCAGATCCTGCTGGTCGATGAGCTGGCGCACTCCAACCTGATCGGCGGCGTGCCCCAACCGCGCCATCCGAAGCGCTGGCAGGATGTCGAGGAGCTGCTGGCCGCAGGCATCAACGTTTGGACCACGGTCAACGTTCAGCACCTGGAGAGTCTCAATGACCTGATCTACCAGACCACCGGAGTGCGTCAGAGCGAAACGCTGCCCGATCACGTGTTTGATGATGCCGATGCGATCGAGCTGATCGACCTGCCGGCCGATGACCTGCTGGCACGCCTGCATGCCGGCAAGGTGTATGTCTCCGATGCCGTCGCGACGGCCGCCGAACGCTTCTTTCGCCGCACCAACCTGATGGCGCTGCGCGAGATTGCATTGCGCCGGGTAGCCGAGCGTGTCGAGGCTGCATCGCGCGAGCTGCAACCGGAGCGCGCGCGCAGGCGAATCGCCGGGGAGCGGATCCTGGTGGCCGTCGGACCGGATGAACAGGCCGAGCAGTTGGTGCGTACCGGCAAACGCATGGCCGATGCACTCGCGGCCGGCTGGAGCGTCGTGTACGTAGAGACCCCGGCGCTGCTGCGCCTCTCGGAGCAGGAGCGCAATCGACGCATCGCGGTGCTGCGCCTCGCGGAATCACTGGGTGCGGAGACCGTGACCCTGGATGGACCGTCGGCGGCTGCAGCATTGCTCGAGTATGCGCAGACACGCCGGGCCACCCGCGTGTTGGTGGGCGCGCCGAAGCGACGGGGCTGGCGTTCCTGGGTGCAGACCTCGACCTCGACCTTGCTCGTAAAACAGGCGCGCGGCTTCGATGTCATCGTGGTCGCCCCGGCAGGATCGGGCGCTGTCCGGCCGGCCCCCTCGGCGCAAATGACCGTCAGCGAAGGGCCGAGTGCGATTGCTTGGGATCGCTACGGTTGGGCTGCCGGGGTGAGCGCGCTCAGCACCCTGCTCGCGTTCCTCATGTATCCGAAGTTCGAGCTCTCCAACCTTGCCATGGTCTACCTGCTCGGGGTGACCGTGGCGGGACTGCGGCTCGGACGCGGCCCTTCGGCGCTGACCGCCGTGCTCAATGTGCTCGCCTTTGATTTCTTCTTCGTTCCGCCGCGCTTCACGATCGCGGTCTCCGACGCCCAGTACTTCATCACGTTCGCCGCCATGCTCACTATCGGGCTGGTCATTGCCCGGCTGACCGCCAATGTGCGCCAGCAGAATCGCGTCGCCGGTGCCCGTGAGCGGCGCACCGCAGCACTGTACGCGATGAGTCGGGAACTCGCCGTCACACGCGGTATCGAGAACATGGCGACAGTGGCCGTGCGCCACGTGACCGAAGTGTTCACATGCCGAGCGGTCGTGCTGTTGCCGGATCTTGAAGGCAAGCTGCGCCTGCCGCGCGGGGAGCCGCTCGACAGCTCGCTGCGTGGTGCGGACCTCGCCGTGGCGCAATGGGTCAACGATCATGGCCGACGCGCCGGACTCGGCTCGGATACGCTGCCGGCGACGCCGGCGCTGTATGTGCCACTGGGCGATGAGGCGCGTGCGACCGGCGTGCTGGCGGTCCTGCCGACCAACGCCCGGCGCGTGCTGTTGCCGGAACAGAGTCAGTTGCTCGACACGTTCGCCGGGCAGATCGGGCTCGCGCTCGAGCGTGCGCGCTTTGCCGACGCGGCGCAGGCCTCGAGTCTCGCCGCGGAACGCGAGAGCCTGCGCAATACGCTGCTCGCCTCGATCTCGCACGATTTGCGCACGCCGCTCGCGGTCATGGTAGGCGCGGCCAGCACGCTCACCGAGCGCGGCGAGGCGCTCGATGCGCGCCGACGCCGCGAACTCGCCGCATCGATCGAACAGAAGGCCCGCGAGATGTCCGAACTCGTCTCCAATGTGCTCGATCTGATGCGCTTTCAGTCCGGACAGGTGCCGCTGCGGTGGGATTGGCAGAGCGTGGAGGATCTGGTGGGCGCCGCGTTGCGGCACATCGAGCTGCGCATGCACGAGCACCCGATTGAGCTGCGCCTGCCCCCGGACCTGCCCCCCGTGCACGTGGACGCGGGGCTGGTCGTGCAGGTCTTCGTCAACCTGTTCGACAATATCGCCAAATACACCCCGCCCGGCACGCACGCCTGGGTGTCCGCCGGCAACGAAGGCGCTGCGGTGCGGGTCGTGGTCGAGGACGACGGTCCGGGGCTGCCCGAGGGCGACCCGCAGCGGCTGTTCGAGAAATTCCAGCGCGGCAGCGAAGAAGGGTCGGTCGCCGGGGCCGGACTCGGGCTCGCGATCTGCCGCGCGATCGTCCGAGCGCACGGGGGGGAGATCGTGGCCCGCCGACGCGATGCGGGCGGCGCACGATTCGAGTTCACGCTGCCGACGCGGGAGCCGCAGAAGTGACCGGCTCGATGCACCAGGTCCTGGTCATCGAGGACGAGCCGGCCATCCGTAACGTACTGAAGGTACTGCTCGAGGCCGAGCACTACCGGGTGGTCGAGGCCGACAGCGCGCTGCGTGCTGAAATCGAGAGCCGCAGCCACAAGCCCGATCTGCTGCTGGTCGATCTTGGGCTGCCGGACGGCAATGGCCTGACGATCATCCGGCGCGTGCGGGCCTGGTCGCCGGTGCCCATCATCGTTCTCTCGGCGCGCGCGCAGGAGGAGCAGAAGATCGCTGCGCTCGATGCGGGCGCCGATGACTACGTCACCAAACCGTTCAGCGCTCCTGAGCTGCTCGCGCGGGTGCGCGCGGCATTACGGCGCAACGTGCGCGGCACTGAGCAGACGGGCATGCTCGCTCTCGGCCGGGTCCGGGTTGATCTGTCGAAACGCGCCGCGAGCGGCGCCGCCGGGGAAATTCACCTGACTCCGCTCGAGTACCGGGTGCTCGAGAGTCTGGCGCGGCACCTCGGTGCCATCGTCACGCAACAGCAGTTGATTCGGGAAGTGTGGGGTCCGGAGCGGCTCGGCGACTCGCGCGGGCTGCGAGTGTGCATCATGAATCTGCGCGCCAAGATCGAATCCGATCCCCACAAGCCTAACTATCTGCTCACCGAGGCGGGGCTCGGCTATCGGCTGCGCACCGATGAGAGTGAGCCGTAGGCGCGCTGGCGGCTGCGATCCTGCGGCCAGCGCTTAAGTGAGCGAGACCACCAGCTTGGCAGAGTGACTGCGCCAGTGGATGGGGATGACGAATGCGCGCGCGCCCGGGGGATTCGGAATTTGCGGCTTCTCGCCGGAGAACACGCTCGGCACGGAAATTACGAAGTCATGACCGAAATCGCGTCGTGCATTACCGGAGATGGTGTTGGCCACTTCGCCGACCAGATCACGCATGCTCTCGTGGCTGAAGTCACTCTCCTGCATCTTCATCAGCAGCACCGTCAGCATGGCTCGCGGCGCGGTGAAGTACACGACGCCTGCGCGCTTGCCCGAGATGCTGATCAGTCCGGTGTAATCCTGTATCGCCGGCTCGCCCTCGAGCAGGTACGGCGAACCGATCGTCGCCGGTTGCTGCGCGGCCACCTCGAAGTACCGGGTGGTGCCATCAACGAAAGTTTTGAGTTCCTCTTCCCGCAGCATCTGCGTGCTCGATATGCCGGTGTTGACTCAGTACATCAGCTCGGCGATAGCTTCGTTCAGCTGCCGATCGGTGAACGGCTTACTTAAAAAGCCGTTTGCGCCGCGCTCCATGGCCTCGACCGCGGTCGCCTTGTCGGCGAGCGCGGAGATCACCAGGATTCGTACCTGCGGCTTCATGCGCACCAGCTGGGTGATGCATTCGATGCCGTCCATCTGCGGCATGGTCAGATCCATGGTCACCAGGTCCGGGTCGGTCCGGCGCGCCAGCTCGAGCGCTTCGAGGCCGTTGGCGGCCGTCCCGACCACCTCCAGATCGTCGAACTGCTGCGAGCGCTCGATGCGCCGCCGCACGATATTGGAGTCATCCACGATCAGTAGTCTGACCAATCGTCGAGCATGAGTTTCCGGTGCGCTGTTCATGGCTCAGTGCCACCGACGCCTAAGCCACGGCGCTTTCGCTGATCGCCGGCAGCGCAATCTTGAAGCGAGTAAAGCGACCCGGGTTGGTGCTGACGCCGATTCGGCCGCCGAGGCCGTATACGGCCTTGGCGACAACGTCCATTCCGGTGCCGCGGCCGGCATCCATCGTGACCTCGGTGCGTGTCGAGAATCCGGGTTTGAAAATCAGCGCAAGCGCCGAGCGGTTGTCGAGCGCTGCAGCCTGCTCCGAGGTGAGGATGTTCTTGCGCACCGCGGCTTCCTTGAGTGCCTCAGGCGAGAGGCCGGCCCCGTCGTCTTCGAACAGCAGCTCAAATCCGGTCTCGACGCGGCGGAACTCCACCCGCACTTGGCCGGACCCGGATTTGGCGCCGGTGCGCCGTACCGCATCGGGCTCGATGCCGTGCACGGCGGCGTTGCGCAGCATCTGGATGAGGCAATCCTTGACGGTCGACAAATATTGCGACGGACACTCCTCGAGGCCGTGCAGCGTCAGATCGAAAGCCTTGTGATGCTCTTCCGACAGCTTGTGCGCGAGCGCCTGTAGCGTCGCGGCGAGCTCGGCCGGAGCATTCGCTCGTGGCGCGCTCGGTGCGTGCTGCGCAACCGGGGCGCTCTCCTTCAGCGCCGTCAGGCGCAGGGTCATTTCACGCACACCGTTCAGATGAGCGAGCAATTCATCGAGCTTCAGCACCAGGGGCAGAAAGTCCTTGCCGGTGAGCTCGGCATTGGCCTTCAGCTCGGCCACCATGTCCTCGAGCTGGTGGGCGCGTTGCGCGATACTCATCAGGTTCAGTGCCGAAGCCTCGCCCTTCATGGCATGCAGTTCGCGCGCCAGACCCGCAAGCTTCTTGCTGAATTCCCCGTGGTTACGCGCCGGCTCCTTCAGAATGGCGTTGACGTGCTTCAGACCCGCCGCAGCGGTCTCGAGAAATGCGCTGATCTGCAGCGGGTCGGAATGCAGCATGCTCACCAGCATGTCGAGCTGCGAGTGCGCGTTTTCCTGGGCATCGTGCAGCTCCCGCGAGAGCAGTACGCTCGAGGTGATGTCGCCAACCGAGCACAACACGTGCTTGACGCCTTCCGGCCCCATCACGCGGTGAAAATCGAACTGCAGAAAGCGCGTCTCCTTGCCGTTGCGGCCGTTGTCCATGCTCACCTCGAGCTGCCCGAGGGGGTTGATGCTCTTCATGAGGTTCTCGTGTGCCCGTTCACCCCAGAGTAGCTTGATGAATTTCATCGCGGTGGCCAGGGTCTCGGGCGAGACTTTGTCGCGCAGCAGCTCCTCGAACGACAGGCCGGCGAAGTCGGTGCGGCCGAACAGTTGGCACAATGCCTGTGACCAGACCGCGCCGATCCGGTAATCGGCATCGAGCAGGAAGAAGCCCTCGCGGACCGTAGCGAGGATGTCGCGCGTCTGCTCCTGGGCCTCGCGCGCTTCCCGCTCGCCGCGCGCTCGGGCGAGCTGCAGATAGGCGGCTGCCATGCCGAGTAGCAGCACCGCGAGCACACCGGCCGAGAGCAGCAGTCGCAGCCGAGCCGCGGCCGCAGCGGTGCGTGCCTGCAACGCGCTGCTGACTGCGGCGAGCTGCTCGCGCAGAGCCGCGGAGTTCCCGGCGGCAAACAGCTCCGCGCGGCGCACGTGCGCGTAGAAGACCCGCCCACTGCGCGACAGAGTGCTGTTGGTGGCAGAATCCGAATACGGCTCGCCCGCATAGGCGAGCACCGGGGCGAGCACCGGCGTGTAATTGCGCCACAGGGCGGTGACCGCGCCGAGTGCCGAGGGATCGAGCCCGGGTTGGTGCTGCAGTGAGACGAGGTCGCGGTTGAAGCCGGCCACGCTTGCGGCCAGCTCGGCGTGCACGTGGCCGGTGTACTCGAGCGTATCCAGCCGTTGGCGCAGCGCGGTGAGCTGCTGGGAAATGAGTGCGGGGTAGGTCTGCAGCTCGCTCGCGCGCTGCAGGTTGCCGATGCTCGCGCGGATCTGCGTCGCGAGCCTGAACCCGATGATGAGCACGAGCCCCATCACGGCGGCGAGCACGGTGCCGGCGGCTGCTGTGAGCAGACGGCGGTTTCGATCAGCGTCCGACAATAACATGCGGCGTACCTGCTTAGTTCGGCAGCACGAAACGGATCATGGTGCGCACCGGCACCTCGACCGGCGTGCCCCGGAATCTCGGCGGCGCATAGCGCCAGCGACGAATGGCATCCAGGGCGGCGCGGTTGAAGACGTCCGGCGGACTGGCTTGAATCACCTGCAGCGCACGGGTTCGTCCCCTTTGGTCGACGATGTATTGCACCGTCACTTCGCCGGCGATGCGCTCCGAGAGCGCCTGCTGCGGGTAACCGGGCGCAACATAGTGCGTGCGGCGCAGGTTTCGGGCTACATCGGCAAGTTGCGCGTCGGTCGGCTTCGGAGGGGCGTCGAGAATGTGCGCGGCAGCCTGCAATGCGGCTGCGGTGGCACCCCAGCGCTGCGCTGCGCCGAGATCGGCCTGCGCAGCGGCACGCTGGCCATCCTGTGCCGCCGCTTCGGCGCGCGCAACGAGTGCCTTGGCAAGATCCTGACGCAGCCGTTGTGCAGCCGCGGAGGCTTTCGGTCCAAGGTGAGCTTGGCTGATCAGCGTCAGGTAATGCGCGGCGCTGTCACGTGCAGGCGGCGTCAGCACGCCGGCGGCGAGGCGGGCACGTGCCATCGCAAGTAACTGTTTGATCTGTGCGTGCTGAGTGCGTGCGTGCTGAGCGGTGACTTGCTGGCGTACGGCCGTCAGCGCCTGGGGTGTGGCGCCATTGGCGCGGGCGGCAGCGAGCCATTGATTCTCCGCGTCGGTGCGCCCGGCGATGCCGGCTTGTCGCGCCTGCCTCAGCAGCGCACTGAGCAGTGCGTGTGTGGCGCTCTCGGTGGCCGAGGCGCTCGGCGCCAGCACGCGTAGTCTGGCGAGCGCCGAAGCGGCGCTCGCAGCGCCGGTCAACCGGTTGGCGCTGATGCGCCGGATGATCTGTTGGGCGATGGTTCGGGCCTGTTGCTTGTTCTGCAGGCTCGCAAGCTGATTCTGCCAGGCCATGATTTGCGCCGCGGGTACGCCGCTGTGTGCGGCCTGGGCGATCAGCGGTGACACGGCGCTCAGGTGCCCACCGGCGAGGGCCTGATTCACCAGGGCGCTCGACAATGCGATGCCGAACGGGCCGAGGTGCGGATTGGTGGGCTCAGCCAGACGCAGTGTCGCCAGCGCGAGTGCAGCTGCATTGGTGTGACCGTGCGCAATGGTGTCCTGGAATCGAGAGATCAGCACATGACTGACTCGCCGTAAGCCGTCACGGGCTTCACCATTCGTCGGGTCGACTGCGAGCACCGAGCGGTAATACACCAGTGCGTTGGCACCCCTCGGAGCAGTGAAGTGGCGCGCAAACATCGCGCGGCTCGCTTTGACGAGCAGGTCCTCGACCCGACCCTGAACAATGGAAGTGTCGACCGCTGGCCCCGGCAGGACCGCGGCGGCCGGACGCTGTGCCGGGATTGGGCGTGTGGGGACGTGGCCGGACGCGGCCGGTAACGACTCGGCGGCGTGCCGTCTGAATAGAAATACGCCCACCGCAATTGCGGCAACCGCGAGCGCCGCGGCACCGGCGAGGATCACGAGTGGCTTGCGAGAGCCACCACTGCCCGCCTCGGCGCCGAGGGCGGGTGCGGCCGGGGAGGGGGGCGCGCGGTTTTGCAGAAGCATACGCCGCTCGGGCTGAGTTGCCGCGGCGCGCGATGGTGTGGCCTGCTGCAATGCGTCGGTGATTGCGGCGTTCAGAACCGCCGTGGTCTTGTCCGGCTCGATCGGCAGCGGCAGGACGGCGAAGACCGTCGTGCCCTTGACTGCAGCGGCAACGGACTTCTCCGCGCCTGCGTCCGCGAACACCAGGATGACGGCGTGCGGAGTCTGCTCGAGAGCGCGTTCGACGTCGGCGCGCAGCTCCGACATGTCACGCGCATCGATGGCGAGGATCTGCCCGCCCCGTTCGCTGCTGACATGATCGAGTGCGGCATCGATCGACTCAGCGGGGTGCACACTGGCGCGGCCGTCGAGCACTTCGCCGAGTTCGAGCAGGAAATCGTCATGGCGGGTGAGGGCGGTCAGGCTGACCGCTGCGCGTGCGGCGTTGCCGCTGAGTTCACCGACGGAATCGCGAGACTCATTCGGCGCTGCATGGGCCACAATCGGTCTCCCTCGTTATTCTGTGCACAAGCCGCGGCATACCGCCGACCCCGCCACGTGCGCTGCACCGGGTGCAGGTGGGCGAGTCGATGCCAGATGCCCGACTGCGCGACGTGCAGCTGGGATGAAACCCGTCGCGTGGCGACCCCGCAGTGTCGCCGTTCACACTATTGATGCGATCCGCCTCCCATCCGGCAATCGTTGTCGGAAGCGGATCGGAACGTCCCCCCATCAGGAGGGGGCGGCAGGACGCCGCGTCGACCGAGCGGCATCGCAGATGACCTCGACAGCGGACCTCGGGCGGCCGATCATGGGACGGCGCACGGAAGCGCCGGCATGCGGCACCGCTGGAACGAATTGCCGCCGCGGCCGTCATACTGTGTACAGGGCAGCGGGATCGCGAGTTCGGCAGCAGTCGCGCAGAGCGAGGCGCTCCATCCGGTCTGCGCAGCGGGCGCGTCAAAGCCTCTCACGGCCGCCACTGCCGTTGTGAAACGGGAGGTTATGGCGATGCGATCACGTGCCAACCATCCGGCTCAGGCTCCACGCGACGCCTGCATCGATCACGCCGCGTTCATAGAGTCTCTGGCTTCCTTCAGCCGCTCGCATCGCGCGCGGCGATGGGAGGGGACTTTCGGGCAGTTTCTGGCGGACGTCGTGCCGACCCGCCCCGCGGCGCTGGTGCGCACCAGTCACGAGTACATCTGGGACATGCTGCGCTGGCATGGGAGAGTTGCGCGCTCGGCGGAGTCCGCCGGGCGGCCCAACGCAGCGATGACCCCGCTGGACCTTGAGCCCGAGCGTGGCGGGTTCGGCGATTCGGCACGCCCCGATCCGGCTGCTTACGACGGCACCGACGCCCCGCAGGACGATCGTCCCGTCGAGCTGTTCAGGCGCGAGCTGTTTGGGGTCGATGGACCGCTGTCGCGGGTGGCCGAGTACTTCAAGGCGGCTGCGGGCGGATCCGACGTGGGGCGTCGACTGCTGTTGCTGCTCGGTCCGCCGTCGGGCGGTAAGTCGACGCTGGCCATACTGCTCAAGCGTGGACTTGAGGAGTACAGCCACACGGACGACGGCGCGCTGTATGCGATTGCCGGCTCACCGCTGCACGAGAATCCGCTGAATCTCATTCCCGCCAGTCTGCGCGGCGAATTCCGCGAACGGTATGGCGTCAGCGTTCCGGGCGAACTTTCTCCCTGGGCGCGGGAGTACCTCGAGCGGGAGTTCGACGGGGATTTTCTCAACGTGCCGGTCGAACGCATTTTTCTCTCGGAAGCGGCGCGTCTGGGCATCGGAACGTATGCCCCGCACGATCCGACTACTGCGGACATCGCCGATCTGGTCGGCTCAGTGGATCTGGCCAAGGTCGCTCAGATTGGCGATGAGGGTGATCCGCGCGCCTGGTCGTGGTCGGGAGCGGTCTACTCCGCGAGCCGCGGTCTGCTCGAGATGATCGAGATCCTGAAGGTCAAGCGCGAATTCCTCTACCTGCTGCTCACCCTCACGCAGGAGAAGAACGTCAAGGTCTCTCGCTTTCCGCTCATTCACCTCGATGAGACGGTTCTCGCGCACACCAACCTCGCCGAGTTCCACCGATTCCTGCAAGAAAAGGAGAATGAGGCCCTGCTCGATCGCATGGTGATCATCAAGGTTCCCTATGCGCTCTCATACAAGGACGAAGCGCGCATCTACCACAAGCTCGTATGCGCGGCGGCGGCATTTCGCGACGTGCACCTCGATCCACACGTGCTGAATCTCGCGGCCGTGTTCGCGATTCTGACCCGACTGGTGCGCCCCGAGCGCGAGGGCCTCGATCTGCCGAAGAAACTGCGGTTGTATGCCGGTGAGGCGATCGAGGGCGTGCCGGAAAGCGAGGCGGCGCGGCTGCGCACCGAGGCGCCCGATGAGGGGTTGACGGGCGTCAGCCCCCGCTTTGTGATCAACGCGATTTCAACTGCGATCACGCGCGGTACCCGCCGGAGCCTGACCAGCATGGATCTGCTGCTCGCGCTGAAGGATGCCATCGAGAGCGACGCGCGCCTGGAGGCGAAGCACAAGAAGATCTGGATCGATCACTTGGTGACGGCCCGCAAGGAGTTCTACAACCGCTGGGTCAAGGAGGACGTGCACCGCGCCATGTTCGCTTCGTTCGAGGAGGAAGCGCAGCAGTTGCTTGAGAAGTATCTCGATGAGGTTGAGGCCTCACTCGATCGCCGCCAGGTCAACGACCCGATCACGGGCGAGAGCCGGCCGGCGGACGAGCGCTTCCTGCGCTCGGTGGAGGAGAAGATCAAGGTGTCCGATTCCGGCAAGCTCTCCTTCCGCCAGGAGGTGGTCAGAAAGGCCATGGTCGCGTTCAAGGCCGGGGAGAAATTCAAGCTCGCGAGTCACGCCCGCATGCGCGAGGCGATCGAGCAGTATCTGTTCGAGGAGCGGCGCGATGTGCTCAGGCTGGTGACCTCGAGCGCCCGTCCGGACGAGGAGGCGCGCCAGAAGATCTCGGTGG
>DAHVTM010000006.1:0-7288 GCA_027324195.1 Gammaproteobacteria bacterium | reverse complement strand
GCCCGGCTGCAGAGTGCCGTTGACATTAATCGCGAGCGTGCGCGGCTTGCGCTGCAGCAGGCACTGGGTGGCGAACACGTGCCCGACTTCGGTGGTGCCGATGCCAAAGGCGAGTGCGCCGAGCGCACCGTGGGTGCTGGTATGGCTGTCGCCGCAGACCACGGTCTTGCCCGGCTGCGTCAGGCCGAGCTCCGGCCCGATAATGTGCACGATCCCGCGGCGCGCATCGCGCAGACCGAGCAGCTCGATGCCGAAGGCGGCGCAGTTGCGTTCGAGCGCACTGACCTGGCGCGCCGCATCCTCGAGCGCGATGGGCGCGCCGCCGAAGACCTGCTCGGTGCGCGTGGGCGTCGAGTGATCCATGGTGGCGAAGGTGCGCTCGGGCCGGCGCACCGCGAGGCCGCGCTCGCGCAGCACCGTGAAGGCCTGCGGCGAGGTGACCTCGTGGATCAAGTGCAGATCGATGTACAGCACCGCCGGGGTATCGGTGCTTTGTGGAACGACCTCATGGCTGCGCCAGACCTTCTCGAACAGCGTCAGCGGCGTGCCCATCAGCGCGCCACCGCGGCCGGTGCGGCCTGCATATCGACGTGATCCAACCAGCCCCACTTGTCGGGCGTGGCGCCGCTGAACAGGCCGAAGAACGCCTTTTGCAGCGTCTCGGTGATCGGGCCGCGCGCACCGCTGCCGATGCTCAGCCGATCCACCGAGCGGATCGGGGTGATCTCGACCGCGGTGCCGGTGAAGAATGCCTCATCGGCGATGTACAGCAGCTCACGGGGAATGGAACACTCGCGCACTTCGATGCCGCGCTCGCGCGCCAGTCGCATCACCGTATCGCGCGTGATGCCGCCGAGCACGGAGTGGGCGAGGGCGGGGGTGAGCAGTACGCCGTCCTTGACGAGGAAGATGTTCTCCCCCGAGCCCTCGCTGATCGTACCGTCGGGGGCGAGCCCGATCCCCTCGTGAAAGCCGAGGCGGCGCGCCTCGGCGCCGATCAGCTGACTCGACAGATAATTGCCGCCGGCCTTGGCGAGAGCCGGGATCGTGTTCGGCGCCACCCGCTGCCAGGAGGCGATGCATACATCGACGCCCTGCTCCTCGCTCTCGTGACCGAGGTACTTGCCCCATTCCCAGGCAGCCACCGCCACTTCCGTCGGCGGCTCGATCTTCGGGGCGACCCCGATCTCGCCGTAGCCGCGGAACGCCACCGGACGGATGTATGCGCCGCGGGCGAGACCGTTGGCCGCGATCACCTGGCGGCAGGCCGTGTCGATGTCCCCGACCGTGAACGGCAGGCTCATGCGATAGATCTTTGCCGAGTCGAACAGCCGTCGGGTGTGATCGTGCAGGCGGAAGATCGCTACGCCCTTGTGCGTCTCGTAGGCCCGCACGCCCTCGAACACCGATGAGCCGTAGTGCAGGGCGTGCGCGAGCACGTGCACGGTGGCTTTCTCCCAAGGGACGAGCTTGCCGTTGAACCAGATGAACTGAGTGGCCGGTATGGGCATGCGGAATCTCCCGTAGCGCGCTGCCGATGTGAATGTCGAATCTTAAAGCGTGGAGGCCGCCTGTGCCGCTGCGCCGCGCTCATCGCGCGGGCGACCGCCGGCGGATGCCTGCTCGATGCGGTTGATCACCTCGAGGAACGCTCTGCCGCTCGATTCCACGATGTTGGTGCTCACGCTCGAGCCCCGATAAGTACGCTGATTGTACTCCACGTACACCAGCGCCTCGCCCTGCGCATCCTCGCCCTCGGTGACGGCGCGCACCTCGAACTTGCGCAGCATGACGCCGATGCCGGTTGCCGCTTCGATCGCCTTGAAGAGCGCATCGACCGGTCCGTCGCCTTCGGCGGTGTGCTCGATGAGCCGGCCGTCGCTGTGCCGCAGGCCCACCCGGGCGCTCGCAGCCGCGCCGGTGGTGGCGTGCGTCTCGAGGCTCTCGAGGCTCCACGGGCCGGCCGCGGCGCCCTCGGCGCGCAGCACCAGCGCCTCAATGTCGCCGTCGAACAGCTCCTTCTTGCGGTCCGCGAGTGCCTTGAACTCCTCGAACACCTGATTGAGTTCGCTCTCCTCGAGCTCGAAGCCGAGCGCGCGCACCCGGTCGCGGAAGGCGTGCCGTCCGCTGTGCTTGCCGAGGATGAGATTGCTGCGCGAGAGACCGACGTCCTCAGGGCGCATGATCTCGTAGGTCGAGTAGTGCTTGAGGACCCCGTGCTGATGGATGCCAGCCTCGTGCGCGAAGGCATTCTCGCCGACCACGGCCTTGTTGCGCGGTACCGGCATCGCCGTGATGCTCGAGACCAGGCGCGAGGTCGGATACAGCCGGGTGGTCTGAATGCCGGTGGTGACGTTGAAGAACGCGGCGCGCGTCTTCAGTGCCATCACCACTTCCTCGAGCGAGCAATTGCCGGCACGCTCGCCGATGCCATTGATCGTGCACTCCACCTGGCGGGCGCCGGCGACCACCGCGGTGAGGCTGTTCGCCACCGCCATGCCGAGATCGTCGTGGCAGTGCACCGAGAGGCGCACCCGCTCGATGCCGCGCACGTTCTTGCGCAGGTACCGGAACAACTCCGCGAACTCATCCGGCACCGTGTAACCGACGGTGTCGGGAATGTTCACGGTGCTCGCGCCGGCCTCGATGGCCGCCTCGACCACCTGCGCGAGGAACTCGAGCTCGGTGCGCGAGGCGTCCTCGGGGGAGAACTCCACGTCATCGCACAGCTCGCGCGCGCGGCGCACTCCCTCGACGGCCGTGCGCAGGATCTGCTCCTCGGCCATGTTGAGCTTGTACTGGCGGTGAATGGCGCTGGTGGCGAGAAACACGTGCACCCGGCGCCGAGGCGCATCGGCGAGGGCGCGCGCGGCGAGCTCGATGTCCTCGCGGTTGCAGCGTGCGAGCCCGGCGATAATCGGCCCCTCGACCTCGCGCGCCACCGCCTGCACGCTCTCCCAATCACCCTTCGAGGCGGCCGGAAAGCCCGCTTCGATCACATCGACGCCGAGCTCGGCGAGCGCGCGCGCGACACGCAGCTTCTCCGGCCGCGTCATGCTGCAGCCCGGGGCCTGTTCCCCGTCGCGCAGCGTGGTATCGAAGATCAGTACTTTGTCAGGTTCGGCAGCCATGATAAGGATCTCCTCAGCAGAGGTGGGCGGTGGCGACGGGGCGCTCAGGCGCGCTTGTCGTTGAGCCAGGTCATGCGCGCGCGCAGCCGCTCGCCGACTTTCTCGATCGGGTGCTCGATGTCGCGCTTCAGCAGCTTCTGGTAGCGCTTGCGGCCGGTGGCGTTCTCGCGAATCCACTGGCGCGCAAAGGTGCCGGACTGGATCTCCTTCAGCACCTTGCCCATTTCTTTCTTCACGCGGGCATCGACGATGCGCGGGCCGCGGGTGAGATCCCCGTACTTGGCGGTCTCGCTGATGAACTGGTGCATCTTCGTGATCCCGCCCTCATGCAGCAGATCGACGATGAGCTTCAGCTCGTGCAGGCACTCGTAGTAAGCGACCTCCGGCTGATAGCCGGCCTCGACCAGCGTCTCCCAGCCGCGTACCACCAGTTCGGTGGCGCCGCCGCAGAGCACTGCCTGCTCACCGAACAGATCGGTTTCGGTCTCCTCGGCGAAGGTGGTCTCGAGCACACCGCCGCGCGTGCCGCCGATGCCGTGCGCATAGGCGAGGGCGCGGGCATGCGCTTTGCCGGTGGCATTCTGCGCAACGGCGATCAGGCACGGCACGCCGCGACCCTGCTGGTACTGTCGGCGCACCAGGTCGCCCGGTCCCTTCGGGGCGATCAGCACCACATCGAGGTCCTTGCGTGGCTTGATTTGCTTGAAATGGATATTGAACCCGTGCGCGAACAGCAGCGTCGCGCCGCTCTTCAGGGCAGGCTCGATGCTCTCGTAGAGCGATTTCTGCGCCAGATCGGGCACCAGCATCGCCACCAGGTCGGCATCGCGCGCCGCGCGCACCGGCTCGGCGACCGCCAGACCGTCCTTCTTCGCCTTCTTCCAGCCTGGGCCGCCCTTGCGAACGCCCACGACGACGTCAAAGCCGCTGTCCTTGAGGTTCAGTGCGTGCGCGCGGCCCTGGCTGCCATAGCCCATGACCGCGATGCGCGCCCCGCGCAAGGCTTTCTGTTCGACGTCTTTTTGCGAATACAGCTTCATCTCGATACTCCCAATCGGCCTGCTGGCCCGGATGTCAGATCACAGTCGTGCAATAACACGCATAAAAAACCCCGCAGCGGCTTATGGGCCGGTGCGGGGTTCTGGTGTCTTCTCTCGCCCCTGCCTGTCTGTCCTCAGGCGATTGCGAGCACCCCGCACCGGCTGCCCGCAAGGAGCAGCAGTCCGATAAGGAGTACCGGCAGTCGGCCGAGCAGCGCACTCGCCGCGCGGGGCGCGGGTCGGGCTCTGGCCATGTGTGCTGCGGGTACCACGGGCTGTGGGTGCCTGGGCAAAACAAAGTGGAGATGATGGGACGGATGGGAGCACACCCCAGGACTGTTTGTCAACGTCATCGCGGCTCGTGGCAAACGGTGCGTCCCTGGCGAGGGGCGCATGCGACGCGCTATGCTCATTCGCGTGGCACACGAAATGTTACTCAGTACCGACCCGGGGGACAGCCGCCCGCTGTGGCTGCTGACCGAGGGCGAACTCGAGGGTTGGCTCGGCGCGCAGAGCGCCTCGGTCGCCGCCTGGGTGCGCGCGCATGTTTTTCAGGCCGAGCGCTACCGCGTGCTGACGCTGCCCGGGGAGGAGGGTGTTGCCGGGGGGCTGCTCGGGCTCGGCGCGCTCAGCGCGACCGGTGAACTCGGCCCCTGGCACGCTGCGGGAGCCCCGGAGCGCCTGCCGGCACTGCCGTGGCGTCTCGCCAGCGCGCTACCGGCCCGTGCCGCGACGCACTTCGTGCTCGGCTGGCTGCTCGGCGGCTACCGCATGAACCGCTATCGGCTCGACGCACCGCTCGGGCCGGGCGCGGCGCTGATCGTCCCGCCGCAGGCCGATGTGCGCTATGCGCTTGCCGCTGCCCATGCCAGCGCGCTCGCGCGCGATCTGATCAATACCCCGCCGAACGATCTCGGCCCGCAGGAGCTCGCCGACGCGGCGGTGGCGCTCGCGCGCGAGCGCGGCGCACGCTGCCAGGTGCTCAGCGGCGGGGAACTCAGCGGTTTTCCGCTGCTGCGCGCCGTCGGCGCCGGCAGCGTGCGCGAGCCGCGGCTGATCGATCTGCGCTGGGGCGAGAAGGACGCCCCGCGCGTGACGCTCGTCGGCAAGGGCGTGTGCTTCGATTCCGGCGGGCTCGATCTGAAGCCCTCGAGCGCGATGGCGCTGATGAAAAAGGACATGGGCGGGGCGGCCTGTGCTCTCGCGCTGGCGGATTTGCTGATGCGACTCGATGCGCCCCTGCAGTTGCGTGTGCTGATTGCGGCCGTGGAGAACAGCGTCGGCGGGGCAGCGTACCGGCCGAGCGACGTGCTGCGCTCGCGCAAGGGCCTCACGGTGGAGATCGGCAACACCGATGCCGAGGGCCGGCTGGTGCTCGCCGATGCGCTCGCCGTGGCGCAGGAGGAGCGCCCGCAGCTGCTGATCGATCTGGCGACGCTCACCGGCGCGGCGCGCACGGCACTCGGACCGGAGGTGCCGGCGCTCTACAGCAACCGGCGCGCGCTCGCCGAACGACTGCGCGAGCTCGGCGAGGAGGAGTTCGATCCGCTCTGGCCGATGCCGTTGTGGCCGGGCTACGAAGATGAACTCGGCAGCAAAATCGCCGACCTTAATAATGTGGCATCGACGCCATTCGCCGGTTCGATCATCGCCGCGCTGTTTCTCAAGCGCTTCATCGATGCGCCGACCGATTGGGTGCACATCGACCTGTATGCGTGGAATGGCAAGGAGCGCCCGGGCCGTCCCGTCGGCGCAGAGGCGCAATGCGTGCGCGTGCTGTATCGCTTTTTGCGCGAGCGCTTCGGTTGACTCGTCCGCACGACTCGTCGCACGGATGTTCGGTTAGTCGAATTGACCGATTGTCGTATGGATTTTCATCTGTCTGTCGTCAGACTACGAAACAATAGTGCACTGTGAGCAGTCATGAGACAGATGGGGGGCGCGCCTTGGCGCGCAGCAACGGGGGGCGCGGACACGCGCGGCGAGGCGGCGCGCAACTGCGCTGCGGCCGAGCTCCCGCTCGTCGTGCCCACCCGGCTGAGGCGCCTCGAACCAGCGATTGGTCAATGCGCGCAGTTGTCAGCGCGGCGGGTAGCGGTTACAGTTGGGCTTCGCATCATCGGATGCTCATGGCGCGCGCGCTTGGCTTGTCGCCCTCGAGTCGCCGTGAAACCGAACCATACAGGGGGATTGATCCACACGAGCGCCAGCCCGGTCACGGTGCCCGCACGTGTACCAAAGTATGAATGTGCCGGTGGACAAGCCGCCGGTCAGCTCGGGTCCGGATTGAGCCGCTTGCGGGCAGGTGGAAAGACCGCTACCTTGCACCGCTCGCGTTTCGTTCCGGTGTTTTTGGGATAGGCAACAGCCACGCCTCAGTATTCACACATGAGCGCTTACGTACACGACACAAATTTCTTCACCCGCCGAACGGCCGTACTGGCAGCCATCATTGCGCTGCACTTGTTTATCTTCTGGGCGCTCGAGGCAGGACTGGCCACCCGCGTGGTGCGGCTCGTAGCCCCGCCCCTTAAGACGACCATCGTGCGTCAGGTGCGCAAGCACCTGCCGCCGCCGCCGCCCCCGCCGCCGCAGCTGGTGCAGCAGCAGGTGCAGGTGCCGCCCCCGATGATCCAGATCAACGTGCCGGCAGCCGCCCAGAGTCATGCGATCACCGTGGTCAAGCACGTGGTCCGTGCCGCACCGCCGCCGCCGGCGCCGATGCACTACACGCCGCTGAGTCCAGCGGGGGATTTCCCCTCGACGCAGGACTACTATCCGCAGGCCTCACAGCGCCTCGGCGAGCAGGGCACCGCCATCGTGGAGGTCTGCGTCGGTCCGAACGGGCGACTCTCGGCCGAGCCGAAGGTCATCCACAGCTCGGGCAGCCCGCGGCTGGATCGCGCAGCATTGCGCTATGCGCGCGCCACTTCCGGTCACTGGAATCCCGAGAAGGCGAATGGTCGGCCGATCAATTTCTGCGGCCATCTGCCCATCAAGTTCCAGCTGAACGACTTCTGATGCACCCGTCCCTTCCAACTTCGACCCCGCCATACAACGCGGCTTATTTGTGATCTGAGGAAATCTATGGCCATCCAACCAACCGCACCCGTCAAC
>DAHVTM010000124.1:0-24055 GCA_027324195.1 Gammaproteobacteria bacterium | reverse complement strand
GCAGCACCTGGTCGAACTCGACCGTGGCGCCCGGCTCGGCGTCCAATTTCTCGATGCGCAGCACCCCGTCCTGGGTCACGCGATACTGCTTTCCACCGGTGGCGATCACTGCGTACATAAGCTATTGAACCAGAACGAGGGTCTTGACGAAAGGGCGGGCATTCTACTGAGCGGGGCAGCGCCGGTCAAACGCAGGTTGCATCCTCTGCATCCGGCCGGCATTCCAGTCGTCCCGCCGGGATATTTTGCCGGAAATACCTTTTTCACGCGCTTGTGCGTGCGGTGCACGTCCCGGTCGGCTACGATGCGCGGCTGTATTGAAAGTTCCCCCATAATGACCCTGGAAGAAATACGAGCGCTTGTCGAGGCCGATCTGGCTGCCGTCGACGAGGTGATCCGCCAGCGCCTCAAGAGCGCGGTCCCGCTAGTCGACCAAGTCGCCGAGCACATCATCGCCGGCGGCGGCAAGCGGCTGCGACCGTTGCTGGTGGTGCTCGCCGGACGCGCCTGCGGGCATCGTGCGGGGCACATCGAGGCGGCGGCCTTCATCGAGTTCATCCACACCGCCACGCTGCTGCATGATGATGTGGTCGATGGCTCCTCGCTGCGGCGCGGGCGCTACACGGCCAATGAGGTCTTCGGCAACCAAGCGAGCGTCCTGGTCGGTGACTTCGTGTACTCGCGGGCCTTTCAAATGATGGCCTCGCTCACCTCCCAGCCCGTGATGGAAATCATGGCTGAGGCGACCAATGTGATCGCCGAAGGCGAGGTGATGCAGCTGATGAATGCGCATGATCCGCAGACGAGCGAGCAGCGCTACCTCGAAGTGATCTATCGCAAGACGGCCAAGCTGTTCGAGGCGGGCGGAGAAGTGGCGGCCGTGCTCGCCGGCGGTCCGCAGCCCCTGCGCCAGGCGCTCGCCGCGTATGGCCGGCACCTTGGCACCGCCTACCAACTCGTCGATGACGTGCTCGATTACCGCTCCAACCCCGCCGAGCGGGGCAAGAACCTGGGCGATGACCTCGCCGAGGGCAAGCCGACACTGCCGCTCATTCATGCGCTGCGCCGCGGGAGCGAATCGCAGCGCGCGGTCATCCGCCAAGCCATCGAGCAGGGCGGCGCAGAGCTCGAGCCCATCATCAACGCGATCGAGTCGACCGGCGGACTCGACTATACGGCCCGCCTCGCCCAGGACGCAGCCGACCATGCCCTGGAATCGCTCAAGGCACTGCCCGACACGCCTTACAAGCGTGGCCTGGCGGCGCTTGCGCACTTCGCCGTCGAGCACACCACCTGAGGGACTGGCTGGCATGCGGCGCGGCCAGAAAGAAACACATGCGATCGGCATTGAAGCGTACGCTGCGCTTCAGTACACTGCGCCGCCCCGCCCCCGTGTGCCGTTCGCGGCCCCACCCGGGACGGCGGGAGATTTCCAGCTCGGGGTGTAGCTCAGCCTGGTAGAGCACTACGTTCGGGACGTAGGTGTCGCAGGTTCAAATCCTGTCACCCCGACCATTGAAATGCCTGGCCTTTTTCTCAGAAGGGACTCTTGGGGTTCCACCGCAACAGGGCCTTGGGGTTCCAAAAGCGTTCCAGTTTCGTCTCGGATGTTGCTGTTGCAATGGCGAGCTGGGACGAACTGCTCTGCTCGCCATGAAGACACTTGCGTGCGGTTGCCCGACTTCATCGCAATTGAGCTGCCATGCCGGCGGTTTTGGATTCCACTGCAGCGTCCACCTGCCGGGCTGCCGATTGGGCGCGCACTGCCACCCGGAGGCGCGCATTGTTCTTCCTCTGCAATTCGGTTTCGATACGCGCTGTCGTGTCATGCGCTACGTAAAGCGGCCGTAATCGTTATAGATGTCGGGGTCTTCGACTTGTCCAGGGTAAGGATGGGGAAATCCGTCGGCGAGCAGGAACTGTTCGATCGTAACCCCCTTGACGGCAGATGACGCGAACTGCCCGCCTCCGACGACCAGGAGGTTTCGTTTCGGCAGCGTCTTTGGAAACCACACGAAATCCAACGGACCCGTTCGGCCAACCTTGACTTCATACAATCTCTCGTGGGCATCGACGAAGTCGATCTCGTGTTGATTGGACGCCCAGAACCAAAGCGCCTCCGGGTCCTCGGCGCCTGCGATACACTGCCGCCGGAAGAGCTCTTGCGCGACGAGCCACTCGATCCATTTGGACTTGACCTCGGACTCGAGAGCGTCAAATTCGCTGACGTGCGTCATCCTGTTCGGACTGAATGCAAGAGCGACGGACAGATTTATGAAATGGAACTTTGCCGGTTTACGCTGAAGCGGGACACGCTTGTCAGCATCCCATTGATGCGATGGAATCACTGCCAAGAGATCGGACAGTTGCTCGACGTACTCCGCGGCGATCGTATTGTTGGCGAGGCCGGAATCGCGCGCGAGCTTGAGATACCCCGTCCGCGAACCGCCCTGAACGAACAGCGTTCGCATCAACGAAAGCAGGAACTGTCGTGAGCGCCCGCTCCTTACGAGCTCGCCTACGATCCAGTCGCGAATGATCTCGAAGAAATACTCCGGGAGTCGTTCCCGTTGCCGAATTTCCACTGCCGCAACGGGCGAGCCACCGGTCAACAGATACGATTTCCAGGTATTCTCCCCAAGCTGATCGCGAAATTGGGCATGGAAATCCTTGTACGAGACTCCCGTGAACAAGTACTCCGTTCGTGCGAGCTTTCCCTTTCTCCCGGGGAGTCTTTCAGAGCCGCGCCGGATATCGGCGGCTCTCGATCCGGTGGTCACGATCAGCACATTGCGAAGCTGGCCGCGATCGGCGATGCGCTTTAGGGCCCGCTCCCAGCTCGGTACCGCCGATACTTCGTCGATGAATATCCGCCGCACGCCGGCGTCGCCGCAGAACAGCGGGAGGAGGTCCAACAGCCGCGCTTCGAGCTCGTCTGCGTCGGTAATCTCATCGCCGTTCAAGAAGTACGCGGAGCCCGTCCCGTAGTCCTCGAGGGTCCGCTTCAGTTCGAGTTCGAGCCATGTGCTCTTGCCGAACTGGCGCGGTCCGCGGATTAGAATGATCCCCGGCTCTGCCGGCAGCTCATCCAGGCCGAAACTGAAACGAAACCTGCACGGCTGCTCGCGGTATTCCACGACCTTTGGCCAAAGTTCATCACGGTCTATTTCTCCTCGCGAAAACAGCAGGTTGCGCGCATTAACGTCCATAACGTTAAGTAGTTTAACGTCCAGAACGTTAATGTCAATGCAATCGTCCGATCCCGGTGCTCGACCCAGCCCACCGCCCGCCCTCGGGACGTAGGTGTCGCAGGTTCAAATCCTGTCACCCCGACCAATAAATCAAAGGCTTACGCCAACAATCCCAGTCCGCGGAATCGCATCCGCCGATCGGGGACTCACGGGGGACTCACGCCGCCCCCTCTCTCATCGGATCCTCAAGACAGGGCCGTGCGGGCAACGGGGACCGTGCCCTATGGGTTGGTGATCGCGTACACCATGTCGCCCACGAAGCGCTTGAACGATTCATTCTCGACGAACTGCTTGTAGACCTGCGTGTCGTCTGTCAGCAGGTGCTGCATCACCTTGGCCAGCGCCTGGTCGTGCCATGCGCGCGGTGTGCGGCGTGTTCTCCTTGGCATTCTGGTAGGCAGCATCGGCAGCGACTTTGGGCGCGATGTCCTCGCGAATGCGTTTGGCAACCCGATCGGTGTCGGTAAACAAGGTACCGAACTGCTCGTTGAAGGTCTTCAGGATATTGCTCAGTCGATCAAACTCCGGCTCGCTCTTCCGCCCGCCGGCCTCCGTCGGAACCGGCTCAATCTCGGCGTCGTCATCCGCCAGCGCGATCTTCATGGCCGCCTTCTTTTCGACGCGGTAGCTGTCCATGTCGATGGCGCCGAGGATACCCTTGGCGAGATCCTCCTCTTTCGGCGCCGGCAACTTGGGCGAAAGCAGATCGAGGAAGATCGAGAGCTTCTCCCACTCAGCATTGCTGTAGGGGATCACCGACGACAGGAAGGCGTAGGTGCGGCAGAACACCTTGGCCTTGCCCTTGAAGTCCACCTGACCATCCTCGTCGAGTTGGTCCACATAGACCGCCACGCACGCATCGAGGATCGGGTCGAGCCGGTCACGATCCGCGCCGCCGAGAAACAGCTCGACCACCTGCCGCACCTGCGCTTTGACCTCGCCGGCGAGCTCGCGCCCGTCAATTACCTGAGCCGTCATCGCGCGCCTGAACCTGAGCTCTTCCGGAAAGCGCGCATTCTCGCATATCATGCGGTGCCGCCTGGACATTCCAGCCGCAGCGGCACCGATCGGGGCATGGCGCAGTCTGGTAGCGCATCTGCTTTGGGAGCAGAGGGTCGGCAGTTCGAATCTCCCTGCCCCGACCATTACACCGTTGGAGCATCACGGGTGCACCGGCGCTCAAAGGGCACTCTCAGGCGCGGGAGATTCGAGCTCCAGACTAAACGAACCAGTGCTCGACAGCCGGGCGAGTCTTCGAGGCCGGCCGGACGCCGTAGTGCCGTCAGGCAGGTCCGCGAACAATCTGCCTGCTCCGACTAACACCTGCGAGGGACCGGGGAGGATGTCTGGTTCGGTGCTTAGTACGGGGCATCAAAGATGCCCTATCAAGGCCCGGGAGCGGTTGCGATTGCGGCAATGCAGCAAGGGGTGGTGGCCGGCGTGCCGTGGAAGACATGAGGCACTACGGCAAGCAACTGATCTCTCTCGTCAGTCCGTGCGTCGGCGCACCGACGACACGTTCGATGCGGGGTACCGTGCAACACTCGCAAATGCGCACACGAGGCAAGGCACATGAATCCGCTCACATCGTTCTTGGTGGTTGCCTGTGTTGCCGCGGCGCTTGCCGTCGGCTACTTCGTCGATCTGTATCCCGCGTTGATCCTGTTTGCGGTCGCCGTCGCCATCGCCGCGTCGCTCAAAATGGCCAACGTGTGGCAAAAGTTCGTTATTCTGCGCCTCGGCAAGCTGCAGAGCGTCAGGGGCGCGGGTCTATTCGCAATCATCCCAGTAATCGACTCTGTGGTAGCAGTCATCGATTCGCGAATTCAAACCACGGCGTTCAATGCCGAGCAGGCGCTGACCAGAGACACCGTGCCGGTGAACGTCGATGCCATCGTCTTCTGGCACGTGCACGACGCGGAAAAGGCCGCGCTGGCCATCACCGATTACCGCCAGGCCATCGACCGCGTTGCACAGACATCGCTTCGCGAGATGATCGGCTCCTCGGTGCTGGCCACTCTGCTGTCCGATCGCAAGCAAGCCGACGAGCAGCTGAAGGTCGAGATCGGTCAGAAGACCGCTCCGTGGGGCATATCGGTGAGCTCGGTGGAAATCCGTGACGTTGCCATTCCCGCGGCCCTGCAGGACGCGATGTCTCGCCAGGCCCAGGCCGAGAGGGAGAAGCAGGCAAGAGTGATTCTCGGCTCGGCAGAAGCGGCGATCGCGAGCAGTTTCGTCTCTGCGGCAGACATTTACGCCGGACATCCGATGGCGCTGCAGCTGCGAGCGATGAACATCATCTATGAGACCACCTTGGAGCGCGGCGCGACCATACTGCTGCCGAGCTCGATGGTGGACAGTCTGAATCCGTCTGGTCGAATCCTGGGCGTCGCCCTGGGCGGAAATGATGTCCTGAAGACGGACAGAGCACTTGAGCCGACGCAACCGACGGGAGCGGAGGCTTTGCCATTGCCCGTGCGCCCGGCGGCATGAGGGCTTGCGGCAGCGGCACGGGCAGCCGCCCGCCTGCAGGCGCGGCAGCCGCCCCGACGGCATACGCCCTACATCGTCCTCTCTGTACGCTACCGCACACAAGAACGTGCCACCGTGTTATGGTAGGCACACAAAGGGATCCCACACACATAACCGCGGCTCGTCGAGACGCGGACAGGAGTCGGTTTACCAAGTCTCCAGATTCTCATGCCCGGATCCCACGAGTACGCTGACAATTACCTTCTGGCTGCGCTGTCGCCGGACGAACGCGCGCGAATCTATCCGTTCCTGGAATTGATTCCGATGCCGCTCGGCAAGGTCCTGTACGAGTCCGGGGATGTGCTGCACCACGTTTACTTTCCGCTCGACTCCATCGTCTCGCTGCTGTACGTGATGGAGGACGGTGCCTCGGCGGAGATCTCGGTGGTGGGCAACGAGGGCCTGATCGGGGTGGCGCTGTTCATGGGCGGTGAGACAACTCCGAGCCGGGCCATCGTGCAGAGCGCTGGGTACGCGTACCGGTTGATCGGGCAGCAGCTCAAGGATGAATTCCACCGCAACGGCGAGCTGCAGCAGTTGCTGCTGCGCTACACGCAAGCGTTGCTGACGCAGATGGCTCAGACTGCAGTCTGCAACCGGCACCACTCCGTCGACCAGCAGCTGTGTCGCTGGCTGCTGTTGTCTCTCGACCGGCTGCCCAGCAATCAGTTGGCCATGACCCAGGAGCTCATCGCGAACATGCTGGGTGTTCGCCGCGAGGGCGTCACTGAAGCCGCCGGCAAGCTGCAGAAGCTCGGCGTCATCCGTTACGCCCGCGGCCGCATCACGGTGCTGGACCGGCCGCGGCTGGAACAGCTGTGCTGCGAGTGCTACGCGGTGGTCAAGAAGGAGACCGACCG
Organism: Gammaproteobacteria bacterium; assembly: GCA_027324195.1. GTDB lineage: Bacteria > Pseudomonadota > Gammaproteobacteria > Steroidobacterales > Steroidobacteraceae > 13-2-20CM-66-19. Next base: position 17,412 of record DAHVTM010000124.1, on the reverse strand, counting down.
CCTGCTGCCGGGTCTGGGCCCCCACGTGCGGGCCTGCGGGGCGTACCCGATCCCCGGCGCGCGGTGAGCCTCGTGATCGGTGCCACCAGACTGCCCGAGGCCGACAGGTACCGGGCAAGCAGGTCTGCTCAGGGTACCATCGCACGTATCAGCGTGGCGATCTCGATGGCCGCGAAATTCGAGAACGTGTCGCAGACCGCGTAGGGCAGGATGATGCGGTCTCCCTGGCGCATGGCGCCGCACGTATACACGACGTTCGGGACGTAGCCCTCGTGGGCCGATCGCTGGGGTCGCAGCAGCGGCGCGGGCAAGCGGGCGAGTATGTTTGCGGAGTCCTGTTTGTCGAGTAGCGCCGCTCCGATGGAATGTCGTCTCATCGGTCCGGCACCGTGAGTGAGCAGCAGCCGGCGCGCTTCGAGCTCGATCGGCGATCCGCAATTGCCGATCTGCCCGAATTCCCAGGGGACTGAGGCGCGAGCAGCGCGGCACCATCCTCCCAGGAGTACAAGTCATCCGAGTAGATGAGCTAGAGGTTCGCGTTGTCCTGCCGCCCGATCATGGCGTAGCGACCGTTGATCTTTCTCGGGAAGAGGGCTATGCCCTTGTTGCGCACAGCCGCGCCCGTCAGGGCCGTCATGCTGAGGCGCTCGAAATCGGTGGTCCCGAGCAGCTCCGAGCGGATCGACCTGCCGTTATGGGCGGTGTCGGTCGCGTAGAAATTCTTCCGCCGGCGTCCCCGAGGGAGCAGTTCGCCCCATCGGACTCGACGAACGCGCCATCCGGAGTCCCGTGCGCAATGACCTCGATCTTCCCTACCGCGACTTCATATACGGCACGCAGCAATTCCCTGCCCTTCTCGGCCATGACGATGACTCGCGCGGAAGCCTCGACAATCTCCCCGAGGACTCGCCGCTGCGCCGGCGTCGGCCGCTCGAGCACGGTAGGGAATGTGGCGATGAGCGGCATGGTCAGCCGCGCGGTCAGCGCGGTGACGTGGCTGTTCGCCTCGCCGCCGAAGATGCCGAATTCATGTTGCAGCGACACGATTCCGCACCGCGCGCGGGTCAGGATATCGGCTGCATCCTTGTAGTCCTCGAGCCGTCGATCATTGATCTGCAGGCACACGGCGGGCGGTTGGTCGTAGGCGTGCCCGTCATCGGTCATGGCCACGATGCAGCATCGCTCGTGCGGCGACAACTTCTCGTTGGGCTGCAGCAAGTCGGTCGTGAAGGTAGCGATGCCACAGCGTCGCGGGAGCGAATTGCCAACCAACGCGAACCGCCCGGGGGGGCTCACGGCGCCTTCTCGGCAGGACCGGCCCGGCAGGCAGGCAGGCAGGCAGGCAGGCAGGCAGTGACTCTATTCGCAAAGACGTTCGCGACGGAACGCGGGCAGGTTCAGGCACGCGCATGCCGTTGGCGCGCCGGAGCAGATAGGGCGCCGGAACGGAACGAGCATATGCAACAAGGCACTGAAGGCGTTTCGCTCCGACTTCGATGCGGGCGGGCTCGCTTTCGAGAAAGAGGGTATTGCCCGCTTCGACCTCGATCGAATCCACCTCGCCCGCGCCGGCGAGAATGTACAGCCAAGTCTCCGCTGCGGCGTCCAGTTCCCGCACTACCCCGGGCGCGAGCGTCATGCGTTCGAGCACGAAATGCGGGCTGGCAACGAGCAGTGTTCTTGCCGCGGTCAGTTTGCGCGGGGCGGTGTGCCGCTCGGACTGACGGGCGCTTGCAACAGCCACGGCCATATCGATCGGAAGCTCCGGCCGCCTACCGTGGTCGAAGAGCCGCAACGTCGCGTCAGCTCTCTGCTGGATCTCGACGATGACCAGTCCCGCCCCGATGGCGTGGATCGCGCCCGGGGGCACGAAAGTGCAGTCGCCCGCTCGCGCCGCGTGCCATTGAACTTGTTCGGCGATCGTGCCGTCGCGGATGCACGCCCGCAACTGAGCGGGATTCAGCTTTTGCTTCAGTCCCACGGCTATGCGGGCATTGGCGGTGGCGGAGAGGATGTACCATGCTTCGCACTTGCCGTGCACCAGACCGATCGAGCGCGCGAGCGCCTCGTGCCGATGCACCTGAATTGGGAGCGGCTCGTCGGTGAAAATCAGTTTCAGCAGCAGGCTGGGCAGGGGTGCCGAGGGATCGGCACGCTCGAACCAGGCTTCTCCGACCGCCGCCAGTGGGTCGTGATAGGCGTTCCAGGGCCTCAGGTCGGTGCGGCCCCAGGGCTTGGGTATGATGTGAATGCGGGCCTGTTCGACCGCCATTAGGGTCTCCTGGTTGACGAAGAGCGAACCGATGCACCGCACTCGCGTTCCCGGACATCGAGATGCTTTCCCTCGCGCGCGGGATGCGACTCGATGTCCGGACATGGAGCCGGGGCGTCTGTGTTGGCGGATACCGTCACAGGCGCGAAGCTCGCGCCCAAGAGACAAGCGCAGCCGGCAACGTCCATCCGATCACAGCCCTCCGGTGAATCGCGCGGATCCGTAGCGAAGGAGGTGAAACCTCGTGCGGTTGGCGATGAGGGTCACCACAGCCCCGGGGTCCGCGCCTCCCGTGCTATGCAAATTGAGTCGGGTCACTTGTGCGATCGCGCACAGGCGGAATAACCACCCGGGAGTGATCGCGCCGACGATCCCCAAAGAATGTCGATCATGATGCCATCTGCGCTCGGGGTGACGATTCGGCCGGCGATGACGTCGGCCATGGTCCCCGGGACGAGCCACGACAGCGATGACATGAGGAGCTCCGGCTGTGAGGCGAGCCGGGTGAGGGTCACGCAGCGGCACGCATCCGTCGAGTGGAGTGACAGTCTGCTTGCGCATCCCGACGATGTCGGTGCGCAGGCGCACAGAGTGCGGAAGATCGGGCCGCTATATTAGTGAGGAATGCGACCGGCGGACGCTGGGATGGTCACGCGGGCCGCTGGAGGAGCTGCATGCCATTGTTCACGTTGGAGCACAGTAAGGCCGCGTATCGAGTGGACTTCGCAGTCCTCGGTGGTGCATCGATCGGTCTTGGGGCGCTTCTGTTGCTCATGAGCCCCCGCGCACGCTTGATCGAGAATGTCGCGTGCGCCACACTCGGCCTTGCCAGCTGGACCTTCATGGAATATGCGGTGCATCGGTTCGTTCTGCACGGCGTGAAGCCGTTCAGCACGTGGCATGCGGAGCATCACCGGCGGCCAGCGGCGAGGATCTACGCGCCGACATTTGCCAGTGTCGTTTCTATCGCCGCGTTGTGCTATCTGCCAGCGTGGCTCATCCTGGGTCCGTGGCCCGCTTGCGCGCTCACGTTCGGAGTGGCGGTCGGCGATTTCGCCTACTCGGTTGCGCACCACGCGGTGCACCACTGGGGCGCCGCAGGCGGCTGGCTGGGGCGGCGCAGGCATTGGCATGGACTGCATCACGCCCGTCCCCTCGAACTGGTCCGGCGGCCTGGATATTACGGCGTGACGAGCCCGTTCTGGGACTACCTCTTCCGAACCACCCCTGGCAGCGGCGGGAATGGCGGGCCGCGCGGCTACCGGGCCACGGGCACGATCGGCATCTGACCGCCCACGCCCGCCCCAAGCGGACCTACTGGACATTCGCAGTGTCCTGAGCCTGTGCTAGAGCTGGCGGTGCCGGATTCAGCCAGATGCCCTCCGGGCCCAGGAGGCGCGCAGCCTGCTGCGGTCCCCATGTGTCCACCTCGTACGAATACAGCGGCGCCACGTCGCCGAGGATCGGCTCGACCACGCGCCACTGCGCCTCCACGAAGTCCTCGCGTGCAAAGAGTTGGCCGATGCCGTGCAGTGCGTCGCCCAGCAAACGTTGATAGGGCGGCAGATTGGCCGCGCCGCCGCGCGTGAGAATCAGCTCAACGTCCTTTCCCACCATACGCTCGCCCGGTTGCTTTACGCGCAAGCCGAGGCCGATGTCGATGTCGGGACTGATGCGCATGCGCATGTGGCTGGAAACCGGACTCACGTGTTCTGCGAAGGTCTCGCGCGGTGGCCTGCCGAACTCGACCCACACCTCGGTGGCGGTGACCGGCATCTTCTTGCCGGCACGGAGGTAGATCGGCACATCGGCCCATCGCCAGGTGTCGATATGGAGCTGGACAGCGACGAAGGTCTCGGTTGTCGAGTCGGGGCTCACGCCGGGCACCGAGCGATAGCCGGTGTACTGGCCGCGCACGACGTCTCCGATCGCAATGGGGCGAACCGCCTTCAGCAGCCGGACCTTCTCATCTCGCACCGCTTCAGATTGCTCGCCCGTCGGCGGATCCATGGTGAGGATCGCGAGAACCTGCAACAGGTGGTTTTGAACTACGTCGCGCACGGCGCCGGTTGCGTCGTAGAACTGGCCGCGGTCCTGCACTCCGATGCGTTCGGCCATGGTTATCTGGATCCTGCGTACGTAGGTGCGATTCCAGATCGGCTCGAATATGGGATTGCTGAAGCGGGTGTAGAGAATGTTCTGCACCGGTTCCTTGCCGAGGTAATGATCGATGCGAAAGATCGCCTCCTCCGGGAAGCACCGATGCAGGATCCCGTTCAATTCGACGGCCGAGGCGAAGTCATGGCCGAAAGGCTTCTCGACCACCACTCGCCCGTTGGTGGCGCAGCCGCTCGCGGCGAGTCCTTCGACCACCGTCGCAAACAGGGTGGGTGGAATGGCGAGGTAGTGCAGCGGCCGCTGCGCCGCGCCGAGCTCCTGGCGCAGGCGCGAAAAAGTCGCCGGATCCGCATAATCCCCGTCCACATAGCGCAGCAGGTCCAGCAGCTTGCGCAGTGTATCGGGATCCGCCCCACCGTGGTGATCGAGGCTGTCCCTGGCGCGTGCCCTGAATTGCTCGAGATGCCAGCCGGCCTTCGCCACGCCAATGATCGGAACGTCGAATTTCTCGTCACGGATCAAGCCCCGCAGCGCAGGGAATATCTGCTTGAAGGCTAGGTCTCCGGTCGCGCCGAAAAAGATGAATGCATCCGACGACTGCTCTGCCATCACCTTATCCTCCGTTGCGGCCGAATTGACAATGCGGCCCGCGAATCGACCGCCGGGCGGCCTGCCGGCGCTCGCCGGGTCCAACCCGATCCCGCCGGGATACCAACCTCCTGCCGCGATCAACGGACCGCGGGATGCCGCCTGAGAGGCGGTCTGCGGGGGCGCAGTACTCCGCGGCCGTGTTTGAGCGCGCGATCGGCACCGCGTAGGTTGCCCCGAATCCCCTTCGAAGGGCCACAGTGGCCTGTGTACGCCAGAGCACCGAGAACAGCAACAGTACGGTGCATTCTGACCCAAGGCGCCTCGCGGCCGGAGCGGCGCACTGCACTGGCACACTACCGAGGAACTCGACCATGGACCTCCTTTTGTTCGCCGTAATGGGTGGATACATCGGGTGGAAGCTCGACCGGACGATTTGCGGCTCCGATGTGCGCTTCTCCCTCACAAGGAACATCCTCATCGGCACCGCCGGTGCACTGGTCAGTGAATGGCTCATGGTCCGGCTCATGGGGGAATCTGCGCAGCAGGATTTCACCGTCAGCGCCTCGCTCGCATCGCTCGGCGCGATTGCGCCCCTGGTCGGCGTCGACCTCCTGCGACAATTCCGTTATGCGCTGAAGGGCAGATCGTAGTGGCATTGACGGCCGCGCCGGCACCTCGCTGTTCCAGCTCCGGGTGCCGGCCGAATGCCGCCGCGACATTTTGCGCGACCCGTGCGGCCTCCGACCATCGTCGATAGGAACAAGAGTGCCATCGTATGCTGAGCGGAACTGCCCCAAGCCGCCAGGCGGTAGACGAGGCGATTGCGCGCGCCAGCGCCCGCGTATTCAAGTGCGCAGCAGCATCAAGATCGTCATGCACGACTGAGGCCCATCGCGCTCGCCCGCGATTTGCTGCAGTGGAACGTCACCGCGGCGCAGTCGTGGGATTGCGGGGTGCGCCCCGCGCGCGCGCCATCTGCACAATTCTCGGGCGATATGCAGTCAGGATCATGCGGAACTCGATCATCTGAAGACGCGCCGGAGTCTCTTCAGGACGAGCGCGTCGTACTCGGCTGCTCCATGCACCCGGAAAACGTTCTGCGGCGATTCAATGCCCACTGTCGCACTCCTAATTAGCCTCTATTGAATCTCGAGTGGGTGATGCGGCCTGAGGTGGCACGGTTTTCCCGGTAGTCCACAGTGCCGCAGCCGGCCGAAGGCCCGGCGCTTCTTGCAGCCGGGCCAAGTGGCCGGGCGAGCGCAGCGAGCGGCTGTGGACCCACCGGGGAAACCCCGTCCAGGTAGCACTGAGCACGCTCGGCTGCGCTACGATGTCGTCTTACAGTAGACGGTACGGTTGGAATGGTCACAGAGAAGATCTTTGAGTCGGCGCTCGGCATCGGCAGTCCCTGGTTCATCGCAGGGATGAACCTCGATCAGAGCCAGAGAAAGCTCAGCATCCGCATCGACTTCGAGGTCGGCAGCCGCTTTGCTGTGCCGGGGCAGGCCGGTGAGCATCCGGTGCATGACACGGTGACCAAGACCTATCGGCACCTGAATTTCTTCCAGCACGAGTGCGTGCTCGAGGTGCGCGTCCCGCGGGTGCAGCTGCCCGACGGCTCGGTGCGCCAGGTCAGCCCGGCGTGGGCCGGCAAGCTCTCCGGGTTCACGTTGCTGTTCGAGGCATTCGTGCTGCTGCTGGCCCGAGAGACGACCTTCACCGGAGCGGCGCGCATCAGTGGGCTGTCGCTCCACCGGGTGATCAGCTTGTGCGAGCGCTACGTGGACGAGGCGGTCAGCACGGCGGACTTCAGCGAGGTGCGGCGTCTGGCGATCGATGAGACCTCCCGTGCCAAAGGCCACGATTACGTCAGTCTTTTTGCCGATGCCGACCCCGATCCCGAGCGCCGTCGGGTGCTGTTCGTCGCCGAGGGCCGGTAGGCCGATACGGTGGGCGCCTTTGCGAGCAACCTGCGCGCCCACGGCGGCAAGCCCACCGAGATCACCTCGATCAGCATCGACATGTCCCCGGCGTTCATCAAGGGTGTCGAGGAACACTTTCCCAAGGCCCAGATCACCTTTGACAAGTTTCACGTGATCGCCCACGCCTCCGAGGCGATCACTGCGATGCGCCGCGAGGAACAGCAGCGCGATCCGAGCCTCAAGGGGATGCGCTGGGTGCTGTTGAAAGACCGCAGCAAGCTGACCCATGCCCAGCGCGCCAAACTCGACGGCTTGCTCTCGCGCATGACGACCACCCGCACCGCTCGTGCCTGGCACTATCGTGAGCAGCTGCGCGACATCCTCACCCGCAAGCAGCCCACCGTCGTCGCCCGACTCCTGAACGGCTGGTGCAGCAACGTGCTGCGCTCCAAGGTCGAGCCGATGAAGAAGGTCGCCGAGATGATCCGCAGTCATTTCGACGGCATCCTCGCCTGGGTCCACTCTCGCCAGACCAACGGCTTCCTGGAAGCCATCAACGGGTTGTTCCAGGCTGCCAAGCGCAAGGCGCGCGGATACACCCGCTTTAAAGCCATCCGTGTCGTCATCTTCATGATCGCCGGCAAGCTCGATTTCTCCAGGATCAACCCTTATGTCGCGGCATAGCCCACTCGTTTTTCAATAGAGCCCATAATTAACCGATGCGACTACTGCTGTTCAAGTGGTCGCTCAGCACTGCCGCCTCGGCGCATCAGGCGCCGTTACGGCGGCGGGGGCGACCGCCATGTTGCATGCCTTTGCGCGGCCGCGGGGTTGAGAAATACTCGCGAACCTTCGCGGCAATCTGTCGATCGGTCATCTTGTCCGCGGCCTCGACGGCGCATACTCGTCCGCCGAGCTTGTTCTTCACGAGCCGCTTCTTCAGTTCGCCCTTGGCCTCGCCCGGACCCAAAATGATGAGCGATGCGGCATTGCGAAGCGCCGCGACAACCGCATCGTAGTAGATGTTGAGCTCTCCTGTGAGCGCATTCTGTCGACTATCGTCCGCGGGCACCTGATCTGAAGCATAGCGTCCCTTCATTGGAGAGTCTCCTGAGCGACGCAACTGGCTCTCTACCTTTGAGACAATGTGTGTCGAGCGTTCGCCGGCGGGAGTGACAAAAACCATCAGCGCTTTGCGATGATCAATCCAAACGCCGGCAGTGTATTTCTTCATATGCTGTTGTCCTCGTTCGACATCAATGAATTATGCGCGCTTGCTACGGTGGAAGCGATGGGCAGGCGGGCACCTAGTCCCGGGCCGACGGCGACGCAGGCGGCGGTCGGCTCTGGTCGTGATGCCGTTGAAGCTTCGCGGCACTCGCTGTGTGCCGTCTGTGTCCGCGCGCAGCGTACGCGTCGCTTGTGTACGTTCCCGTACAGACCGCTGTGCGGAAGGTCTGTTTGACTATCATACTCGTGCTGAATTGGCGGGGGTCGGCCAAACGGCAAGCCGAAAGGTTAAGCGACAATGACAATTTCGCCAGCCGAACTCGCTCACCGGGCACTCGATGCCGCACCCGATGCGATGATGCTCGTCGATGTTTCCGGGGTAATCCGGTTCGCGAACAGACAGGTCATGGCTCTGTTCGGCTATTCGCCCGAGAGGGTCATTGGCAAGAGCATGGGGCAGCTGGTTCCGCAGTGCTGTCGGGGCGGGTACATCGCAAACGGAGAGAAGGGCCTGGGCGAGTTGGGTGTGGGGTTGATCGGTGCGCAAGGGAATCTGATTGGCCGGCGCGAGGATGGGACGGAGTTTCCGCTGGAGATGACCTTGAGTCCCATTGCCGACGCCGACGGCGGTCACGTCGCGGTCATCCGCAACGTGACGGAGCGCAAGCGAGTGGAAATTGCGATCGTTGCGGCGCGAGAAGATGCTGATCGTGCCAATCTCGGCAAGAGCCGGTTTCTGGCCACCGCCAGCCACGACTTGCGCCAGCCCGTCCAGACTCTCGCCCTCCTGAATGGCATTCTTCGCCGGACAGTGGCCGAACCGGACGCTACCGCTGCGCTCAACCAGCAGGAGCAAGCGATCGGCGCGATGTCGCGACTCTTGAATGCGTTGCTCGACATCAGCAAGCTCGAATCCGGAGTTATTAAGCCGGAGCTGAGCGACTTCGCCGTGTCCGTGCTGTTCGACGGTTTGCGTCGCGATTTCGCCAACCTTGCGGAAAGCAAGGGGCTGGCTTTGCATGCCAAGGAATGCATGGACTGTGTTCACAGCGACCCATCGCTGGTGGAACAGATTTTGAGAAACATCGTTTCGAATGCCATTAAATACACAAGAGAGGGCTGCATACGATTGAGCTGTGTGCGGGAGCAGGCGCTGGTTCGCATCGAAGTACTCGACACGGGAGTGGGCATACCGGCAGATCAGCTGGGGTACATATTTGACGAGTTCTATCAGGTCGGTGTCGCGACTAACACTTCCCGCGATGGGTTTGGCCTGGGGCTGAGCATCGTGCAACGCCTCGTCAGGCTGCTCAATCTTAGGCTGAACGTGCGCTCAGAGGTCGGCAAAGGGTCGGCGTTCTCTCTTGAGCTGCCATCGGGCGTCCCACAGACCGCCTCGCCGTACGTCGATGCGCAGCAGCGCGCTGCGCCTGGGCCGCGAACTGATAGGCCGCGCGTCCTTCTGGTGGAGGACGATTCGGCCGTGCGGGAGGCGACACGTCTGTTACTGAACGTGGAAGGCTACCACGTGAGCGCGGTCTGCTCGCTCGATGAGGCGCTACAGCATGCGCAGCAGAAGGTCGGCGTGGATCTCTTGGTGACGGACTATCATCTGCGCGAGGGCGAGAAGGGCACGCAGGTCATAGCGGCGCTGCGCGAAAGATTGGGCGGTTCTTTGAAGGCTGTGCTCATTACCGGAGATACATCTTCCGCGATCAAGGAGCTGCCGCGCGATCCGCAACTGCGAGTCACGAGCAAACCCGTCAAGGCCGAGGAGCTGCTGGCATTGCTCCGAGAGCTTCTGGCCGCCTGAGGCATTTCGTGTTCCACGGCCGCCGGCCTGTATCCTGCAACTGCAGCCGTTCTTTCGATGCGAGCGAGTAGCTGTGGGCCACACCGTAGGCGGTGAGCCCGTTGATCACCGATCCGAGCCAAGCCTTGTATCGATGATGATTCTCGGCACCCGAGGTAAGGGTGTGGAACGGGACATTGACGTCGCGCAGGATCAGTCGCGGCCTTCCATTCGCTCCAGCGTGCTCGCGCTGTCACTGACAGCCATGCCCACCAAGAGGCCCGCGGCGGCGTGGCATTCAGGACGCGACGGGAAATCTCGGTACGGGTGCTTCGCGGCGGCGACGTAGCTCAAGGCAGAGCTCCTGCGCGATGAGGACGGTGCGCCGCTTCCTGCCTCGCACATTCCATCAGGGGCTTCCGACAAGCCCCATTTTCCGCACATCAGCGAAGGCATTTGCGGCAATTTCCCGCCGGGCGAGCTGAGCGGGAGGGCTACTCGGGAGCATCGAGCTCGATGAGTTTCTGAGTCTGTACCTCCCAGGCGCGCAGGAGCTTCTTGGTCTTGCGGTAATTGGCGATGGCCAGGCGCATCAGGTCCGCCTGCTTCGGAGTGAGGCTGCGGTGGTGCAGCCGGCCACCCTTCAAATAGCTCCATTCGTAATACGGCCCGTGACGCGCCGCCGGATCGTGCGCGCAGCGGCAACCGGGGTTGCCGCAGACCTTGGTGCGCTTCAGAAGCGTGCCCGATGACAAGTACTGCATGGCCGTGATCGTTCGCTGGATCTCGGCGATCTTCCCTTCGGCTCGGGCGCGGGCGATAGACTCTGATTGGGACACGGGATTGACGTGCAGAAGAACTGGCGATATTATTATCGCCAGAGTGATGCCAGCGCAACCCCGTAAGCCGCTTGCCGAGAACTTCGCTCTGTCTACCGAGCGGCTGGGGCCGCTTCCCCTCGTTAATCACTGCATCGAACGGCTCGGGCTCACTGAGCTGCTCGACCAGTACGTGCCCACCACTGATCGGCGCTGCGCGCTACCGCATGCGCTTGCCCTCGGGGTGCTGCTGCGTTCGATCGTCGTCGAGCGTGAACCGATCTACCGGGAGGCCGAGACGGTGCATGCCTATGCGGCGAGCCTGTTCGGACTCGAGGAGTCGCAGTTGCGCCAGCTCAGCGACGATCGGCTGGGCCGGGCACTGGAGCGGCTCTACGATGCCGACCGGGCAGCACTGTTGACTGCCGTGGTGCTCGCCGTAGGCCGATCCTTCGGTGTGCGCTTTGACGAGCTGCACAATGATTCGACCTCGATCCGATTCTGTGGACAGTATCGCAAGCAACCGGAGTTGATCCGCGGGCGTCGTCCGGCGCGTCTAGCGTTCGGATTCAGCAAAAATGTTGCGGCGAAAAATATGTGGCGGCAGTTCCCGAGAGAACTGCCGCCGAGCTGCGGGAGTGACGATCTCGCGCACATATATTTCCCATTATAGTCCGCGGAGAAACTCCATGAGGGACGGCATCGGCCCGCGTCGCGCCGGCCTCGGCAGGTCAGTGATGTCGAGGCATGCGAGGGCTTTAGCCTTCATGTCGAGATCGACCTCGGCGTACACGTGGGTTGTGTCCAGCGAGACGTGGCCGAGCCAGGCGCGGATCGTGTTGATATCGACGCCTGCGCGGAGTAAGTGGACCGCGGTGGTGTGCCTCGCGGTGTGCGGGCTCACGCGCTTTGTTGCCAGGCTCGGAATGGTAAGCGAGGCCGTCCTGCCATAGGCGGCAACGAGACGATAAATACCGAACCGTGTCATGGGCTTGCCCGTTCGTCCGCGGAACACTGTATCTTCAGGCGTCCTGCCTGCGAGCAGTGGGCGCAATGCGGCTACGGTCTCGGGCCAGAGTGGGCAGACGCGCCATTTGTTGCCCTTGCCGAGGATCCGCACCGATGGCGAAGTGCCGAGATGCAGGTTGCCGACAGGGAGCCGCGCCGCCTCATCCGCCCGAGCCCCGCTGTTGTACAGGAACAGAAGTATTGCGTGGTCACGGGCTCCGAGGGGCGTACGCCGATCGGGTGTTCGCAAGAGCGCATCGAGCTCTGTCTTCTCGAGGTAGCCGATTACGGTCTTGGCAGCCTTCTTGAAGGGGATGGAGCGGATTTCCATGCACCACGCCAAGTGTTCCGGAGCTCGGGTCCCGATGAAGCGAGCCAGGGCGTGAATCGCGCCAAGACGCTGATTGCGCGTAGCGACACTGCAGTGCCGGTCCCGCTCGACGTGCTCCAGGAATTGACGTACTGCCGAGGGCGAAACCTCCTCGATAGACAGCCGATCGATGCTGACGCCGGATCGACGACTGACGAACGGCAGAAGCAGGGTAAGAGTATCGCGATAGCTCATTTGGGTGTTGTGCGCCAAGTTGCGTTCGACGACGATATGCTCGAGGAGGAACCTCCGAACCCAAGGTGCCAGCAGATTACGGTCAATCACGAGGCACCTCCTGCCCAGCGTACTGAGCAAAGCGTCGACTGGCCTCCTGCAGCAGTTCCGGGGTCATCTGCAGATAGCGCTGGGTCGAGCGGATGTCCACGTGGCCGAGGTAGGTTGCGAGGCGCGGCAATAGCTGCTGGACGTTCTTGCCGGCGCGGTACCACGCCAGCACCCGATGCGCAGCAGCCGTATGTCGCAAGTCGTGCAGACGAGGCGGCCTTGGCTCGCCGGGCGGACAGGTGATCCCGGCTGCGGAGCGAATGCGCTGGAACGTGGTGATGACCTCCTGGTAGTAGAAACCATGTCCCGTACGCGTACAGAGGAACGCGGACCTCTCACCCTCTGGCAGCGCCAACAGGCGACGGCGGTCCAGATACGCCGCCAGATGCCGGGTAAGGCGAGGTCCTATGGCCACGATGCGTGTCTTGTAGAACTTCGTGTCCCGGACTGTGACCAGCCGTCGGACCAAATCGATGTCGCTTACGGTGAGCGAGATGGCCTCGCTCACCCGCAATCCCGTGCCATAGAGCAGCAGGAGCAATGTCCGGTATGTCATTGCCTGCAGAGGGCTCGCGCGGTGCTCGAGCACCGCGGTCGCCTCGAGCAGCCGCTGCAGCTCCGCGGTCGAGTACACATAGGGAGTCTGCGGAGGAGCCAGCTTGGGCGGATGCTCCGGCAACGGCGAGAAGGCGACAAGGTCGTGAGCGAGCGCATACCGATACAGGCCCGCCAGGCAGGCTCTCTTGGTCCTCCACGTCGCTGTCGGCGCACCACGGCCGCGCAGAAAGCGCTCGACGGCAGTAGGGGTGATGTCGGACAGGGGTGCATTGCCTGACTCCCTGACAAACTGACGCAGATACCGCCCCGCTCGGTCGAGCTGCACGCCGAGGGCACGACGTGCTGCCAGATAGGCCTCGACGGCTTCAAGGGCAGTCATGGCAGGTCTCCCAAATCGAAGTCGCCGACTTCCCGCAGGGCGGGCAGATCCACCTTGGTGTAGATCCGGGTAGCGGCAGCGCTGCGGTGTCCGAGGTGATCTCCGATCTCCTTCAGCGTCAGACGGTCGGCGAGGAGCCGCGCCGCGCAGGAATGCCGCAGCGCGTGAGGGCCGAGGTGTGCTGCTTTGATGCCGAGGGCGCGTAATCTCTCGCTCACGACGTGATAGATGGCTCCATCTCCGATCGGCTGATGCGGAGCCTGCAGGCGAATGAAGACCTCGGGGTACGGTACCCTTGGCCGGACCGTATCCACGTAACGGGACAGGACCTCGGCGACGGACCTCTGCAGCGGATACACCTGCGGCTGCCGACGCTTCAGGCGGTGTATCCATAGGCGGCGTCCTGCCCAGTCAATCTGATCGAGCCGGAGGGCGGCCACCTCGCCACGGCGCAGACCGTAGACGGCAAGGAGCATCAGGATCGCCCGATCACGGACGTCGCGGGGGCTGGCGGAGGCAGTGCTTGCCAGGAGCTTGTGGACCTCCTCCCAACTGAGCGCGTAAGGAAGTGACTCAAGCTGGTAGATGCGTGGACCGAGAATCGCATCTGGTAGTCGCCGGGGACATGCTCCTATCGAGGCTGCGTACCGCAGAAACGCCCGCAACCGCGTCGCCATCGACGCCACGGAAATCCGGGACCATCGATCCCCGAAGGTGGCGAAGTAGGCGTCCAGATCATGAGGGCGCAGGCTCGCCAAGTCCCGACCGCTCTGGCCGCACCACCGCAAGAAGTTCGTGGTGCACGAGTTGCGCGCGTGTACGGTCGCCGGACTGAATCCCCGCTCTTGACGCATCCAGGCCAGGTATGACTCCAGATGCGCCGCAAAAGGGATCGACTCTTCCTCAGAGTGCCACCAGCCGAGGAACTTCAGCCATGGTCGGCCGAACTCCAGAAAGACTTGCGCCATCGTCGGGCCTGGCGACGGCCGAGCATGAACGATTTGGTGCAATCTCTCCGCGTTGACACCCTGGCGGTCGCGCGGCACCAGCCGCTTGGCTATCCATAATAAGCACTTTGCGCGCTTGCGCTGTTGGCCAAAGGGCGCACCGCCGGCTGCACAGTGCTGAAGGTATCGTCGTCGCTCTGCAGCGAGCGGACCCGTCTGATGACGCTGCAACGCGGCGTTCTGACGAAAGAGCGTCTGAAACATGGCAGGACTCCCATCGTGAGGAGCTGCCAGCAGACGCCGAACTCTTATGTTGCGTCAATGCCGCGGATGGGACGGAAGAGCACCCTCAGGCGTCACCGCCGCCACATATTTTTTGCCGCAACATTTTTGCTGGTATGTAGTGGATCACATACCAGCAAGGACCATAGGTCTGATTTGAAGCAACTGCTGTTCATCCTCACAACCGCCGCGGACGGCGGCGTGCCGGTACAGTTCCGCTGTGCCGACGGGAACACCAGTGACTCGGTGACGCATATCGAGACCTGGAACACCCTGCGCACCGTGGCCGGTCGCGCGGACTTTCTCTATGTGGCCGACTCAAAGCTCTGCTCGCACGGCAACTGAGAGTGCGCGCGGTGTCTGAGGTGATTCCCGGTAATTCTGAGCACGCTTGGTGAGGGAGGGCAGCGGATCGCCCTCACGGAGCGTGATCTTGGGGCGGAGTCGTTGTCGGGACGGGGTCAGGTCGCCGGCGGCGGATCGAGCTCGTCGATCATCTGCTCGAAGGTGACGGTGAAGGTGGGTTCGTACTGCTTCGGGTGGGCTTTGACGAACTCGACGACCTTGCGGTAACAGTCGGCCGCGGCCTTCCGATCTCCGCGCGCCTCGTAGACCATGCCGAGGCGATCGTATCCGTCGTGGACGTACGGATAGCGCTCGAGGAACTCGCGCGCGGCCTTCTCGGCTTCATCGAGCTTGCCTTCGTGGACAAGGTCGATGATGGCGTTGGAGTCGCGGGTGAGTTCGTCCCCCTCATCATCGGCATCGTAGAAGTCGCGCTCGTCCTGGGCAGCCTCTGCGGCGCGGGCCTCGGCAGCCGCCTTCAGCGCCGCGCTCTCGGCCTGCTGATCCTTTGCGAGGCAGCAGCGCTTGTATTTTTGCCCACTGCCGCACGGGCAGGGATCATTGCGTCCGGGCTTAGCCATGATGAAGGCGATGAGCGATGTATCAGCAGTTACTGGGTGATGCGGCATTTTACCGATTGTTGCTGCGCTTCGATGAGGAGCTTGCCGCCGCGGAGCGCCCCAAAGGCTGCCGGGTGTGCGGGAAGCGACTGGAGGCGTCCGACTTCCCCCGCAAGCCGCGCGGCGTCGGTCTCGATCTCGGGGAGCGCTTCAGCGAGCGGCTGTCCTTCTGCTGCGCGGATCGCACGTGCCGCAAGCGCCGCACGCCGCCATCGCTTCGCTTCCTCGGCCGCAAGGTCTACCTGGGGGCCATGGTGGTTCTGATCTCGGCGATGCGCTGCGGGGCGAGTCCGGCGCGCATGCGCCGCCTGCACGAGCTCGTCGGCGTCAGCCGCCATACCGTCTCGCGATGGCGCAAGTGGTAGAGCGAGCAGCTGCCGGCGACGCCGTTCTGGCGCGCCATGAGCGGCGCGCTGCTGCCCCCGGTCTCGACCGCCGATTTGCCTGCATCGCTCCTCGAGCGCTTTGCCGGCAGCCCCGAGGATCGGCTCATCTTGCTCCTGCGTGCCCTCGCACCGGTGAGCGTCGGCAGCCTTATCGAGCAGGCTCAATAACGGGACGCCCTTCTCCCGCAGAGGATGCCCGTCGCGCGATGGTCGCGGCCGCGGTTACGGTGCCCGCATCGGGTAGGTGACGACGGATGCGGGCATGGGCAGAGCAAAAGATCCTTCCGTACACGAGCGCTGGGCACATCTGCGCTTCTCGGTGATCGGACAGCTGCTCGCGGCCCCACCGCCGCGCGGGCAGCTGCGCGCCGAACTCGAGCGGCTCGCTTCGCGTACCTGGCAGCATCCGATCACGGGTGAGCGCGTGCGCTTTGCGCTCTCGACCATCGAGCGCTGGCTCCTTCGGGCGCGCAGCGAGCGGCGTGATCCGGTCGGGGTCCTGCGACGCAAGGTGCGCCTCGATGCCGGCACGCAGCAGGTAGGGCTTGCGATCCGCGAGGCGCTGCGCGCGCAGTACGGCGCGCATCCGAGCTGGTCGGTCAAGCTGCACTACGAGAACCTGCGCGCGCTCGCGACCGATCGCCTCGAGCTCGGCCCGGTGCCCTCGTACTCGAGCATCCGGCGCTTCTTCCAGAGTCAGGGCTGGCGCAAACGCCGCAGGCTCACGACCCGCGACACCGCCGGCGCCGAGCGGGCCGAGGCGCGCCTCGCCTCCCGCGAGGTGCGCAGTTACGAGGCCGAGTACGTCGGCGGCCTCTGGCACTGGGACGGACACATCGGCTCACGAGCGGTGCTGACCGCGCGCGGTGAGTGGGCGAAGCCCGTGCTCATCGGCGCCCTCGATGATCGCTCGCGCCTCGCCTGTCATCTGCAGTGGTTCATGGCCGAGAACGCCCCGAACGTGGTGCATGCTCTCTCCCAGGCCTTCCAAAAGCGCGGACTCCCCCGCGCCGGCATGTCGGACAACGGTGCGGCCAACCTCTCTGCCGAGGTGACCGAAGGGCTCGCGCGCCTCGGCATCGTGCATGAGACGACCCTTCCGTACTCTGCTTACCAAAATGGCAAGCAGGAGTCCTTCTGGGGCCAGGTGGAAGGGCGACTGATGGCGATGCTCGAGGGCGTTGCCGATCTGACGCTGGATTATCTGAACGAAGCCACCCAGGCCTGGGTGGAGTACGAGTACAACCGCGCCGTCCACTCCGAGACCGGCGAGACCCCGCTCGCCCGCTACCTCGCAGGCCCAGAGGTGCTGCGACCCTCGCCCGACAGCGCCGCCCTTCGCGCCGCCTTCACCCGCTCCGAGCGCCGCACGCAGCGCGTAAGCGACGGCACCGTCATGGTCGGCGCGCAGCGCTTCGAGGTGCCGAGCCGATACCGGCACCTGCGTGAGCTGATCGTCCGGTACGCGAGCTGGGATCTCTCGATGGTG
>DAHVTM010000122.1:0-9153 GCA_027324195.1 Gammaproteobacteria bacterium | reverse complement strand
CACCGGCTGGGCGCAGCTGTGCTATCCGTACGGGTCCTCCGAGCAGGACTCGCTCGAGAAGCTGCAGTACGACCTCTATTATGTCAAGAACAACACGCTGCTGTTCGATCTCGCGATTCTGCTGCAAACCGCGGAGGTCGTGTTTCTCGGCAAGGGACGCTGAGCGCCGCAGGCGGGAGTCTTATTCGCTTTGGCCCGCCGCGTCGGCATTCTTCCGCTTCACGCGTGTCCGCCACACTTCGTACGGATCCCAGGCCGAAGGATTCTTTACGGCGCGCAGGCGGCGCACCTTGGCCGTCGGGGACTCGTCAGCGGTCTCCGAGGCTCTCAGGGTCGGCACCTCAGGTAGAGTGCGTTCAGCTTTCATGTCGGTCTCACTACCTCAATTCTTCTCGTGGGCTGCATCCAGGCC
Source organism: Gammaproteobacteria bacterium (assembly GCA_027324195.1). Taxonomy (GTDB): domain Bacteria; phylum Pseudomonadota; class Gammaproteobacteria; order Steroidobacterales; family Steroidobacteraceae; genus 13-2-20CM-66-19. The sequence goes on along the minus strand of DAHVTM010000122.1, from coordinate 8,741 downwards.
TGTCCTTGACCGTCGCGGACTTCGTTTTCCGCGCTGACCGGGTCGCTCAGTGTAGCCGAATGGGGACACTCTACAAGGCCCCAGTGTCCGATTGATGACAGCTTAAGCCGAATGGAGGCCCTGCCGGGCCGTATTGGACCCGGATGGTGGGGTCGATGCTGGAATTCGTGAGGGGCGTCACACTTCGGCGACGCCCCTGCGCAATGGGCTCAGCGCTGCTTGAATTCTTCGGCGGTGAGCTGGTGCCGGCCGAGCAGCTTGTAGAAATCCGTGCGGTTGCGTTTGGCGAGGCGTGCCGCCTGGGTGACGTTGCCGCCGGTGATCTGCAGGATCTGTGAGAGGTAGCTGCGGGTGAACTCGTCCCGCGCCTCATCGAAGGAGGGCAGGTGGCCCGGGGCGCCGCCGAGGGACTGCTGCACCAGCTCCACCGGAATGATCGGGGTCTGGGAGAGCGCCACGTTCTGACGCACCACGTTCTGCAGCTGGCGGATGTTGCCCGGCCAGTCGGCCGTGGCGAGGAGCTCGACCGCCTCCGGGGCGTAGATCTTGCGCTGGCCGGTTTCGGTGGCGATCTGCGCCAGGAAATGCGCCACCAGCAGCGGGATGTCCTCGCGGCGGCGGCTGAGGGCGGGCATCTCGATGTGCACCACGTTCAGCCGGTAATACAGATCCTCGCGGAACTGGCCCTGGGCGAGCAGTTGCTGCAGATCGCGGTGCGTGGCCGAAATCACCCGCACGTTGACGGGGACGGCCTGCGTGCCGCCCACCGGGCGGATGAGGCCCTCCTGCAGCACCCGCAGCAGCTTGACCTGCAGCCTGAGCGGCATGTCGCCGATTTCATCGAGCATCAGCGTGCCGCCGTCGGCGGCCATGAACAGGCCGCGGTGCTGCGCGGTGGCGCCGGTGAAGGCGCCTTTTTCGTGACCGAACAGTTCCGACTCGAGCAGATTCTCCGCCATCGCTCCGCAGTTGATGGCGACGAACGGCTTGTTGCGTCGCGGGCTTGCGAGGTGAATGGCTTTGGCGAGCAACTCCTTGCCCGTGCCGCTCTCGCCCGTGATGAGCACGCGCGCATCGGTGCCTGCCACCATGTGGGCCTGGGCGAGCTTCTCCTCCATGACCGCGCTGCGGGTGATGATGCCGGCGCGCCAGTTCTCATCCGAAGCGCTGAACCCCGAAATGCGCAGCGCCTTGTGCACCTGATCGAGCAGCTCCTGCTTCTCGACCGGCTTGGTCAGAAAGCCGAACGCGCCCATCTGTGTGGCCTGCACGGCATCGGGGATGGTGCCGTGTGCGGTGAGCATGATGACCTTAAGGCCCGGCCAGCGCACCTGCAGCTCCTTCAACAGGCTGATGCCGTCCATCGGCTCCATGCGCAGATCCGTGATGACCAGATCGGGGCGGAAGCGGCCCGCGGCGGCGAGCGCCTGCGGGCCGCCCTCGACGGCCTCGACCTCGTAGTTCTCCGCGCGCAGCCGGATCGTCAGCAACCTCAACAGTCCCGGGTCGTCATCGACCACGAGAATGCGCGGCTTGTGCCGTGTTGTCGGGGGCGGTGCTTTGCGGGTTTCGGTCGTCATGAGTTGGGAGAGCATGTTCACTTCGGGGGCCCCGTCGTACCTAGTTTGCCCTCATTCAGCGACTTCTCGATGTTGGCGATCGCGGCGAGTTTGGCGCGGGCCTGCTCGAGTTGTCGCCGGAGAGCGACATCTTGATCGGTGACAGCATCGAGTTGCGCTTTCAACTGCGCGACCTTCGCCGCTGTGCCTGTTTGTAGCGTGCGGCTTTCCGCGGTCTGGGTCAACTGGTTTGCCACCAAAGTGAGCGCGAATTGCGCCAGCGTGCGCTCGGTGGGCAACAGCGCATCGCCCGGATCCTGCACCAGGCCTTTCAGCAGCCGCTGGGCACGCGGCAAATTGGTGCTCGGCGTGCCGGGAACGCCGAGCAGCAGCGCCAGGCGCAGCTGCTCGCGCGGGGCGTGGGTGCGCTGATACGCGGCCTCGGCCGTGGCGAGCTGCGCGCTCTGCGCGCTGCTCGGCGCTTCGAACCATTGATGCAGCAGACTCATGTCCTCGGTCAGGCGCTGCGGGTTGGGTGGCGGCGGGGTGTGCGGGGCCGGCGCGGCGTGACGGGCCTGGCCGGAATAGGGCATCAACAATGGCGGCATGTTGGCGCACGCCCCGAGTGCGAGCGCGCTCAGTGTGAGCGCGGCCCGAGAGAGCTTGCGAAGTGGTGTCGAGTCAGGCGGCATGAGCTTGCTTTCCCCGTTCGGGTGGTTTGTTGCGAACGACGCGCGGCATCCGGATGCGGAAGTGCGCGCCGGGATACTGGCCATCGATGATCTGGACGGTGCCGCCGTGGGCGGTGACGAACTCGAGCACCACGGACAGACCGATGCCGGTGCCTTTGACCGAGATGCCGTTGGCGGCCCGGCCGGTGTAGAAGGCGCGAAAGACGTGTTCCCGGTCTTCCTTCGGAATGCCGGCGCCGGTGTCGGCGACATCGAGAATCAGGTTGGGACCGGCGCCATGGCCGTGGATGTGGATGGTGCCGCCCTTCGGGGAGTATTTGATGGCGTTCGAGACCAGGTTCTCGAGGATCAGGCGCACCTTGCCCCGATCGGCGAACAGCATCACGTCATCGACCTGCACATCGAGGCGCATGCGCTGGGAGAGCAGCGTCAGCTGCTGGTTTTCGAGCACCTGCTTCACCACGGGGCGCAGCCGGAATTCGCTCGTTTCCAACCCGACGCTCGAGGTCTGCCAGGCGCTGAAGGAGAGCAGGTTCTCGATCATGCGCTGCAGCTGGATGCCGTTGTCGCGCAGGATCGCGGTCACCTCGCGCTGATTCGGGTCGAGTTCCCCGACCGCCCCGTCCATCAGCAGCTCGGTGCCTTCGCGGATGTTGGCGAGCGGGGTCTTCAGCTCGTGCGACATGTGGCGCAGGAAGCGGTTGCGCTCCTCGGCGAGCTCGATCAGTCGCAGTCGCAGCCATTCGAGCTGACCGCCCAGGCGCTCGAGGTCGTGCGGCCCGGTGACGGTGATGCCCTCGTGCAGCCGGCCGTGGCCGAGATCGCTGATCGCCCGGTCGATGTGGTGCAGCGGCCGCCCGACGGCGAGCGTCAGCATGTAGATGGCCAGCAGCGTCAGCGGCAGGAGCAGCGCGGCCTGCCAGAACAGCCGCTCGCGCGCCTGCTCGGTCAGGTGACGCAGCAGCGCCAGTTCAGCGTCGATCTGCTGATTGCTCTGCTGCGCGGTGCGGTCGACGAGCGAGCCGAGTTGGGCAAACAGCTTGCCGAGCCCGGCGGCGTTGGCGGCCTGTGTGCCGGGGGGCGTGGTCAGTACCCGGGTGCGGATCTGCCGCTGGACATCAGCCAGCTGCATCAGCGTCTGGCGTGCTCCGGCGGTCGACTGCGCATAGAGCTCACCGCGAGTCGCGGTGAGCAAGGCGTCCTGATGTTTGTAGAGCTGCAGGAGCCGTGGGTCGTCGAGGACGTCGTACAGGCGCGCGGTGCGCTCCAGTGAATCGATCTCGCTGAACAGGCGTTGGCTCTCGCGGGCGGCGGTGACGCCCTCGATGACGATTTTCTGTCCGGTCGTGGACAGCCTGCGGAACTGCAACGCAGCCGTGACAATGGCCACGAGCAACGGCAGCGCGAGGAGCGCCAGGCCGAGAAGCATCAGTCCGGTGAGGGACTTGGGGCGCAGCCACCGCATCGCGCGCATTCTACTCCGGCGTTACTTATTCCATCGAGCGGATCAGCTCCATGGCGTGCGCTGCAGATGCCGCTCCCACTCGAGCGCGGTGCGCACGATGGTGTCGAGATCATCGAGCCGGGGCGTCCAGCCGAGTTCCTGCCGGATGCGCTCGGCGCGTGCGACCAGCGCGGGCGGATCGCCGGGCCGGCGCGGCTCCTCGCGGATGTGGAGCTTCTGGCCCGAGACCCGCTCGACGCTCTGCAGCACCTCGCGCACGCTGTAACCGTGACCGTACCCCACGTTGAGCACGGTCGAATTCCCGCCCCGGCGCAGGTACTCGAGCGCGTCCAGATGCGCGGTCGCCAGGTCCTCGACGTGGATGTAGTCGCGCACCCCGGTGCCATCGGGGGTCGCATAGTCCGTTCCGTAGATCGCGACATCCGGGCGCTTGCCCACCACGTGCTCGCACGCGACCTTGATGAGAAGCGTTGCCTTCGGCGTGGCCTGTCCCACCCGGCCCTGGGAGTCCGACCCGGCTACGTTGAAGTATCGTAGCGCCACATGCTTCAAAGGCGAGGCTGCCGACACGTCGCGCAGCATCCACTCGGACATCAGCTTCGAGGTGCCGTAGGGATTGATCGGCGCAGTCGGGGTGTCCTCGGCCGCGACGCCGGCGGCGGGGATGCCGTAGACCGCGGCGGTGGACGAGAATACGAAGTGCTTCACGCCGGCCTCGAGACAGGACTCGAGCAGGCAACGGGTCGAGCAGGTGTTGTTGCCGTAGTACTTCAACGGCTCGCTGACCGATTCCGGCACGATGGTATAGGCGGCAAAGTGCATCACGGTGTCGATCTGATGCTCGCGCAGGACCTTGAGCACCGTGTCGCGGTCGCCGACCTTGCCCACCACGAGGGGGGTATCGAGCACCGCCTGGCGAAAGCCGCGCGACAGATCATCGAGCACCACGACCCGCTCCCCGCGGGCCCGCAACTGCAGTACCACGTGGCTGCCGATGTAGCCGGCGCCACCCGTGACCAGGATTCCTGAAGGTTTCATGCCAGAATGTGTCCGTAAGTCCATGAACGTCGAGATGATAAACAAAACGCGTGACACGAACGTGAGAACGGGTTCCGACCTTCATCCTTTCGCCACGCTCGCGCCCGAGCGGGTGCTCGAGGCCGCCGAGGCGGCGGGCTTCGAACCCGACGGGCGGCTGCTCGCCCTGAACAGCTACGAGAACCGGGTCTATCGGCTGGGCAGTGCCGCGGGCTTTCGGGTCCTGAAGTTCTATCGCCCGGGCCGCTGGAGCGATGCACAGATTCTGGAGGAGCACGCCTTTACGGCCGAGCTTGCGGCCGAGGAACTGCCGGTGGCGGCGCCCATCGCACTCGAGGGCCGGACGCTGTTTCGCCAGGCAGGGTTCCGCTTTGCCGCCTTCGAGTGCCTGGCCGGACGGGAACCGGAGCTCGACGCGCCGGGGGCGCGCGAGCTGCTCGGGCGGACGCTCGCGCGGATGCATCAGGTGGGCGCCCGCCGGACGTTCGCCCGTCGGCCGGCCATCGATCCCGAGCGCTACGGGGTACAGGCCCGACGAACCGTGCTCGCTTCGCCGCTGCTGCCGAGTGCGCTCGGTGAGAACTATGCCCGGCTCAGCGCACAGCTGCTGGAGCGCATCGCGCAGGTGTACGCAGAGGTCGAGCCGGTCCGGCTCATCCGCGTGCACGGGGACTGCCATCTCGGCAATCTGCTCTGGGCGGAGCAGGGGCCGCGCTTCGTCGATCTCGACGACTGTGCCATGGCCCCGCGCATGCAGGATCTGTGGATGCTGCTGTCGGGCGAGCCGCACGAGCAGCAGGCGCAGTGGGCCGAGCTGCTCGCCGGGTACGAGCAGTTCGGCGGGCTCGATTACGGGGAGCTGCGCCTGATCGAGCCGCTGCGCGCCCTGCGCATGCTGCATCACACCGCCTGGGTGTGTGAGCGCTGGACCGATCCGGCCTTCCCGCGCGCCTTTCCGTGGTTCGGTGAGGGGCGTCACTGGGAGGGGTATCTGCGCGATCTGGCCGAACAGATCGCCGCCATCGATGAACCGCCGCTGCTCTCGCGCTGAGGTGCCGGGCCCACAGCGCGCGCGGCGCCCGGGCGGGCCGCGCCGGTGCACCTGAGCCAGCCCAAAGCGGGTTGAATTTCACGGTTTTTCAATGTGCGGGTGCAGCCTCTGCCCGGGCGCGCTACTGTTAAATTTATCCCCGCCCCAGGGTGGGCGCCCCGTACAAAGCAAGAACGCAATGCAGACTGGGATACGGTTCGATGGACCGGCGCCGCCGTGCGCCCTTTGGGTCAGCGGGTCTGCCGCCCTGCGGCAGGGCCGAGGCTGAGTGCGGCCGGCCATACCCTGATCGCACCGCTCACGCCATGCCTGCGCCCGAACCCCAATCCCCTTCGGCCGAGAGCACGCCCGGGTTGTCGAGCGGCTCGACGACCATCATCCGTGCCGAGCTCGGTCTGCAGCGGCGCGAGAGCCTGCATCCTCAGCTGCTGACGCTGCTGAAGGAAGCCCGGCTGCGCAGCGGCACCGCGCTGCCCGATCTCGGGGTGCTGCTGAAGCTCGTCAGTCAGCAGTTCGAGGCGATGGACGCCGAACGACGCGGCATCGTGCAATCGATGCGACTGATGGCCGACGAGGCGGCGGAACTTGCCTATCGCGCGCACGAGTCGGAGCTCACCGAGCGGGTGGCCCGCGCCGAGCGCGAGGTATTCGCGCAGCTCACCGGCAATGTTCCGCTCGCCGAGGCGCTCTCCTCGGTGACGCACTTCATCGAGTCGGTCGGCGTCGGCAGGGCCGGGGCCATCGCCGTGCTGTCGGAGGACGGGCGCACCTTTGCGTCCCTGGTGGCCCCTAAGCTGCCCGTGGCACTGTGCGCCGCGCTCGAGCATTGCGACATCGACATCCGCAACGGCTCGTGCGCCGCGGCGGTGAGTCTCGGCCGCCAGGTCCTGGTCGCGGATGTCGCCAAGGATCCGTTCTGGGCCGCGCACCGTGAACTCGTCCTCGGCGCTGGCCTCAATGCCTCCTGGTCGACCCCCATTCGCGACAGCGCCGGACAGATGGTCGGGAGTCTCGGCGTCTATCACGCGACGGCCGGGCTGCCCGGTCAGCGGGAGCTGCGCATCATGGCGCATGCGGCGCAGATCGCCGGCATCGCCATTGCGCGCCGGCGGGCCGAAGAGGCGCTGCGGGCAAGCGAAGCGAAATTCCGCGGCCTGTTCGAGAGCATCGTCGAGGGCGTCTATCAGAGCGGCCGCGACGGGCGACTGCAGTCGGTGAACCCGGCGTTCGTCGCCATGCTCGGCTACGACAGCGCCGAGGAACTCTACGCCATGCAAGACGTGTCGGTGCTCTATTGGGAGCCGCAGGACCGGGCCCGCTTCATCGGCGAGGTCGAGAGCCAGGGCGAGATCCGCAACGCCGAGTTCGTGCTGCGCCGCCGTGACGGGCAGCCGGTGGTCGTATTCGAGAACGCCCGCGCCGTGCGGGATGCGAGCGGCCGGATCGTCAGCTACGAGGGCGCAATCACCGACATCACCGAGCGCAAGCGCGCCGAGCAGCAGGTGTTTGCCGAGAAGGAGCGCGCACAGGTCACGTTGCAGTCGATCGGCGATGCGGTGATCAGCGCCGATGCCGACGGGCGCATCGAGTACATCAATCCCGTGGCCGAGAACCTCACCGCCTGGCGTCTCGATGAGGCGCGCGGCCGGCCGATCGCCGAGGTGCTCACGCTGATCGATGAGGTCTCGCGCGACCCGCTCGACAACCCGTTGCTGTGTGCGCTCGGCAAGGCCCGTCCGAAGACGGCCACCGAGCATGCGGTGCTGGTCACCCGCTCCGGGCACGAGGTGGCGATCCAGGAGACCGCGGCGCCGATCTGTGACCGCGCCGGCACCGTAATCGGTGCGGTGATGGTGTTCCACGACGTGACGCGCGAGCGGCGGCTGAAGCGCGCGCTGTCCTATCAGGCGAGTCACGATGCGCTCACCGGATTGATCAATCGCCGCGAATTCGACAACCGTCTGCACGCGGCCGTGCTCACCGCCCAGCGCGGGGAGGGCACGCACGCGCTGCTCTACATCGATCTCGATCAGTTCAAGGTGGTCAACGACACCTGCGGCCACCAGGCCGGCGACCGGCTGCTGCGCGACATCACCGGGCTGCTGCAGTCTCGGGTGCGTGCCGCGGACACCATCGCCCGTCTCGGCGGGGACGAGTTCGGCGTGCTGCTCGAGAGCTGCACCGTCGAGCAGGCGACCCGCATCGCCGAGGGCGTGCGCCAGGCGATTCGCGATTTCCGCTTCACCTGGGGCGCCACCGCGCTGTCGGTCGGCGCGAGCGTCGGACTCGTACAGATCAGCGCCGACACCGAGAGTGTCGCCAACCTGATGAGCGCGGCGGATATCGCCTGCTATGCGGCCAAGGACGAGGGCCGAAACCGCGTGCATCTGTACGAGGCGGATGGCTTGAGCCACCCGCGCCACCGCGAGATGCACTGGGTGGCGCGTGTGACGCGCGCGGTGGATGAGAACCGGCTGGAGCTGTTCTTCCAGCCCATCCGTCCGGTGGTGCAACACGATGCCGTTTCCTTCAACGAGCTGCTGGTGCGCCTGCGCGATGATGACGGGAGGCTGGTACCGCCCGGGGAGTTCATTCCGGCGGCCGAGCGCTACAACATCATGTCGGTGATCGACCGCTGGGTGGTGGGTCGGGCGATCGAGCATCTGACGGAGTGGCGCGAGCAGGGCAAACCGCTGCCGCTGCTCGCGGTGAACCTTTCCGGCACCTCGCTCAACGACCAGTCGTTCATCGACTTCGTGATGCAGCGCGTGGAGGACACCAAACTCGCCGGCGCGCTGTGCTTTGAGATCACCGAAACCGCGGCGGTGACCAACCTCTCGAATGCCGCGTTCGTGATGCGCGAGTTGAAGACCCGCGGCTGCAAGTTCGCGCTGGATGATTTCGGCACCGGGCTGTCCTCCTTCATGTACCTGAAG
>DAHVTM010000097.1:0-7355 GCA_027324195.1 Gammaproteobacteria bacterium | reverse complement strand
GACTCCCCTAAAGGGCCCACGAAGACTACGTGGTTGATAGGCTGGGTGTGTAAGGTCAGCAATGACTTCAGCTAACCAGTACTAATTGCCCGTGAGGCTTGACCATATAACCTCAAGCGGTCTGACCGCGAGAGGATGATGCAATGGAGCTGGTGGCGGCCGTGAGGCTGCCTCATCAAGGACGAAGATTTGTGAACGCGACAGGCGTCAAAACAAAACAACCCGGATTGGAGGTGCTCCGGGCCGGTGGCAACACCGGTCCGGCGTGTCTCAAAAAGCTTGCCTGGCGGCTATAGCGAGCGGGAACCACCCGATCCCATTCCGAACTCGGAAGTGAAAACGCTCTGCGCCGATGGTAGTGTGCCCTTCGGGCATGTGAGAGTAGGTCACTGCCAGGCTTCTCGATGCAAACCCCCGGAGACCCGACGGTCTCCGGGGGTTTTTGCTTTGCGGAGCTGATCCGCGCTGCCACATGAAAACTGTGTGCCGCGCACGGCGCCGCGCACGCGACTTCGGTCACACTGCGTCCTCACGCATGAGGAATTCGTGATCGTCATCTTATTGGGATCTGGGGCGCTCATCCTGGCCTTCGCCCTGGGCATGGCGGTGGCCTGGTGGCAGGTGCGCGCGCGCCGCACGGCGGCTGCCCGCGGGACGCAGCTCGCCGCCTTCCTGCAGGCCCCGAATGGCATGCTGCTGGTTGATGCGGACACACTGAGAATCGTGGATGCTAATCCGGCGCTGGTCCGAAGCGTCGGCATTGCGCTCGGCGAGATGCGTGGTATGCCGATCGGCCTGGTCTTCGGGGAGATGGAAGGTTCGCGGCCGGATCCGCTGACGACGCAGCTGCGTGAGTCGCCCGCACGCTTACTGGTCGAGACCGATCAGCTGTGCCGCAGCGGTCGGCAACTGCATGTCGAGATCAGTGGCCATCGCCTCGAGCATGCCGGTCGCTCCCTGTTCGCGCTGAGCACGCGCGACATCACCCTGCGCCGCAAGGTGCAGGCGCAGCAGCTCGAGCGACAACAGCATCTGAACCATCTGGCGCACCACGATCAGCTCACAGGATTGCCGAATCGGCTGTTTCTCGCCGCCCATCTGCCCAAAGCCATCGAGGCGGCACGGCGTGTCGGCGGTTCGCTCGCGGTGCTGTTCCTCGACCTGGATGGATTCAAGCACATCAACGACTCTCGCGGCCACGACATCGGTGACCGACTGCTGCAAGAGGTTGCCAGCCGAATTCGCTCGACGGTCCGTGAGGAGGATGTGGTCGTGCGCATGGGCGGAGATGAATTCATCGTTGTGCTGCGGGACGTTACGGCGTCGGAGCAGATCACCGAGACCGCCACTCGGCTTGCCGAGACCCTCAACGCCCCTGTGGTGATCGATGGCAGATCCTTGATGGCGACGGCGAGCATCGGGGTGAGCGTCTATCCGCGCGACGGCCGAACCATGAATGAGCTCCTCCGCCAGTCCGACACGGCCATGTACCAGGCGAAGGATCGGGGCCGCAATACGTTCCAGCAGTTCACCCCGGGCATGGAACGCAAGCTCAAGGAGCGGGTGGCGATCGAGAACGGCCTGCGTCGGGCGCTCGCCGAGCGGCTCTTGCACGTGCACTATCAGCCGATCGTTGATATTCGAACGCGCCGCGTAGTGGCGCTCGAGGCGTTGCTGCGCTGGCGTGCGCACAACGCTTTGCTGCGGCCGAGCCGCTTCCTCGCGATCGCGGAAGAGACCGGTCTCATCGTCCCGATCGGAGAATTTGTCGTACAGCGGGCGCTTGAGGATCTGCGCCGCTGGCGTGACGAGGGGGCAGCAATCGTGCCCGTGTCGCTCAACGTATCGGCGGTACAGCTAAGACGCACCGACTTCCCGGCCGTGCTCGCACGGTTGCTCGCCCGGTACGACATCGGCGCCGGCATGGTGCAGATCGAGTTGACCGAGAGCACCATGTTCGAGCGGCAGAGCCGCAAGACGGATCCGACCCAGGATGCCATCGGTCATCTGCGCGAGCTGGGTGCGCGCATTGCCATCGATGATTTCGGGACCGGCTATTCGAGCCTCTCCTCGCTGAAGCGTTGGCGCGTTGATGCGCTGAAAATCGACCGCAGCTTCATCTGCGATCTGAGCGTAGACACGGGGGATCTTGCGATCGTCGAGGCCATTATCGCCATGGCCAGACATCTGCACATCGAGGTCGTTGCCGAAGGGGTGGAGAGCCGCCAGCATCTGCACAAGCTGCGCGAACTCGGGTGCGACCAGGCACAGGGCATTCTGCTCGCCAAGCCGGTTCCAGCCGAGCAGTGCCGCCGCTTCCTTGAAAATCGCCCGATCGACCTCGCTGCGCGCAGCGCATTTCCTGAAGCCCTGCAGGTCAGCCAGTCGGCCTGAGCCCATGCTGCGGGGGAGGGGCGGCGCGTCTCTGCGGGCGCCGGGACGTGCGAGAATGCGGGTACATGGAAACCCAGCCTCACTCAGCGGCATCGCGGCCGCCACTCGCGCGCCAATGCGCCGATGCAGTGCTGATGGTGCGGCCTGCCCATTTTGCCTACAACCCGGAAACTGCGCCGAGCAATGCCTTCCAGCGGACGCAGACCGGCGACGATCTCGCCGCTGCCGCGCGCGCGGAATTCGATGGCCTCAGTGCGGCGCTCAGCGGTGAGGGCGTGCGGCTGTGCCTCTTGGAGGACACACCTGCGCCACCGAAGCCGGACGCACTGTTCCCGAATAACTGGGTCACCTTCCACGCCGACGGCACGGTGGTGCTTTATCCGCTGCGCGCCGCGAACCGCCGTCCGGAACGTCGGCGGGATGTGCTGGATGCAGTGGTCGAGCGTCTTGGCTTTCGGGTTGCGCGTATCCTCGATCTGACCCATCACGAACGGCAGGACCGCTTTCTCGAGGGGACCGGAAGCCTGGTGCTCGATCACCGGCATCGTCTGGCGTTCGCGTGCCGCTCACCCCGCACGGATGCGCGTGTGCTTGCCGAATGGGCGCGGGAGCTTGATTACGAATTGATCGTTTTCGATGCCGCGGATCGCTCCGGCACCCCGATCTACCACACCAACGTGCTGCTGAGCGTCCTGGAGCGGGCGGCGCTGGTCGGCACCGAAGCGATCGCTCCGGCGGACCGGGGCCACGTCCTCGAGCGGTTGCGTGCCGCGGGACGCGAGGTGATCGACATCAACCACGCGCAGATCGAGCACTTCGCCGGCAACGTGCTCGAGCTCGCCACCTGGGACGAGGCGCTTGGGGAGTCCCGCGTGCTGGCGATGTCCGAGAACGCGCGCCGCGCGCTCCCTGAGGCGACTTTCGCCCGGTTGTCGGCCTGCACCGATACGGTACTCAGCGTGCCTGTGCCGACCATCGAACGCGCCGGCGGCGGCAGTGTGCGCTGCATGCTCGCTGAGGTGTTTCTGCCCACATGATCGCGTTGATCCTCAAGGCCGTCGCCGCCTATTTGCTTGGCTCGCTCAACGGCGGGCTGATCGTCGGCCGTCTGCGCGGCGTCGACATTCGCCGCATGGGTAGCGGCAATGCCGGGGGCACCAATGCTCTGCGCACGCAGGGCAAGGTGTTCGCGTTCTGGGTGCTGCTGATTGATATTGGTAAAGGATGGCTCGCGACCGCGGTGCTTGCCTCCGCCTCGTCGCCTGTGGTTGCGGCGCACGGCAGTGCCTGGCCGCTTGCCGCGTGCGGTATCGCCGTGATGTTCGGACATGTGTATCCGGTTTGGTATGGCTTTCGGGGCGGCAAGGGCGTGGCGACCCTGGTCGGCGCGGTGCTTGGCGCGGCTCCGCTGTTGCTGTTGCCGATGCTGGCCGTATGGTTCCTGACGGTAGTGCTCACCGGTTACGTCGGGCTCGGCTCAATTCTGGGTGCCCTGGCGTTCGCGCTCGCTGCCGCAGTGCGATCGGAGACCCGGGCTGGGCTGCTGGCATTCGCCACCCTGGCCGCCACGCTGGTCGTCTATACGCATCGGTCCAACATTGCACGCATGCTCGCTGGCACCGAGCCGCGTGCCCGGCGGCTGTGGCTGCTCGGAACGCGCGCGCGATCGTCCTAAGATGTCAGCGCACCACCGTAATCCCGTTGCCGCAGATCGCTCGGACGAGGCGCTGCCGCTGGCGGCGCGGGTCTTTGCTCAGCTTGCCGACGGCAATTTCCATTCCGGGCAAGCGCTGGCCGAATCGTTGGGCGTGAGCCGCGGGGCGATCTGGAAAGCGGTGCGGGCTCTGCGCGTGGCCGGCATGGGCGTGCATGCGGTTCCGAACCGCGGTTATCGTCTCGCCCAGGCCGGCGAGCCGCTCTCCGCCCAGGCGATTCTGGCACACCTGCCCGCGCCAGCGCGCGCCGTGGTGCGTCGACTGCAGACCCTGTGGCGCACCGACTCGACTAACACTGTGCTGCTCGAGCGGCCGAATCCGCCGTTCGGGCTGACCGAAATCGTGCTCGCGGAGCATCAAAGCGCCGGGCGCGGACGCCGGGGTCGGGCCTGGCTGGCCCCGCCCGGCGGGGCTATCTGTCTGTCGCTCAGCTGGGCGTTTCGGGAAGTGCCGGCCGATCTCGGTGCGCTCGGCTTGGCTGTGGGGGTGTGCGCGTTGCGCGCGCTGCGAGAAGTAGGGCTGTCGGGGGCAACGCTGAAGTGGCCGAATGATGTTCTGGTGGCAGGGCGTAAGCTCGGTGGCATTCTGATCGAGCTACGAGCCGAATCGGCCGGACCAGCCTGTGTCGTCATCGGCATCGGGCTGAACGCGGCCCTGGGCGAGGAGCTGCTGCGCCGTATTGCAACGATGGGTCTGCCGGCGACCGATCTGGCGAGTGCCGGCGTCAGCGCATCGCGCAACAGCGTCGCGGCTGCGCTCGTCACGCAAGTATTGCAGGGCCTGCAAGAATTCGAGCGCGCAGCCTTGCGACCCTTCATCGACGAATGGCGCATCGCCGATGCGCTGCGCGGAGCACACGTTGACGTCCAAACAGCGGCCGGCACGGTACGCGGCGTGGCTCGGGGAATCGATCTGCATGGGGCGTTGCTCCTCGAGACGCCACGGGGCGTCAGTCGTTTCATCTCAGGGGAGGTCACGGTGAGGCCCGTGCAGTGAGCGTTCTACTCATCGACATTGGCAATACTCGAGTGAAGTGGGCGCGGTGCGACGAAGGTCGCATCGGCCGGGCGCACGCGGCCCGGTACGCGGGCTGGTCGTCGCGCGATTTTGAGCGCGTCATCGGTGCGAAGCCGCGGTGGGATAGGATCCTGATCTCGAGCGTCGCGGGGACAGAAGTCAATATGGCATTGGCTCGAGCGGCGCGGGCGCGGGGTTCGCCCTCGCCACAGTTTGTGGCCACACGTCGCCAGGCGTGCGGCATCACCGTCGGTTACCTCGAACCCTGGCGGCTGGGTGTCGATCGGTTTCTTGGCATGATTGGTGCCCGTGCACACTTCAGGCGCGGACCGGTGTGCGTGGTAGCTGTCGGCACGGCGATGACCGTCGATCTGCTGGATGCTGCGGGCGCTCACCTCGGTGGGGCGATCGTGCCGGCGCCGGCGCTGATGGTCTCCAGTCTGCTCGATGGGACTCGGGGCATTCGCCGTCGTGCTCGGGGTGGCTCGGCTGGCACCGGTCCGGCGTTGTTTGGCCGCTCCACGCGCGCAGCGCTTGAACAGGGGGCGCGATACACGGCGGCCTCTGCGGTGGATCGTGCGGTTCTCGAGGCCCGAACGCTGCTGCGTCGCGCTCCGCTGGTCGTGTTGACGGGGGGCGGAGCCGGTGAGCTGCGCCCGCTGATTCGCAGCGCCAGCCGGGAAGTACCTGATTTGGTGCTCTGGGGTCTGGCGGTCTGGGCCCGGGAAGGTTGACAATCCGCCTGTGCGTATCGCCTTCTTCATCCTCCTGCTTGCGAATCTTTTGTTCCTGGCCTGGGCGGAATGGATTGCTGTGCCCACCTCGCGGGCCGATCCGCTCGCGGGACTGCCACGTCTGCAACTCGTGAGCCGCGATCTCCCGCCGGCGCCGCCCGCTGCGGGTGCCGTACACGCGTCCGCTGGCGCATTGGGCGCGGCGCTAGCGGCGCAGGGGGTCGAGGCGGCTTCATCAGCACAGAATGCGCCGCCGGCGCTGCAATGCGTCTCCATAGGGCCCTTTGCGCGCAAGCATACGGCCACTGAGGCTGCTGCGCTGTTGAGTGCACGGAATTTCGCACCCCAGCTGCGCACCGCTGCGGTGCAGCCGGTTCGTTGGTATTGGGTGTATCTGCCCGATTTGAGCGGTACTACAAAGGTGCAGAAAACGCTCGACGAGCTGCGTCACGATGGTATCGATGGCGCCGAGCCGATGCCGACGGCCGATGGTCGGCCGGGGATTTCGTTGGGACTGTTCCTCAATCCCGCGCTGGCCAAGCGCCAACTGGCGCACGCCCTGGGTAAGGGATTTCGCGCGCGGCTCACCCGCCGGCTGGTGGCGCAGCCAGCGTACTGGCTTGATCTGTGGGTCTCGGGTGGGGCAGCCGCTCTGCCCATGCAGGCCCTGCATGCGCAGAGCACTTCGCCCATCGCAGCGCAGAGCTGCCCTGCCGGGGACACCCCGCCCCCGCCGAGCAGCGCGACCGGCGCAGTGGCTCCCGGTGTTCCGCTGCCTGAGGAGCGCGCCAGCACAGCCCCGGGGCCTTGATCTCCCAGCGATCCCCGGGGCCCGGTACAATCCCAGCCCGCCCCATCGCGTGCCGGCTTAGCTCAGCGGTAGAGCAGCGGTTTTGTAAACCGTTGGTCGGGAGTTCAAATCTCTCAGCCGGCACCAATTAAACCCAATACTATCAATAGAATAGCACTCACGCAAGGGCGCAATAAGATTGCTTGGCACACTGCTGGCACAGTTGGTCGGCGACTTTTGAGCTATAGTCTTGCTGAGGCGTGCGGCCCTATGCGCCGCGACACGAGGATGGACGATGGCGACGATCCGGGAGCGTGCCAAGGCCGATGGCACACGCGCTTTCCACGTGCAGGTTCGGATGGCGGGATTTCCGGCGCGCACTGCGAGCTTCTCCTCGAAGCGGCAGGCCGGGCGCTGGGCCAAGACCGTCGAGGCGGAGATGATCGAAGGCCGGCACTTCCGCTCGGCCGAGGCGCGCCGCCGGACGCTTGCCGAAGCGATCGACCGCTACCTCGAGCGCGAAGCCCCGAAGCTGCGCGACGGCCGCATGCACAAATCCACCTTGCCCTGGTGGCGGGAGAAGCTCGGGCGCTTGAAGCTTTGCGACATCACGCCCGCGCTCGTCGCGCAATATCGCGACACGCTCGCCGCGGAACCGTATCGGCGTGCCCGGCCAGGCGCGAAGCGCTCATCGCTGAGGGCCGG
>DAHVTM010000094.1:0-6677 GCA_027324195.1 Gammaproteobacteria bacterium | reverse complement strand
CGAGCACGCCATGCGCAGGGTCGACCAGAAGGATCTCGCCCGCGTCCGCGCGCAGATCACACAGGCGTCACAGCAATCCCCCGTGGAGGCGAGGGCGCTCATGCGGGCACTTGAGCGCGACTTTGCGGCACGACTCGCCGGAACGGCAAATCCGAGCGCTGCGGCGCACCTGATGGCCATCGGCCACAGTCTCTTCCCGAATGACAAGACATTCGCGCGAGCAACGCCACCACCACCAAGCGCGCCTGCACAGTCTCAATCGGTCGCCACGCCTGCTGTGCGCAGCGCCTCGACGACGCCCGAACGGGCACGCCCGCTCGCGCCCGCGCAAACGGCGCCTGCGATGCCAGTTGCCCGTTCGACACCCGCAATATCTCACCCTGTCCTCGCGGGCCCGCCCGCGCTGCACAGCTGCGCAAATCCGGAGCTTGTCGGTGCGGGGGCCAACCCCCGGGCAAGCTGCTGGGATCGGATCGCGGGCGCGCGTGGACCGATCCTGGTGGTGGTGCCGGCGCCGCCCGGCGGTCATCCGTTTGCCATCGGCCGCTACACGGTCAGCAATGCTGATTTTGCACGCTACTGCGATGCGAGCGGAAAGTGCGCGCCGAGCACCGCCTCGCCGAATCTGCCGGTCACGTCGATTTCGATTGGGCAGGCCAGACAGTACCTGCACTGGCTGTCGCGGGAAACAGGGGCGATCTACAGGCTGCCGACCGCCGCGCAGTATGTTTATGCGGCGGATGCCGGTGCGAAGGGCGCGCCGATGGAGAATGCGAACTGCCGCAAACCCGGCGTTGCCGCATCGCTGCTGCCGGTCAACTCCGGTTCCCCGAATGCGTGGGGCCTATACAATCCCTATGGCAATGTCCAGCAATGGGTCCGCCACGGCAGCCAACTGCAGGCACGCGGTGGCGATTACCGTGACAGCTTCTCTGAGTGCACACCGCGTGCGGCGCGGCCGCAAAGCGGCGCGCCCTCGGCGGTGACCGGTTTTCGAGTGGTGCGGCAGATCCAATAGCCGGCCGGCAGGGGAGGATGAGAGCAGACATCACTGACAGGCTGCGCGCCCTCGGTCGCGAGCATCTGGACGGACGCATCAGTCGCGAAACCTATCGGCGGCTGCGCGCGCCCCTGCTCGACGGATCGGACCCGGACACACGGCAGCGCTCCGTGGAGAACGGCAGCGCGCCGGAAGTTTCCGAGTTCGAAATCACGACCCAGCCGCGGAGCATCAGGCCGTCAACCGCCGCGCACCTGCCGCCTGGCGCGGCGCGCAGCCTGCCGACGGCGCACCGCGCCAGGCGAATCGCGGTGCTGAGTGCGCTCGCTGCGCTGCTCGCGATTTTGCTCTCGCTCTTGGTGTGGACCGCCATGAAAAGTCCCGTCCCGGCGCCTGCATCCAGCCGCGTCCTGCAGCGGCGGCTGCGCAAGCCGTCCGCCGACCCAGTGCGCGAGCTGCTGCGCCCTCTGCTGTCCGAGCGCCACTGGAGCGATGCTCACATGCGGGCTGTGACTGCCGCACTCATTCGGCTCGGACCGGCTCGCATCGCAGCGGACCGTGACACCGATTGGTTCGCTGCCGTCATGGATAGCGTGCGCGAACGGCTGCGCCAACAGCAGGCGCTGTCGAGCACACCGATTACTCCCTCCAAAAGCCCGCTGGCGGCCCTGGCGAGAACACTTGCAATCGCAGTGAATCCGCCTGTTGCGCCAGCACGCCCCGAGCGCTAATTCTGCGCCCGGCCGATACCATGGGTCGCTTGCAAAGCCGCATTGGACGGGCTAACGTACCGGCGCTCGCAACGAGCCAAGAATCAACGCGGCGCGCGCCGAAAAAAGCGCCAGCAGAGGGCCGGGCACACGCGCTTAAGACCCGGTTCCGGGGGAACGGACCTCGTGCGTTTCGACAAGCTTTCCATCAGTAACAATCGAGCGTTGCTTCTGGCCATGACTTGGCTGGCATCGGCAGCGGTGCACAATGCAGTGGTGCAGGCGTTCCCGCTGGCTCCATCCAATGGCGTGCTGCCGCCGACCCCCCAGAGCACCTCGCCAGCGCTCACCCCGCCCGTGCCGCGCTTGGTCATCCCGGGGGTCAACGAGCGCCCATTCGGCCTGACGCAGGGGCCGAAACTTCTCGTCAAGGCATTCCATCTGATCGGCGTGCATGACATGCCACAATACGGCATTCGCGTTGCAGCGGCCGAGCGCATTCTGGCTCAAGCACTGGCCAAGCAGCCCCCGCGGGGCTATGCGATCAACCAGTTGCAGGCGATCGCTGCGGAAGTGGCCAATTATTACCACAGCAAAGGCCTGGTGCTCGCCCAGGCCTTCGTGCCGGCGCAGACCGTCGTGAACGGTGTCGTGACGGTCGA
This sequence comes from Gammaproteobacteria bacterium, assembly GCA_027324195.1. Classification (GTDB taxonomy): domain Bacteria; phylum Pseudomonadota; class Gammaproteobacteria; order Steroidobacterales; family Steroidobacteraceae; genus 13-2-20CM-66-19. Next base: position 4,305 of record DAHVTM010000094.1, on the reverse strand, counting down.
GGTGCTTCCGGCAACGCTTGCGGGCGTACGCATCATCGGCAACAGGGGTTACTCGAAGCGCGTGCTGCGCCGTCCATTGAAAACCCTGCTAGGGCAACCGATCAACAAAGATGCGATCGAGTCAGCCCTGTTGACCATCAACGGCTACCCTGGCGTGAGCGCATTTGGCGTACTGTCTGCCGGCCGCCGACTTGGCACCAGCGATCTGACGCTGCGGGTACAGAAAGTGGCTCGTGCAAACGGAAATTTCTCCATCGACAACGAAGGCGTGGGAGTCTCGGGGAAGTATCGAGCGCAGATCGGCGTCACGTTGAACGACCCGTTCGGTCTCGCCGATAAGCTGCAGTTCTCCGGAATGTATGAATTCGACCCGCAGCACCACAGTGAGCACGGCACATATGGCGGGGCCGCCTACACCGTACCGGTACTCACCGCAAATGATTTTCTCGACGTCTCGTATTACACGAATGCTTACGTGATCGGCGGGCTCAGTGGTAGCCTGCAACTCCTGCACGCGACCGGACATTCGTCCATTGCGCAGCTTGGTTATCAGCACAAATTTTCACCAAGCCGTCTCGGCAGTTCGAGCGTTGGCGTCGCATTTGATGTCAAGCGGGCCTCATTCACGGCCGATGGAACCAAGCTCTTCCAGGACAACCTGAGCACGGTGCGCCTGGATTACAAGTGGACGCGGATCGATGCACGCTTTCACGGCATCAACCAGCTGCTGCTCGCATACGTACACGGCTTTAACAATCTGCTCGGCGCGCTCGGCACGTACAAGCCCGCAGCCAATCCAAACGCGAGCCGCTACGGCGCCACCGGTCAGTTCAATAAGGTCGCGCTCTCCATTCAGCGCCTGCAGCGCCTCACATCGAACATCTCGTTGCTGCTGCACGTACAGGGACAGGAGAGCACCGATCCCCTGGTCTCGCTCGAGCAGCTCTCGCTTGCCGGTCCCGATGCCGTGCGCGCCTACCCCGTCGCTACGGAATTGGTCGACAAAGGACTCATTGGAACTGCGGAATTGATCGTCGGTGCGCCGGGCTTTGCGAACCGGCCGGCGTTTCGCGGCCGTACGTGGGGCCAGGAGCTGCAGTTCTCGCTATTCGTCGATTACGGAGCGGGCTGGCTGAATGGCTTTTCAACGTCCGTCCCCGAACCGACAAATACCCGTTACGTGAATCTCGGCGGCTGGGGCGGCGCCGTTCAATTCAACGTGCCCGGGCGAATTTTCGCACGCGTCGATGTCGCGACACCGGTGACCGCCAGATTGCCGGGAACCGGCAGCGGACCGGAGTACTTCTTCAGGATGGGAATCAGTTTCTAGCGCCAGGCGAAGCGCGACTAGGCGATTCTGGCTGGCGGGGGTGATGCTAAATGGGTAATCCGACCATTCGACTGTTCATTCGCAGGGAGCTGCGCGCGGTCACAGTGGGCTTGGCTACGGCCATCGGCTTCGGTGCGGGCGTGCCAGCGGCCCTGGCGGCCGGTCCGAGCGGTGGTGCCGTGACGAGTGGTACCGGCAGCATTTTGCATCCCAGCTCCTCGACAACGCTGATCCAGCAGCTCTCGAACCAGCTGACGTTGACCTGGAAGAGCTTCAATGTCGGTGCCGGCGACACCGTACAGTTTGCCCAGCCCTCGGCCAGCTCTGTGGCAATCAATGAAATTCTGGATGCAAATCCGAGCCAGATCTTTGGCAAGATCGATGCGAACGGCCGGATCGTATTGCTCAATCCGAACGGCATTCTGTTCGGCCGCAGTGCCGAGCTCAACGTCGGCTCGCTCATCGCGAGCTCTCTGGAGATGACCGGTTTCGATTCCGCCACGGGGCATTTTTCGTTTCGCGCCCTGAACGGCGCACCCGGCGCCGTCATCAATGACGGCACGATCAGGGCGACAAACGGCGGCTCTGTGGCGCTGCTCGGCGGCACCGTTCTTAACAGCGGACTCGTGGTGGCAGATTACGGCACGGTCGCCATGGCGGCGGGCAAGGTGGCGACCCTGGATTTTTATGGAGGCGGCCTGCTGCGACTGCAAGTCAGCGGAGATCTTCACAGCAATCCAACGAACGCCAGTGCTGCGGTGCAAAATGCCGGACGTATTGAGGCGAATGGCGGACAGGTGCTGCTTACCGCACGGGCAACCCAGGCCGTGTTTGCATCCGCCGTCAACAATAGCGGGATCGTGCGCGCCAGTCACATAAATCGTATTGGCGGCACGATCGTGCTGTCGGGCCCGGATGGCGCCGTATCAAACAGCGGAACACTCGATGCCAGCGGCAGGGGTGCGAGTTCCATCGGTGGAACAGTTGAAGTCCTGGGTAAAACTGTATCGCTCGACGGACACTCCGTCATTGATGCAAACGGCGGTGCCGGCGGTGGCAGCGTATATGTTGGCGGTGGCGCGCACGGCGCGAACCCGGGGCTCGAGGATTCAGCCGCGACGCACATCGGAGCGGGAGCCACCATCAATGCGAATGCCTTGGATAACGGCAACGGTGGTCAGGTAACGGTCTGGTCGAACGGCAGTACGCAATTTCTCGGGCACATCTCCGCCCGCGGAAGCGGACAAGGTAGCGGCGGGTCGGCAGAAGTTTCTGGCCGACAGACGCTTCAGTTTCAGGGCGGAGTTGACTTGCGCGCGCCGGCGGGCCGAGTCGGAACGCTGCTTCTGGATCCGGCGACGATTTCCATCGTGCATGGCGCCAACGGCTCAGGCACGAGTTCGACCGTCACCGACGGGACGCTCAGCACCGAGCTGAGTACCGCGCAAGTTTCTCTCTCGAGCTCGAGCGGCGATATTACGATCTCCAATGCGGACGGCACGGTCGCGATACAGCCTGCGACACAGAGTGCTTCGGCGCTGTCATTGAATTCTGCCGCAAACATCACCTGGAACAGCTCGTGGTCCTACACGAACAACGGTGCACTGGTGCTCAACGCGCCGCACGGTGCCATCTCGCCGAGTGCATCAGGAGAGGTTTTGACGCTCGGCGGCTCGCCATCGCTCGTGATGCAGGCCCAGAGCGGTATCGGCTCGCTTGCCGCTCCGATTGATACCGTGGGGTTGAGCAGTCTTGCCGCGAGTGATTCGAGCGCAACCAATGGAGTTTACGTCTCGGACAGTGGGACCGGGGACACGGTAACCGTGAGTTCCCTGACCCCTCCGGGCGGGACGACTGTGTCGGGAATCACGACCACCGGAAGTGAGGTATCGCTGAACAACAGCGGTGGCGCCATAGCACTTCAGGACGAAGTGGCGACCCAAGGCGGCGCGGTCGCCTTGACCTCTTCAGGCGCAATCAGTGAGAGCGGCACTGCAGGCAAAATCGTTACTTCCGGCACGCTCACGACGAGTTCGAGTGGCGGCACGGTGCTCGGGGGAGCGAACGCGATCGGGGGGTTCAACGCCACGAACGGCACCAGCGGGGACATCTCGCTGGTGAACTCCGGTGCGCTCACGGTCTCGGGCATCAACCAAACCGGCAACGCAATCACTGTGCAGACCACCGGGACGCTCAATACCAGTGGCTCGGTGCTCACCAATTCCTCCAGCCCGGTACAGCTGCAAGCGGGCGGTACGCTCACCGTCGCGGCCCCGGTCACCGCGCCGAGTTCCTCTGGCAGCATCGCGCTGGTGTCGAGCGGGGGCGATCTGGCACTCAATGACAACGTGAGTGCCGGCACTGTTGTGCTTTCCGCCGCAGGTGGCACGCTCACTCAGGCATCCGGAAAGACGGTCACGGCCAGCGCTCTGGGGATCGAGGCCAGTGCCGATCCGACGCTCACCGTCAGCCCCGTGCTCACGCTGGCTGCGGACATCACGGGAGCGAGCAATCCCTTTGCATACTCGCAGAGCGGCGCGTTTGACGTCGGCACCGTGGGAAGCGTGTCCGGAATCACCACCAATGGGGGCAGTATTTCGCTCGATTCGACCGGCGGCACACTCGGACTTGGCACAGCGAGCCTGGTGGGCAGTGGCGTGACGTTGCAGGGGGTGGGGATCACGCAGTCCTCGGGTGGCGTGGTGAACGCCGGCGCAGGTGACCTTCTGGTCAACGGCGGCGGCGGTGCGATCGACATGGCCGGAGCGCTCCAGACCAGCAGCAACGGGGCGAGCGCTGCGCTCATTCGCAACGCCACGACGGTTGCGCTGCCGGCGATCAGCACCGGCACGAGTGGCACCACGACGATCGGTGCAGGCGACATCAGCGCTGCGGTGACTCAGAGCGGCACGACGCTCATCAGCACCGGGACGCTGAGCGGCAATACCACCGGGACGGTGGATCTGGGCAATGCC
>DAHVTM010000087.1:0-3916 GCA_027324195.1 Gammaproteobacteria bacterium | reverse complement strand
GTGTAGCATCGTTCGACCCGCCTTCAGGTCCATATCGGTCCACTTGAGCGATAGGAGTTCACCGCGATGCGCACCGGTTGTGATCGCAAGCAGAACCAGGGCGTAAAGCGGCGGCCACTCGGAGCTGGCGCAGGCATCCGGCAGCTCTGTCCGCTCCTCATCCGACAGGAACCGCATCCGGCCCCTCGCCTCCTTCTTGCGGCGGATGTCGCCGACCGGGTTGCGGTCAATCAGCCGGCGCTCGTTGACCGCGAAGGAGAACAGGTGCAAGAGCGTCGCGATGTAGCGGTTGACGGTCGCGCCGCTGCGCCGGTATTCCTTGGGCGCGATGATCTCGCCCGTCTCCTTGTCCTTCCGTGGCTTGCCGCGCGTGAAGGTTTCGGTCGCGCACGCGTCCCGGGCTTTCGAGATCGCATCAGCGGTGATCTCAGCGACACTCTTGCCGGCGAACTGCTTCGACCACCAGGTGAGCTGAAGCGTACGGGCGGCGCGCTGCACCTCGTCGAACTCGGCCAGGACCGTCTCGATGTAGTCCCTGGCAAGCGCATCGAAGCTCGTGCGCTTCGGCGGCGGCGTGCGGGAAGTGACCGCCCTCGCGAATGGCGGTCTCAATCGAGGCCGCCCAGGGCTCCGCTTCCTTTCGGTTCGGGAATGTCGCCGACGAGCAGCCCGGCCCTTTACTCGGACCTGCGCACGATAGGCAACGTCCTTCGTGAGCGGCGAGACGATGCGCCGGATTGAAGCGATACGCGCCTCGGAGCACTGCGTGCAGCGGTGAGCAAATCGCTGCAAGGAGTCTGCATGATAATGAAGCACACAGTGAAGCCTGCGAACCCGACGTCCTCGCAAACGACTGATATTAAAGATGAATTGGTGGGCCGTGTAGGGATCGAACCTACGACCAAGAGATTAAGAGTCTCCTGCTCTACCAGCTGAGCTAACGGCCCATTATCGGTCGCGGAAATCGCTCTGAGCGCTTTCCGCCAAATTTGGGGTGGACGATGGGACTCGAACCCACGACAACCGGGATCACAACCCGGGACTCTACCAGCTGAGCTACGTCCACCGTCGTCGCAACCATCCCCCCCCGTCGCGGCTGTGCCGGCCGCCGATGCGGCTGGCGTGCCCGGCAGGACTCGAACCTGCGACCACCGGCTTAGAAGGCCGGTGCTCTATCCAACTGAGCTACGGGCACGCGAAACTGCATCGCCCACTCGCCCGCAAGCCAGACCTGCCGCACGGGGGCGCGAATAATACGTAACCACGGGCGCCAGCGTCAATTTGGATTTTACCGAGGCCGCCCGGGTCGCGGCCAGCGCAGCGGGACGGGGCGGCCGGGCTATGATGGGGCTGCCGCCCCCACTTCGCCCCGCACGCTCGCCCATGGCCACCGAGCCCCCTGCTCACATGCCCCCGCCGCGGCCCTTCCGGGACGCCCCCGAGATCGAATGGCAGCTCGCTGCCGGAGATCTGAACGCGGTGCGCCGCTGGCTCGGTGCGGGCCTGCCTACGGCCGGGCTGAGGGTGGAGCGGCTGCCCCCCCAATCGCTCCGCGACGCCTACCTCGATACGGCAGATTGGCGGGTCCTGCGCGCCGGGTTCGCCCTGCGCGTGCGCCAGGAGGGTGCACACGCGGAGGCCACGCTGAAGAGCCTCCGTTCGGCACGGACGGACCGGGCCGAGCGTCGCGAGATCACCGAGGCGCTTCCGGATGGCGCCGCCGGGCCCGAGCGCTCGGAGGGTCCGGTTGGATCGTGGCTGCACCGCACGCTCGGCACCGCGGTGCTGCGTCCCCTCTTCGTCGCCCACACTCACCGGGAGCGCTTTGCAGTACGCGAGGGCATGGCTGCGGGGCAGCTCGGGGAGATCGCCTTGGATGAGACGGAACTGCTCGACTCAGCACAGCGGCCGCTCGAGCGGCTGCACCGGGTCGAGGTCGAACTGACCAAGGGGAACCCCGAAGCGCTGCTGCCCCTGGTGTATGCCTTGTGCGACGCCTGCGGGCTCGAGCCGGCGCGGGAGAACAAATTCGCGGCCGGTCTGCGTGCCGCCACCCTGAGGCCGCCGAGCGACTGAGCGCAGCTCAGTGCGCGCCGGCGGAGAGTTCCGCCGACATCGCGGTTCGGGCCGGTTTGGCGAACCAGACCAGGAACACCATCACCAGGAACAAGATCCCCGACACATAGAAGATGTCGTCGGCGGACATCATGAAGGCCTGGTTGTCCACCATGTGGTTGAGCAGCAGCGAGCTCTGCTGATGGCTGAGTCCCTCAGCGTGCATATGCACCATGAACTGATGAGCCTGGGGATTGGACGTCAGGCTCGCCACCAGCCGGTCATGGTGCAGCCGCGCGCGGCGCGACCAGAGCGTCGTCGTAATCGATGTCGCGAAGGAGCTGGCGGTGATGCGCACGAAGTTAATTAATCCCGAAGCGGATGCAATTCGCTCGGACTCCAGCCCCGAGAACGCCAGCGCGAGTAACGGGATGAAGAACGTCGCCAGCGCAGCGCCCTGAATCAGAGTCGGCGTGAGCATGACTTCGAAGCTTGCCTGCGTAGTGAAGTCCGCCCGCATGAACATCACGAGCGCGAAGATCAGGAATGACACGGTCACGAACCAGCGCGGATCGAAGCGGTCGACCAGCCGTCCGACCACGGGCGTCAGCACGATCGCCATCAAGCCGACGGGGGCGAGGACCCAGCCCGCGAGCGTCGCGGTGTAGCCCATGTATTGCTGCAGCCACAACGGCAGCAGAACGACCGTGCCGAAATACAGTCCGTAGCCGACGGACATCGCCACCGTCGCCACCAGAAAATTCCGCCCGCTGAACAGGTGCAGATCCACCACCGGATGTTTGTCCGTGAGCTCCCACACGAGAAAGACCACGAGGGCGATCGCCGCCACGATGGCGAGCGTGACAATGAGCGGCGAGCCGAACCAATCGAGGTTCTTGCCCCTATCCAGCACGACCTGCAGCGAGCCCACCCACAGCACGAGTAGGCCTAATCCGACCTTATCAATGGGCACGCGCGCCGTGGGCGTCTCCCGGCGGCGGTAGACCGACCAGGTAATGAGCGCAGCGACGATGCCGATCGGCACATTGATGTAAAAGATCCACGGCCAGGAGATATTGTCCGTGATCCAGCCACCCAGCACCGGACCGACGACCGGCGCGACCAGTGTGGTCATCGACCAGACGCCCAGCGCCGCGCCGGCCCGCGACTTCGGGTAACTCGAGAGCAGCAGCGCCTGCGACAGCGGGATCATGGGGCCGGCCACCAGTCCCTGCAGAGCACGAAAGATCACCAGAGTGCTGAAGGTCGGAGCCAGCCCGCACAACGCCGAGGTGACTACGAAGAGCAGCGTCGAGGCCGTGAACAGCCGCACCTGTCCGACACGGCGGGTCAGCCAGCCCGTGAGCGGCATCGAAATGGCGTTTGCCACCACGAACGAGGTGATAACCCAGGTGCCTTGGTCTGGGGAGACCCCCAGATCACCGGCGATCGCCGGAATCGACACATTGGCGATCGACGTGTCGAGCACATTCATGAACGTCGCGAGCGATAGCGCGATCGTACCGAGCACGACGGCCATGCCTTCGAGCGGCGGCAGCGGAACCGGGCCGGCCCCCGGCCGGGGCGCCGGCGCACTCGGCGCTTGAGATTCGCTCATGGATCGCGCCTTCCCTCAGTACATCCAGTGCCCGGCGTTGAGCAGCCCGGTCGAGCGCGTGCCTGAACGACCCTCTGCCGCCAGCCGCTCGGCATGAAGGCGCGCATGCCCCCAGCCGGCGCCGCGCAGGTTGTTCAAGCGGGCATCCTCGGCCCGGACGCGCTCCGCCGTACGGCGGGTGCGCGCCGGATTCGGATCGTTCGCCGCAATGATCTGGCGAATGGTGCGATCCGCCTGCGCATC
>DAHVTM010000013.1:0-92842 GCA_027324195.1 Gammaproteobacteria bacterium | reverse complement strand
ACTACTACCACGGCACCGGGCTGGTGGTGGACGCCCGGCGCGGCTGGGTGGTGGTGGACCGCAACACCGTTCCGGTCTCGCTGGGGGACGTCACGATCACCTTCGCCGGCACCGTGCAGGTGCCGGGCCGGGTGGTGTATGTCAGCCCGATCCATAACCTGGCCGTCGTCGCCTACGACCCGCGACTGATCGGCTCGACGCCGGTGCGCTCCGCGCACCTGGTGATGCACCCGCTGGTCTCGGGTGAGCCGATCGACGTCGTCGGCATCGGCAACGACAACGATCTGCACTTCCGCAGCACCCAGGTCTCGAGCATCGAGCCGCTCGGGCTGCCGCTGTCGCGCACCATGCGCTTCCGCGACACCAATATCGAGAGCATCCAGCTGGTCAACCCACCGAACAACTTCGATGGGGTGCTCACCGACGGCCGTGGCGAGGTCATCGGGTTGTGGTCGAGTTTCGCCTTCGACACCGCCAACGGGGTGGGTCAGGACCTGCAGGGCGTGCCGATCGGGCCGGTGCACGACATGATCGAGCGCATGCGCAGCGGCCAGCCGCTGCACTCCCTCGATGTGGAACTCGGGCTCACGCCGCTCGCCAGCGCGCGGCTGATCGGGCTCACTCCCGTCTGGGCCCAGCGGCTGGCCGCGCACAGCGCGACCCGCCGCGTCGTGCTGACGGTGATCCGCACCACCGGCGGCTCGCCGGCCGCGCGGCTGCTCGAGCCCGGGGACCTGCTGCTCGCGATCGACGGCCACGTGGTCACCCGCTTCGAGCAGGTCGAGCGCGCCACGGCCGATCGCAGCCAAGTGAGCCTGACGGTGTGGCGGGGACGCCAGGCGCTGACGCTGAACGTGCCGACGGTCGTGCTCTCCGGCACGCGTCTGCACCGGGTGGTGCAATGGGCGGGCGCAACGCTGCAGCGGCCGTTCCACTCGATGCTGGCGCAGCGCGGCGTGCCGCCGGTCGGGGTCTACGTGGACAACTTCGACTACGGTTCGCCGGCGGCCCGATACGGTCTGTACTCGGGGCTGCGTATCGTCGCGGTCGACGGCCATCCCACCCTGGACCTCGATGCGTTCCTGCGCGCCGTGGCCCACCGGCCCGATCACGCCTCGGTGCGCATCACCACGCTCGGCTGGAACAATGCGCCGCACGTCATCACCCTGACGCTCGACGATCACTACTGGCCGGCCTACGAGCTGGTGCGCACCGACGGTAGTGGCTGGGTGCGGCGCGCGCTGCCCTAGCCGGCGCGACGGAGCGGGCGGATGGGTCGAGTGACACCTGCGCAGATCGCGGCTGCCGCGCGCGCGCTGCGCGCCGGTGAGCTGGTCGCATTTCCGACGGAGACGGTCTACGGACTGGGCGCCGATGCGCGCAACCCGACCGCGGTGCGGCGCATCTTCGCGATCAAGGGGCGGCCGGCGCGGCACCCGCTGATTGTGCACCTGCCCGATATCGGCGAGCTTGCTGCGTGGGCGCGCGAGGTGCCGGAGCAGGCGCGGCGGCTCGCCGAGCGGTTCTGGCCCGGACCGCTCACGCTGGTGCTGCCGCGCGCCGAGGGCGTCGAGGACAGCGTGACCGGCGGACAGGACACCGTGGCGCTGCGGGTGCCCGCAAACCCGGTGGCGCAGCAGCTGCTCGCCGCTTTCGGGGGAGGCATCGCGGCGCCCTCGGCCAATCGCTACGGGCGGGTCTCGCCCACCTGTGCCGAGCACGTGCGGGAGGAGTTCGGCGAGACCGTGCCGATCGTGCTCGACGGCGGGGAGTGCGCCATCGGACTGGAGTCGACCATTGTGGCATTCCAGGACGGGGTGGCTCGCCTCCTGCGGCCCGGGCGTATCACCGCCGGGGAAATCAGCGCGCTGATCGGACCGCTGGCGATCGGCGCCGATGCAGGTTCCCCGCGGGTTCCGGGCAGCACGCCCGCGCACTACGCCCCAACGACGCCCCTCAGCATCGTGCCGTCCGAGCAGATCGAGGCGCGTAGCGCCGCGCTCGCCCACGGCGGTCGGCCAGTGGCCGTGCTGGCCTGGCGCCCGAGCGCGGCACCGCATCCGGGTGTCCTCTGGATCGACGCCGGTGCGCGTGCCCCGCAATACGCGCACGACCTGTATGCGCATTTGCGCACCCTCGACAAAAGCGGCGCCGAGCGCATCCTGGTGCAGGACGTGCCCGACGGCGAAGCCTGGGCGGCGATCCGCGACCGGCTGCGTCGCGCGGCCGCCGGCGCGAAGCAGGAGACTCCATGAGCGTCAGACGCACTCGATTCGTCGATCCTTTCCAGCCGGCGGAGATCCGTCGCCTCGTGCGCCAGTTCGGCTCCCCGCTGCTCATCCTCGACTGCGAGCGCGTGCGCGTGCAGTACCGCAAGCTGCGCGCGGCGCTCGGGCGGGTGGACCTGCACTACGCGCTGAAGCCCATGCCGCACGCGGCGGTGGTGCAGACCGTGCTCGCCGAGGGCGGCTTTCTCGATCTGGCCACGAGCGGCGAGGTGCAGCTCGCCCGGCGCCTCGGCGTCGATCCGGCGCGCTGCATCCACACCCATCCGATCAAGCGCCCGCAGGACATCCGCAATGCGCTCGAGTTCGGCGTGCGCACGTTCGTGGCCGACAATCCCGACGAGGTGCGCAAGTTCGAGCGCTTCACGGACCGCGCCGAGCTTCTGCTGCGCGTTTCGTTCCGCAGTCCCGGGGCGGTGTGCGACCTGTCGCGCAAGTTCGGCTGCGACCCGGAGGATGCCCTCGCCCTGGCACAACTCGCCGCCGAACTCGGTATCACCGTGCGCGGGCTGTCGTTTCATGTCGGCTCACAGGCCGGGGATTCGGCTAAGCACGTCGAGGCGCTCCATGCCTGCGCGCAGCTGATGGCTGCGGGCCGTCGGCGCAAGCTCGGCGTCCTCGACACGCTGGACATCGGCGGCGGATTTCCGATCGATTACACGCAGCCGGTGCAGGATATCGAGCGGTTCTGCGAGCCGCTGCGCGTGGCACTGGAGGCGCTGCCGAAGCGCGTGCGGGTGATCGCCGAACCCGGACGGTTCATCGTCGGCCCGGCGGCGATCGGCGTCGCCTCCGTCATGGGGCGGGCGCGCCGGGAAGGGCACTGGTGGTATTACCTCGATGATGGGCTGTATGGCTCCTACAGCGGGCAGCTCTACGATCACGCCCGCTACCCGGTGGAGCCTCTGAAAGACTCCCCCGAGCGGTTGCCCTCGGTGCTTGCCGGACCGACCTGCGACAGCATCGATGTGATCGCCGAGAATCTGCTGCTGCCGAAGCTCGAGGCGGGCGATCTGATCATCGGCCGTGCGATGGGCGCTTATACCTGGGCGAGCGCCTCGGAGTTCAACTTCTTCCCCAAGGCCACGGTAGTCGCGGTGAATCTGACTCCCGGGGATACCGGGATGGTGATGCCGTTTCCGCTGTGAGCCGGCGGCGGCGATGCCAAGGGAGCAATCGGGTTGATGCGTAATATCGTGTTTGATATCGGCTGGGTGTTCGTGCACCTGAACAGCGAGCCGTTTCTGCAGTTTCTGCGGGCCCACGAGGTCGAGGCACTCGATCTGAATTCGGTGCTGACGCGCGTCGCGCTGCAGGAGCATGAGTGCGGCCGGCTGACGGGCGGAGAGTTGCTCGAGCGCTTTGCGCGACTTGCGCCGCGGCCGATGGATCCCGCCGCAGCGTACGCCGCCTGGGTGGGCATTTTCGAGTTGCAGCCGGCGATGGTGGCGTTGGCGCAGCGCCTGAGCGAGCACTACCGGGTCTATCTGCTCTCGAACATCGGCGATCTGCACTGGGCGCATTTGTCGCGCGAATACGGTCTGCATCGCATCGGCCACGGCGCGCTGCCGTCGTTCCTCGCCGGGGTGATGAAACCCGAGCCGGGGATCTATGCCGAGGCCGAGCGGCGCTTTGATCTCGAGCCGGCTGCAACGGTGTTCATCGACGATCGGCCGGAGAACGTACGTGCCGCACGCAGCCGGGGTTGGCAGGCGATCGAACACACGAGTCACGCGAGCACCGTGAGCGCGCTGCGTGCACTGGGGGTCACATGCTAAGTGCGATCCACCGGCAGGTCGAGGTGCTGCGCGCCGGCGCCGACCCGCGGCTCATCGCCCGGATGCATTCGGGGTGGGCTGTGCTCGGCGAGCGGCAGTTCCTGCGTGGCTACGCATTGCTGCTGCCTGACCCGGTGGTTCCCAGCCTGAACGCGCTGGATCTTGCCGCACGCAGCAGCTTTCTGCTCGATCTGGCGCGGCTCGGCGATGCGGTGCTCGCGGTCACGGGAGCGGTGCGTATCAACTATGCCATGCTGGGCAATCTCGAGCCGGCGCTGCACGCGCACCTCATCCCACGCTACCGCGATGAGCCCGACGCACTGCGCACGGCACATCCTTGGGCGTACGACTGGCAGGCGGGCGAGCCGTTCAGCACTGCCGTGCACGGGGAGCTGCTGGTGCAGCTGCGCCAGCAGCTCGAGCGGCCGACGGGCCGCTGAGCGCCGCCGCGGCTATTGCGGGGGGCTGGCGATCAGCGTGCGGAACTGGCGCAGCTTCGCCTCGATGATGGCCGCGTTCTGCGGCCCCATCCGGATCAGCAGCTTCTGCCCGGCTGGCAGCGCCTCGAGTTTCGGGTCGGCGAATTGCCAGAACACCTTGGGCCGCACCAGCGTGATCGGCCCCTCCGGCGTCGGTGTGGCGAGCAGGCTGTCTATGGCTTGCACCAGCCGGTCGTTGAAGTACTTGCCGGGATAACCCAAGCTTTCGTACGCCTGTTGGAACAACGGATACAGCCGGAAATAGAGCTGCGCCAGCGCGTTGACGTTCAGTCGGCTCACGACGGCGATGAATGGCGCGTAGCGTGCGAAGTTGCGCTGGCTCAGCACCGTGATGCCGCCCTGTCGGTCCACCATCGTCGCACCAGGCGTCGGGTGGATCGGGCGCAGATCTGCCGCCACCTTCGCGCGCGGCAGACTGTCGACCGTGACGACGACGCGGCGGATGACGTTCTTAGGCACGATGAAGCGCACGACTGCCGGATGTCCGATCAGCGTGTCGAGCGCGGTCAGCACGGTGGCGTCGCTGGCATTGAGTGGCGGCAGCGGCTTGCTGGCCGATGATGCGCCGCTGGCCGGAACCGGGTGCTGTATGGCCGGGCTCTGCGGCGCATTCGGCAGCGGCGTCGGAGCACTCGAGGCGGCCGGCGGCGGCGCCGGCACGGGAGTGCTGGTCGGGGCAGACTGCGGCGCATGGAACCGGTAGTAGACGCCCACGCCGATCAACGCGGCCGCGACGATTCCGGCCGCCCACCAAATGACCTTGTTGCGGAAGGACTCTTCCGGGTCAGTCTTGTTCCACATCTGGTGCCACTCCTGAAGGCAGGAAATGGGGTACTGTACACCCATGACCGTACGACGGGTGTTGAAGATGGGCGAGGCGTTGCTCGGGCAGGTCGCCGCTCCCGTGGAGCGCTTCGATGAGCAGCTGCAGGCGCTGGTGCGCGACATGGATGACACCATGCGCGCGTTGAATGGTGCCGGCATCGCTGCGCCGCAGATCGGCGTCAGCCTGCGGGTGGTGATCTTCGAGGTTGCCAACAACCCGCGTTATCCGCAGGTCTCGCCAGTGCCCTACACGGTGCTGGTGAATCCGGAGTTGACCCCGCTCGGCACCGAGCAGGCCGAGGGCTGGGAAGGGTGTCTGTCAGTGCCGGGATTGCGCGGACTCGTGCCGCGCTTCACGCGCCTGCGCTACCGCGGATTCGATCTGCAGGGCGAGCCGATCGACCGCACGGTTGAGGGTTTCCATGCGCGGGTCGTACAGCACGAAGTGGATCATCTCGACGGCATACTCTATCCGCAGCGCGTCACGGACCTGCGCAACTTCGGCTTCGAGGATTCGCTCGGCGCCCGCATGACGCCGATGCCGGATTGAGCCTGCGCCGCTCGGCGGCTCAGGCGAGGGTGTGAAACACCCGCTGGACGTCCTCGTCCTGCTCGAGCTTGTCGATCAATGCAAGCACTTCCTGGGCCTGCGCTTCGGGCAGTTCGGTCGGCGCGGCGCAGATGTACTCGTGCTCGGCCGACAGCGGCGTCACGCCTCGTGACTCGAGCGCCTCCTGCATCTTGCCGAAGTCCTCGAAGGCACAGCGAATCAGCAGCTGCGGCTCGCCGTTCTCGCCGCTGCTCTCGCCCATCTCCTCCAGTCCGTGGTCGATCAGGTACAGCTCGAGATCGTCCTGATCGATGCCGGCCGGATCGAGGCGGAATGCGCCCATGCGCTTGAACAGAAAGGCAACGCTGCCCGTGGTGGCGAGATTGCCGCCGCCCTTGGTGACGATGTTGCGCACCGCCGCCACGGTGCGCGTGGGGTTGTCCGTGGCCGCCTCGATCAGCAGCGCCACGCCGTGCGGCGCATACGCCTCGTAGTGCACTTCCTGGTAGTGCGTCGCGTCCCGACCGCTCGCCCGCTTGATCGCCGCTTCGATCTTGTCCTTCGGCATGTTGACCGCGCGGGCATTCTGGATCACCCGCCGCAGGCTCGGGTTGCTGGTCGGATCCGGCCCGCCGGCCTTCACCGCCATGGTGATGTCCTTGGCGATGCGCGCGAACTGCTTGGCCATGCGGTTCCAGCGCGCAAACATCGTGTGCTTGCGGACTTCGAAAATGCGTCCCATGAGCGAGTGTCGGCGAGTGAACGGTCAGCAGAGTCAGGCGAGCTGCGACTGCAGCACGCGCAACCGGCGCCGCTGCAGGCGCAGACGCTGCTCGAGCTCCTTGAAGCGCAGCTGAAAGCTGGTGTGCTCCCAGTGCTCGACGACCGCCCGCTTCTTCTCCGTGAGCCATTGCTCCTTCACTTTGGCCCAATCGGCAATTGCCGCGAGGAAGCTGTCGTACTCGTGCGCGATGTGCTGATGCAGTTCACTGATGCGCGAGGGCGTGACGGTCGGTGCAACCCGCGCGAGCGAACGCTGGGCGCGCGCGAACTGCATGGCGAGCAGCGCCCGTTGGATTTGAAAGGGCGGCGTGCGCTTGAGCTTGCGCGTCAGCCCGAGGTATTGCAGACCGCCGATCAGCCACTTGGTCGGGTCCCACTGCCACCAGCGCACGCCGTTGCGGTAGTCATGCGCGAAGATGTGGTGGAAGTTGTGGTAGCCCTCGCCGAAAGTCAGCACCGCGAGCACCGGGTTGTCGCGCGCGGTGTTCTCCTCGGTGTACGGGCGCGAGCCCCACATGTGCGCCAGGGAATTGATGAAGAACGTGAAGTGGTGACTCAGCACCAGGCGCAGCACCCCGGCGAGCAGGAACACGCCCCACACGTCTCCGACCAGCCAGCCGGCGAGCAGCGGCAGTCCGAAGTTGGTCAGCAGCACCAGCGCGAGGTAATGGCGGTGCTGGAAGGCGAGCATGCGGTCGCGGCGCAGGTCCGGAATGTTGGTGAAGTCCTCTCGCCCGCTCGGGTACTCGCGCACCATCCAGCCGATGTGCGAGAACCAGAAACCGCGCCGGGCCGAGTAGGGGTCGAGCTCGTTGTCATCGACGTTCAGGTGGTGTCGGCGATGGCCGCTGCACCAGGCCCAGGCACTGTTCTGCAGCGCCATGGAGCCGAAGATCATGAAGACCAGGCGCACGCTCCAGTGCGCCTCATAGGCACGGTGTGCCCAGAGCCGGTGATAGCCGGCCGTGATCGACAGCTCGTTCGCCGTCAGGAACACCCCGAGCAGCACCCAGGCCGCGGCGCTGTAACCGTGCGCGATTCCATACCAGGGAACGAGCACGGCGGCTGCCAAAAAGGTCAACGAAAACAATATGATATTGGTCCAGATCGGCGGTGCGGACACGGGCTCGACGGACGGGGTCGTGGCAGATGGATTCGGCATGATCGGTGCGCGCTCGGCGGCGATGAATTGAGACTCACTTACCATAGCACGTTCGGCGCGCCGGGGGCATGCGTGAAATCACCTTGCGAGGCCGGCGGCCGGGCAAGTGCCGGCCTGCCGGCCCGACTTTAGAACGAGTACACGCCCTGCAGCGCGAATTCGCTCTGCTGTCCGGCATGGCGGACGGCGGACTGGCCTGCAGAGCTATAGACGAAGGTTGCCCGGTTCGAGGTGTCGTAGCGCCCCTCGATGCGCAGCTCGAAATCGGCTGCCGGATCGTAGCCTAGGGTCACCGTGCCCTCCTTGAGCCGCTGCGCCGTCCCGGTCACGAATCCGTTGCGATCGTCGAACGCTTCCCCGCGCAGCGAGATGCGCCAGCGGCGGCTCAGCCGCTCGTTCACGTACAGCGCGACCCCGCTCCATTGTCCGCCGGGCGTGATGCGGCTCGGGCGCTGTTTGCCCCAGTCGTAGCTCGCCACCAGCTGCAGCGACGCCGTGACGTTGTAGGTCGCAACGGTGTCGATGAGCGTGCGGCGGGTGAGATCGATCGGATCGTTGCCGATGTAGCTCTGCGCGGTGAAGGAAACGGCGTTGCTCGGGTTCAGCGCGATCCCCAGCTCGAGGGTTTTCGATCCTGAGCTGATGCTGGTGTAGTTCCAGCCGTTGTTGACGCCGGCGATCACACTCAGAACGCTGTTGAACGCGTACGTGGCGCGCACGCCGGTATGCGTCATCGGCTCGGCGTAGAAGAGCAGGGAGCGGGAGAAGTTCGTGTTGCCGGTCGGCGCAATGACCTCGGCGCCGGCCAGCGTCGTGAACTTGCCGGCCTGTAGGGTGAGTCCGCCGTCGGCGTACTGCAGATAGCCCTGCAGCAGATCGATGGCATTGTTACTCGAAGCCGAGCCGTTCTCGGCGGCGTTGACGATTTTCGCATCGTCGCCTCCGATCACATCGAGCAGCGCTCCGAAGCCCTGCTTGGGCTGATAGGCGACGGTGAGACCGGCCTGATCGAGCTGCAGGGCGTCATGTGCGGTGTCAAACTGATGGAAGGTGTTGCCGCCGGATGAGCTGTAGAAGGAAGCGGCGAGATAGCCGGATGTGCTGATACCGGAGTGGGTGAGCAGCTCACCGAGCGTCGCAACGGGCGAGTCGCTGGCGCGGGCGCCGGTGGGCGCGAGGACGGCGAGCACTGCCGCGACGACGGGTAATGTGGGAAGAGCCTTGCGCATGCTGAGCCTTTCGTGATCGCAGTCCGGTGTCGGACGGGCAGTGCCAAGCACAACCCGTGCCAGCGGCGGCGGTGGCGAATTCGGCCGGAAATGGGGCTTCGGCACCGCCAGCGGGGCGTACCGGTGCACTGCGCTGGTGCGCAACGTGGAGCATCCTGGTGCAGCATTCGCTCGCGAGCGGATGCTGCAACGCTACACGCGAGTCGGTGAGCGGCGCGTGAAGAAAGCGCCGGTGGATCAATGCGGTGGCGTGGCGGGTGCGGTGTGCCCGGCGGCCGGCACGCTCGGCGGATCAATCGTGCCGCCGGAACCGGTGTCTGCGCGCAGCGCGGCCTCGGCTTCCCGCCGGGTCATCACAATGATGCTGATGCGACGGTTGATCGGATCGAAGGGGTTGGTCTTGTCGAACAGCACGGTGGAGGCGAGTCCGACTACGCGGGCGACCTTGCCGTGCGCGAGACCGCCCTCTACCAGGGCGCGGCGCGCGGCATTGGCGCGGTCGGCGGACAGCTCCCAGTTGGTGTAGTGATTGTGACCGGGGTAGGGGTGTGCATCGGTGTGACCGATGATGGCGATCTGGTTCGGCACCGAGTTCAGGTACGGTGCGAGGGTCTTCAGTATGCGGCGTGTGTAGCCGCGCAGCCTGGCGCTGCCGAGATCGAACATCGGCCGGTTCTTGGCGTCGACGATCTGTATGCGCACCCCGCGCGGGGTGATGTCGAGCAGCAGCTGGTCCTTGAAGGGCTTGAGCGCCTGGCTCTTGTTGACCGCCTTGCGCAGCTGTGCCATCAGCGATTCCAGGCGCTTGTGGTCGGCGCGCGCGAGGCGCTGCCGGGCTGCACGCTTGCTGATCTGTGCGGCAGACTGCAGCGTGTCCTGGGTGCCAGAGCCGCTCCTAACGCCGGTGATGGCAACGATCTGATGCGGGCTGGTGCTGAGTCCGTTCAATCCTCCGCCGAGGTTGATCGGACTGGTACTGGCGCCGCCCGGCCCTTGCGGTCCGGGTGCCGCGCGCGTGCTGTGCCCGTTCTGCATGCTCGGATTCTTGAAGTAGTTGAAGATCGCCGCGCGCTCGGCCTTGTTGACTGCGGTGACGATCCACATGACCAGGAAGAACGCCATCATGGCGGTGACGAAGTCGGCGTAAGCGACCTTCCAGGCCCCGCCGTGATGTCCGCCTTCGCTGCGTCGCGCCTTCTTGACGACGATGAGCGGCCGTTCTTCCTTCTGCGCAGCCATCAGGCTTTCGCGGGTTTGTCCTTCAGCTTCGCCTCGAGATCGGCAAAGGTCGGACGGACGTCGCTGAACAGGAGTTTGCGAGCGAACTCGATCGCCACGGCGGGCACGTACCCGCGCACGCTGGCAACGAGGGCCATCTTGACCAGCTCGAAGGCCTTGATCTCATCGTTGGCGGCATGATCCATTGCCGCGGCGAGCGGGCCGGCAAAGCCGTAGGAGACCAGGATGCCGAGAAAGGTGCCGACCAGCGCCGAGGCGACCCGCTCACCGATGGTGGCGGTGTCGGCGCTGGCGATCGAGGCCATGGTGTTCACGATGCCAAGCACTGCCGCGACGATGCCGAAGCCGGGCAGCGCATCGGCCATGCGCTGCACGGCGTGTCCGGGCTCATGCGCCTCTTGCCGAAAGGTCTCGACCTCCTCATCGAGCAGGCTCTCGAATTCGTGCGGATCGAGATTGCCGCCGACCATCAAGCGCAGACTGTCGGTGATGAAATTGCGCAGGTGATGGTCGGCCGCGATCTGCGGATACTTCTTGAACAGCTCCCCGCCGTCGGCTGACTCGATGTCCGACTCGATCGACATCAGGCCTTCCTTGCGAATGCGCAGCAGCACGTCGTAGAGCAGCTTCAGGATCGAGACGTAATCATCGTGCTCGTAGCGCTCCTGCTTCAGCAGCGCGACGATTCCGGCAAGGCTCGCCTTGACGACCTTGATGGGGTTGCTGGTGAGAAACGCGCCGAAGGCGGCCCCGATGATGATCAGGAACTCCGCCGGATGCCACAGCGCGAGCAGTTTCCCACCCTCGACCATGAAGCCCACGGCGACGCAGGCGAGAACAACGACGCTACCGATAATCTGAATCACGAACTGCGCAAGCCTGTTCTTGAAGGGTGCTGCGCAGGGCCCTGCGTGCCGCGACGGGCGATCCGGTCCACTGTGCAGCGATACTGTGGCGAGTATCGGCGCCCGGGCGCTGATCTTGAACCACGGAGGGCCGGAACTGTGACGCTGACCGTGTAAACTTCGGGCCGGTCGCCACGCGCGACATGCGGTGAGGAGAACCCCGTGCTTGAGCATCTCGACCGGCTGCCGCCGGATCCCATTCTCGGCCTGATGGCCGCATTTCGAGCTGATGCGGATTCCCGCAAAGTCGATCTCGGCGTCGGCGTGTACCGCGATGAGCGGGGCGACACCCCGGTCATGAAGGCCGTGCGCGAGGCGGAACGCGCCGTACTCGAGCGACAGACAAGCAAGACCTACGTGGCGCCGGCCGGTAACGCGAGCTTCAACGCGGCAATGCGCCGGCTCGCCCTGGGCGATGGCTCGCCCCTGGGCGACTCTGAGCGGCTGTGCGCGGTTCAGGCGCCCGGCGGTTGCGGTGCGCTGCGCCTCGGCGCGGAGCTGATCCGCATCGCCCGCCCCGAGGCCATCGTGCACGTCAGCGACCCGACCTGGGCCAACCACGTGCCGCTGCTGTCCGGCTGTGGCCTGAAGCTCGAGCGCTATCCGTATTTCGACAGCCGCTCGGGCGGGGTCGCGTTCGAAGCGATGATGCATGCGCTCGAGGCGCTGCCGCCGCGCTCGGTGGTGCTGCTGCACGCGTCCTGTCACAACCCGACGGGTGCGGATCTCGAGGAGGGGCAGTGGCGCCAGATCGCTGCGCTCGTGCAGCGCCGCGCGCTGCTGCCGTTCATCGACATGGCCTACCAGGGGCTCGGTCGCGGGCTCGATGCCGATGCCTACGGGCTGCGGCTGCTTGCCGCCGAGGTGCCCGAGGCGCTGATTGCCGTGTCATGCTCGAAGAACTTCGGCCTGTATCGCGAGCGCGTGGGCTGTCTTTTGGTGGTGGGGCAAAACGGTGCGGCGGCCGAGGCGGCCCTGACTCAGCTGGTGCGCATCGCGCGTGGCCTGTATTCGATGCCGCCGGATCATGGTGCGGCCATCGTTGCGGAAATTCTCGACAACGCAGCGCTGCGCGCTGCGTGGCAGGGCGAGCTCACGGCGATGCGCGAGCGGATTCTGCAACTGCGCACTGCGGCGGCCGAAGCGCTCGCCGCGGCCTGCCCGCACAGGGACTTCAGTCACATCCTGCGCCAGCGCGGCATGTTCTCCTACCTCGGCGTTGACAAGGATACGGTGCGGCGCCTGCGCGAGGCGCACCATGTCTACATGACCGATGACAGCCGGATCAACATCGCCGGATTGCGTTTGCAGAACATCCCGTACTTTGCCGAAGCCGTGGCCCGGGCGCTCGCTTAGTAGGCGCCCGGGGCCTGCGGAGTGCCTTTGCGCTCGAGGGTCATGAAGGTGAACGCATAGCGATTGTGCTCCCCGGCGGCATGGCGATGGCACTCGACGTCGGCCCACTGGGTCGGGTCGATGGCGGGGAAGAACGTGTCGCCGGGGATCTCCGCGTGCACCAGAGTCAGATAGATGCGGCGCGCGAAGGGCAGCATCAGTCGGTACACCTCGGCGCCGCCGATGCCGATCAGCTCATCGGCATCACGGGCGCAGCCGAGCGCATGGCCGAGGGAGTGCACGGCGAGTACCCCGGGGCGCTGCCAGGTGCGCTCGCGGGTGAGCACCAGATTGCGCCGCTGCGGCAGCGGGTGACCGATCGACTCATAGGTCCGCCGCCCCATGAGAATGGGCTTGCCGAGGGTCAGGGATTTGAAGCGCCGCAGATCCTCCGGCAACCGCCAGGGCAGGGCATTGTCGCGGCCAATACAGCCGTTTTCCGCCATGGCGACGATCAAGGAGACTTGCGGCTGCTCCAGAATGCTCATCGGCAGCCCCGCACCCGCGGCCTCAGATTTCCACCACGGTGTTGAGCGATACGACGCCGCGCGAGGGCATGCGGAAGAACTCCGCCGCCTGCGTGCTGTGCCGTTGCATGCGCGCGAACAGCAGCCGCTGCAAGCCGCGCCAGCCGGGCAAATCCCGAGCACGCACCACGTGCTGGCCAACGAAAAATGAGCTGTCTTCCATGAACACCTTGAGCCCGCGGGCGCGGCAACCGCGCAGCGCTTCCCCGACATCCGGTGTCTCCATGAATCCGAAGCGCGCGCTCACCAGATAGACCCCGGGCAGCGTCTCATCGATGTCGACCCGGTTGGCCGGATCCTGCCGCGGCGTGCGTACGATCTCGAGGTTCAGGATGATGAGCCGCTCGTGCGCAACCCGGTTGTGCTCCAGATTGCGGATCAATGCCGAGGGCACGAGCTCGGGGGTGCTGGCGAGAAATACCGCGGTGCCGGGCACACGATGCACGCCGGCGAGCAAATTCGGCAGCTCGCTGAGCGGAATTGCCTGGCGAGCGAGCGCTGCGCGCAGCTCGAGCCGGCCGCTGCGCCAGGTGATGAACAGGGTGAACAATACCGCGGCGAGCGCGAGCGGAATCCATCCGCCGCTCGGCACCTTGGTCATGTTGCCGACGAAGAATACGGCATCGACGATGAACAGTAGACCGAACAGCAGCGCCACCACAGCCTTCGGCCAGTTCCACTGCTGCAGTGCGACGAAGGCCCCGAGGATGGTCGTGATCAGCATGGTGCCGACCACCGCCGAGCCGTATGCCGCCGAGAGCGCATTGGAGGACCGGAAGCCCACGACGAATGCGATCACCGCGGCGCACACCAGCCAGTTGACCACGGGCACGTAGATCTGACCGAGCGCAGTGGCCGAGGTCTGCAGCACCCGGATGCGCGGCAGCAAATCGAGCTGCACCGCCTGACGTGCCATGGAAAATGCACCGGAGATCACCGCCTGGGAGGCGATCACGGTGGCGGCGGTGGCGAGGATGACCATCCATGGCAGTGCGGAGCTGGAAACCATCAGATACAACGTCTGCGCGATGAAGTGCCCGTGTTCGAGCTGCAGCGCGCCCTGGCCGAAATAATTGAGGATCAGCGCCGGCCAGATGAGGAAGAACCAGGCGATGCGCACGGGCCGCTTGCCGAAGTGGCCCATGTCGGCATACAACGCCTCACCGCCGGTGAGGCACAGGAAGACCGCGCCGATCACCGCGAGCGACACGCCCGGGCGGTGCACCAGGAGCTCGACCCCGTAGAGCGGATTAATGGCGTAGAGCACCACTGGATCGGCGCGTATTGCCTGGATGCCGGTCACGGCCAGCACCAGGAACCACACGATCATGACCGGTCCGAACAGCGCGCCGACCCGCGCGGTGCCGCGGCGCTGGTAGATGAACAGCCCAACGATGACCCCGACGGTGACCGGCACTACCAGGTGCGTGAAGTCCGGACTCAACACCTCGAGGCCTTCTGCGGCACTGAGCACGCTGATCGCCGGGGTGATCAGCGAGTCGCAGAAGAAGAACGCGGTGCCGGCGAGCGCCAGTCCCACCACCGTGCGTGCCCACAGGCTGCCGGCGACGCTGTTGCGCTGCGCAAGGGCGAACATCGCCAGGATGCCGCCCTCGCCCTCGTTGTCGGCACGCATGATGATGCTGACGTATTTGACGGTGACCGAGATGGTTAGCGCCCAGACGATCAGCGACAGCGAGCCGAGTACGGCCTCGTGATCGAACCGTCCCGCCTCGGTGAGCGTCGCCTCGAGGGCATAGAGCGGGCTGGTGCCGATGTCGCCGTACACGACACCGATGGCGCCGATGACCGCCGCGAGCGACCAGCCCTGGGTATGCCCGGCAGTGGTGCGCATCACATCACCGCGCCGTCTTCCGGGTGCGCTTTTTGATCCGGCGCTTGCTCTTGTGCGCCGCGCCAGCGCTGGTGCGCGCGGGCCGCTTGCCGGTGCGCACCGTCGTGCGCTGCTCGGGCTTCTTCGGCGGCCAGAGCATCGTGCCGCGGCAGTTGGGTTGGCCGCAGTGGCAGGCATAGATCTCGTCGACGTCGGGCGGATCGTCCGGCGAGCGTCCGAGCTGATAGTCGTAATTCAGCTCCTCGCCCGGCTGGATGGTGCGGATCGCCTCGACGAATACGCGCTTGCCCTCGATCACCGTCTCGCAGTTCGGATTGCACGAATGGTTCATGTAGCGGGCATCGTTGCCGCCGACACCAGCATCGATCACGGTGCGTGCATCGACGATGAACAGGAACGTGTGATTGTCGCGCTCGTCACGGTCCTCGTAACGCCGGTCCGCCTCCTCGTGCGAAACCCGGTCGCCCAGATACTCGACGATGCGCGTGCCCTTGCGGATGCGTCGCAGCGCGAATGCGCCGCGGCCGTGCACCCGCGAGCTGCGCACTTTGAAGTACGGCGTGCCTCGTGCGGAGTTCTTGGCTGTCACGGCCGGCCCCTCAGACGGCGACCGGCGCGGACAGGGCCGGGTGATGTTGGTAGTTCACGAATTCGAAGTCCTCGAAGCGGTAGTCAAACAGAGTCGGCGGGCGGCGGCGGATGCGCAGCTGCGGCGGCGGAAATGGCTCGCGCGCCAGTTGCGTGCGTGCCTGCTCGATGTGATTGGCATAGAGATGGCAGTCCCCGCCGGTCCAGATGAACTCCCCGGGGACGAGTTCGCACTGCTGGGCGACCATGTGCGTGAGCAGAGCATAGCTGGCGATGTTGAATGGTACGCCGAGAAACACGTCTGCGCTGCGTTGGTAGAGCTGGCAGGACAGTTTGCCGGCGGCGACGTGGAACTGAAACAGCGCGTGGCAGGGCATCAGTCGCATCCGGTCGAGCTCCCCGACATTCCACGCGCTGACCACGATGCGCCGCGAGTCCGGATCGCGCCGGATCAGCTCGATCGCCGCGCTGATCTGATCGATACTCTCGCCGTTGGCCGTCCTCCAGGCGCGCCACTGTTTGCCGTAGACCGGGCCGAGTTCGCCGTGCTCATCGGCCCACTCGTCCCAGATGCTCACACCCTGCTCGCGCAGCCAGCGTACATTGGTGTCCCCGCGCAGGAACCACAGTAGCTCGCAGATGACCGAGCGCAGATGAATACGCTTGGTGGTCACCAGCGGAAATCCCGCTGCCAGATCGAAGCGCAGCTGCTCGCCGAAGCGCGATAGCGTGCCGGTACCGGTGCGGTCCCCCTTCGGCGTGCCGCTCTCGAGGATGCGGCGCATCAGATCGAGGTAGGGACGCATTGCCGTTCAGCGCGCGGCGGCGGGCAGATAGTTGCCGGAGGTCCTGCGCGTCTGATACGCGTAGATCAGCAGCGCCGCGCCGATCACGATCATGGGGAATGACAGTACCTGACCCATGGTGACCCAGCCCCAGGCGAGATAACCGAGCTGCGGGTCCGGCAACCGCACGAACTCCACCAGGAAGCGGAACGTGCCGTACATGAGCAGAAACAGCCCGGATGCAGCGAGCCGCGGTTTCGGCCGGGCCGTAAACAGCCACATGGTCGAGAACAGCACTACGCCCTCGAAGAACGCTTCGTAGAGCTGCGAGGGCTGACGCACGACGCCGTGATAGAGAAAGCCCCAGGGCAGCGTCGTCGGTTTGCCCCACAGCTCGCCATTGATGAAATTGCCGATACGGCCGAAGAACAGGCCGAGTGCCGGCAGCGGTACGGTGAAGTCGAACACATCGGCGACGTTGCGCTTGCGCAGCAGCGCGAAGATCGTCATGGCCAGCACGACCCCGAGCAGACCGCCGTGGAAGGACATGCCGCCGTCCCATACCTCGATCGGGTACCACGGGTTCTGGCGGGTCCAGAACGTCATGCCGTAAAAGAGCACGTAGCCAATACGCCCGCCGAGGATCACGCCGAGCATGCAATAGAAAATCAGGTCATCGACGTCGACGGCCTTCCAGGTCGACTCGCGGCGCGAGGCGCGGTAGCGAGCGAGTCCCCACGCGCCGGCGAAGCCGAGCAGATACATGATGCCGTACCAGTGGACCTTCAGCGGGCCGATACGGAAGGCAATCGGATTGATGTCGGGGTATCTGATCATGGCGGTGCAGTTTATCCGACCTGGCTGGAAATGCGGCAGAAGAACGCCTTGAGGTAGCGTGTCTCGGGGACTGCCGGATGGATCGGGTGGTCCGGCGACTGGCCGCCGGCCTCGAGGATCTGTGCCCCGCGGCTGCTGTGTCGGGCCGCCGACTGGAGAATTTCGGTCAATGACTCCGCGCTCAGGTGGTACGAGCACGAGCACGACACCAGCAACCCGTCTTCCGCAATAAGCCCCATCGCCAGCTGATTAAGCTTGCGATAGGCGGCCTGCCCACGCGGGATGTCCTTCTTGCGCTTGATGAATGCGGGCGGGTCGAGCACCACCACATCGAAGCGCTCGCCGCGCGCGTGCAGCGTGCTGAGCGCCTCGAATGCATCGGCGCGCAGCGTTTGCAGGCTGAGCCCGTTGGCCTGCGCATTGCGCTCGGCGAACCCGAGCGCGGTTTCGGAGGCGTCGACACTCAGCGCCGCGCCTGCGCCGGCGGCGAGCGCCGTGAGACTCCATGCCCCGACATAGCTGCAGACATCGAGCACGCGGGCGCCCGGGCTGAGATAGCGGGCGAGCCGCGCGCGGTTGGCGCACTGGTCGTAGAACCAGCCGGTCTTCTGTCCCGCCGCGAGCGGCGCGCTGAAGCTCAGCCCGGCCTCGCGCACCGTGAGCGACTCGGGGACTTCCCCGAAGGCCACCTCGGCCACTTGCGGCAGGCTCTCGAGCGTGCGTGCGCCGGAGTCGTTCTTCCAGAAGAGGCCCGCCGGGGCAAGCTGCTCGCGCACTGCCGCTTCGATCGTCTCGCGCAGCGCCTCCATGCCGGCGGTGGCGATCTGTCCGACCAGCAGATCCCCGTAGCGATCGAGCACCAGGCCCGGCAGCCCGTCGGATTCGCCGAACACCAGGCGGTAGTACGGCTCCCGGTACAGCCGCGTGCGCAGGCGCAGCGCGGCCTTCAGTCGCGCCTCGATCAGTGCGCGGTCGATGGGCCGCTCGAGTTCGCGGCTGACGATGCGTGCGCAGATGAGCGCGTGCGGGTTGACATAAGCGTGGCCGAGAAACTGCCCGCGGTGCGACTCGATGCGGGCGTGTGCCCCCGGACTGAAGGCTCGCAGCGGAGTGTCCTCAGCGATCTCGTTGCTGAACACCCAGGGATGCCCCGCCACGATGCGGCGCTCCTCGCCGCGCTTCAGGCGCAGCGTACGAGCGAGGCTTTGATCGGCATCAGCGGGGGCAGGGGAGACACTCAATGGAGCGCTCGGCGGTGGCTTGCGGGGGCGGCAGTATACAGGCGGGCGCGCCGTGCCGCGCGCTATGCTCAGCGCCCCGGCTATCCGCCGGGCATGCCCGCGGGAGTCTCATGGATATCCGACATCGCAATGCCGACGGCACGCCGCGCTACACCAATCGGCTCACCCGGGAGACGAGTCCCTATCTGCGTCAGCATGCACACAACCCGGTCGACTGGTACCCCTGGGGCGAGGAGGCGTTCGCGCTTGCACGCGAGCTCGGCCGTCCGGTGCACCTAAGCGTCGGCTACGCGGCCTGTCATTGGTGTCACGTGCTCGCCGCGGAGAGCTTTGAGGACGAGCAGACCGCGCGGCTGCTCAACGAGCGGTTCGTGAACATCAAAGTCGATCGCGAGGAGCGACCCGACGTCGATCGGATCTATCAGATTGCCCAGCAGATGCTGACTCATGGCCCGGGCGGCTGGCCGCTGACGATGTTTCTGACTGCGGAGCGTCGACCGTTCTTCGGCGGTACCTATTTCCCGCCCGAACCGCGTCACGGGCTGCCGGCCTTCCGGGATCTGTTGCAACGCGTTGCGCACTATTACGCAGCGCATCATGCCGAGCTCGATGCGCAGGGCGAGGCGCTGAGCGCAGCGTTCGCGAGCATCGACCCGCCGCCCCCGCCGGCGGGTCTGCTCCTCGAGGCCGCACCGCTCGAGCGTGCCCGAGCCGGGCTCGAGCGCGACTTCGATGCACGCAACGGCGGCTTCGGCGGAGCCCCGAAATTTCCGCATCCGAGCTCGATCGAGCGGCTGCTGCGCCACTGGCGCGCCAGTGCTCACCGCGATCCGCCCGATCTGCAGGCGCTGTACATGGCGGGGCTGACGCTGAAGCGCATGGCCGACGGCGGTATTCACGACGTCCTCGGCGGGGGCTTCTGTCGCTATTCGGTCGATGAGCGCTGGCGGATTCCGCATTTCGAGAAGATGCTCTACGACAACGCCTGGCTGCTTGCGGTGTACGCCGATGCCTACGTGGCGAGCGGTGATGAGCAGTATGCTGCGGTTGCGCGTGACACGGCCGATTGGATGCGGCGCGAGATGCAATCCACCGAAGGTGGCTTTTACTCCAGTCTGGATGCGGATTCGGCCGGTCACGAGGGCAGTTTCTACGTGTGGGACCAGGCTGAGGTGCGAGCGGCGTTGAGCGCGGACGAATACGCTGCGTTCGCGCCGTGTTACGGCCTCGATCAGCCGGCGAACTTCGAGGGTCGCTGGCACTTGTATGTGGCGCGCGAGCGCGAATCGGTTGCCGCCGAGCTGGCGCTGAGCAGCGTTCAGCTGAACGCGCTGCTCGAGGCGGCGCGTGCGAAACTGCTTGCCCTGCGGGAGCGGCGCGAGCGCCCGGCGCGCGATGAGAAGGTCCTCACTGCGTGGAATGGTCTGGCCATTGCGGGCATGGCGCGTGCGGCGCGCGCACTCGGCTGCGCCGGACTCGAGGAGTCGGCCAGCCGTGCGCTCGCCTTCGCGCGCGACACGTTGTGGCGCGACGGGCGTCTTGCGGCCACCTACGGCGGCGGACGGGCGCGGTTGAACGCGTATCTCGACGATTACGTGTTCCTCGCCGACGGGATCCTCGAGCTGCAGCAGCTGCGGGTAAATCCGGCGGAACTCGCCTTCGCCCGCGAGCTGATGGAGGTCGTATTGCGCCATTTCGAGGCCGAGGACGGCGGGTTCTTCTTCACCTCGGATGATCACGAGCCGCTGCTGCACCGACTGAAGACCTTCGCCGATGAAGCCCTGCCGTCCGGCAATGCTGTGGCAGCACGCGTGTTGCTGCGTCTGGGGTATCTGCTGGGGGAGGGCCGCTACCTGCAGGCGGCCGAGCGGCTCGTGCGGGCCGGCTGGGCGCCGCTCGAACGCCATCCGCACGCGCACGCCACGCTGCTCAATGCGCTCGAGGAGTTGCTCGATCCGCCCGAAATCGTGATTCTGCGCGGGGAGCGTTCGGCAATTGATGCCTGGCGACGCGAGCTTGATCGGCTGTATGCGCCCCGACGCATGCTGCTCGCCGTGCCGGCGGATGTGTCGGGTCTGCCTGCGGCGCTCGCTGCCAAGCCGCCGCGCGGCGCAGCCACGGCCTACCTGTGCCGCGGCAGCGTCTGCGGTGAGCCGATCGACTCATTCGGCGCGCTCGCTGCGGCGTTGCGCGGTTAGCTCAGGCGAGCAGCTCCACCGCGCCGCCGATTGCCGCGGTGTTGATCGTGAGGGTGCGCTCGGTGGCGAAGCGCAGCAGATAATGTGGTCCGCCGGCCTTCGGACCGGTGCCGGAGAGGCCCTGCCCGCCGAAGGGCTGCACGCCCACTACTGCGCCGATCATGTTGCGATTGACGTAGGTGTTACCCGCCGGCAGCGACTGAAATACGTGCGCTGCCATGGACTCGAGCCGGCTGTGCACTCCGAGCGTCAACCCGAAGCGGCTCGCGCGCACCGCTGCGAGCACCTGCGGCAGCTCTGCGGCGCGATAGCGCGCCACGTGCAGAATCGGGCCGAACTCCTCGCTCTTGAGCTGATCGAAGGCGGTCAGCTCGAACAGGTGTGGTCCGAAGAAGTGCCCGCCCGCGGGGCAATGTTCGGTCGGACAGGCGTACAGCAGCTTCGCCTCGCGACGCATGCGCTCGGCGTGCCGCTCGAGCCGTGCCAGGGCTTCGGGACTGATCACCGGACCGACGTCGGTGGCCGGCTCGGCCGGATCCCCGAGCGTAAGGCAGCGCATCGCACCGGTGAGCATCTCGATGACCCGGTCGGCAATTTCCTCCTGCAGATACAGCACCCGCAGCGCCGAGCAGCGCTGCCCGGCGCTGTTGAACGCAGAGAGGATCACATCGTCGACGACCTGCTCGGGCAGCGCCGTGGCGTCGACGATCATGGCGTTGACGCCGCCGGTCTCGGCGATGAGCGGCACGATCGGTCCGTCGCGTCCGGCGAGCGTGCGGTTGATGGCGGCCGCCGTGGCAGTCGAGCCCGTGAATGCCACGCCGGCGAGTGCCGGGTGGGTGAGTGCCGCGCGGCTGAACGGTGGCCCCTCACAGGGCGTCAGCTGCAGCACCGCGCGCGGAATGCCTGCTTCATGCAGCAGGCTGACCATGGCGTGCGCCACGAGCGGGGTGCTCGGGGCCGGCTTGGCGAGTACCGAGTTACCCGCCATCAGCGCTGCACTGACCTGTCCGGTGAAGATGGCGAGCGGGAAGTTCCATGGGCTGATGCACGCGAACACGCCGCGACCCTGCAGCCACAGCTCGTTGCGTTCGCCCACCGGGCCCGGCAGCACCTGTGCGGTGCCAAAGTGCTGGCGACCCTGCTCGGCGTAGTAGCGGCAGAAATCGCTCGCCTCGCGGATCTCCGCCAGGGCATCCGGCAGCGTTCTGCCCGCCTCGCGCACCAGCAGGTGCAGGAAGGCGTCGCGACGGCTCTCGAGCAGATCCGCAGCGCGCTCGAGACACTCGGCGCGTTGCGACGCAGGAGTTTGGTCCCACGCCGGCTGGGCCTGCGCGGCCGCGTCCATGGCGGCGATGATCTCCGCTTCGCTCGCATCGCGACTGATCCCGACGAGCTGTCCGTCAGCTGGCGAGCGCACGGGAGTCTGGGGCGCCTCACCTTCGCTTCGCGCGAGGATCGGTCCGCCGGTATAACGCCGGCTGCGTGCCGCCTTCAGGCTCGCGAGCAAGGCGGTGAGTTCCTGCGGATTGCCGAAATCCGCGCCGCGTGAGTTACGACGCGAACCGTAGAGATGCGGTGGCTCGCGCACGCCGCCGGGGTGCTGGGTGGCCTCGGGAAGGATCTGTCCCACGACGTGCTCCACGGGAATGCGTTTGTTGAGGAAATGGTGGACGAAGGAGGTGTTGGCGCCGTTTTCGAGCAGACGGCGGACGAGGTACGGCAGCAGATCCTGGTGGGTTCCGACCGGCGCATACACCCGCACGGGCGGCAGCTGCGGCCGCTCGGCGCGCACCACTGCGTACAGCGCCTGGCCCATGCCGTGCAGCCTCTGGAACTCGTACCGCGCCTCGGGCGGGGCGAGTGCCGCCACCGCCGCGACCGTCAGTGCGTTGTGCGTGGCGAACTGCGGATAAATGACATCGGCGGCGGCGAACAGCCGGCGCACGCACACGAGGTAGCTCGCATCGGTCACCGCCTTGCTGGTGTAGACCGGAAAGCTCTCGAGCCCGCGTTCCTGCGCGCGCTTGATTTCCGCGTCCCAGTACGCGCCTTTGACCAGCCGCATGCTCATGCGCCGCCCGCTCGCGCGCGCCAGAGCCGCGACCCACTCGATGACCAGCGGGGCGCGCCGGCCATAGGCCTGCACAGCCAGTCCGAGACCGTCCCAAGCACGGGTCTGCGGATCCCGGGCCAGCGCTTCGATGACATCGAGCGACAGATCGAGCCGATCGGCCTCCTCGGCGTCGATGGTGAGCCCGATACCAGCGCGGCAGGCCGCACGCGCCAGCTCGATCGAGCGTGGCACCAGCCGCTCGAGCACGCGGGTGCGTTGGGTCAACTGGTAGCGCGGCTCGAGCGCCGAGAGTTTCACAGAGATCCCCGAGCGGGCATGCACGGCGCCGGCGGATTGGCGACCGAGCGCCTCAATGGCGCTGCGGTAGGCTTCGAAATAGCGCTCGGCATCGGCGTCGGTGCGCGCCCCTTCCCCGAGCATGTCGAACGAGCACAGCGCGAGCTGCGGCTGGCGGGCGCCGCGTGCCAACGCCGCTTCGATCGACTCCCCGACGATGAACGCGTGCCCCATCAAGCGCATCGCCCGGCGCATGATGCGGCGGGTCGCCGGCGCGAGCGGATTGCGTGGGGCGGGCGTGCGGGTGAGCAGTGTGTGTGCATCCGGCAGCACGCGCCCGGCCGTGCGCAGCAGCGCCAGACCGAGCCGCACCTGCAGGTTGGCCGTCTCGCCACCGCTGCGCAGAGCCGCGAGGCGCTCGGCAATCAATCGGTCAGCGCTCAGCGCATCCGGCGTGCGCAGCAGGGCCTCGGCGAGGCTCATCAGCGCCTTGCCCTCGGCGCTGTCGAGCGCGAACTGACCGAGCAACGACTCGACCAGCGAGCCGGCACGCGCCTGCGCGCGCGCCGCACCCACCCAGTGCATCGCCTGCTCGCGTGCGCCGTGCAGCGGCGCCTGCACCGCAGACAGTTCTTCGCGCAGCTCGGCAATCGCCGCTCCTTCCGTGCGCAGCGTGTCCTCACGCATGCGCTCGCGCAGGCGCTGCAGGTCGTCCGGGCGGGGAGGCGGGGCCCGATGGGCGGGCATTGCGGTCATGGGTGCATACACACGGAGATAGATGAATGTTCTTATCGTATCCGCGGATACAGAGAATATTTTTATATTTTTGGCGTAATAGAAGTAAAATTAACTGCATATGAGACAAAAAACCGCTTCCACGGGGCCGCGATCCCTCGACCGGATCGACCGGAAGTTGCTGTTCCGACTGCAGCAGGACGGGCGCATTGCGGTCTCCCAGCTCGCGCGCGAGGTCAACCTCACGGTTACGCCAACCCTCGAACGCATTCGACGCCTCGAGGCCGCGGGGTTCATCAACGGGTATTTCGCGCACCTGAACGCACGCCGGCTGGGTCTGGGGTTGCTGGTTTACGTGGAAGTGACGCTCGACCGGACGACGCCGGAGGCGTTCGAGCGCTTCAAGGCGATGGTGGCCGACCGCGACGAGATCATGGAATGCCACATGGTGGCCGGCGGGTTCGATTACCTGCTGAAGGTGCGCGTCAGGGACATGGAGCGTTACCGCACGCTGCTCGGAGAAACCATTGCCGGCATCCGTGGCGTGCAACAGACGCACAGTTATTTCGTCATGGAGGAAGTGAAGTCGACGCATCGGATCGGCATCCCCGATACGACACCGGCCGCAGAGGCGCCGGCGCGCTGAGCGCCGACCGCCGCGGCCTGCCGCAGATGAATTGCAATAGAAATGCACTGCGCTAATAGAGTCTCCCCAGGAAAATCGCCCCTGTGGCTCAGGCCATTCGACATCCGCGCGCCGCGGCAGTGCTTCCCCGAGCGACTCGCCGTGCCGCCGAGCAGCTCGATCTGCCCCAGCGCCAGCTGGCGCGGGTACTGGGGGTGAGTGGCGCGACCGTCGCACCATGGCCCTGCGGCAGCGGGCCGCTTGCCGAAGGCGGCAGGACCTGGGAGCTCGCGGTGGCCTTCGTGCGCTTGCACCGTTTGCTGGCGGCGATCACCGGAGCGATGCGTGCCTGGCTGCACGCGGTCAGCGCTGCGCTCGAGGCGCACCCGTTGTGCAGAGCTCGGTTACGGGCGCTGGCGTTTCGTGCGTGACAGCTGCGGCCTGACCCGGCTCGATGCAGTGCCCCATACGGTGTTTCAGGCTCGGGTCGCGGGCGACGCGCTGGATCTGCCTCTGGCGCCGTTCGTACGCGACCGCGTGCTCTGGAGTGATCCTGACGAGTACCGTGCGTATCAGCGCCTCGCCCGTAGCACGCGGCAGGCCAGCGTGCAGATGATCCGCTACGCCTCAGTGCGCGATCCCGAGCACTGCGGCTGCGTGGCGGCGCTCGACTGCGGGGCATTTGTCGGCGGGGGCTACCTCAGCGGCAGACAGGGTTTCTCACGATCGATGCCCGTCATGTCTCGTGGGTGCGGGCCGCTGGCGCGCGGTGCGAGCGATTCGAGTTTTCGTTGGCCGGACCGGCGCTCGGGCGAGCCTCACCGCGCGGCGCCGAGGCTTACGGCCGACGGCTCCCCGCCCACCAGGGCGATGGCCCGGCTGCGGGCCGCCTCGGGGTCAATGCGGCCGGCAGCGACGTCTGCCACCAGGCGTGCGTGCTCGCGATGGCGCAAACCGGTGATGGCCATGCCCAGATGGTGTGCCACGTTGGCGAGCGCCTCGCGCACCTCCGGCGCGAACTGCTCGCCGTCGCGCGGACGGCAGATGAGCGCCCCGAGCAATGACTCCGCCACGGTCATGGGGAACGCCATCCCTTCGGTGCCGACGCGATTGCCCTGTGCCGCGAGCGCCACCGGCGCATGCGTGGCGCGCAGCGCGACGAATACCGGATCGTCCACGTCGATTCCGGCCGGCCAGGACTCATCGCTCGCGGCGCGCCGGCGATAGCCGTCCCCGACGCGCTCGTAGAGCGAGACGGCGCCGCATTGGCGATGCAGCTGCTCGATCGCCATCTCGAGCAGGTGCGTCTCGTGCTCGACATACGGGCATTCACGCGCGAAGCGCTCCAGGGCGAGCAGCGCCAGGCGCTGGGCACGGAAGAACGCCCGCTCGATCCAGCTTTCCAGGCGGCGGTGCAGCGGGCTCAGCACCAGCGCGAGCACCAGCGCCGCCACGGCCTGCAGCGCCCAGCCGACCCGGTCGCTGATCGCAAACTGGTGGAGCGCCTGCTCGAGAATCGAGAACGTACCGAACACCAGAGCCGTGAGCAGACCGAACACGAGTGCCCGATCAATGACGAACCCGACATCGATCAGCCGAGTGCGCAGGACCGCATACAGATAGCCTATCAAGGCCAGCGTCTGCAGCGCCGTGGAGAGCTGCGTCACGTACGGATAGCGAGCCGACGGCAGCGCCAGCAGCAGGATGTTGCTCGCAATCAGAACCGCGGTGCTCCAGAGCACCCAACGCACGCGCAGCCGCTGCTCGTGCGGCGCATGGCGATAGCCTGCGCCCAACATCAACAGGATGGTGAGCATGCCGCACACGAACAGCATTTTGATCACGACCGTTGCGCCGCTGCCGATCAGATCGCGGCCCAGGTTGAACAGCGGGATGATCTGCAACTCGACCAGCACCAGAATGCCGAGGGTCACGGCACTCATCGTGAGCCGCGAGCGGCGCCGCCAGCGGGCGGGCAGGCTCGCGCCCACCAGGGCGTCTGCGACCACGAAGAGCGCCGGAAAATCGACGACGATCCGCAGCAGCACGCTCAGCTGATTCATCCAGAGCACCTGCGGCGGGGCCGCCGGCACGTCGAGGATGCCCCATTTGACGAACAGCGCCAGGAACAGCGCCGCAAGCCCCCAGGCGGCCCAGTCCCGGCCGCGCCACAGCGTCAGCAGCGAGATCAGCAGTGTGGCCAACAAAAAGAACACCGATTGCAGGCGAGCCAGCGTGCTCGCGCTGTCCGGCACGGCTGGGACCGACAGCGTGAGTGGCCGGCCCGCGCGCAGCACCGGAATGCTCAACCGCGTGCCGGGTGGCACGTCATGTCCGCTGAACAGTACCGCACGGGCGGCGGGCGACAGTTGCCGCACGTCGATGAGGTCCCCGGCGTGCAGCGGCGCCGGCAGGGGCCGTTGCGCCAGCGGCTTGACCTGATAGAGCTCGGTGCGGCGATGGGTGAGCTGGAGCGGAAAATGGCTGCCGGCGATTACGCCGGACACCTGCAATGCGGACGACACGGCGCAACCGAAGGCCAGTGCGGTGAGCACGAGCCGCAGTACAAAGGCGCGGGCCATCGGAGTCTCCGCCGCATGCGGCCGGTGCGGCCGCCCGTTGCGCAGTGTAAGGAATTGGCGGTGGCGATGGAAGTTGGACCGCTCGGCGCCCTCAGCGCTCGAGCACCGTGCCGCAGCGTTTGCAGGTGCGCGCCGCGCGGTTGGCATAGAAGCGCTCGAACACCGGCGGCAACTGCGCCTCGATGTCGGTCAGTTCGATGAATGTCTCGTGCAGCAGCGCGGCGCAGCTCGGGCAATACCACTGGAACCCGTCACGCTCGCCGGGACGGCGTTGGCGCTCGATGACCAGTCCGAGCGTTTCGGCCGGCCGCTGTGGGGAATGCGGCAGCAGCGCCGGCAGCAGCAGCATCTCGCCGGCCCGGATCGGGATCTCGACCGGGCGGCCGTCCTGCATGGTCTTCAGCACGATGTCTCCCTCGAGTTGATAGAACAATTCCTGACCCGGATCGACGTGGTAGTCCTGGCGGGTGTTGGGGCCGCCGACGACCATGATGATGAAATCGCCGTCGGCGAATACGCGTCGGTTGCCGACCGGCGGCTTCAGCAGGTGTCGGTTGCGGTCGATCCACTGTTGGAAATTGAGCGCTTGCAGGGCATCCATGGCGGATCTCCTCAGGTATCCAGGGACTGATAGCCGCGCGAGGGCACCGCGGTGATGAGGCCGGTATCCAGATCGAGCGCACTCAATGCCCCGCCCCAGACACAACCGGTATCGAGTCCGGCGAGTCGCTCGCGCAGCACCAGACCGAGTGCAGACCAGTGTCCGAACACGACGCGCACCTCGGCGCTGAGGCGCTCGTCGGCCTCGAACCAGGGCCGCCAGGGCGAGTCCGGCTCGGCCGGCGGCTTGCCCTTGAGTGCGAGGTTGATCCGTCCGTCGCGCGTGCACAGGCGCATGCGAGTGAGCACGTTGATCGTGAAGCGAAGGCGGTCCATGCCGGTGAGCTGCTCTGACCAGCGATCGGGCTGGTCGCCGTACATGTGCTCGAACAGCTCGGCTCGGCCGGTGGCGAGCTGCGACTCGACTTCGCGGGCATGCGCGAGCGTCGCAGCGGCACTCCACTGCGGCACGATGCCGGCATGCACCATCAGATCGCCGGCTTCGAAGTGCGCCAGCGGCCGTCCGCTCAGCCACTCGATCAGGCGCTCGCGGTCCTTTGCCGCGAGCACCGCATCCAGCGTGTCTGACCGGCGCGCCGCGCGGTGACCGCTCGCCACCGCGAGCAGGTGCAGATCGTGGTTGCCGAGCACCGTCTCGGCGTTCGCTCCGAGGTCGCGCACGAGGCGCAGCACCTCGAGTGAGCGCGGACCGCGATTGACCAGATCGCCGACGAACCAGAGCCGGTCCCGATCGGCCGAGAACCGCAGGCGCTTCAGCAGCGCGCGCAGTTCCTCATAACAGCCCTGCACATCGCCGATGGCGAAGCGGCTCAATGCAGGATCCCGGGCATGGCGAGGCGAAACGGCGCAATGGGCGCATCGAAGCGCTGCCCATCGGCGTCGATCATCTGGTAGCTGCCCTGCATCGTGCCGACCGGGGTTTCGAGCACCGCGCCGCTCGAGTAGCGGAAGCCTTGCCCGGGTTCGAGCCGCGGCTGCTCGCCGACGACGCCGTCGCCGCGGACCTCCTTCACGCCGCCATTGGCGTCCGTGATGATCCAGTGCCGGGTGAGGAGCGTGGCCGGCAGCCCGCCTTCGTTGCGAATCGTGATCGTGTAAGCGAATACGTAGCGCTGCTCGCGCGGCTCGGATTGCTCACCTAGGTAGCTGGTTTCGACCTCGATGCGGATTTTGTGCGACACGCTCATGGGGACATTTTACCGGGACGCGGCCGACCCGGCGACGCGCCTCGGCGCAGATTCAGTCCTGCGGCGCAGCGTTGCCGCGCCGCACGCGCACGGCGAGTACGTCGCAGGGCGCAGCGTGCAGCACCGTATCTTCGGTGAGGTTCACCAGAATCGACATGCCGTGTCGTTCACGGCTGCCGAGCACGATCAGATCCGCCTGGCGCTTGCGGGCGATGCGCACGATTTCGGCCTTGACGTTGCCGGTTTCGACCCAGCAGGGGGCCGCAGCGAGTCCGAGTCGCCCGGCGAGCTCCGCCAGGCGCGTGCGCGCCTGCTCGAGCAGCTCGTCCTCGATGCGCACCGCGGCCATGAGCGTCTCGGCCATCGGTTCGACGGGCAGAAACTCCACCACGTGCAGCAGTTCGATTTCCGCGCCCAGCCGCCGGGCGAGGCTGGCCGCCTGCTGTCCGATCTGCAGGCTGTCCGCACTGAGGTCAAGCACCGCAAGGATGCGCTGGTAGGCGTCGCCGTTCATATTCACAGCCTAGCTCAATCCGCGCCGTTCGACAGCTCGGCGAGAGCATTGAAGGTCTGTGGGGCCAGTGTCTCGGGCCGGGCCCCCGGATCGACACCGCACTGCTGCAACTGCGCTGTCGTGACCAGCCCGCGCAGCGCATTGCGGACGGTCTTGCGCCGATGGGAAAAGGCTGCGCTGACCACAGCGCCATAGCGCGGATGCACTGCAAAGCGCGGCACCGGCAGCACCGTGAGGCGGGCCACGGCGGACCAGACCCGCGGGGGCGGCTGGAATGCCCCGGGCCCGACCTCGAACAGCGGCTCGACGCTAACCCACGGGGCGAGCATCACGGTCAAGCGTCCGTAGGCGGACTCCCCTGGCGCCGCCGCCATCCGCTCGATCACCTCGCGCTGCAGCATCACGTGCATGTCGATGATGGCGGCGGCGCTCTCGAGTAAGTGAAAGAGCAGCGGCGTGGAGATGTTGTAGGGCAGATTGCCGATCACGCGCAGCCGCCCGCGCGCAGCGGCCAATGCCGCAACGTCAAAGCGCAGTGCGTCTGCCTCGTGCAGCGTGAAGCGCGGCTCGGCGGCGAAGCGCTCGCGCAGCCACCCGGCGAGGGTGCGGTCGATCTCCACGGCATCGAGCGTCCGACACGCCGACTGCAGCAGATACTCGCTGAGTGCCC
Organism: Gammaproteobacteria bacterium; assembly: GCA_027324195.1. Taxonomy (GTDB): domain Bacteria; phylum Pseudomonadota; class Gammaproteobacteria; order Steroidobacterales; family Steroidobacteraceae; genus 13-2-20CM-66-19. The sequence continues at coordinate 62,873 of DAHVTM010000013.1, read as the reverse complement.
CGCGCCCTGGACCGATCTCGAGCAGCGCATCCTCGGGGCGCGGCGCGAGGGCGGCGAGGATCCGCTCGAGGACCGCCGGATCGTGTAGGAAATGCTGTCCGAACCGTTTGCGGGCACGCGGCAGCGGCGTGGCACGATCGTGCGCTTGCCCCGAGCGGTCCCTCACGCGCGGCGGGCGAGGGTGAGGGCCAGCTCGAGCGCCGCGAGCAGACTGCCGGACTCGGCGCGGCCCGTGCCGGCCAGCTCGAGGGCCGTGCCGTGATCGACCGAAGTGCGCAGAATCGGCAGGCCGAGGGTCACGTTGACCGCGCTATCGAACCCGGCGTGCTTGACCACCGGCAGACCCTGGTCGTGATACATCGCGAGCACCGCATCGAAGCCGGCAAGCACGCGGGGGACGAAGACCGTGTCGGCCGGCAGCGGTCCGGTGACATCAACGCCGCGCGCGCGCAGCATCTGAATCGCCGGTGCGATGACGCGGATTTCCTCATCGCCGAGATGTCCGCCCTCGCCCGCGTGGGGGTTGAGGCCGCACAGGGCGATACGCGGGTGCGTGATGCCCCACCAGCGCTTCAGGTCCCGATCGAGAATCGTTGTCGTTTGGCACAGCGAGTCGCGCGTGATCGCACCGCTCACCCGAGCCAGCGGCAGGTGGGTCGTGGCGAGCGCGACGCGCAGCGTGCCGGTGGTGAGCATCATGACGGGCGAGGCGTCAGTGCGCTCGGCAAAGAATTCCGTATGACCAGTAAAGGGCATGCCGGCATCGTTGATGACGCCTTTGTGTACCGGGGCGGTCACTATGGCGGCGAACTCTCCGGCCCGCGCGCCCGCACAGGCGCGCTCGAGCAGGGCGGTCACGTAGCGCGCATTGCGCACATCGAGCCGGCCCGGCACGCTCGGCACTGCCAGCGCATGATGCTCGACGGTGAGTGAGCCGGGCTCATGCGGGCATGGCCCCTGCGCGCGGTACTCGCGCAGCCGCACGCGCAGCGCCAGCGCTTCGGCGCGCTCGGCGAGCAGCGTCCGGTCGGCCAGACACACCAGTTCGCACTCGAGCGGCCGTGCCGCAATGGCCAGGCACAGCTCCGGGCCGACACCCGCCGGCTCACCCGAGGTCAGCACGATCCGCGGCGGCATGGGCGCGGCCCGGTCAGTCGCTCAGAATCTTCACGTACGCATCGTCGCGCAGCCGCTGCAGCCACAGCTCGGCATCCTCATCGGCCCGGCTGGCGCGGATCGCCTCCATGGCGTGCAGGCGCTTCATCTCCTGGGTCTCGTCAAATTTGCGCCGGCCGAGCAGTTGCACGATGTGCCAGCCATAGCGGGTCTGGAACGGCTGACTGATCTGGCCGACCTTGAGTTTGGTGATCGCCGCGGCAAAGCGGTGCGTGAACTCGCTCGGGCTCTGCCAGCCGAGATTGCCGCCGCGCGAGGCCGAGCCCGGGTCCTGCGAGACCGACGCGGCGATCACGGAGAATTTCACCTTGCCGGCGAGGATTTCCTTGCGAATCTTCTCCAGGCGCTGCCGTACGGTGGCGTTGTCCTGCAGCGCGTTCGGAATGAGCAGGATGTGCCGCACGTGTACCTGATTGACGATGTCTTGGTGCTGCTGGCGACGTACCTGGTTCAGCTTGACGATGTGAAAGCCAGAGGGCGTGCGGATCGGTGCGCTCACCTGCCCGGGCTGCAGTTTCGGTACGACGTTGGTGAGGAACGTCGGCAGATCGACGCCCTTGCGCCAGCCGAGCTTGCCGCCCTTGAGGGCATCGCCGCTATTGGAGTAAGTGACCGCGAGCTTGGCGAAGTTCTTCCCCTCACGGGCGAGCGCGTCGACTTTGTCGGCCAGCTTGCGCGCCGCCGTGAGCTCGGCCGGCGTGGCATTGGGCGGGACGGCGATCAGGATGTGCGAGACGTTGTACTCCTCCCCGGCGGAGGGCTGTTTGGCCTCGCGCGCGAGGAACTGATCGATCTGCCGCGGCGTGACCACGATGCGCTGCAGCACGTCGCGCTCGCGCAGCAGGCCGATAATCAGCTGATCGCGCATCTCGTCGCGGTAGTTGGCGTAGTTGATGCCCTGCTGCGCGAGCGCGGTGGGCAGGTCCGCGAACGGGATGCCGTTGCGCGCCGCTACGCTTTGCAGTGCAGCGTTCAACGTATCGTCTGAGATGGTGATGCCGTCCTGGTGCGCCTGCTGCAACTGCACCTGCTCGAGGATCAGGCTGTTGAGCACCTGCTTGCGCAGAACGCTCTGCGGTGGCGGCGTCAGGCCCTGTGCCTTCAGCTGCGCGACGACCTGGCGCACCCGCTCATCGAGCTGGCTCTGCAGCACTACGCCGTTGTTGACGATCGCGGCGATCCGGTCGAGCAGCTGGCCCTGGGTGGACAGATTGCGGGTCTGGGCGAAGGCTCGTGCGGGCACTAGCGCCAGCACAGCCATCGCGCCCAGGGCGCAGAACCAGCCGATGGCCCGCAGGCCCGCCGGGCGGACATCCCGATCATTCGGGGTGAAGAAGTAAAAATGCCGCCGCATGCGCTTCAGTCCTCAATCGCTCTTCTAAGGATGGTGGGCCGGGGTGCTCAGAGCCCCCGGAGTGTAGCCGGGGATGGCTTCGGAGAGGAAAGCATCCGGCGCTGATCCGACACTGGCGAGGCCGGTGAGTTCCACCTGCAGGTAGATGCCCGTGTCCTGCGCGCCGGTGCGGGCCACCGTGCCCACGGGCAGCACCGCCGGTCGTACCGCCACGTAGCGCCGCGCGCCGAGGCGCACGCTCCAGCAGCACGCACGGTACTCGAAGCCGACGAATCTCTCCAGTGCTTCGTGATCCTGCAGCGAATAGATTCCGCGGGCAAAAAGGCTCCAGTGCCGCCCGATCGGCCAGGCGGCGGAGATTTCCGCCTGATCGATGCCGCATGAGCTGCCCGCGGCGACCCCCGGGGAGCTGCTGCAGAGCAGCGCATTGGTGCCGGTCTGCTCGATCGTGTCGCGCTCGTAGCGATAGTCGAGATTGATCACCCGATTCGGCGCGGGCCGGTACTGCAGCGATACCTGGGCACGCTGCGCCTGGGAAGCCTGCGGGTTCCACTGCAGGCCGGCCCGGGCACTCCAGTGCCGAAATGCCGTCAGCGACAGCTCGGCGACGATGTCCGAGCGGCGGTCGGTGCGCACCACTTCCCCGGGCAGCAGCACCCGCGGCGTCTGGAAGTCGAACGCCTCGCCGATGGTCGCGGACAGGTACTGCCGGCCGCTCGCCGAGCCGAGCAGTCGCGTCGTGAGTGCAGCGCTCACCTGGTTGGCGTCCCCGACGCGATCGGCGCCCACGTAACGGTTGGTGCGGAACAGCTCCACCGGCTGCAGATCGGGCAACCCGGTATCGAAGATCGGCAGGGCGTTCTGATTGCGGTACGGGACGTACAGGTACATCACCCGCGGCTCGATCGTGATCAGCCGCTGACCGTCGCGGCCGGCCGTGCGCTCCAGGGTCATGCCCGTGTCGAGACTGGCGATGGGCACGGTGCGCGAGGGGGCATCGGGTATCCCCGGGCCGGTGTGGCGCAGCTCGTATTGGGTTGCGCGCCAGGCAATCCCCGGCCGTATGAAATAGCCGGGGCCGTCGAAATTGAGCGACACCCGCGGCATGGCATCGAGTCGCCAGCCGCTCACCGCCGTCGAGTGATCCGAGCGTTGGAAGTCGACCAGCTCGGATTTGAACCCGTAGCGCAGCAGGTCGCCCGGGCCCCAGCCGTAATCGGCGGCGACGGTGATGTCCGGGACGCGAGCATAAGGGCGCTGGTTGAACGGCAGCGTGCTGTCGACGGTCTGGAACTGCTGCGCCATGCCGCGGATGTTCCAGTGCACGCTGCGGTAGGTCAGCGCGGCGCGCCGGTCGAGAAAGGCGGTGCTGGTGCCCTCAGGGCCGGTGGCAAAATCCTCGAAGTACGCGCTGTCGCTCACGTTCTCCCCGTTCAGCGTCAGGCGCAGACCGCGCGGCAGACTCATCACCGTGTTGAGCTGGATGCGACTGCGGCTGCGCCCGCCCGGATAGCTCGAGTCGCTCGGCAGGTAGTCCCACTGCACGTCGGTGTACTGGTGGCGGCTCAGCCAACGCAGCTCCCCGCCGGCATCGATGCCGCGGTGCTGGTATTCGGTCGGTACCAGCGTGAGGTCGGCGTTCGGTGCGATGTTCCAGTAAAACGGTGCCGAGATTTGCAGGCCGCCACGCGAGGTGTTGCCGAACGTCGGGAACAGGAAGCCGCTCTTGCGGACATTGCCGAGCGGGAACGACACCCACGGCAGGTACATGATGGGTATGCCGTGCAGATCGACACGCGCGTTTTTACCGTAGCCGATGCGCTTGCGTGTATCGAGGGTGATCGAACCGGCACGCAGCACCCAGGACGGTTTGACTTGCGGACAGGTGGTGAAGCTCACCCCGTGCAGGTACAGCATGCCCTGAGGTGTCAGACGCATCAGCCGGGCCGTGCCGTGCGCCGAGCGCTCACGCAGCGCAAAGTGCGCTGAGTCGAACAGCGCGCCGCTCGCAGGGGAGTAGCTGCCGCCCTTGCCGGTGACTTGCACGCGCGGATCGCTGTACTCGATGCCGCCGCGGGTGCTGATCGCGCCGCTGCGGCTGTCGTACTGTAGATGGCCGGCGTGGATCTCGCGCTCGCCCTGGCGCAGCACCACGTGTCCGTCGAGGGTCATCTGACCGTTCTTGCCGAGGACCGCCCGATCGGCGGCGGCATGCACTTCACCGCCGGAGGCGAGGCGCGCGCGCGCCATGCGCCGATTCACTGCGCGGTGCGCGTTCGGCAGCGTGGCCGGCGGCGCCGGGCGCGGCGTCTCGGCCGCCCACAGGCAATGGGATGCCATGCCGCCGAACGACAGCAGGGCGGTCCAGAGTGGTCTCCAACGCGGCATGAGGGAGCGCATTATAATGGTAGGCCAGAGTGTCCGTGGGCCCAAAGAACTCCATGGTTGAACAAGACGCGCGGCTCGCGCTGCTGCAGGATTGGCTGACGCGCGAGCTGCACGTGCGGCCGCAGCGTATCGAGCCGGCCTCGAGCGATGCGAGCTTCAGACGTTATTTCCGAGCGTTCTGTGGCGAGCGCACTTACATCGTCATGGATGCTCCGCCCGGCCGCGAGGACGTCCGGCCCTACCTGCGCGTGACGAAATTGCTCGAGCCGCTCGGCATTCACGTGCCGCACGTGCACGAGGCGGATGTGCAGCGCGGCTTGCTGCTGCTCGAGGACCTCGGCCGGACGCCATATTTGACCCGCCTGGCCGAGCCCGATGCGGCCGAGCGACTCTATGCCGATGCGCTCGAGGTCCTCGCGCGCATGCAGCTGCTTGGTGGCGAGGCCGCCGCCGAGCTCGCGCCCTACGACCGCGCGGCGCTGCGGCGCGAGATGCAGCTGATGCCCGAGTGGTTCATGCAGCGCCACCTCGGTCTCGCCTCGAGCAGCGCAGAGCGCGCCGTGCTCGAGGCGGCGTTCGACTGGCTGATCGAGGCGGCAGTGGCGCAACCCCAGGTGTTCGTGCATCGCGACTTTCACTCGCGCAATCTGATGGTCACGGCCACGGGCAATCCCGGGGTGCTCGATTTCCAGGACGCGCTGCGCGGGCCGCTTGGCTACGACCTCGTCTCGCTGTTGAAGGACTGTTATATCGCGTGGCCGCGCGAGCGGGTGCGCGCCTGGGTCGCAGAGTATCGTCGGATGCTTGCCGAGCGTGGCGGGCCGGTCGGGGAGGATGCGGCGCAGTTTCTGCGCTGGTTCGATCTGATCGGGGTGCAGCGACACCTGAAGGTGCTCGGCATCTTCGCGCGCCTGTGGCATCGCGACGGCAAGAGCGGCTACCTGCGCGACCTGCCGCTGACGCTGCAGTACGTGCAGGACACTTGCCGCGACTACGCCGAGCTCGCTCCGCTTGGGGAGCTGCTCGAGCGGCGCATTGCCCCGCAGTTGCCGCGCGCCAACGCACGTGCGGCAGCCGAGGCGGGTGCATGAGGGCGATGGTGCTCGCGGCCGGACGCGGCGAGCGGCTACGGCCGATCACCGATGTGCTGCCGAAGCCGTTGGTGCAGATCGCCGGGCGGCCGCTGATCGACTATCACCTCGAGAAGCTCGCCCGGGCTGGCATCGACGAGGTGGTGATCAACCTCTCCTGGCTCGGCCAGCAGATCCGCACGGCGCTCGGCGCCGGGGGGCGCTACGGGCTGCGCATCCACTACAGCGAGGAGGGGCCGGTACCACTCGAAACGGGCGGTGGTATCGCGCGCGCGTTGCCGCTACTCGGACCAGCGCCGTTTCTCGTCGTCAATGCCGATGTGTGGACCGACCTCGATTTCGCCACGCTCGGGACGCTACCGGCCGATGCCGACGCGCGCATCGTGCTCGCTGCTAATCCGGCTCACCACCCGGAGGGGGATTTCGCGCTGCGCGACGGGATGGTGGTGGGGCAGGCCGGTGAGCGCCTGACCTATACAGGCATCGGGCTGTACCGGCCCGAATTCTTTGCCGCCTGTCCGCCCGGGCGCTTCCCGCTACTGCCCCTGCTGCAACGGGCCATTGCTGGCTCACGCCTGCAGGGCCGGCTGCATTGCGGGGAATGGTTCGACGTCGGCACTCCCGAGCGGCTGGCCTGGCTGGATGCGCATGTGCGTGCACTCGGCGCCGATTAGGGGCCGCGGCGCACTCGCCGTACAATAGCGCCATGGCGAGTCTCAAAGACATTCCGGTCGTCGCCGAGCCGACCCCGGTGCGCAGCGGCGAGAAATACCAGACACCGCAAGGCTTTAGCGCGATTCGCGACGGCATCAAGGCGAGCATGGCGGCGCCCCAGGCACTCGGCCGCAAGCCGGCGTGGTTGCGCGCCCGCATGCCTGCGGGCACCGGCTTTCAGGCCGTCAAGGGCATCGTCAAAGAGCACCGGTTGGCGACGGTCTGCGAAGAGGCCAAGTGTCCGAACATCGGGGAGTGCTGGAATGCCGGCACGGCCACCATCATGCTGATGGGGGCGGTCTGCACGCGCGCCTGCCGTTTCTGCTCGGTCGACACCGGCAACCCGCACGGTTGGCTCGATCCGCTCGAGCCGGACAATAGTGCGCGGACCGTCGAGTTGATGAAACTCAAGTACGTGGTGCTGACCTCGGTCGATCGCGACGATCTGCCGGACGGTGGCGCCGGTCATTACGCCGCCTGTATCCGCGCCATCCAGCGGCGCAACCCCACCACCGCCATCGAAGCGCTGACGCCGGACTTTCAGGGCGTGCTCGGCGACGTCGAGACGGTCGTCGAGTCGGGGTTGCAGGTCTTCGCGCAGAACATCGAGACGGTCCGTCGCCTGACGCATCCGGTCCGTGACCCGCGCGCCGGATACGAGCGGACGTTGGAGGTGTTGCAGCATGCCAAGCGCCACCGTCCCGCGGTGCTCACCAAGAGCAGTCTGATGCTCGGTCTCGGCGAGACGGACGAGGAGATCGAGGCGACGCTGCGCGATCTGCGCGACGCCGGGGTCGACATCGTCACGCTCGGGCAGTACCTGCGTCCGACCGCAAATCATCTGCCGGTGAGGCGCTTCGTCACCCCGGAGCAGTTTGACGCCTATCGGCGCACTGCGCTCGAGCTGGGCTTTCTCGAGTGCGTCTCCGGGCCGCTGGTGCGCTCGAGCTATCGGGCCGAGCAGGCGCTGAATCGCAACAACGCGGGACTCGACAACGCGCGCCTGGCAGCGCAGTCCCAATGAGCCTCAGTGCCGTCGATGGCGTGCCGCAAACGCCGCCGATGGCCCAGCCCACCCCGCAGGTGCGCCGGCTTGCGCTCGCGCCGTACGAGGCGACGTGGCGGGCCATGCAGCGCTTCACCGATGCGCGGGCGGCCGAGACGCCTGATGAGATCTGGTTGCTCGAGCACCCCCCGGTATTCACCCTAGGCATGAATGCCGACCCGTCGCACGTGCTGGCCGCCGGGCAGATTCCGGTGGTGCGCATCGACCGCGGCGGACAGGTGACCTACCACGGACCGGGCCAACTGGTCGTGTATCCCTTGGTGGACCTGCGCCGCGCGCAACTCGGCGTGCGTGACCTGGTGAGCGCGCTCGAGGGCGCGGTCATCGATTATGCGGCGAGCCTCGGCATTGCGGCCGAATCGCGGCGGACCGCCCCCGGGGTGTATGTGCAGGGCCGCAAGCTTGCCAGCGTCGGCATCCGCGTGCGGCGCGGTGCGAGCTATCACGGCATTGCGCTCAATGTGTGCAACGACCTCGAGCCATTCCGCAGGATCAATCCGTGCGGCTACGCCGATCTCGAGATGACGCGGCTCGCCGACTGGTGCGCGCTCGAGTCGGTGGAGGAGGCCGCCGCGGGAGTGCTGCCGCATCTGCTGCGGCACCTCTATGCACCGCGGATGCGCAGCGCGCCCGCAGCGGATCGGCTCACAACAGCATCATGACCCCGTCGCACTCGCGCAACTCCGCGGTGAGCGCCTCGATCTGCTCGCGGCTCTCGGCGAGCAGGTTATAGGAGATGGAGAGAAAGTTGCCGTTGCCACTCAGCCGCTCGCTCACCCGCTCGGCCTCGAGTGCGGGAGCGTGGCGCAGTACGACGGCGTGCACTCGTGCGCGGAACTCATCGGAGGGCCGCCCGATGATCTTGATCGGATAGTCGGTCGGAAATTGAAGGATCGGCTTACTCACCACGGCTGGTCCTGCAATTCGCGTTTCCAGTGTTGGAATGCCGCGTGCACCCGCTGCCAGAGCGGCCCGGGCCGGCCAGTGCCCACCGGGCGGCCGTCGAGCCGGGTCACCGGCTGTACCTCGCGCGTGGCGGCCGAGATCCAGATCTCCTCCGCGGCGCGCAGCTCGGCATCACTCACCGGCGCGGATCGCCAGGGAACTGCCGCCCGGCTGGCGAGCTCCTCGATCACCGTGCGCGTGGTGCTGGGTAGGATCTCGCGCGAGTTCGGAGGCGTGCGCAATTCCCCGCCGATCACCACGTGCACCGCCGAGGCGGACGCATCGGTCAGCCGGCCCTCGCGTAGCAGGATCGTCTCGGCGGCCGAGTCATCGACCGCCAGCTGGCGCAGCAGAACGTTGGCGAGCAGTGCGGTGGATTTGATGTCGCAGCGTGCCCAACGCGTGTCCTCGGCGGTTATGCAGGCGACTCCCCGCTCGAGTGAGCCCGCCGGTGGCGTCGGCCATGGCGCACCGAACGCGAATACGGTGCGCGGGATGTCCGGGAGCGGGGCATGGTTGCGCCCCCGCTCCGCCCCGCGGCTCACCTGCCAGTACAGGTACTGATCGCTCCCGCCGCCCGCCGCGATGAGCCGGGCGAACACGGCCCGCCATTGCTCGCGGGAGAGCGGGTCGTGCATGCGCAGCTCGTTGAGGCTGTGGGTAAGCCGCGCGCAGTGCGCCTCGAGCCGAAAGGGACGGCCGCCGTAGACCGGCATGACCTCGTAGGCGCCATCGCCAAACAGAAAACCCCGATCGAGGGGCGAGATACGCGCCTGATCGAGCGGCAGGAAGACACCGTTGAGGTAGCAGGTCGGGAAGGGTTCGGCCATGAGATCACCCCGGTCGCAAACGGCAAGGCGGTCAGAACCAGAGCCGGATGTCGTCGGCAAGCTGCGTGAACAGGCCGCCGGTGGGTACCGACTCGAGCGTGACCAGAGGCGTGCTTTGCACCTGCTCTCCCGCGCCGTTGGTGACGATGAGCGTGCCCACGGGTGCGCCGGCGGCGAGTGGCGCCACGAGCGGCCAGTGGCTCCAGACGATCCGCGTGCTGAGCGTCGCGTCGGGACCGCGAGGCACGGTCAGTACGACCGGCTGCGCCGGACCGACTGCGGCCTCTCCGGAGGCCGACTTGTATACCCGCGGTCGGGCGACGACGGCGCGTGCCGATTCGACGTCCTCGTTCGTGTAGAAGTTGAATCCGTAGTTGAGCAGCGCCTCACTGTCGGAAACCCGCCCGTTCCAACTGGGCGCACCGAGCACCACCGAGACCAGCCGCATGCCGTGCCGATCGGCGGAGGTGACCATGCAGTAGCCGGCCGCATCGGTGTAGCCGGTCTTCATGCCATCGACTGACGGGTCGGTCCACAGCAGCGAGACGCGGTTGCGCTGGGTGATGTGGTCCCAGGTGAACTGCTTGATCTTGAAAATGAAGTAGTACTGCGGAAAGTCCCGGATGATGTCCGAGGCGAGCGTGGCCAGATCGCGCGCGGTCGTGTAGTGATCCGGCTTCGGCAGCCCATCGACGTCTTCGTAGTGTGTCGAGTTCAGCCCGAGCCGCCGGGCGAAATCGTTCATCAGCGTGACGAATCCCGCCTGCGTGCCGCCGACCTTTTGCGCGAGCGCGACAGTGGCATCGTTGCCCGATTCCACGATCATGCCTTTCAGCAGGTTCAGCACGGTCACCTGCGTGCCGGGGTTGAGAAACATCCGTGAGCCGCCGGTGCGCCATGCCGCATTGCTGATGGTCACCGGAGTGTCGAGCGTGAGCTGCCCACTCTTCAGCGCCGAGAACACGATATAGGCGGTCATCAACTTGGTGAGACTCGCCATCGGCACTTTGTCCTCGGCATTCTTCGCCGCCAGCACCTTACCGGTATTGAAATCGACCAGGATGTACTCCTGGGCATTCAGTGCAGGCGGTGGGGGAACCGGCACCGGTGCGATCGCAGACGGAGCGGCCACTGCGGCGGTCGCGGCCGGCGCGAGCGCGGCCAGGGCCGGCAGCGCCGCGGCCAGCAGGGTGGTCAGGGCAGACGTGCGGGACATGGGGGAAGTTCCTCCTCGGGTGAGTGCTGCGGCGGGGCGCTGGATAAGATCACGTTCGCGCCGGATAGTTCTTCGGGCAGAAGCATCGGTTCGCTCATGGCTTCACCAGCACGGCGCCCGGGTAACCGAGGGCCGTCAGGCGCGCTGCGAGCGTATCGAACTGCGCCACATCGTGGATCGGACCGACCCGCACGCGGTAGAGCGTGCCGCCGGTCACCGCGGGCGAGAGAATGAAGGCATCGGACATGCCCGCGGCCTGCAGCCGCGTGAGCACCCGCTCGGCATTGCCCGGTACGGCGAACGCGCCGACCTGCACGTAGAGGAACGCGCCGATCGGCTGCATGACGCTCGCGACTCGGGCGGGGCTGCCGGGGGTGATGGCCTGCACGTCGACCAACGCAGTGCCGGTACCGAGCATACCGAGCTTGGCCGCCGCCAGATACGACAGATCGATCAGGCGGTGCGCCACGAACGGGCCGCGGTCGTTGACCTTCACTATGACGCTGCGGCCGTTGCTGATGTCGGTGACGCGTACGTAAGTCGGCAGCGGCAGCACTTTGTTGGCCGCGGTCATGGCATACATGTCGTAGCGATCGCCGTCGGCGGTGTGCTTGCCTTGGGAGTGCGCGCCGTACCAGGACGCCACGCCGATCTGATTGTAGCCGGCCGCGCTGGCGAGCACGTAATACCGGTGGCCGTTGATGTCGTAGAAAGGCGGATTGCCGTGCGGCGCCGGGGGCAGATAGTGCGGCACCGGGTTGGGGATGGCTTGCCAGTTCGCCGGTAGCGCCGGCAGTCCGGGCGCGGTGTTGGCCGTGCGCCGAGCGGTCGTGGCGCAGCCGGCGAGCGCGATCAAGAGCAGGCACGCCCCGCCGAGGGCGTAGTGCGCGCGCCGGGCGCTGTTCACCGCGGCTCGCCCGCTCCGCCCGGCGTCCGGTGCGGACGGATCAGCGCAGCGGCGCTGACGGCTGGGGCGCTCGCGGCGTGCATGCCTCGGGCGATCGCGTGCGCCAGATCATTGACAGCCATCGCATAGAGCTTGCTGTAATTGTAGGTCAGCAGCGCGTGGAAGTTGTTGAACCCGGCGCGATAGATCGGGCCACGACGAGTGTGCGCGAGCAGCAGCACGACGTGCGTGTCGGGTGGCGCATGCGTTTCGATCTCGACCCCATGCAGCTCGAGGGTCTCCACCGTTCGATTGAGGGCGAGACTGTCCGGATCGACGTGAAAGCGCGCGCCCGGCTCGATGCGCACCCGCGAGAGGACCGGCGCATCGGGTTGCCAACCATGCGCGCGCAGGTAGTGCGCGACGCTGGCGAAGATGTCATCCCAGTTGCTGAACAGATTCGGCGGCGCATCGCCATGGCCGACGGCGTAACGCAGATACGTCGAGGGCATGAATTGCAGCGGTCCCATGGCACCGGCATACGAGCCCTTGACAGTGAGCGGGTCGAGCCGGTCGCGCTCGGCGAGCACGAGGAAGCGCTCGAGCTGGTGGGCGAAGAAGCGGCTGCGCGCCGGATAATCGAAAGCCAGGGTGCTCAGCGCATCCAGCACGCGGATCGAGCCGGTGAGCCGGCCATAGTAAGTCTCCACGCCGAGGATCGCCACGATGTAGCTCGGATCGACGCCCTGCTCGCGGCCGATGCGCTCGAGTGCGTGCTGATGGGCCCGCCAGAAGGCGACCCCGGCCTCGATTCGCGCCGGAGTCATGAAGATGCGACGGTACTGCCACCACTTCAGCACTTGCTCGGCGGGACGGTTCATCATCGCGATGATGTCGGGCTGCGGCTTCGCCTGGCGCAGGATCCACAACACCCGGGCGCGGTTGAGGCCGTCGCGGCGCGCCAGGCGGGCGGCAAAGCGCTGCAGCTGCTGGGGCGGAAAATGCCGGCCGAGCTCAGAGGTGGCGCTCGCCGGCCGCACCATCACGGTGAGGGCGAGCAGGGCGAAGCAGATCGAACGCAGCACTCAAGCGCTCCTTAGCCCATCAGCTTCCGATGCGAAAACAACGCCATCAGAATACCGAAACCTGACAATACCGTCACCACCGAGCTGCCCCCATAGCTCACCAGCGGCAGCGGCACCCCGACCACCGGGACCAGTCCGGTGACCATGCCGGCATTGATGAACACGTACACGAAGAATGTCAGGGCGATGCTGCCGCTCAGCAGGCGCGAGAACGTGTCCGGGCAGAGCATGGCCAAATAGATCGACCGTCCGATCACGAACGCGTAGAGCAGCAGCAGCACCGCGAGCCCGAGCAATCCGAATTCCTCGCCAATCACCGCGAAGATGAAATCCGTGGTGCGCTCGGGCAGGAAGTTCAGCTGCGCCTGGCTGCCGGCCATCCAGCCCTTGCCGAAAATTCCCCCCGATCCGACCGCAATCTGCGACTGGATGATGTGGTAGCCGGCGCTGAGCGGGTGCGCTTCGGGATTGAGGAAGGTGAGCAGCCGCTCGCGCTGATAACCGTGCATAAAGCGCAGCCCCACCGCGCCGGCAAGCACCGCCGCCAGCAGCAGCGCGAGCAGCACGCGGGCGCGCAGGCCGGAGAGGAAGATCACCACCGCGCCGCCGGCGGCAATGAGCGCGGCGGTGCCCAGATCGGGCTCTTTGGCCACCAGTGCCACCGGCGCGAGGATAATGAGCGCGAGCATGCCCAGATCGCTCCAGCGCGGTGGCAGCGGACGTTCATCGAGGTACCAGGCGCACATCATCGGCACCGCGAGCTTCATCAGCTCAGAGGGCTGGAAATGGATGGGGCCCAGATCGAGCCAGCGCTTGGCTCCGAGGTGCACGTGGCCGACCGCGGCGACGGCGAGCAACAGGAAGATGCCCAGTCCATAGAGCCAGGGGGAGAGCCGGCGAAGCAGATTGGGGCTGATGCGCGCCACGGCAAGCATGATCACGGTCCCGAGCACCAGGCGCAGCCCGGTGCGCATGAGCATCGGCGTGTTTTCCGCCGAGGCGCTGTAGAGCACCACCAGGCCGTACGCGGCCGTCAGTGCCAGGCCCACGGCCAGCGGTCCGTCGACCTTCAGCGCGAGCAGCACACGTGCTGCGCCGCTCAAGGTGCGGCGGGTTCGCGAGTCGGTCGAGAACTCTTCGTGGATCATGGCGCGGCGGCTTGCTGCAGTGCAGTCATGTGTGGGTCGACGCCAGGGGCAACGCGCGTCCGGATGCCCGCCGGCTCGGAGTATGGCCCCCGTCCGGGGTGCGCCAGCAGCTTGCCGTCCGGACCGAGGAGGTACGCATCCAACAGCTTGTGGGCAATGGGGGCTGCGCCTGATGAGCCCCACCCGGCATGCTCGACCAGCACGGCAATTGCGATGCGCGGCGCATTCGCCGGCGCGAACGCGATGAACCAGGCGTCGTCACGCAGCTGCTTCAGGGTCTTGTCGGCATGATACGACCCTTCGTTCGAGGCGCCTTTGGCGCCCTCGCGCACCAGCTGCGCCGTGCCGGTCTTGCCCGCGATGGGATAGGAGCTGGTGTGCAACTGCCAGTACGCGGTACCGCGCGGATTGGTGGTGACCCCGACCATGGCCTTGACCACCACCTTCCATGACGCCGGGCTGATCATGGTGAGATTGGCGTTGAGCACCGGCCGCTTCCAGTGGAGCTTGCCGGTGCCCGGGTTGCGCACGCCGGTCACCAGGCGGGGCTCGTAGCTCAGGCCACGCGTGGCCAGCATGGCCGTGTAATGCGCCATTTGCAGGGGTGTGACCAGGAAATAACCCTGGCCGATGCCCAGAATGACCGTATCGCCGGGGAACCACTCGCCCTGGGCCGGATTGCTGAATTGGCGCCGCTTCCAGGCTCGCGAGGGCACCAGACCGCGATTCTCGCCGGGGATGTCGATGCCGGTGCGGCGGCCGAAGCCGAAATTCGGCAGCCATGCGGACAGTCGGTCGATGCCCATCTCGTGCGCGAGGCGGTAGAAGTACACATCGCAGGACATGATGATCGCCATGCGCAAGCCGACCCAGCCGCAGGTCTCGTGCATGGCATTGTGGTACAGATGGGCGCTGCCGGGCAGGTGGTACGCCTCCGCTGCGTAGATCTTGTGATCGGCGTTGATCACCCCGTCGGTGAGCGCGCCGAGTGCGAGCGCCGGCTTGATGGTCGAGCCGGAGGGCAGTTGGGCGCGCAGCGCCCGGTTGAACATCGGGCGGCGCGGGTCGTCGGTGAGCGCCCGGTACTCTTTCTCCGTGATGCCGCGGGCGAACAGGTTCGGATCAAAGGAAGGGGAGCTCGCCATGGCGATCACATCGCCGTTCCAGGGGTCGATGGCGACCACTGCCCCGTCCTGGCCCTTCAGCAGCTGCTCGGCGAGCCGCTGCAGCTTCAGGTCGAGCGAAAGCACGATGTCATCGCCGGGGACCGGCGCCTTGAAGTGCAGTTCGTGGCCGAGTGCCCCGGGACGGCGTACCGGGCGGCCGAGCGCATCGACGAGCGTCTGCCGGTAGCCGTTGGTCCCGTGGAGGTCTTTCTCGTAGGTCGCTTCAACGCCGGTCTGGCCGATCACCGCGGTGCCGGCGTAGGCGGCCTGATTGAGGTGCGCGAGCTCCCCGGCGCTGATGGTGCCGACGTAGCCGATCGCATCGACCGCGAGCTTGCCGAACGGGTACCAGCGGGCCTGTCGCGAGCTGACGTCGATGCCCGGGAATTCGTAGCGGCGCACCGCAAAGCGCGCCACTTCCTGCGCGGATAAATCCAGGCGGATCGGCACGGTATCGAACGGCTCGTGCGAGCGTATGGTGCGGATCAGTTCCGGCAGGTCGCTCTGCTGCAGCAGTCCGAGCCGGACCAGATGCTCGAGTTCATCGTGCAGATCGGGCGTTGCGTCGCGCGTGAGGTCGAGGTCGAAGGTCGGGCGGTTCGAGGCAATCACCTCGCCGTTGCGATCGAGGATCAGTCCGCGGGCAGCGGGGATCGGCACCGTGCGCACGCCGTTGTCGAGGGACAGCACTTCATAGTAGTGCTGGCGGATGACCTGCAGGTAGTACAACCGGCCGAGTACCGCGCACGCGGCCAGCACCATCAGCGCGCCGGCGAACCACGCGCGTCGGTTGAACATGCGCTGTTCGCGCCAATGGTCCTTAATGCGGACGGGGGGCATGTCTGCGGGCGCTAGCGATCAGGCGCGTGGCCGGTAGCTTTGGGCGAGCACGCCGGCGACCAAGGGCCACAGCAGCGCCCCGGTGAGGGCCGGCACCCAGCGCAGCGGCGTCGTGAGCGGATGGCCGCTCCAACCGTCGATGGCCCACAACACGAATTCGTAGAGCACCAGCACCGCCAGCAACACCAGTCCCTGCTGTAGCAGCGGTTTGGTGCGAATGCGCTGATGCTCGCGCACGCCCAGATAAGCCACCAGCGCGACGGCGAGTGCGTGCTCGCCGAGCACCGGACCCTGAAACGCATCGAGCAGCATGCCGCAGATCCAGCCAAATCCGATGCCGACGCTGCGCGGGGTCTGCACTGACCAGTAAAACACCACGAGCACGAGGAAATCGGGACGCAGGATAGCCAGCCAGGTCGGCAGCGGGACGAGCGTCAGCACCAGCGCGACGATCGCTGAGGTCCAGATGGCTCCGCGGGGCGAGGTGCTCATGGGTGGTGTGGTGGCGTGCCACGGGGCGGCGCAACAGACGTAGGCTTCACCGTGGCCGCCGGAGTCCGGGCGGCGTGACCGGCGGGAGACGGCGCCGGTGTGCCCGGGACCGCCGGCTGCGCGGCTCCGGCCGCCGCGCCGCTCGCCGGGGTGCACGCCGCCGGAGCCGGCGTCGGCGCAGGCGGTGGAGCAAGCGGCTGGGCGGCAGGGTTGCCCGAGAGCAGCTGCCCCGCCTGTGTTTGCACCGGTGCTGCGGGACTGTCGGGGCGGAACCACAGCAGCATGACTGCCCGATCGGTCTGCAGGTGCGCGAACGGCTTGGCCAGCACCTGGTTCATCGGTTGGATTGCGCCCCGGTGAATCTGCGTGATGCGCGCCACCGGATAACCGGAGGGGAAGACTCCGCCGAGTCCGGAGGTGACCAGCACATCGCCCACGCGCACATCTGCGTTGGCCGGCAGGTACGGCAGGGCGAGCGCGTTCGGATCACCGGTGCCGACGGCGAGGGTACGAAACCCCGTGCGCGCGATCTGCACCGGCAGGTCATGCTCTGGATCGGTGATGAGCAGAACCACGGCGCTCCACGGTCCGACGTGCATGGTCTGTCCGACCACTCCGTAGTCATCGAGGACCGCCTGGTTGCGGTAGACCCCGTTGCGAGTGCCGCGGTCGATGAGCACCCGCTGGCGCAGCCGGCTCAGTTCGATGTCGACGATGTCCGCCGGCAGCCAGCGCTTGGCCACCGGTGGCACGGCGCGCTTCAGGCCGAGCAGTGCGGCATTCTCGCGGGCGAGTGCATCGAAGCGCAGCGTGCGCACCTCCAGATCCCGCATGCGGGTGCGCAGTTGCCGGTTCTGCGCCTCGAGCGTCGTGCGCGAGGTGAAGGTGTGCTCGAGCCAGTGCCAGGCGGCAAGCGGGGCGTTGACCGTCACCTCGACTGGATAGGTGAGCGCCTGCAGCAGGTAGCGTGCCCGCTCCAACAGATCTGTCCGCTGGTCGAGCACCATGATGACGATGGAGACCAGCGCGTAGAGTGTGAACCGGAACCCCGGGGCTCCCCCGCGGCCGTGCGCCGATCCGCTCCGGGTGCCGAAACCGGCCACGGCGCGCGCGGCTACTCGAGCCCGAAGTGACCGGGGCCCATCTCGTCCATCAGCTCGAGAATGCGCCCACCGCCGCGAGCGACGCACGTGAGCGGGTCGTCGGCCACAAGCACGGGCAAGCCGGTCTCTTCAGTGAGCAGTTTGTCGATGTCCCGCAGCAGTGCGCCGCCGCCGGTGAGCACAATGCCGCGCTCGGCCACGTCGGCGCCGAGCTCCGGTGGGGTCTGCTCGAGCGCCTGCTTGACCGCGCTGACGATGTTCTGCAGCGGCTCCTGCAGCGCCTCGAGGATCTCGTTGCTGTTCAGCGTGAACGCCCGCGGCACGCCTTCGGAGAGGTTGCGGCCCTTGACCGAGATCTCGCGGACCTGCTGGCCGGGGTATGCCGAGCCGATTTCGATCTTGATGCGCTCGGCGGTCGCCTCGCCGATCAGGATCCCGTAGTTGCGCCGCACGTAGCTCATGATGGCCTCATCGAAGCGGTCGCCGCCGATGCGCGCGGAGTTCGCGTAGACGACTCCGTTCAGCGACAGCACGGCCACTTCCGAGGTTCCCCCGCCGATGTCGAGCACCATCGAGCCGCGCGCCTCGTGCACGGGCAGACCGGCGCCGACGGCCGCGGCCATCGGCTCGCTGACGATCCCGACGTTGCGCGCACCGGCGCCCTCGGCTGACTCGCGGATCGCGCGGCGCTCGACCTGCGTCGAGCCGAACGGCACGCACACCAGCACTCGCGGTGAGGGCTTGAGCATGCGATTGCCGTGCACTTTGTTGATGAAGTACTGAAGCATCTTCTCCGTATAGGTGAAGTCGGCGATCACCCCGTCCTTCATTGGACGCACCGCGGTGATGTGCCCGGGCGTGCGGCCCAGCATGCCCTTGGCCTCAGAGCCGACCGCGACGATGACCTTGCCGCCCCGGGACGGCTCGTCCTGAACCGCGACCACGGAAGGCTCATTGAGCACAATGCCCTTGTCGCGAACGTAGATGAGGGTGTTGGCCGTTCCCAGGTCGATCGACAGATCGCTGGAGAAGTAGCCGCGCAAGCGTTTGAGCATGAAGCGTCCGAATGGGAATGAGGCGGTGGATGCAAGAGCCTCGCGGGAGGCACCTCGTACAAAGTGGCGCGTAATCTAGCAACCGATAGCACATTGAGCAAGGCAACATGTATGATTTCGGGCCGTATTCCCGCTGCGCCCGAACTACCGATGGCCCTCACCCGCAAGCAAGTCGAAAACATCGCCCATCTCGCCCGCCTCGAGCTCGAGGCGGGCGAGATCCCGCAGTTCCAGCAGAGCCTCTCACGCATCGTCGATTTCATCGGCGAACTCGAGCGGGCCGACACCGCGGGCGTGGCGCCCATGGCCCATCCGCTGCCGGGCCTCACCCAGCGGCTGCGTCCCGATGAGGTCACCGAGCGGGACGAGCACGAGCTCTACCAGAGGAATGCGCCGCAGGTCGCCTCCGGGCTCTACCTGGTGCCCAAGGTCATTGAATGAGGCCCCCGAACCCGTGATTCACCGCCAAACCCTGAGTCAGCTCGCCGCCGCGCTGCGGGCCCGCAAGGTCTCCAGTGTCGAGCTGGTGCGCGCGTTTCTGGCGCGCATCGAGGCGAGCCAGCCGGCGCTCAACGCCTTCGTCTCGATCACCGCCGAGCAGGCGCTCGCGCAGGCCGAGGCCGCCGACCGGGCGCTCGCGGCCGGTCGCGGCGGCCCGCTCGAGGGCGTGCCGATCGGTCACAAGGACCTCTTTTGCACCGCCGGCGTGCGCACCACGTGTGGCTCGCGAATGCTCGAGAATTTCATCTCGCCTTACGATGCGACCGTGGTGGCGCGGCTGCGTTCGGCCGGCGCGGTGATGCTGGGCAAGCTCAATATGGACGAGTTTGCGATGGGCTCCTCGAACGAGACGAGCTACTTCGGGCCGGTGCGCAATCCCTGGAACGCCGCGCTCGTGCCGGGGGGCTCCTCAGGCGGGTCGGCCGCGGCGGTCGCCGCCCGGCTGGTGCCCGCCGCCACGGCCACCGACACGGGTGGCTCGATCCGTCAGCCCGCTGCGTTTTGCGGCATCACGGGCATCAAGCCGACGTACGGCCGGGTCTCGCGTTACGGCATGATCGCGTTTGCCTCGAGTCTCGATCAGGGCGGAGTGCTCGCCGCGAGTGCCGAAGATGCGGCGCGGCTGCTGCGCGAGATGGCGGGCTTTGACCCGCGTGACTCGACCAGCGTCGATACGCCGGTGCCCGACTACCCGGCCGGGCTCGACGCGCCGCTCGCGGGCGTGAAGATCGGGCTGCTGAAGGAATTCTTCGATACGGGACTCGAGCCCGAGTATGAGCGGTGCGTGCGTGAGGCGCTGGCGGTGTACGAGCGGCTCGGCGCAACGCTGCGCGAGGTCAGTTTGCCGAACATTCCGCTCTCGGTCCCCGTCTATTACGTCGTGGCGCCGGCGGAGTGCTCCTCGAATCTCGCCCGCTACGACGGGGTGCGCTTCGGACATCGCTGCGCCGAGGCCCGTGATCTGCAAGATCTGTACAAGCGCTCGCGCTCCGAGGGCTTTGGCGTCGAGGTCAAGCGGCGCATCATGACGGGCACTTATGTGCTGTCGGCCGGCTACTACGATGCGTACTACCTCAAGGCGCAGCGTGTGCGCCGGCTCATCAGCGCCGATTTCGAGCGCGGCTTCGGCGAGGTCGATCTGCTGGTGGGACCGACCACGCCCACGGTGGCCTTCGCGCTCGGGGCGAAGACCGCCGATCCGATCACCATGTATCTGAACGACATCTACACCATCAGCGCGAATCTGGCCGGCCTGCCGGCGATGTCCATCCCCTGTGGGTTCGCCGGCGGGCTGCCGGCCGGGTTGCAGATCATCGGGCCGCACTTTGCCGAACAGCGGCTGCTGCATGCGGCACACCGCTACCAGCTCGAGACGGACTGGCATCTGCGCATCCCGGAGCAGTACGCATGAGCGCTTGGGAAACGGTCATCGGGCTGGAGATCCACGCCCAACTCGCCACGCGTTCGAAGATCTTTTCCGGGGCGGCGACCGCCTACGGGGCGGCACCGAACACGCAGGCCTGTCTCGTCGATCTCGGCTATCCGGGGGTGCTGCCGGTGCTGAACGCCGAGGCGGTGCGCATGGCCGTGCGCTTCGGGCTCGCGATCGGCGCGCGCATCGCGCGCCAGTCGGTCTTCGCACGCAAAAACTACTTTTATCCGGATCTGCCCAAGGGCTATCAGATCAGCCAGTACGAGTTGCCGATCGTGGCGGCCGGGTCGATCGACATCGTGCTCGAGGACGGCTCGGTCAAGCGGATCGGTGTGACCCGCGCACATCTGGAAGAGGATGCGGGCAAGTCGTTGCACGAAGGGCTCGGGGCACTGACCGGCATCGATCTGAACCGCGCCGGCACGCCGCTGATCGAGATCGTCTCGGAGCCGGAGATGCGCTCGGCGAAAGAGGCGGTCGCCTACATGAAGAAGGTGCACACCCTGGTGCGCTACCTGGAGATCTGCGACGGCAACATGCAGGAAGGCTCCTTTCGCTGCGATGCGAACGTCTCGGTGCGGCCGGTGGGATCGGACCAGTTCGGCACGCGTGCCGAGATCAAGAATATCAACTCCTTCCGCTACGTCGAAAAGGCGATCCAGTACGAGGCGGCCCGCCAGATCGAGCTCATCGAGTCCGGGGGCAAGGTGATTCAGGAGACGCGCCTGTACGACCCCGAGAAGGGCGAGACGCGCTCGATGCGCTCGAAGGAGGAGGCGAACGACTATCGCTACTTCCCGGATCCGGACTTGCTGCCACTTCAGCTCGATGAGGCCGAGATCGAGGCGATCCGGGCGGGACTGCCGGAATTGCCCGATGCCAAGGCGAGCCGGTTCGTCAGTCAGTATGGCTTGTCGGCGTATGACGCCGGGGTGTTGACGGCGAGCCGCGATCTGGCCGATTACTACGAAGCGGTGGTGCGTGCCGCTCCGCAGCAGCCGAAGCTCGCCGCCAACTGGGTCATGGGCGATCTGGCGGCCGTGCTCAACAAGGAAGCGCTCGAAATCGGCTCGGGGAGAATGCCGGCCGAGCGCCTCGCTGGCCTGCTGGTGCGTATTGCCGATCAGACCCTCTCGGGTAAGCTCGCCAAAGAGGTGTTCGAGTCGATGTGGGCGAGCGCAGAGAGCGCCGATGCCATCATCGAGGCGAAGGGACTGAAGCAGATCACCGACACCTCGGCCATCGAGCAGGCGATCGAGGCCGTCATGGCCAAGAATCCGGCCCAGCTCGCCGAGTACCGCGCCGGCAAGGACAAGCTCTTCGGCTTTTTCGTCGGTCAGGTCATGAAGGCGACTCAGGGCAAGGCGAATCCGGCACAGTTGAACGAACTGTTGAAGCGCAAGCTCTCCGGTTGAGTCGCAGGGGCGAATGCCCCATGCTGCGCCCATGGATGCTGATCTCGGACACGATACGGTTCGTCGCTTTCTGGTCGATGCGCAGCCGGTGCGAGGGCACTGGGTGCGCCTCGGCAGCGCGTGGCGCGAGCTGCGCGCCAACGGCGAGTACCCGCCGCCAGTGCGGGCCCTGCTCGGCGAAGCGGTCGCGGCCTCCGTGCTGCTCGCTGCGGCACTGAAGTTCCGGGGGCGCCTGACACTGCAGATTCAGGGCTCCGGTGCGGTGAAGCTGCTGGTGGCCCAGTGCACGCACGACTTCGGGGTCCGGGCGGTTGCGCACTACGATGAGTCCCTGGCGGCGACGATCGGTGGCGAGGCCTGCGTGGGCGAGGCGTTTCGGGCGCTTGCCGGTGAGGGCGGCCGGTTCACGGTCACCATCGAAGCGGATGAGCGCAACCTGCGCTATCAGGGCATCGTGCCGGTTGCCGGCGACTCGCTGGCGCAGTCGCTGGAGGAGTACTTCAATGCCTCGGAGCAGCTGCCCACCCGCGTGCAGCTGGCCGCGGATGCCGAGGGGTGCGCCGGCCTGCTCCTGCAGAAATTGCCGCAGACCGCGCAGCATGCGGACACCGATGCATTGTGGCGCTCGGTGCAGCTCGGGATGGGGCGGATCAGCCCCGAGGCGTTGCTGCGTGAGAGCATCGAGGCGCAGGTCGGGACGGTGCTTCCCGAGTACGATGTGCGCCTGTTTCGCGGCGCGCCGGTAGCGTTCGAATGTCGCTGCGGCGAGGGGCGGGTCACATCGCTGCTGCGTGCGTTGGGCGCCGCCGAGGTGAAAGAAATTCTGGCCGAAGAAGGGGCGGTCACGGTGACCTGCGAATTCTGCCGTCGTCCCTATCGTTTCGATGCCGAGGCAGTCGAGGCGCTGTTCACCGACAGCGGCGCGAGTGACGTCTCGCCGCTGATTCACTGAGGCCGCGCGAGCGGAGCGATTCGTCAGCCCTCCCTCCCGGCCATACTGGGGCGCTGGCTCGGCAGTCGACAGACCGTCCGGTAAAGGACTTCCCATCTTCAAGGCTGGTACTGAAGCAGCCGCTCTGCTATCCTACGTTTAAAGATTTGTGCAATTCTTAAAAAATAGATGTCTTCACTTCCGAATGTCCTGCTCTGGTTGCGGGCTACGGCAGAGCCGACGCGACTGCGGCTGCTGGCCTTGTGCGCAGCGCGGGACCTGAGCGTTTCGGATCTGGCGCACGTCTTGGGCCAGAGCGAGCCACGGGTTTCCCGACATCTGCGCATCTTGACCGAGGCTGGCTTGGTCGAGCGTCTGCGCCAGGGGCAATGGGTGCACTACCGCCTGACACGTGCCACCGCGGCGGCCGAGTTCGCACAAGGACTGCTCGCGCAGCTTGATCGTGCCGATCAGGCGTTGACGCAGGATCTGCAGCGTGCTGGCGGCTCCACCGTTGCTGCGGCTGGACAGACGGCCTCGCGCCTGGTTCGCGAGCTGCGCGCCGTGTGCGAGGCAGAACTTGCCAAGCGACCGGCGTCGATGCTGTGGGTCGGTCTCGAGCATCCGGAGCTGCTGTGGAGCGTGGCTAGGCTCGGTATCGCGTGTACGGCGATCGCGCATTCGCGGCGCGCCGCACAGGCGGCTCGCGCGCTGCTCGAGCGGGACCGCTTGAACTGCCGGATCGTGCAGGCCGCGAGCAGCGAGCGGTTGGCTGCGGTGGACCTGCAACGCCTGGCGGGCCCATTTGAGGCGGTGCTCATCGATCATCTCGCGGCGGCAGACCCGATCGGGCCGACGGCGCTCGTGACGGTGCGCGAGGCCCTGCATCCTGACGGGCGGCTGTGGCTGCTCGAGCGTTACCAGACCAGTCAAGCCGAGCGCGTCGTCGAGCATCCGATCGCACGGTTGCGCCGCCGTCTGGCCGAGGCGGGCTTTGACTGCCAGCGCATCCGGCCCATAGAGGCCGATGGCCAGCATGTGCTGGCCGCTTCGGCCGTGCTGCGCCACGGCAGCCTGCCCCTGAGCCGTACCGGTTGAGGGTGATACCCGTTGCGGCGGTTTGCCGCGCACGCCAGAGGGAACAGACTGTGATCAACGTTTCATTCGAATTCTTCCCGCCGGCCGAAGCGGCCATGGAAGCGACGCTGTGGCGCTCCATCGAGCGTCTCGCTCCGCTGCAGCCTCGGTTTGTGTCCGTGACCTATGGGGCGGATGGTTCGACCCGCTCGCTCACCCAACAGTTGGTCAGCCGCATCCGGCGCGATAGCGCCCTCATCGGTGCACCGCATCTGACCTGCGTCGGCGCGAGCCGCGGGGAAATCCTCGATCTCGCTCGGCAATACTGGCAGCAGGGCATTCGCCACATCGTCGCGCTGCGCGGGGATCCTCCGCAGGGTGCGGCAGGCTACGCGCCGCACCCCGATGGCTTCCCCTATGCGGCCGATCTGGTGGCGGGGCTGCGCCGGGTCGGGGATTTCGAGCTCTCCGTGGCCGCCTATCCCGAGACGCATCCCGAGGCGCCATCGCCGCAGTTCGATCTGGACAATCTCAAGCGCAAAGTCGATGCGGGCGCGAGCCGTGCGATCACGCAATTCTTCTTCGACACCTCGGTCTTCTTGCGTTTTCGCGACCGCTGCGCGTCGGCCGGAATCGGCGTGCCCATCGTGCCCGGTATCCTGCCGATCACCCGCTTCGAGCAGGTGCGGCGCTTCGCGGCGCGCTGCGGGACGAGCATCCCGCCATGGCTGCACGAGCGCTTCGCCGACCTTGAGGACGATCCGGAAACGCGCCGCCTGATCGCCGCGAGCGTCGCCATCGAGCAGGTCAAAATGCTCGAACGCCACGGCGTATGCGACTTTCATTTCTACACGCTCAATCGCGCGGAACTCACCTACGCGATTTGCCGTACGCTCGGACTGCGGCCCGCCGCGCCGGTGCGCTCCTGCGCGGACCGCGCGCATGCGGCTGGGGAGTTGCAGTGAAGGGTTGCCAACACGCCGCTCAGCCCGTTGGACTGCACGAGCACCCGCCGGCCAGCACGCCTCGGCCGAGCGCGGAGCGTGCGCCGGCTCTCCCGTTCGCCGTCGAGCCGCCGGATGAGGCTGCGCGTGCCGAGCGTATCGGCCGGCTGCGGCGGCTGCTCGAGGAACGCGTGGTCCTGCTCGATGGGGCCATGGGCACCATGGTGCAGCGGGAACGGCTGGCGGAGTCGGCATTCCGTGCCGAGCGCTTCGCGGATCACGGCCGTGATCTCAAGGGCAACAACGACATCCTGACGCTCACCCGCCCGCAGCTCATCGCCGATATTCACCGTGCCTATCTGGAGGCCGGCGCCGACATCATTGAGACCAACACCTTCAACTCGAACGCGGTGTCGCAGGCCGATTACGGCACGCAGGCGCTCGTTGCGGAGCTGAACTACCGGGCGGCCCGTCTGGCGCGCGCGAGCGCCGATGAATTCACCGCCGCGGCCGGCCGGCCGGCATTCGTTGCCGGTGCACTCGGCCCGACCAGTCGCATGAGTTCGCTGTCGCCGGACGTCAACGACCCGGGCTTTCGCAGCGTCACCTTCGATGAACTCGTCGCGACCTACCGGGAGGCCGCGCGCGCGCTGCTTGCCGGCGGAGTCGATCTGCTGCTCATCGAGACCGTGATCGACACGCTGAACGCCAAAGCGGCGATTTTCGCCGCGCTCGAGCTGTTTCAGCACAGTCGGGTCGAAGTGCCGGTGATTGTTTCCGGCACCATCACGGATGCCTCGGGGCGGATTCTCTCCGGTCAGACTCCGGAGGCGTTCTGGCATTCGATTCGTCATGCGCGGCCGCTCGCGGTGGGCTTCAACTGCGCCCTCGGCGGCCGTCAGCTGCGCCCGTTCATCGAAGAGCTGAGCCGTTTGTGCGACACGCGCATCTGTGCGTATCCCAACGCGGGTCTGCCGAACGCCTTCGGCGAATACGACGAGCAGGCTGGCGAAACCGCCGAGATCATCGGTGAATACGCCGCAGCGGGTCTTATCAATATCGTCGGCGGCTGCTGCGGCACGACGCCTGAGCACATTCGCCTGATCCGCGCGGCGGTCGGCCCGCAGCGTCCGCGCAAGATACCGACTGTGCCGGTCAAATGCCGCCTCTCCGGGCTCGAGCCACTCGCCATTGACTCCGAATCGCTGTTCGTCAATGTCGGGGAGCGTACCAATGTCACCGGCTCGGCGCGCTTTCGCAAGCTCATCGAGGCGGGGGACTACAGCGCCGCGCTCGAAGTCGCGCGCCAGCAGGTCCTCAGCGGCGCGCAGGTGATCGACGTCAACATGGACGAAGGGATGCTCGATTCCGAAGCGGCGATGGTGCGCTTTTTGAACCTCGTCGCCGCCGAACCGGACATTGCACGAGTACCGGTGATGCTCGATTCCTCGAAGTGGACGGTGCTCGAGGCGGGACTGAAGTGCCTGCAGGGCAAGGGCATCGTGAACTCCATCAGCCTCAAAGAGGGCGAGCAGCCGTTTCTCGAGCATGCCCGCGCGGTGCACCGCTATGGCGCGGCGGTCGTGGTGATGGCGTTCGATGAGCAGGGGCAGGCCGACTCGATCGAGCGGCGCGTGGCGATTTGCCTGCGCGCCTACCGGTTGCTCACCGAGCAAGTCGGCTTTCCGCCCGAAGACATCATCTTTGACCCGAACATCTTTGCGGTGGCCACCGGAATCGAGGAGCACAACGGTTACGCACTGGCGTTCATCGAGGCAACTCGCCGGCTGAAGGAGGAGTTGCCGCACGTGATGGTGAGCGGTGGGGTGAGCAACGTGAGCTTCTCCTTCCGCGGTAACGATCCGGTGCGCGAGGCGATGCACTCGGTCTTTCTCTATCATGCCATCCAGGCCGGCATGGACATGGGCATCGTCAACGCCGGCCAGCTCGGCATCTACGCCGAGCTGGCCCCGGAGCTGCGCGATGCCGTCGAGGACGTCATACTCAACAGACGAGAGGATGCCACCGAGCGGCTGCTCGCGATCGCCGAGCGCTACAAGGCCGGTGGCGGCGCGAAGCGCAAGGAGGATCTGCAATGGCGCGAGCTGCCGGTGGGTAAGCGTCTGGAGCATGCGCTGGTCAAGGGCATCGATGATTTCATCGTCGAGGATACCGAGGCGGCTCGCCTCGCCGCAGCGCATCCGCTGCAGGTCATCGAAGGACCGCTGATGGACGGGATGAACATCGTCGGGGACCTGTTCGGCGCCGGTAAGATGTTCCTGCCGCAGGTGGTCAAGAGCGCGCGCGTCATGAAGCGCGCAGTGGCGCACCTGGTGCCGTTCATCGAGCAGACCAAGGCGGCCGGCGCGCGTCGTACGAACGGCCGCATCGTCATGGCCACCGTCAAGGGCGATGTGCATGACATCGGCAAGAACATCGTCGGGGTGGTGCTGCAGTGCAATAACTTCGAAGTGCTCGACCTCGGCGTGATGGTGCCCTGTGAGCGCATTCTCGAGACTGCGCGGCGCGAGAACGCCGATTACATCGGGCTGTCCGGACTGATCACGCCCTCGCTCGATGAGATGGTGCACGTTGCCCGCGAGATGCAACGCCAGGACTTCAATGTGCCGTTGCTGATCGGCGGGGCTACCACCTCGCCAGCGCATACTTCGGTCAAGATCGCCCCCGAGTACCGCTCGGCCGTGGTGTACGTCAAGGACGCCTCGCGGTCGGTCAACGTGTGCCAGACGCTCGCCAATCCCGAGTCACGTCCGCAGTTTCTCCGCAAGATCGATGCCGAGCACGAGCAGCGCCGCGCGCAGCATGCCGGACGCAAAGTGAAGGCTCCGGCGCTGCAGCTGAGCGAGGCGCGCGCCAACCGACAGCGCATCGATTGGGCGAGCTATGCCGCACCCGTGCCGCGATTCCCGGGGGTGCGCCGCTTCGCCGACTATCCACTCGCCGAGCTGCTCGGCTACATCGACTGGATGCCGTTCTTCAATGCCTGGGAGTTCGCAGGCCAATTCCCCGATCTGCTCACCGATCCGACGGTGGGTGAGGCGGCGAGCAACCTGTATGCCGATGCGCGGCGCCTGCTCGATCGCATCGTCGCGGAGCGCTGGCTCAAGGCGCAGGCGGTGGTGGGCATATTCCCCGCCAACGCGCAGGGCGATGACGTTGAGATCTACGCCGATGAGCAGCGGCGCGCGCCGCTCCTGACGCTGTCGTTTCTGCGTCAGCAGAAAGCCAAGCCGGCGGGGCAGCCGCACCTGTCGCTGGCGGATTTCATTGCACCGAAGTCGAGCGGTGTGCGCGATTACATCGGCGCGTTCGCAGTGACCGCCGGAGTGGGCATCGAGCCGCACGTCGAGCGTTTCGAGCGTGCCCATGATGATTACTCGGCCATCATTCTCAAGGCGCTCGCCGATCGGCTGGCCGAAGCAGCGGCGGAACATTTCCACGAGCGGGTTCGGCGCGAGCTGTGGGGGTACGCGGCGGGCGAGGAGATGACCAACGAACAGCTGGTCCGCGAGGCATACCGCGGCATCCGTCCTGCGCCGGGTTATCCGGCCTGTCCAGATCACAGCGAGAAGGTCAAGCTATGGCAGCTGCTCGATGTCGAGCGCAACACCGGCATTCAGCTCACTGAGAGCTACGCGATGTATCCCACAGCCGCAGTGAGCGGCTGGTATTTCGCGCACCCCGAAGCCCACTACTTCGCCGTCGGCAAGATCGACTGCGACCAGGTGCAGGACTACGCGCAGCGCAAGGACAGCAGTCTCGAGCAGACCGAGCGCTGGCTCGGTCCCAGTCTCGGCTACGACGTCTGAGCGTGCCGGCGGCGCGGCGCTTCAGTCGCCGCGCGCGAGCTGGCGCAACTCCAGATCGGCGAACACGGTGAGCAGCATGGCCGTGGAGAAAATCAATGCCATCGCGCCGTCGGCCAGCACGACGGCAGCCATGACCGCGCGCGCAGCCGCCTGGGCGCGGCCGGCATCGGGCAGTATCATTGCCACCATGACCGCCGTGAACAGATAAACGGCGATGATGATGCAGGAGCCGACTGCGTAGAGCAGCGCGGTGCGTCCCCAGTGGCCGCGAATCAGGCGCAGGCTGTACGCGAGACTCTCCAGTACCCCCTTGCCGGCGAGCATGCGGGCGGGCAGGGCGAGCGAGAGTCCGACGGACAGATAGACCGTCGGCAACAGCATCACGCCCAAGCCGATGGAGCGGTAGGGTTCGGCCAGGGTGAGGGGCGGGGCGATCAGCACCAGCAGCAGCGCTCCGACGATCAGGCAGATCGCAGCAATTGCCGGGGTCTGCTTCAATGCCTCGAGCAGATCGCTCACTCCGGGAGGTCGGCCGGCGGCCACGGACGCTTGGCGCAGGAGCATCGCCATCCACAGGACGACGAACAGCAGGGAGCCGACCGTGTAGAGGGTGACCCATACCGGGTCATTGAGGTCGCGGGGTGCGGGCAGCTGACCGCGAGCCAGATCATAGAGGGTGGAGAGCTGGCCGAAGAGGATGGCCATGGAGGCGTAGGGCAGGCATTTCGGCAGGGTGATCCGGAAGATCTTCAAGCTCGCATCGAGCAATTCTGCGAAAGTGCGCGGACGTGCGGGCGGATAGAGTGTCGTGGCCATCAGCCAATCATAACTGTCTCATGACTCGAATCGCCATTCAGTCCGCTGCGAAGACCCTTGGTGCACTGTGCGATGCGGCAGCGCAGCGCCTGCGCGCCGCTGCGCTGCGTGACGCCAGTCCGCAGCTCGACGCCGAAGTGCTGCTCGCCGAGGCGCTGGGCGTGACGCGCGCGCGCATCCGTTCCCACCCCGAGGATGGCGTGGATGCCGAGCGCGCCGGCCGCTTCCTCGAATTGATCGAACGGCGAGCCAGCGGTGAGCCGGTTGCCTATCTGCTCGGTCGCAAAGGGTTCTGGACACTCGAGCTGGCGGTGAGTCCGGCGGTGCTCGTGCCGCGCCCCGAGACCGAACTGCTGATCGAGCGCGCATTGCTGCTGCGCGGCGCTGCGCAGGGGCGGATTGCAGATCTCGGTACCGGTTCGGGAGCGATTGCAATCGCGCTCGCCACCGAACGCCCGAGCTGGCAGATTGTCGCCACGGATCTGTCTGCCGAGGCCCTCGCCGTCGCCCGGGCCAACGCCGCGGCGCTCGCCGGCGGGCGCATCGCTTTTGCGCTTGGCAGCTGGTGCGAGGCGCTGCCCGCCGGTCCGTTCGACCTGCTGATCAGCAATCCACCGTACGTTGCTGCGAACGATCCGGCCCTCGAGGCGCTCGGCCATGAGCCTCGCCTGGCACTGACGCCCGGCGCCGATGCGCTCGCCTGCCTGCGCACGATCATTCACGCCGCGCCCGCACATCTGGCGCCCGGCGGCTGGCTGCTGCTCGAGCACGGCGCGACACAGGGACCGGCGGTGGCGGGCGAGCTTGCCGAGCGGGGCTTTGTTACAGTGCGCACGCACCGCGATCTGGCGGGGCGTGCGCGCATGACGGAGGGCCAATGGCCGACAAATCGCTGATTCGATTCGAGACCTCTCATGGCGGCTTCACGGTGGAGCTTTATCCTGAGGAGGCGCCGCTGACCGTGGAGAATTTTCTCACCTACGTGGATGAGGAATTCTTCGACGGCACGATCTTCCATCGCATCGTGCCGGGGTTCGTGATTCAAGGCGGCGGGCTCGATGCGGAATTCCGCAACCGGCAGACGCGCGAGCCGATTCGCAACGAGGCGAAGAATGGCCTGAAGAACTTGCGCGGCACATTGTCGATGGCCCGCACCAGCGTCATCGACAGCGCCACCTCGCAGTTCTTCGTCAACCTTGCCGATAATGCCTTCCTCGATCACAGCGCGCGCGACTTCGGCTACGCAGTATTCGGCCGGGTGAGCGAAGGCATGCCGACGATCGATGCCATTGCTGGGGTCGCTACCGGGCGACGTAAGGGCTACCAGGATGCGCCCCTGGAGGACGTGGTGATCGTCTCGGCGCGGCGGCTGTGAGCGGCGCGGCAAAGTACTTGCACGCGCCGTGATCGTCAGACGCGCTTGAGCAATTTGCCGTGCAGACGCGCCGAGCCGGTGCGCAGCCGCGCTGCGCGCAGTCGGGCGTGCGCGGGCCGATCCGCCCCGCGCACGCCAGGGCGGCTCACCGCGCGGCGCTGCGGCCTCGCCCCGGACTGATCGATAGCGGACCATGGCAAAGAGCCGGTGGGGATCTTGGTTGCGCCGGATGCTGCTCAGGGCGGCGCTGGCCTGGCTCGCGCTCACCGTGCTGCCGGTGCTGGCGTTGCGCTGGGTGCCGCCGCTCACCAGCGCCTTCATGCTCGAGGCGAAGTGGCGCGCGCTGCACGCCGGACAGCGGGCCTACCGGACCGACTACCGCTGGGTGGCCTATGGGCGGATCTCACCGCTGGCGGGTCTTGCCGCGGTCGCCTCCGAGGATCAGACCTTCCCGTTCAACCACGGCTTTGATTTTCGCGCCATCGATCAGGCCATCCGCACCGCCGAGCGCGGCGGGCGGCTGCGCGGGGCGAGCACCATCACGCAGCAGGTGGCGAAGAACTTGTTTCTGTGGGACGGACGGAGCTGGATCCGCAAGGGGATCGAAGCGTATTTGACGGTGCTGATCGATGTGTTGTGGCCGAAACAGCGAGTGCTCGAGGTCTACCTCAACATCGCGCAGTTCGGGCACGGCATTTTCGGCGTGCAAGCTGCCTCGGAGCGGTATTTTCATGAGCCTGCGGTGCGCCTGAGCGCCCCGCAGGCGGCGCTGCTCGCCGCGGTGCTGCCCGATCCGGTGCACTGGCACGTGGCCGATCCCTCGCGGTTCGTGCGCTGGCGGCAGAGTTGGCTGCTGCATCAGATGCAGGACCTCGGCGGGCCGGCGTACCTGAAAGCGCGCACCCCGCCGCGCTAAGTGCTCCGCTCAGGCCTCGATTTCGGCGAGCAGTTCGGCCTGGTGCTCGTGCGCGAGTGCATCGAGCAGTTCGTCGAGTTCGCCGTTCATGATCTGTGCCAGCTTGTACAGCGTGAGATTGATGCGGTGATCGGTGACCCGGCCTTGCGGAAAGTTGTACGTGCGGATCCGCTCGGAGCGATCGCCGCTGCCGACCTGCAGGCGGCGGGATTGTGCTTGGGCGCTCGCCTGCTTTTCCTGTTCCGCGGCGAGCAGTCGCGCCTGCAGCAGGGCGAGCGCGCGTGAGCGGTTCTTGTGCTGCGAGCGCTCATCCTGGCACTCCACCACGATTCCGCTCGGCAGATGCGTAATGCGTACCGCCGAGTCGGTCTTGTTCACGTGCTGGCCGCCGGCACCTGAGGAGCGGTAGGTGTCGATGCGCAGGTCCGCCGGATTGATCTCAATGCTCGAGATGGCGTCGAGCTCGGGCAGAATGGCCACCGTGCAGGCCGAGGTGTGAATGCGTCCCTGCGCCTCGGTGGCCGGTACGCGTTGCACCCGGTGCGTGCCAGACTCGAACTTCAGGCGCGAGAAGGCGCCGCGCCCGACGATGCGACTGATGATCTCCTTGTAGCCCCCGTGCTCGCCCGGATTGTCGCTGAGCACCTCGACCGCAAAGCCCTTGGCCTCTGCATAGCGCGCGTACATCCGGAACAAGTCTCCGGCGAACAGCGCCGCCTCGTCGCCACCGGTGCCGGCGCGGATCTCGAGGAAGATGTTCTTCTCGTCGCGCGGATCTTCCGGCAGCAGCAGTGCGTTCAGGCCCGCTTCGCTTGCCGTCAGTGCCGCGCTCAGGCGGCTCTGCTCCTCCGCGCCGAGGGCACGCATGTCCGCCTCGGCATCCGCGAGCATCTCGCGCGCAGCCGCCAGGTCGTGCTCGAGCGCGCGGTAGGCATCCAGCTGCTGCGCCAGCGGCTGCAGTCGGGCATATTCGACCGACAGCTCCCGGAATTGCACCGAGCCGCCGTCGAGGTCGGGGGAGGCGAGCAGCCGTCCGACTTCCTCGAAGCGGTCGTGAAGCTTCTCAAGCCGTTGGCGGATGGAGTCCTTCATGGTTCAGGATCTGTCGGGGCGCGGCATTCTCCGGGATCGCCGCCTGCCCGACAAGGCGCCCTCGACGCAGTCGGCAGGCCGAGCTGCGATATAGTGCCGCCCATGCCGACCCATGCCGCCTCCAGGGCGCGAGCCGTACGCCATATCGCTGCGCCTGGCGCGCTCGCTGTCCTCACCGCCCTTGCGCTCAGCGCCTGCCAGAGCGTTCCGGTGCCGCCGGCGCCGATCACCGCATGGAGCGTCAGGCGCCCGCTGCTGCAGGCACTGCAGCGATTTCAGCTGAGCGGCCGGGTAGCCGTTGCAGTCGGTCAGCAGGGATTCAATGCCGACCTGCGCTGGGCGCAGCGCGGCACGCGAACCCGGATGGTGCTGAGCGGGCCGTTCGGCGCGGGTGCGACCGAGGTGAGCGACGCGGGCGGAGCCCTCAGCGTTCTCACCGCAAGAGGTCAGCACCTTGGCAATACCGCTGCGCGTGCGGTGCTCGAGCGACAGCTCGGGTTCGATCCGCCACTCGCGAGCCTGCGCTACTGGATCCTTGGAGTGCCTGATCCGTCACTGCCGGCGAGCCTCACGGTCGATGCGAGCCAGCGTCTCTCGCGGCTCAAGCAGGCGGGGTGGTCGATTGAGTATCGCGCCTACACTCCGGTCGGGGCCGAGTGGCTGCCGAGGCTGCTCACCGTGAAGCGGGCGGCAGTGCGACTGCGCATGGTGGTGGACGCATGGCATCTGCAATGAGTTCGCCAGAGAGCCTCTGGCCGGCCCCCGCGAAGCTCAATCTGTTCCTGCACGTGACCGGCCGGCGGGCCGATGGCTACCACGAGCTGCAAACGCTGTTCCAAATCATCGACTTGTGCGATACGGTGGCGATCGCGGTGCGCGCGGATGGGCAGATCGATCGACCGGCCGGTCCGCCCGAGGTGCCCGCCGAGCAGGACCTGACGGTACGCGCCGCGCGGGCGCTGCAGTCGGCTACCGGGGTGCGGCTTGGGGCCTCGATCCGGGTCGTCAAGCGTATCCCCATCGGCGGGGGCCTGGGCGGAGGAAGCACCGACGCGGCCACGACCCTGCTTGCGCTCAACCGCCTGTGGGGTTGCGGGCTGCCACTCGATGCACTCGCCGAGCTCGGGTTGCCGCTCGGCGCGGATGTGCCTGTATTCGTTAGAGGTTTTACGGCATGGGCGGAGGGCGTGGGCGAACGGCTGGAGCCGGTCACGTTGCCGGAGCGCTGGTTCGTCGTGCTGCGGCCGGGCGTCAGCGTGCCGACTCGGGACGTGTTCCAGAGCCCTGAATTGACACGAAATTCCCCCGTCATCACAATACGCGCCTTTTTCGAGTCGGGTGGACGCAATGACTGTGAGCCAGTGGTGCGCGCCAGATGGCCGGAAGTGGCCGAGGCGCTCGACTGGCTGGCGCACTATGCGCCGGCTCGCCTGACCGGGACCGGCTCGTGTCTGTTCGCTTCTGTGGCGAGCCGTGGTGAGGCCGAGCAGATTGCGGCGCGCGTTCCGTCGAGGTGGCGCAGTCTCGTCGCTCGGGGAGTGAACGTCTCCCCGCTGCATGCGCTGCTCGCGCAAAATTGAGGTGGCGCGACGGCGCCGGCATACGCGGCGGGATGGCCGGATCGCAGTCTGGTCAGCCGCACGGAGGGCGCAGCACGCACTCAATGGTGCGCGCGAGCGGTGAGATGGTGTTTGTTTTGCTGGGGTGTCGCCAAGTGGTAAGGCAGCGGGTTTTGATCCCGCCATTCGGAGGTTCGAATCCTTCCACCCCAGCCAGATCCTTGTGGACGGCAGTGAGCCGCGGCGCTGTGACTTGTATCTAATGTAGCGTATTCATGAGCACGAGCGATGTGCTGGCTCTGTTTGCCGGCAATGCCAATCCGGGGCTCGCGACCGACATCGCGCGCCATTTGCAGACGCGGCTTGGGCGAGCCTATGTCGGCCGATTCAGCGACGGGGAAATCAACGTCGAGCTGATGGAGAATGTGCGCGGCCGCGACGTGTTCATCCTGCAGCCGACCTGTCCGCCGACCAACGACATGCTCATGGAGCTGTTGGTGATGGTAGACGCCTGCCGGCGCGCCTCGGCGGCTCGCATCACTGCGGTGGTGCCGTATTTCGGCTATGCGCGTCAGGACCGACGGCCACGCGCCACCCGTTCGGCGATCACCGCCCGGCTGGTCGCCAACATGTTGTCGATCGCGGGGGTCAACCGGCTGCTGACGATCGATCTGCACGCGGATCAGATTCAGGGATTCTTTGACATCCCGGTCGACAACGTGTACGCCTCGCCGGTTTTGCTGGGTGACGCCTGGAAGCAGGCCTACCATAACGCGGTGATCGTATCTCCTGACGTCGGTGGCGTCGTGCGCGCGCGCGCGTTCGCCAAACGTCTCGACGATGCGGACCTCGCCATCATCGACAAGCGCCGGCCTCGCCCGAACGAGTCGAAGGTAATGAACATCATCGGCGACATCCGCGGCAAGGTGTGCGTGCTGGTCGACGACATGATCGACACGGCTGGCACCCTTTGTCAGGCCGCCAAGGCACTGAAGGAGGAGGGTGCGGTCAAAGTGGTGGCCTACATCACCCACGCCGTGCTTTCGGGTGAGGCGGTGAATCGCATCTCGACCTCGGTACTTGATGAGTTGGTCGTCACAGACACCATTCCATTGTCGGACGCTGCACGTGCATGCAAGCGCATCCGTCAGCTGTCGGTTGCTGCGCTGCTCGCCGAGACGATCCGCCGCATTCGCGACGAGGAGTCGGTCAGCTCGCTGTATGTGGATTGACGCGTCGCCCGTGCGGGCGACGTGCTGCTTTTTTCCGGTGCGTCTTGGCCTGGTCGCGGGTCAGGGCGCGTTGTCATCGTAGCTTGGAGAGTATCATGCGTATTGGATTCAACTTCAGCGCGGAGCCGCGTGAGATGCAAGGCAAAGGTGCGAGCCGCCGCCTGCGTCGCACTGGCAAGGTTCCCGCCATTTTGTACGGCGGTCATAACGAGGCCGAATCGCTTGCAGTCGAGCATCACAAACTGCTTCTCGTGATCGAAGACGAGCGGTTCTATTCCTCGATTGTGCAGCTGCAGATCGGTGATCGCGCGCAACCGGCGATCGTCAAGGACGTGCAGATGCATCCGGCCAAGAACCAAGTGGTGCATCTCGATCTGCAGCGTGTGGTGGAAAATGAGCCGATCCGGCTGCACTTGCCGATCCACTTCAAGGGCGAGGCCGCGAGTCCCGGCGTGAAGACTCAAGGCGGGGTGGTATCCCACATGATGGCCGACGTGGAAATCACCTGCCTGCCGAAGGATCTGCCGGAGTTCCTGGAACTCGACCTCTCGGAGATGAACATCAACGAGACGAAGTTCCTGGCGGACATTCCCCTGCCCTCCGGTGTGACCATCCCGCATCTGGCACATCGCAATGCGCCGGTCGTCTCGATCCACAGCCCACGCGTTGCCGAGCCCGAGCCGACGGCCGAGGCCGCGGCTGCGACACCGGCCGAGGGTGCTGCGCCAGCGGGTGCCGCCGGTGCGGCTCCTGCCGCAGCGGAAGCTGGCAAGGGCGAAGCGAAAAAGGAAGGCGGCAAGAAGTAACCGCCCGCGATGTCGGGAACGCCGATCAGGCTCGTGGTGGGGCTCGGTAATCCGGGCCCCACCTATGCCCGCACCCGGCACAACGCCGGCTTTGGGTTCATCGACGAACTGGCCCGTCGGGCTGGCGCGAGCCTGCGCGCGGAATCCCGCCACCAGGGCGAACTGGCGCGCGCGCGCATCGCCGAGCAGGAACTGTGGTTGCTCAAGCCCATGACCTACATGAACCTGAGCGGCACCGCGGTGCAGAGCTTGGCATCGTTCTACAAGATCTCGGCCGAAGCGGTGTTGGTGGCGCACGATGAACTCGATTTCCCGCCAGGTCTGGTCCGTCTGAAGCACGGCGGCGGGGCCGGGGGCCACAATGGCCTGCGCGACATCATGGCCAAGATCGGCGAGTCATTCTGGCGCCTGCGCATCGGGATTGGGCACCCGGGTGAGCGCGACGCCGTGTTGAATTACGTGCTCGGCCGGCCGATGGCAGCCGAGTCAGGTCTGATCGAGGATGCGCTCAGCGCGGCCGCCGATGTGTTGCCGGTGATGCTGACCGAGGGCGCACAGAAGGCGATGAATCAGCTGCATTCACGGACCGCTCCGGCATCGGCCGGCCGGCCTGCTTGATCCACGATACCTCAGGAGTTTGAGACATGGCTATCCGCTGCGGCATCGTGGGATTGCCGAATGTTGGCAAGTCGACGCTGTTCAATGCGCTTACCCAGGCGCAGAACGCTGCGGCGGCCAATTATCCGTTCTGCACTATTGATCCGAATGTGGGCATGGTGCCGGTGCCGGATGTGCGCCTCGCTGCATTGTCGGAAATCGTCCATCCCGAGCGTATCGTACCGGCCACCGTCGAATTCGTGGATATTGCGGGGCTCGTGGCTGGCGCCTCCAAGGGCGAGGGGCTCGGAAATCAGTTTCTCTCGCACATTCGCGAAGTCGATGCGATTGCACACGTGGTTCGGTGCTTTGAGAGTTCGGACATCGTGCACGTTGCCGGCAAGGTCGATCCCCTGAGCGACATCGAGGTGATTGATACCGAGCTGGCGCTTGCAGATCTCGCGACGGTGGACAAGGGCCTGGATCGGGCTGCAAAAGCGGCCAAGAGCGGCGACAAGGAAGCGCTACGCAAGAAGGCGCTGCTCGAGCGGGTGAAGGCGCACCT
Organism: Gammaproteobacteria bacterium; assembly: GCA_027324195.1. Classification (GTDB taxonomy): domain Bacteria; phylum Pseudomonadota; class Gammaproteobacteria; order Steroidobacterales; family Steroidobacteraceae; genus 13-2-20CM-66-19. The sequence goes on along the minus strand of DAHVTM010000013.1, from coordinate 25,230 downwards.
CGATCAGGTTAAGCCGGTACGGGCGATGCCCCTCTCCCCTGAGGAGGCGCGCGATCTGCGCGAACTGCAGTTGCTGACGGCGAAGCCCGTGATGTACGTCGCGAACGTAGCTGAAGGGGGCTTCGCACACAACCGTTTGCTCACGGCGGTGGAGCAGCGCGCGGAGGCTGAAGGGGCGGTTACGGTGGCGGTCTGCGCGGCCATCGAAGCGGAGATCGCGCAGCTGGATGCGGCCGACCGGGCCGGCTTTCTGGCGGAACTTGGCCTTCAGGAGCCGGGACTCGATCGGGTGATTCGCGCTGGCTACCGATTGCTCGGACTACAGACCTACTTTACGGCGGGCGAGAAAGAGGTCCGGGCCTGGACGGTATCGGTCGGGGCAACCGCACCGCAGGCCGCGGGAGTCATCCACACGGATTTCGAGCGCGGATTTATACGAGCTGAGGTCATCGGATATGCTGATTTCATTGCTTGCCGGGGAGAGGCCGGAGCCCGTGAAGCAGGCAAATTGCGCTTGGAAGGCAAGGATTACGTGATGCATGAAGGGGACGTGGTCCACTTCCGCTTCAATGTCTAGCGGTTGACACTGCCGCCATCCCCCGCCGACAATGCGCCCCCCTTCAGCAGGACGGTCGCAGCGGCACCCGGGGCGACGTCATGGGACCCGTGGAAAGGTAGCTCAGCTGGTTAGAGCACGGCACTCATAATGCCGGGGTCGAGGGTTCGAGTCCCTCCCTTTCCACCAGCATTTTCAGCCACTTGCAATCGCCCCGCGGATCGCACGATCGACAGTGCGGGAGATTTGCGGGAGGCGAGATCACAGACGCGCTCTGCGCAGGAAATCAGGTTGCTGATGTCCGCTGCGGAGTAGTGGGTCGTGATGTGCGCCGCCTTGTGGCCGAGCAAACTCTGACGATCCTCGAACGCCACGCCGGCCGCTCGCAGCCGATACCCGAACGTGTGCTTGAGGTCATGCACCCGGATGGACCGAAATCCAGCCGGACACGGTAACCCCAACTCACGGGGGTATCGCACCGCCGCGCGCCTACGTGCCGCCTTCCAGCCTGAGTTGTTCATCCGGCACTGTGGATGCCGCGAGCCGTCGCGCTCCTTCGTCGTGAACACGAATTCCTCGTGCTCGCCGCGACAGCCCTCGATCACCGATTGGGCGATGCGGTTCAAGACCACGAACCGCTCGAGTCCGTTCTTCACGTGATCCCGCGGGATGATGAAGACGGACGTGTCGAGTTCCGGAACCCGGACCTCCCAGCTCCATCGCAACCCACAGACTTCGTGCTCCCGCGTGCCGGTATTGACCTTGAATAGCGCCATTCGGGACAGATGCGCCGTCAACTCCGAGAACAATAGCCGCTGCTCCTCCATCGAAAGAGGATAAGGCGTGCGTTTGTCCGGATGGCGTTGCATCTGTATCAAGGGCGCCGTGTCCAACCAGGGCCGGTCCTCCTCATCTCGCCACAAGCGCGCACACAAGTTCAGGATCCGCCGCACGACTGCGAGGTCGCGGTTGACCGTTCCTGGACTCTTCCCCGCCTTCAACTTGTCTCGGATGTATGTCTGCAGGCTGCCGAAGTGCACCTGCTGGAGCGTCATCGCGCCGATGTACGGATCGAACGCGGCCAGTGACCGGGCATCCCGCTAGAGACTTCGTTTGTGCGGGTGTTCCTCCAGATACCGGGTCGCCGCTTCCCGGAACGTCCTTGTCTTGCGAACTCCGAAGAACCTGCTGGCCCGAACCTCCTCGAGCCGTCGCGACAGAATCGCTACCGCCTCCCTGAGATCGCCTGTGCCAGTGCTTTCGCAAATGCGAGTTCCGTAGATGTCTTTGTCGATGTGCCAGACCTCGCCTCGCAGGGTGAGGCCGGGCGGCTTTTGCAGTCCCATGACGTCCTCCTTTCGGATTGAGCCGCGGGACGCCCGTTGCGCCGCTTATGGTCGTCGGCCCATGCATCGAGGTCAAGGCGATCGAAGGCAATGCCCTGCGTGCCGATCGGGATGGCGACCAGACGGACACGGACATCGCGATTGAAGCGGTTCTTGTCCATCCCGAGATACGCTGGCGCGTCGCGAAGCCGGATGAAGCGGGGAATTGCAACGCAGGGCGACACCGCTGCCATACAGGCATCCGGGCAGTCCCGTGCTGTATGGAGCGACGATTGCCTGCCTGCGGGCGATCTGGTGAGCGAATCCGTGGGTGGCACGAGTGACTGACAGCCTGTGGTTGTCGCCGTTTAGAGATGCGTTGTCACCCAGGCGCGATCGTTACATGGAAACGCAAGGCGCGGGAGAGCTGGTTTCGCCGAATATTCGGCGAAACTCGGCGAGCGAGAGCGGACATTCCGCGTTAAAGAGATGAGAGGAAGACCCGGACGTCCTGGATCACCGCTTCAACGCAGGTCAACTCGATCATCACAGATCAACTTCCGTTTCACGATTCTGGTGGCCAGTCGTCTGAGAGGGAAGACCATGAAATCCGCGATCTTGCCCCTCGAGAATTACCGCGCGCGAGCGTCTCGTCCAAGGTGTGCAGCGAGTGTCCTGCGAGTCCTCTGGCTGTTCGTCCGCATGCCGATTCTGGTCGTCCTGCTCGCACTCGAGTCGGTTGTGAGCTTTGTTCTAACCGCCGTCGGAATTCTCGGCATCGCGGCGGCGATGATCCTCAGATTCTCAGGCGCCCTGTCCCAGCTTCCCTTCTGGAGTATGCTGGGCTTCTCAATTGGCGTTCTATTGCTCCTGTCTGCGTACCACGCCCTTCTTGGCGTCATAGCGCGCTAACGAGCTGCCGGGGAGTCGCTGCTCACTTGCGCTCTCCCGCGAGCGCAATGGCCTAACAGAGTCTCGGACGATCCTACCGTTGGCTGGGGCTCTCGATCGTGACTGACGCGTGCACAAAGCTCAGGCTCTGCACGAAGGGCTTCAAGAGCGGCTGATATGCCTTGCACTGACTGGCATCATTGCAGTGCAGGGTAACGTAGAAAATCACTTTTCAGCCATCGGAGTAGACGACCTCGTCCCACCCGCCCTTGTAGCTGAATATCCTCAACGCAGCGTGTCCTCCATGCCAGCTCAGCGGAGGCACCGAAGTCACGACGTCTCCATGCTTCCGTGAGCGGGCCACGTCCCACGCAATCGCACGCCTGAGATTCCATCTGCTGGTCTTCTTATCGTACGCGAGGCTAATGAACGGAGCGAGCGCGTGGGGGTCCCAGTCCGACGGGTAAAAGATCTCGTTGACGCCAAGCCGATTCGCAAGGGTAGTGTCTGGCATCCACGGCATCTTCGAAAACAATATTTTCCAGTGCTGGCCGTAGACAATTCCGGAATGAACGGCGTTCTGTTTCGCTTCCGCAGTCCGAGCATCTGGACTCGGTGATGTGTACTTCATGCTCGACAGAAAACTCAAAAAATACCGGACCAGAGGTGCACACTGAGCGGAGTTCCCGCACTGGAGCGTCGTCAGCACGATGATCTTGCCCAGTTGACGAGCCACCAGCGTCTGCCAGAGTCCGCGATACGACACAATGACGCCCCGCGCCGATAATCCAGGCGGTAATGACATTGCCTCAATTCGCGCATCTGGGTGTGTCTTGCGAACTCCGGCAACATTCTGCGAAACCAACGTCGAAACGTTGAGCCATGGAAAGTGCTGTGCGGCATCCAAGGTGATCATCGACTGATTGCGGCGCTCATCGCCTGTGCGATGAAAGAGCGCGGCGATTCCGAGTGTGTGCGACTGTTTTGCATCGCGGGACCAGCCCGGCACAAGACTCGACGTATAGCGGACTCGCCCATGGATTACGGGAAAGCAATGAGCTGCCGCCGTATCTGTCGCAGCCAATACGGGGTTGGTGAATGCGACGGCAAGCAATCCGGCAACGACGCCAATCGGCCAGGCAATCGGTGCGTGATTCACGACCGCTCCTGACCGCTCAAGGAGCGGCTGGAAAGTACATGCTCCTGTAAGCTATTCCAGGCAGATTCGTATTCTTCAGCGCTTGCAAATGAGCGGCGCGGCAGAACTACATAACACAATGGATAAGTCTCCACATAGATAGACTTTCTGCTCTTGCGCAAGGACCGCATTGCGCTCCATTTAATCAGCGTCTCCGATGACGGCGATTGTCGCGTCAAGCCGCCGTCAGTAATCGAATAGCATTGGGGTTCTGTTCCGAAGGCGCTCCTGCGATTCCTAAGTGCCCAAATTAGTACAGCCAGTCCCGCCATAATCGGCAAGTACACAATCGAAAACAAGGCTGTTGTGATGAGGTTCGAGATCAACGTAGCCGGTTCCCAGGGCGCTTTGCTTTGATAGCAATTCGTTGCGAAAACCACTGCTGCAACCCCAAGCATCGCCCACTTTAGAGCGGCACTGCGCGGTGCCGTGCGCAACGCTAAGCGCAGAAAGTCCGATGTCTTATAGCGAACGGTGATCGTGGTCACAGAGTTATTGTTTTCCGATTGGGCGCGACGAGCTGACGCTATCAGCTCGCAGGAACGATAGCACGAGTATGGCTGTAAGAATAGGTGAGCCGTCCGTGACCACGAGTCCGTGGGATCTAGAGGGTTCCATGAGCATCTGTATTCTCGCGAGCACCGGATTAGGTGCTTCCGCAGTCGCGCCGGGACTGGATCCTTCTGGCCGCCCGTTTGAGGTCAAACAGGACATTCACGGCGACAAGGGGCAATCCGGACAGCCAGCGCTCATCTTCCGTGCATGCTGACTCTCGGTAACCAGCCGGCCGTCAGCTGTGGCCAATGCGTGATCGAAGATAAGTCTGCCGCGATCCCTATCCGTGGCTACGCCCTGTACATTTGTCGATTCAATCGCAATTGAAACCAGGTGTCACACAGTGGAAGCGCGGATATGCAGTCGGGACATGACCGCGTAATGTTCATCTTGCAGTCTTGGTCAATCTCAATCATCCGTCGTGCCGTCTACCGCAGCGGAATCGAGTACCGACCATTGCCTGTAACAAATGGGTGAGATATGACTACTCTCGCGGCGTCCGCCATGGACGTATGCCTTTGGTCGTCGAATTGACGGCTAATGTAACTTTTCCTGGAGAAACCGGAGCGTCCTCGAGACGTATATTTTGGCCATGCGCGAACTTATTTTCATCTCGCGTCCCACATCCTCGAATGGCATGCCGTGCACGATGCGAAGCATGAATGCCTCGTAGCACTTTGGCGGCATTTGCTGCACGGTCCGGCAGACGAGCGCCAGATCCTCTTGCGCTTCCGCCGTGATTTCGGCAGATGGGGCGAACTGTTCCTGGAAGGCCGAATGAATCTCTGCAAGCCGGCGCCGCGTTTGTCGACTGCGTGCCCGATCTGCGGCGACGTTCATCGCACTTCGCCAGAGGTACCGGTCCAGCGATTGGATTGTCTCGCGACGCTCAACCGAGAGGATTCGAACGTAGGCTTCTTGGATGATGTCTTCTGCTTCGTTCATTGAACCGGCGCGCCTCGCGAGAAAGCGCAGAAGGGGTCCGTGCTGTCGACGTGCTACGTTCGCTAGCGCTCCAGAGCGGGTGCTGCCGTTTGGTGAAATCGACGGCTTCTCCTTGAGCCTGATTGGTGCAGGAATTTCGTCGCGCCGATTGCTTGTGCGTGCACTCATGGGGCCGGGTTCTCCGTTTGAGCTCATAAAGTGCTCTGTGACCGATGTGCTGTTCATCGCATCGAAGAGGAGCTTCGGAGTTTCGAGTCGTCGCAGGCTGAATCGAGACCGGTGTACGCAGCGCGAAGCAAATTGAGCGCGTAGCGAAGAGCGACTTCATCGTCCCCGACGCCGGACGCATCGCGGCTTGCCAACGAGTGGTGCACGACAGTCACCAGAGAAATCGCATCAGACAGCTCGCCGAGAAGACGCAATAGAGCCGTATGAGCCGTTCCCGCAGAACCTTTGGTGTACGCCTCTTGCAGGCGATGCGACCGCGCAGTTCGCCGCCGAGACTTCGGCGTCGACAGCGTCATCTGGCCTTTGATGCCGGTACTCATTACCGTCGTCCCAGTGATACGAAAATAGTATCAGTGCAGAGGACCATACCCTGATACGGATTTCGTATCAATAGGGTTGATACGGTATTAGGAGCACCTCGTTCGGTCGTCGAGGGTGCTATGAAGTATTCCGCCCGCCAAAGGGCAGTCGCCGCCGCGGTTCGCAAGGCGCGAGAAAGGGCGGGGCTTTCCCAGCGGCAGCTCTCGGAAAGGCTTCAGCAGCCGCCGAACTGGATCCAGCGGATCGAATCTCTGGAACGGCGTGTGGATGTGGCGGAATTCATTGCTATTGCGAAGGCGCTCGGCGCCGACCCGGCGGAGCTGTTCCAGGGCGCGCTGGACGGCTGATGGCGGTTCGCTGCTATCCACGGCACCTGGGGCTTCCAAATGACCTTGGACGGGCGATGTGGTCGCATGGGATGTTCGACTCGGGGATATCGGAGGCACCGCGGAGCGTGCGGTGCCGGTCACTGGAGCTGCCTATCCAGTTGATGCTCAGCGGTAATCCTGGGTAGCGGACCTGAACTCCGCCAGGGCCGTGGCAGCGTAATAGGGCCGCTTCGCGAACTCATCCACCACTTGCTAGACCGACTGTCCCGCACGAACAGCGTGTCCTCGGCGGTAAAGGTGCTACCGGACCTGAGCGCCACGGAAAGAGCCCGGAATTGATGCCCGCGCTGAGCAACCTCGCACATGACCTCCGTCTTTCCACGTCCGGATCGCCACCTGGGCAGGCAGGCCATGGCGGGCGCTATGGCGAGTGAGACCCCGGTGCTGTTGCCGAGAATGGTCGTAGCTGGCTTACGATAACCGCAGGGCACAACGCAGTTTCGCCGAATTTTCGGTGAAATGCAGGATAGCCTGGCGGCGGCTCTTTGGTACAACTGTCGCTCACGATGAGCGACGGCACACAACTCAAGACTTGGGTTACTCGCGACACGAAAGAGCGTTTCGCGGCTGTCGCGCGCCATCAGGGTTTGTCGGATTCCGCGTTGCTGAAGCGGCTCGTCGATCTCATGTTGCAGACCGCCAGTGGCGGTCAAACGGCCCCACTGCCCGGAGGGGGTCGACCTGCACGGGACTCACGGCTAACCGTGCGCTTACATCCGGTTGATCAGTCGCTCCTGCGCGAGCGGGCAGCCGCTCGCGGAATGCCAGCGGCGACATATGTGTCAGTGTTGACACGAGCGCATCTAAGGACCCTGGCCCCGCTGCCTAAGGAGGAGCTTCTGGCGCTCAAGAGAACGCTGGCGGAACTCGGAGCTATCGGCCGTAACGTCAACCAGATCGCCCACGCCGCCAATCGCGGCGAACGCGCGACAGGGCCCAATCGCGATGAGCTACGAGCAATCCTGAAGGTCTGCGAGGGCCTTCGAGACCATGTAAGGAACCTACTCGCCGCGAATCTGAAGTCCTGGGAGCAAGGCTATGGCTAGCCCACAATATGGCGAGCCGCTATTTGACTTGGCCAGCTACGCTCGCCTTGGTCCGGGTCGTCGCGATCGTCTGTCGCCGGGGGAGATCGCGCAGATCTCCCGCACGGTCCGACGGGTCCCGGAAGTCATGGTGAAGGTCTTAAGCCGCGGCGGTCAGGATCTGAAGGCCGTGGGGCGGCATATCGACTACCTGCGTGACCGAGACGATGGTGAGCGGGAAGTCGAGACGGATGACGGCAGACAGCTATCGGGTCAAAACGCTACTAAGGAACTCATAGAGGATTGGGATCTCGAGCTGGAGGCACGTCGGAATCGATCGGACCTTAGCGCCCGGCAAGGCGGCTCCAAGAAGCTCGTACATAAACTGCTCTTCTCTATGCCAGCCGGAACGCCGCCGGACAAGGTGTTGGCCGCCGTGAAGAACCTCGCTAGGGAGGAGTTCGGACTCAAACACCGCTATGCCATGGTTCTCCATACCGACGAGCCCCACCCGCATGTGCATATGGTGTTGAAGGCGGTCAGTGAGCAGGGTGTACGCCTGCACATCCGCAAACAGACACTGCGCCACTGGCGGCAAGAATTTGCACAGAACCTGCGAGCTCTCGGGGTCGAGGCTAATGCGACGGAACGGGCGGTAAGGGGAGAGACCCGTCAGGCGAAGAAGGATGGCATTTATCGTGCAGGGCTCCGAGGTAAATCAACTTTTCTTCGAGCCCGTACTGAGTCAGTTGCCGCGGAGCTGCTAAAGGGTGGACCCCGTCGTGAGCCGGGCAAGAGCAAACTGACCGAGACACGAAGGCAGGTGGAACGAGGAGGGCATGCGGCCAGCGAAATTCTCACGGCACAAGGTCAAGTCGAACTGGCCGCGCAACTCCAACAGTTTGTTAGTCGAGCTCCCCCGCCTCTCACGGAACGTGAGCTGATCGCGAACGCATTGACAACTGGAGCACGCAACGCGCGGCAATGCACTGAACCAATTCATCGGTAGGCCAACAGGCTGATGAGACGTTTGCCTCAAGGTGAATGAAGGGGTCCCGGCCCCGGCCGGACCACAGCTTTCAGTTCCTCGCTGGGTTCACTTCCGCATAGTCCGTTGCCGTCCAATAAGGCAGTGTGCCACCGAACTCCCGCACAACCTGGCGATTTAAGTCGTCTCGTTTGCCTATCTTTGATCGCACGAAATCGACCGCCTCGTCGGCGGATAAGATTCGGACACCGAATCGATGTGTCAGTGCGTCTCGATTTCCCAGTATGCCGCCAGGCTGGGATCGCGACCCTCCGTCGTTTGTAACCAGGATCGCCGCATAGTGAATCGCGTCGGATACGATCCGCACATCGTTCCGCTGATTCTCATCCCTCACACCGCCTGGGAATAGCAGCGACTCGATAGCTTTGAACCGAGGAGTGTCCGTAGGGGCGGGTGCCGTCATCGTGAAAATTTGCCGATTGGCCTTCTGTGTCCGTCTGGTGTCGCCTCCGGCGAGCGCTTCTGCGCGCGCGGTCCCAGCCATGTTAACCAGGATGACCCCATCGGCGCACCACTTCTCCAGAGTATTCACGGCCGGAAGCCTCTGACGGGAATTGATCAGGTTCGTATCCGTATGAAGGATGGGGATGTAGAGCATCCGCCGCATAAGACTGATTGCCATCGAGGGAGTATAGTAGCAGTGTGGGGATCAGGCCTCCGCGAGGGTAAAGGCTTCGAAGCGGAAACTTCATGCGGCAATTCAAGACGCGCGCGGAAATAAGCGATTGGCTCAACCAGGAGCTTCATAAGCACAAGGGATGCGAGGAGGCACGGGCGACGGTGCAATACGAAATGCTAGAGCCGGACGAAGATGGCTGCAATTGGTCGCGCGACCTCATCATCAATTACGGCCGCAGCGATAGCGTACTCGTCAACCAACACCTGCGGCCGCTGCTCGAAGAGGCGCGGCGCCGATTCAATGTCCGCGAAATTCCGTGAGCCGCGGCAGCCCATTGAATCCCGCCGAATCGCTTGCGGGCCTGTGAGATGGCCAAGGACGACCGCGTAAACCCAAGGTTGGTCGAGGAAACGGGCTACTTCTGGTGGGGCGATACTCCCGTTCCTTCGGGTCACTTTGCACCCGAGACCGCTGTCGTGGGGAAACTGAGCATAGATGAGGATGGCCATGCTCGTCTCGAACTTGAGGGAGTGCTTCCCAGTGAACTTGGACCTCTGTCGGCCTTTGGAAACTCCGCGCCCCTGCCGGAGGGCAAGGGCATCCATGGGATCTTGAAGGGCAGCAACAAGACAGTGCGCCTGTCGGGAGTGAATCGCGCCGGCGGGCAGTTCAAGTCTAATGGCATCTCCTTTGAGCGATATTCGGCACTCCAGTGTCTATTGGGTCAGGGCCCCTTTCGTGACTTGCCGCAACCCCTGGAATTCCAACGGCTGACCGTGGACCTGAAAGGGTTCGAGGAGTGGCTGTGGTTGCGCGGTATAACTACCGAACGGACGGAATCAACGATTACTGCGGGCTATAGCGTACCGGATAGACTCGTCTACCCGCTTGAGGATGGAGAACTGCAAATCGTCTTCGGCGTGATGGGCCCTTACCTCGGTAAGCACCGCGGCCCAAGCCTGACATTGACGGAATATGCTGAAATTGAGTTGACTCCAAAGCGCGCGCTTTCGCTGGCTGAAATGCAGGCACAGTTTGTGCTCTTCGCTGATCTGTTCATTTTGTTGACCGGATCCGACTACAACTTGGATTGGCCGACATTAACCTGTGGGAAGGGAGGCCAGGCTCAGACCTTTCAGCTCTACTTCGCGAGGCATCCGAGCCGCGAGAAAGAACCTCCTGGGCCTCATAAATGGTGGGTTAACTTTCCCCACGCGCAAGACAAATTCGGCGAACTCTTTTCCACTTGGCGGCGTCGCCGGGAGGAGTGGGGTCCCGGCGTGTACCTGTACCTGGGTACACGGCGCAGCGTCTCGCTCTATGAAGAGCACCGATTCATCATGCTCATGTGGGGGCTCGAGTCGTTGCATCGCCGCCGCGCAGAACCGGCGCGAGGCTCGGATAAGCTACAAGAAAAAATCCACCGAATTCTGGGTCGGATGGAAAAGGGGAAAGACAAGCAATGGTTGAAACGACAGCTCCAACACGCCGGCGAGCCCTCGCTTGAGCAACGCATTTTTGAGATCCTGGAGCCGTTGCCGCTTGATCTAGACCAAACCAAGTTGCGTGCGTTCGCGAAAGCGTGTGCCGACAAACGGAACGAAATCTCCCACTACGGAGGTCGGCGCCACGAGGGCAACTACGACAATGAGCTGGAAGATCTCCACAAGAAGAGCGCGGCGCTATCAAATCTCTATCACCTCCTTCTGCTTCGGACGATCGGTATCGATGAGGAGCGTCTGCGCGCAATCGCCGGTCGGGGATTGCGGTCGCGTTCGATAAAATCCTCCTTCGTCGATGTGGGCCTCCTGCCTCCAGAGGCCTTGAAGGATCCTGCGACCGAGGCCGCCGTCGCTGCGGCGCGGGCTGCCGCCAAGGCGCAGGCCGAGCCTCGTAAGGACGACAGGTAAACCATCGGCGTCCGTGCCGCGTTGCGTGCCAACCAAATTCAAGATAGCAGAATGGCGAGAGGACCAGATGGTGAGCGACGAAATGGATGATATGGACGACGTGGAGGATGTTGACCGTGGCGGCGATATCCGCGAGTACATCGATACGAGTGGACATTGGCTGGACTACAAAATCGAGCGCCCGTTCTCCAGCTCTGCGCCGCCAGCGCGGTTGGTTCGGTTCATGCCGCTGGAGCAGTACCTGTCGATTCTGACCACGCGACAGCTCTATATCCCGCGTGCCACCGAATACGAGGACCCCTACGACTGCGCGTTCCCCGATGCCTTGAGTGAGGACATCAAGCAGGCACTAGTCGACTCGTGTAATGAGCCCGAGTTCTCCCTCCCTGCGGACGTGGACCACTCGGTGTTGGTTGAGAAGGCTGAAGATCTGCTGGCGGAGGAGTTGGGCGACGAGTTTTCCGGCGAGGTACCTGAGAGATGGTTTGTATCGTGCTGGCACGCGGGAGAAGCCCTGACAGATCTGATGTGGCGATCCTACGGCGGTCACAAGGGAGGGGTTTGTATATCGTGTGATGGGCCGGCACTGCTCAAGCAATTACAAGACACGAGTTGGGTCAAGCGGAATTTGATGGATAAGGAACGAGGACTGGAGAATTTCGAGTTTCTGTATGGCTTTGTCGACTACGAAACACCTGAATTCGAAATCGAAGTAGACGACGAGGCTGGGCCTACCGTCACGGTCCAACATCCTGCATTCCGCAAGAATCGCTTCTTCCGCCTTGACCAGGAGTTTCGCTTCGCGGTGAGACTCACCGCGGAGAACCCGGGCTACTATTCGGCCGGAGCGAGCCTGGATTTGACGGGATGCAACGCCTCGGTGAGCACCTCGCCGCTCTGTCCCTTGTGGATCGCCAAGAGCGTGGAAGCCGTGACGCGCCAGTTCTACCCGAAGATGAAATTTGAGCGCCTGAGCCTTGAACGTGAGTGAGGGGTGGTAGCGTGGCTGGGCCCGACATCCACTAAATATAATGTTTGAAGGGAAGAGGCGGCTGAGTTTCCGGCGTCGGTCCTGCTGTCAATATCTCGCCGACCGCGCTTGCGAAGCGGAGAGTGACAGGAAGTCCGTCACCGTATATGCACGCATTGAAGTTGAGCTTCGTCAAAGCCATCACGTCCGCCATCACCGTCAGGAGGTCGGCCTCTCCACGCAGCAGATCGATTCTTAAGGGATTTGGGGTTTCGCGACCAGGATATGTGCCCAGATATGGGATAAAGCCTCGCGTCCAGAGAAATCCGGCGCGACTCGAGAGCCGCAGCGCAGAGCCACGAAGAATCGGATGGGTGCCGGGTCGGAACAGCTTCATGGAGAGGCTAGATCGAATACGAACACCCACGAGATTGGTCCCTGGTGATACCGCATCCGTAAAGCCGCTCCACTCGTCGTCGTTGAACGCGGTCTGCCCATGTAGGAATAGCTCCGAGGGGTAGCAGCCTTCTTTGATCTTGTATGCTTCGACCACCATGGCCAGTAGAGTGCGCGCACCTTCTCGGGAAATGTGATATTCGCCTTTGTTTGCAGATCGCCAGGGACCTACTGCCCCTTTGAAAACAAGCCCGTCTCCCGAATCCAGAAACATCTGCGCCCCGCAGCAGGCGCTGCCTTCGGCATCATTGAGCAAACGCTTGAAGACCAGTCCAACATAGCAGACTTTGTCCCTGACACGGGCAAGGCGCCAAGGTCGCCTACCGGACTTAAAATAGGCCGTCGTGCAGAGGTTCCAGGCTACCGTTGCGGGGTCTTGAATGGCGCGCAAAGGCTTCCCATTGCTTTTCAGGAATGCGCCCGGCGCCACAACGGTTTCGCGCACGATTTGCACGACGGCGCGATGCGGGCTCTCCAGCAAGCGAGCCTTTAGTTGGTTGTGAAAGTTGACTTCGTACAGGTACGGCTCGGCCGCTTCATTGTCCTCAGTGAATAGAGAAGGCTCGGCGATGAGTTCTCTGGCTAGTTTCTTGTCCATGTGCGTGTTGGAGTCCACGCGCAGGGCGACGGGTACAATCGATTTCGGTCGGCCATACAGGAAGATCCGTTCAGGAATGACAACGAACCACACATCGACGACCGCTTCTTCTTCGTTGATATAACGCTTGATCGGGTCAGAGAACACATCGACTGTTCTAAATATCGCAATGTGCCGATCTGAGACCATGAGCGCCTTGTCGATCTCCTCATCACTAACGAGCAGCTCGCAAACAGCGCTATCGGGCAAACGCACTCCGTAGACTGCGCTGAATCCTAGAAAAGATCGATGCTGCGCGGAGGAAGACTCCTTTCCTTGCACGAAACCCTTTACCCGAGACACCCACTCATTGAAAAAAGTGATTCCTGCCCTCGTTCCGATGACGCCAATGCGCAGCGTGGCGTGCTCCTTGATTACCTTTTCTGGACCGAAGAGGAACAGTCCATCTTTCGGCGATTCGAGCTGCTGTCCGCTGCCGAAGACGAGTTTCGGCTCAGCTATGTAGTCCAGTCTCAACTCGCGCATTCTGCGTCCCCGTGGTCGTCATCGTCTTGCAGATCGTCATCCGCATCGGGGTCGTACAGAAGATCCGCGTCATCATGTAGTTCATCGAGCGACGCCGCCGCCTCCTCGAAGTATGCGTTGACGGGGCTGATGAATGTCAGTGGTGATGTAGAGACGGTGACCGTGCGATCCGGTGCGATGGGTACGTTGATAGTTACCTCTTGTTCACTCAATTTCGCGAGGTACGCCGAGATGAGATCGCGCCACCGGTCTTGCCACCATTGTTTACAAAAAGTGCGTCTCAGGCGGTGTTGCCGGCTCGCGCTGGGAAGCACGGTCTGACCGTCTGAGGTGAAGACAACATGAGTCACCGCCGTAAATCTGTGCTGCTTGCCAACCGAGGGTTGAAACTCCACCGCGAGGTGCCAGTACACTCCGAGTTTCTCGCTCCTTCCGACAAGGACGCGCTTGCCTGACTTACCCAGAGCGTCGGTATAGGCCACCCGCTCTGGCGTAGCGGTGGGCGCCGGTAAGAACCAGCACTGATTGCCGTTGGCGAGCGAATAAGCGATCAGCCCTCGTCCCTTGGCGTAACTTCGCCACGCCTGTCCGAGCAAGTCGGTTAAGACGTTACTGCGATCGTTGTATGTGAGCTGCGGCAGCGTCGAGGTCCCTGAGCGCAAGAACGTCTCCGTGTCGATCTCGATCTCGTTGCGCAAATTCGCAAACTCACCGGGCAAATCAAAATCCTGGGCGCGGGCGAAGCTAACGATCCGGCTACCGACAAGGCGCGCGGGCCATTGGCCCTGCAGAGGTTCTATGTTCGAGGGCGTGAGCGTGAAGGATGAGATTCGGACCGTCGAGGGCAAAGATTCAATTGGCAGCCAATTCGACATGAGCGTCTGATCTTCGGATCGTACGCCTCGCTCCAAATCCAGGTGGCCCTTGGCCCAATCGGATAACGATGGAGCTAGATTGGTGCCGGACTGAGGGACTTTGTCTTGTTCGAACTTCTTGAGTAGGCGAGCGAGTCCCTCGTTCCAGCCGACCGTAAAGTCGATTACGTTCTTGTTATGAATCTGAATTGGAATGTCTGAGAACGAAATGCTATCGATCCGTACAGGAATGATGAAATCACCCAGCTTGCCTTTGCCCTCGATGGCGTCCGCCACGCTCAGCTCTTTCATAAATCCGCGCTTGGTGGGCGCACTAACCGATAGAACCGACACAAACTTGAGCGTGTGACGCCGGATTGCCTCTTCGATGTCCTTCCAGAAGACCTCGCCTCCAATCAGCTTGGTGATATCGGACCAAACCTCGTAGCCGGCAGACGCCAAACGCGCGGCTAGCCACGTTGTAAAATCATTGTCTTCGGGATTCGAATGGCTGATGAACACGATGCGGCGTCCCGCATCATTGCTGGCTGCGTTATTCGTGTCGGCAGGACTTGGCGCCGTGTTCTTTTTCGTATTGGGCATGTGCACTCGCGCCGTTTGCAGTCCGTCACTCCGTTCTAGGTACGGCCCTCAGCGATTTGTCGCGGGCACGCTTTTTCACCTGATCCAGCACCAAGCGCATCAACTTTTCAGGCAAGACGCCGTACAGGTAGTCGCCTGATGCCGTGGGCCGGACGTCAGGTCCCGGCCAAGTGAACCGATTGAACTCGGTTGTGATGATCCACGACCGCTCGGCATCGAGACCCAGGCGGCGCTTAGTGGCCTGCGGGATTTCTATGCCGTCTTCCTCCTTCATCGGCGGTGTATGCGTAATGGGCAACACATAGACAATGGTGTGACCGGATTCGGCGATTTGTGTGAGGACGACGCCGCAAGGCCGATCTTTAGCGCCTTCCTCGCGACCGGTCCGCGCTTCATTCCACCAGAGGTAGGCATACCGAATGACCTGGCCAGGTTGTGGAGGAGGGTGCGCCATCCCCTGGCGGTCAGGTCATCTCGTGGTTGTATCGGGCGGCCTCCGCGGGAATCTCCACGCGATCAAGGCCAGCCAGTTCATGGTCGGTTAGCTCGGAAACGTGCATGGCGCGTCGATCCAGGCTACGCAAGCGCTGATACTCTTCCGCGGAAAGCAGCACCACATCGTCGCGACCGTGACTGGTGACGATCACTGCTTCTCGATGGGCCACGCTTCGCAGGCGGCCAAACTCGCGCTGAAACTCACTGGCAGGCACTCGGGCCATAGTCGATCCTCAAGAGGTGACTAATGTAAATTATACAGAAATTACGCATTTTGTGGAATACATATGGCGCTAATGGCATACTGTATAGAGGACCAGTATGAGGCGCAGAACACGCATCATTGATGACCGCCCGATAGAGTCGCGTGCTCGCGCAGATCGCGGTGAGAGATGGCACCAGGGTTCACGCTTCGCCGCTGTCGTCGCCCGGTTGAACAGCGCGAAATCAAAAAAAAAACCGGGGGGCGCCAATGCCCTCCCGGGTGGGCGAAAAGATCTCCGGGGTGGGCGGCGGCGGAGTCCCCCAAACCAGACCGTTTAGGTAACCAGACGCCAAGCAAGCCAGAGCTACAGAGATAATGGGGGGGGTGCAGGAAAGTCCCCCGGGGTTCCTTGTCGCCATCCAAAAGATCGCCATACTTCCTTTCATCAAAACGCGAGGGAGACCGGACATGGCAGATTCGAGTGATGAGGCGGTGAAGTCGACCGCGGCGGAGAAGAAGTCCCAACTTGAGGGCAAGTGGGGCAAGAAGGTCATCGCCAGCGGCTACACGTCGGTGCCGGACGTCATCATCAAATACCAGCAGCGCCTGAAACTGAAGCCGCTGGACGTAAATGTGCTGCTGCACCTTCTGTCCTACTGGTGGACCGCCCCTAACCTGCCGCGGCCGAGCAAGAAGACGCTGGGCGCAGCCATCGGCGTGGACCCCAGCACCATTCGCCGCTGCCTGCAGAAGCTCGAAAAAGCCGGCTATCTGACGCGTATCGAGCACCGCAAGGCTTACGGCAGCCGACCGAACCGTTACAACCTGCAGGGGCTCGTAAACGCGATCCAGCCGTTTGCTGAGGAGGAGCTCGAGGAGATTCGCAAGAAGAAGCTACACGCCCAGGCGAAAGCCGCCGGCAAGCCCAAGCTGCAGCTCGTGAAGTCATAGGTCAAATAGCGGCGTCGTCCAACGGACAAGACGCTCACGACCAGACGGCGCGCGGAGCGCCGTTGGCCCAGATCCACCACATGATCAGGGTACAGCGTGAGAAATCCCGGTTCAATTCCGGGCGTCGCTCCCAATTTCCCCCGCTTGGCCTGAGTCGCGAGGTGCCAGATTTGCGGAAGGCCGATGGTGTCCAGGAACTGCTCTCGCAGCCGATCAAGGTATGGGCTCGTCCGCTCGCAGCGGTGAAAAGAGAACCGTTGGTCTGTGGGAATTTTGTGTCAATTCGTGGTGCTCAGTAGTGCTTTGTCGTGACAAATGCAATGGACGTCCCGCGGTGAGTTTGCGGAAACATCAATAGAAACAAAGCATTATGAATGTCCGATTTTGGAGTCCTTCTGCCCGACTAAATTTGTAAACCGCTGGTCCAACGATGGGTCGCGCACGCGGGCGACTGGCCTGCTGGTGCGCGCGACTCCCGTTCTGACGATCAGCTGTTCATTAGGCGGGCATACGGGCCGACGGCTCCTTGTTGCGTCGTGCATCGGGTTCCTGATCCTAGACTTGTCCCTGCGCCACTGCTTTAATGCGCTGGCACCAATCGTCGAAGCGGCCAAGAGTGGTGTGTGCGGCGCAGGGACTCGAAAGTACGCCTGGAAAGGCTGTCGCAATATGCGGAGGGTGAACACGCGGTTTCTTCCCGAGGTCCGAATGCGCACGGAGTTGGAAATGAGTGACCGTTCGAGGCTCATTCACGGAATCCGCGACCGGCTATTAGGTGCAAAGATGAGCATCGTTCTGACGATCCGCTGCTCTTCGTCCGATTGCCGCCGGTGCCAGTTACTTTCCCACCCATCGGCTCGTAACCGAATCCCTGCGGGGTCTCTTCGGTGACCTCATGGCCTGTGAGTCTTGCGGGAACTTTGCGGGAATCAGTCGTGCTCGGTTGTGCTCAGTCGTGACAAATGCAACGAACGTCGCGCGGGTAAGTTATTGAAAATAAGGCCTATTTTGAGCGAAGCAGTCGGCTCATAATGCCGGGGTCGAGGGTTCGAGTCCCTCCCTTTCCACCATTTTGCCAGCGGCTGGCTTGAACCGGTAGATCGTGTTTCGCCGAAAATTCGGCGAAACCGTCACCGGACTCTACCCTCGCGATTTTTCCGGACGATACGACCGGGCAAGAGACCGCTAGTGTAGTGCTTCATAATTAACGGAACCGATGAGCGCAATTCCTGTCTTACCATTGAGGCGATCAATGGGGAACGAGCGATGCGCAAAGCGGCGGAGATTGTGTTGTTGAACGAGGAGCGAGCGAAGTTGCTGCAGCTGGCTCGATCCAAGACGGTCAGTGTTCGATTGGCGCGCCGCGCGCAGATCGTACTGGGTGCGGCGGACGGGTTGGACAACCATACGATTGCCGCCCAGGTGGGCGTTGGTCGTGTTCAAGTCGGACGCTGGCGCAATCGCTACATCGAGGGCGGCTTGGCGGCGATTGAGCAGGATTTGCCGCGCGGTGGGCGACCGGTGAAGGTTGACGCGGCGCAGATCGTGCGACTGACGACGCAGACTTTGCCTGCCAACGCCACGCAATGGAGCACGCGCTCGATGGCGGCGCAGGTGGGCGTCAGCGACACCACGGTGCTGCGGGTGTGGCGCCAGCACGGGCTGAAGCCGCATCGGGTGGGAGGCTTCAAGGTCTCGCGTGATCCGCAGTTTGTAGAGCAGCTCGAGGACATCGTCGGCCTGTACATGTCCCCGCCGGATCACGCGTTGGTCTTGTGCTGTGATGAGAAGAGTCAAGTTCAGGCGCTGGATCGCACGCAACCTGGGTTGCCGATGAAGAAGGGACGCGCGGCGACGATGACGCACGATTACAAGCGCAACGGGACGACCACGTTGTTCGCGGCGCTCAACGTCCTCGACGGACAGGTGATTGCCCAATGTCAGCAGCGGCATCGCCACATGGAGTGGCTGAAGTTCCTGCGCCAGATCGAGCGTGAAACGCCGGCGGACAAGGAATTGCATTTGATCGCCGACAGTTACGCTACCCACAAGCATCCGGCCGTGCAGCGGTGGCTTGCGAAACGACCGCGTATCCACATGCACTTCACGCCGACCTCGGCCTCGTGGTTGAACATGGTTGAGCGGTTCTTTCGGGACATCACGGTGGAACGGCTGCGCCGCGGTGTGTTCACGAGCGTGCCCGAATTGGTCGCCGCAATCGACGAGTACATCGCGCATCACAACACTAATCCCAAGCCATTCATTTGGACCAAGAGCGCTCGCGATATCTTGCAAAAGCTCATCCGCGCCAATAGCCGCTTAAGTTCCAAACAGAATGAAGCACTACACTAGGTCATGAGAGGCCCCAGCCGTTGCCGGCCTTCCACTGCTGCGCGACCTTTTCCCCGCTGGCAAGTGATCGGAACGCCGGCATTGCGAAGGTCTTAATATCCTCGATGATCATACCGAACCGATCGATCAGTTCGTCCTCGTTCATCTTTCTTACGAAAGCGTTCCACTGAACGCGATGCGCTGCGGCGAAGGTTGCCATCAGCGCCTCAAACTCTTGCGCCGGGACTGATGTTTCTCGATTCTTGAAGGTCGCGCTGATAGCCTTGAGAAGCGTGTCAGTGTCGAAATCAAGGTGTCTCGAGCAGATCCACACATCGTAGAAGTCCTTCATGCGGCTGTTGGCGCTTCCGAGCGCTGCCATGGCTTGGAGCTTCTCAGCGACTGCGGATTCGACCGGATAGGCGAGTAGTTGGATCGTGTCTCCACCCAAGAAAACCGGGTATTCGATCATTCTTGGGCCGGGCACGATGACATCACCGACACCGAAGTCGATCTGAAGTCTGAGGCGCACATTGTCCATGCGCGCCTCCATGAGGATTCGTGTGCCTTTGTACTCCGAATCCTTCGTGATTTCCTCGGCGGCCACAGTATTATCGAGGAAGGTCAGACCGTCGGCCTCCACCGCGAGAGCCGCACAATCCTTGATTAGTGCAACCAGGCTTGCCTCGTCGGCTTTTCCCTTGCGCAGCATGTCGATATCCATAGTGGGGCGCGCGTTGGGAATGCCAATGGTCTTCAGTAGCAGAGCGCCTTTAAGAATGACACTTTGCGCGTGCCGCGACTTCGAGACGCGGTACAGGAAACGCTCCATTGCATACTGTTGGAGGACCTGCTGAAACGGTACGCCATTCGACTTCGATGTGTTGCGCAGTCTCGCGAGCACGGAGGCCACGACATTCGTCGCTCCCTTGGTGTTCATTCGATGGCCTGTAGGTAAGGTGAAATGGGTCTTTCGACACGAAGCAGGCGTGCGTAATGCAGTAGCTCACGGTTCTGGATGCGCTTTCGCTGTCGTGCCAGGCGCAGTGCCTCCAGGGCGACATCCAGCCCCAGCTTGTTCCTGAACTTGAAGCAGTCCACCACGGTACGCGCGGCGCTGTAGATTTTGAGGGGCATGCCGCCGATGCGATGCATTTCCAGCCCCTCAGAGAAGGTCTTCGGGTCGAAGCGATATACGGTGACGGGTATTGACAGCTTGATGCGGTGGTAGCTGCCTCGCGGTACGGCAATGTGCACGGAAGATGGGATCTGGGTCGTGATGCCGTGGTACGAGAGTGCACTGATCAGGCAGACCGCCGCGTTGGGAGCTCGTGCCGCTACCACTGCGAGGTCGGGATACTCGGCTTCCCCGGCTTCGGCCAGACGATAGAGGCCGCGGGCGAGTTCGACGACTTGACCGCCATCCCGCAGGGCATAGAGCGCGTCGGTATGCACCCCGAGCGCGACCAGGTCTCTAGTGCGGAGCGTGCCGCCCTTTTCGCGGAAGGTCTTCAGTGCGGTCTCAAGGTCGCGGGTTTTCATGCGGGTAATAATAGCACCAGTAGGGTGTAAGTGGTGCGTGTAATACCCACCATCGTCGTCATCGCCATCGCCGAGAGCGTTCCATCCCTGATGCCTTCTCGTGGGGACAAAGCCCTGGCTCCGGCTCAGCCCGACGCCTTGGCCCCATGGGGACTCGTCGGGCGGCGTGTTCGCTTTACCCCAACCTTGTCCAGCAGGGTTTGACTCGGTCACTGATAGTGAGCGCCTCAATCGCGCGATTCGCGGGGCGACTGGCAATTTTTGGGGTCCTAGCGCTTACCGTGGTCCTCGCCTCATCTCTGTGGCGATGTTCTAATGAGGTTGGAGCTGTCCACTACGCGGTGAACTTGCAGCTAAGGTGGTCGATCGGTTCGCCACGTGCTCGCCAGCGTGGCGTGGCGGCCTCGAAATCGCACTATCGGCCTCTGCCGATGAGTCGCCAGGAGCGATTTGCGGCTCCGAAGCGGCGATGGCGGTGTGTTCTTGAGGCCCATCGTTGGAATGGAGAGCTCGGTGTGACGAAGCGAACACTGATAGACACCACGTCAACCGTGCGTTTGGGGGAGTTGCGGGAATTTTGCGGGAATCAGTCGTGCTCGGTTGTGCTCAGTCGTGACGATCGCAACGGGCGTCCGACGGCTAACTTATTGAAGTTAAATGTTATTTTGAGTGCAGCGTCGAGCTCATAATGCCGGGGTCGAGGGTTCGAGTCCCTCCCTTTCCACCAGAGACTTCCGGGCCGTTCCGGCGCTAATTCTCCGTTGCGAGCGAGTAGCTGGTGCTCCGGCCCCCGGCGGTGTCTTTGCGCAATGCGCCGCGCTCGACGAGATCAATGATGTCGCGATATGCGGTGTCCTGTGAACATTTGGTGAGCTTCGCCCATTTCGAAGTCGTGAGCTTTCCCTCGAAGCCGTCAAACAGCCTGTTCAGTACGTTAATTTGCCGTGCGTTCAGCGACTGCTGCGCATAGCGTTCCCAGAAATGTGCCTTTTGCAAGACGGCGCGCAGCGTATCTTGCGAATTTTCGATCGCGCGACCGAGGCAGGATAGAAACCATTCCTGCCACGGTGTGATGTCGAGCGCACCTTTCTGCGTACGCTCGAGCGTCGTGTAGTAGTTGGCACGCTCGCGGCGGAGTTGCG
Source organism: Gammaproteobacteria bacterium (assembly GCA_027324195.1). Taxonomy (GTDB): domain Bacteria; phylum Pseudomonadota; class Gammaproteobacteria; order Steroidobacterales; family Steroidobacteraceae; genus 13-2-20CM-66-19. The sequence goes on along the minus strand of DAHVTM010000013.1, from coordinate 3,548 downwards.
CTGACATACTGTAGAAGCGCTGTCCGCTCCGTTCCGAGCGGGCGAGCGCCATGTCGGCGATCGCACGGGCGATGCGCCCATTGCCGTCATCGAAGGGATGGATAGTGACAAACCAAAGGTGTGCAAGTCCCGCGACGAGAAGCGGGTCTGCGTCGCCAGGTCCTCCGAACCATTTTAAGAAGCGTCTCATCTCGTTTGGGATGCGCCGGGCGGGCGGCGCCTCGTAATGCAGCTTTTGTCGACCTATTGGACCCGAGACGACCTGCATCGGCCCGTCCCCGTCATCTCGCCATTTGCCGACGGTAATTTTGTGCATACCGCTGCGACCGGTGGGGAAGAGGGCGGCGTGCCAATCGAACAGCCGCTCCGTCGTCAGGGGCTGCGCGTAATTGGTCGTGGCATCGAGCGTCATTTCGACGACACCCTCGACATCGCGATCGACCGGCGCCAGCCCGCCAACGTCCATGCCGAGTCGCCGCGCGATCGAGGATCTGACTTGACCGACATCAAGTTTCTCGCCTTCGATCTCGCTCGAGCGGACCACGTCCTCGGTCAAGGTGCTCAGTTGCGCCTCGCGGCGTAAATCGAAGCCGAGGTTCTCCATCTTACCGAGCAGGCGACCCTGCTCGTGCGATACCCGCGCGAGCAGGACTGCGAGCTGTCCGCTGTCGCAGATCAGGTTCGGCCAGTTCTTGTGCTCCCAGACGTACATCATATCTCCGCAGTTCACGCGGAGATTATGTGACTTGTTCTCCGCGGAGACAAGGATGAAATCCGCAAAGACTGCGGATAATAGCGCTCTATTCTCCGCATCCATCTCGGGCGTCGTGCGGGATCATTGCAGGAATGAGTCGTGCTCGGTTGTGCTCAGTCATGACAACCGCAACGGGGCGTCCCTTGGCAGGTTATTGAATTTAAAGCTTATCTTGAACGGAGCAGCAAGCTCATAATGCCGGGGTCGAGGGTTCGAGTCCCTCCCTTTCCAACGACTCATTCCAGACGGCAAGCTGCTGCGGCGATAGGCGTGATCCTGCGCAGCGTCATTGTGAGTCGCAAGAGGGTCTGCGCGTGGGTGGTCTGGATGTTCGCGGTCGGCCTGATTGAACGGGGCGGCTTTTGGGGCCGGTCCACTTCGGAGCTGGGTTCCGTCCAAAAATCAGCTGCACATTCTCATCTGGGAATTGGTGCCAGCTATCCAAGCCGTCTTGTCTGTGTCAGCAGGCCGTTGAAGATGGGTTCACTGACGGACTTCGGAAAGTTCTCGGGCAACCGAGCTGATACGGCCTCAAGTGCGCGAGGCACCGTTTTCACGAAGTGTCGAATGGTGGGTTCGAAGTCTTCACCCATGCCGTTTGCTTTCGCTACCGTGTTCCAGTGTCGGCGCTGGATCTCAGCGATGCGGTAATGCGCATTCTTCGAGCGGACGGCCATGGCCAGTTTCACCTTCTGCCATTGGAATTTGTTTGGTCCATCACCAATGACCGGCCAAGCGGACATGATGTCGTATAAGGGCGTTAGCTTGTATCGGCCGTGGGCCTCGATGAAAACGCTGAAATTCTTGGCGTGACCATCTGGTGCGGCCAACATCCAGAAGAGGAATTGTGCAGACAGGAAGTCTTTGCGATCAGCTTCGGCATTCTCACTTCCGCGCAGCACACTGAGGATGGTAGACATCCCTGGCCCTCCTCGCTCCTCGTACTTCTGTTCACTTGGGATTCCGCAGACTTGGCAGAAATCCTCCTGCGGCAGGCGTGCCCACCAAGAATTATCGATCAGCCGTCGGTCGAAGCGTTCCACGATCAGGACTTTGTGTCGCCCGAACGCGGCAATCTTGCAGCGTGCAACTGTTTGACCCAGTTCACGCGCGATCTCGGCGCACAGCCATTCGTTCTCGACTGATGTTGAGAAGTCTGCGCGCATCCCACCGACTTCACCCAGCGGAAGCTTAAGTATGTGAGTCGTGGGTGTCGGGCCCAATGGCTTGCACCATCGGTCCTGATGCCAGAGCAGTGCGGTTTTTTCCTGCGCGCCAGCGATCGAGATTCGCAGGTCCTCCTCATCCGAGATCCCGGGGGGCGATTCGGCGATGGTGCGGTCCAGAATCTGTGCTACCTGTTCGTCGGTGAGCGGCTCGGCATGTATGTGGTGGACATCGGGAGGTTCTGCCTCTGTTGGCAGGAGCTGAACGGCCCCCGCGCAATCGCGACCGATCTTCTCAAGGAGATCCATGGTGCGCACTCCGGTCCCGAATTTGTGAGAGATGCGCTTGCGGATGTTCTCGCTGTCCGGCAAGAGATTGTCGAAGAACGCTTCAACGCGTGTTCCGGTCAGGGGAGCTGTACCCTGTTCGATTGGTAATGACAACGAGAGCGGACGACTGAGCGGATTGCTCAGCCATCGCTCGGCGTAGCGAAAGCTATGGCCACCGCGCGGCGAGAAGGACCATTCGCCAACATGCTCTCCGTTCATCCATACAGCGAGAGATCGGCGACTCGAGGGACGACCGGCCACTACCAATTCCTAGGGGAGCCGCCCTGGACCGCGCGGGGCGCAATCACCAGCTCCTTTCCCAACGCCATTAGGAGGGTGAGCAACTGATCGGTGGTCACGCGCTCCGGGTGATTTTCGATCGCCGAGATCCGCTCCTGAGAGAGTCCGACCTTCTGCCCAAGTTCGGTCTGATTCAGCCCTTGGGCGTTGCGTAATCGGCGCAGGACCGAGCGAAGCTGGTCAGGTGTCCTGATGTGGTAGACAGTCATGAGAATATTCGTTATTGAGAATAATGCAATTATATTCGGATTTAAGAATAAACTCAAAATATACAGAATCCAGAATATAATGGGCATATTCGCATCGGTGCCTCAGCGGTTGGCCAATCCCGGACGCAAGCCCGGACGACCCGCATGCTGCCGTTGCGGGAATAATGCGGGAATCAGGCGTGCTCGGTTGTGCTCAGTCGTGACAAGCGCAACGGGCGGCCCTTGTCAACCTGTTGAATTTAAAGACTACTTTGAGTGAGGCAGCGAGTTCATCATGCCGGGGTCGAGGGTTCGAGTCCCCCCTTTCCATGCCACCTGGCGCGAGCGGGTGCACTCGATCCGGGGCGACGAGCAAGATCGCGCACACCACTCGAAGACGCCGAGTGCTCTCCATCTGCCGCGCGACAGTTCATCAGCCGTATCAACGTCTTTGAGGACGACCGGCAACTCTCCCCCCACCAAACTCCTCGACCGGGAAGCTGCGTACGTGAACCAGAGTACGCGGCTCACCTGCGAGACATCTAAAGCGTGATGATCTTAACGATCCCCTTCACCGCGCGAAAGTCATCCGGATTACGAGTGTAGACAGGTAAGTTGTTGGCTGCCGCCGTGGAAGCGATGAGCAAGTCCGCAAGCCGCGAGCGGCTCGACTGGCCAGCCGCTCGCGTAGCCGCGAACATACGACCGTAAATTCGAGCCGCCTCCGCGTCGAACGGAAGCGGATCCCACGTTGCAGTTGCCCACTGCATTCGGTCCTGGCGTCGCGCACGCTCGTCTTTGTCGTCTGTG
>DAHVTM010000081.1:0-10671 GCA_027324195.1 Gammaproteobacteria bacterium | reverse complement strand
TGAAACAATACTGCAACAATTCCGCAATGAGACTGTCATTGTGACGCTTTAGTGTGCCGCTCCTCGGTGCGCAGCGTGAGCCGCGCACGCTGACAAAAACATCATGAGGAAGCGCACCATGACTCGTCACCCCTCTCGCGGCGTCACCAACAGCACGAGCATCGCTCTGGCGGTCGCGGCGGCCCTTGCGGCAGCCGCGGCACACGCCGCGCCGGCCCCCGCGCCCGCGCCCGGACCGGTTCCGATGGGTAGTCTGCAGGAGATTATCGTCACCGGTAAGAAGCTGCAGCTTAAAAGCCTCAGGCAGCGCTCGATCTACCAGTCCGCCTATGGCGACAAGGCTCTCGACCGTCAGCAGCTGAAGTCCGCCGGCGTCGTCGGCGGGGCGGCACAGGCGCTGTCCTTCGCGCCGGGTATCAGCGTATCCGGTTACGGCCAGACCGGTGGCACCAAAGCCTCGATCAGCGTCAATGGCCTGAAACAGGGATGGGGTGGTTTCTCCGGCGGCACCGTCGATGACGGCAGCATCGCGGTGAGCTTCGACGGCATTCCGATGGTGAACGCGGCCACCGGGCTGTGGGAGACCCCGGAAGTGCCCCAGACCGGCATCCTGCAGGGCGCACGCGTCACGTATGGACCGGGCGACCCGGAGTACCGCTGGTACAACAACATCGGCGGCAGCGTCAACTTCGTTCCAGTGCAGCCGACGGACCACGCCGGGGGCAGCGTCGCCCTCACCTACGGCAGCTTCAACACCGAGAACGCGGTGGTCATTCTGCAAACCGGCAAGATCGACGGCTGGGAGACCGTATTCGCCGGTGGCGGCGGCCGTTCCGACAGCTTCCGGACCTCTCCCGATGGGTTTCGCTGGCCGACCCGCAATTTCGCCGGCTTCTTCAAGACGCGCAAGGAGTTCAGCAAGGGTGATGTGAGCTTCGGCGCCTACATCGGCGACGGACACGGCTGGCGCCCGACACCCATTCCGCTGACCCCGAATGCCCTGATCAGCGCCAACGGCCAGGATGCCAACGGCAACCCGCTGCCCGGCCCGCTCTTCAGCCAGCAGACCACCGGATTTTACAGCGCGGTGAACTCGAGCATCTGGAAGAAGAACGACTACAACCGCACCTGGCTCGTATACGCCCGCCAGAACATCCGCCTCGATGAGCACGTGGCCCTTCATAACCAGCTGTGGTATCGGCAGGGCGACCGCCTGCACGTTCACTACAACAATTATGTCGCCGGCGCCGGCAATCTGTACGAGCACAACAATCCGTTTTCGCACATGTACGGCGACAAGATCTGGAGCGACATCTATCTGCCGTATAACACTATCGGGATCGGCGGATTCTTCATCAACACGACCTACAACTCGCGCAATCAGTTCTACAGCCCGAATGCATGCGTGACCCTCAATAGCCCGGTCACCTACACCGTCTACGGACAGAACCCGACCACTCTCGCCACCGGCACCACCGTCTGCGGATCCGCCACAGTTCCGAATGCGAACTACCGCAGCGACTACTGGCACGTGACGAACCTGGACGCCTTCCTGCAGGATGCGATCACCCCGATCTCCTCACTGACGATCACGCCGGGCATCCGCGCGGTGAGCTTCCAGACCGATTACAACCCATACGGCGGCACGGAGTACCCGGAAGCGGCCGCCCTCGATGCATACTGCAATGCCGTCGGCGGCAGCTGTGCTTTCAGCGGTCACGACCAGGGCAAGCTGCCCGCGACGCGCACCAACTACGATAAGGTCGAGCCCTCAGTCAGCGCCCGTTGGCAGCCCCTGCACTGGCTCGCCATCTACGGCAACTGGGCAACGGCCTATCGCCTGCCGAACGTCGGCGGCGGCGGCGGGCTCTATCAGAGCACTCCGGCGGTTGGCGACATCCTCGAGCGCAGCGTGGAATACCAGGCCGGCGCCAAGGTCTTCTGGCCTGTGATCGGCGAATTCAGCAAGGTACTCCTCAACGCCAACTACTACCACATCCACTTCAGCAACCAGTTCATCGGGGTCAGCAGCGGCAACGGTAACTTCCTCGGCCTCGGCACGGGCGATTCGGTGTATCACGGCGTGAACCTGTCGGCCGAGGCCAACTGGCGCGCCCTGAAGACGTTCGCCAACCTGAACGTCGAGAAGGCGAACTTCAACCACTACGACTTCGGCGGCACGAACTACAACGGCATGCCCGTACCGTACGTGCCGGGCACCACGTTCAACATCGGCGCCTACTACCACTTCCGAACCTGGCACGGAGTCATGCTCAAGCCACGGGCCTGGTACCAGTACGTCGGCACGCAGAACATGTTCGACAACTATCTCGGTGCGCCGAGCACGCAGAAGATGCCCGCTTACGGGGTGCTGAACCTCGCCATCGCCGCCACCCTGCCGGGCTCCTGGTACGGCAGTGCGGTGAAGAAGGTGCAGTTCAAGGTCGAAGTGATGAACGTGACCGACAAGCGCTACAACATCTTCCAGGAACTGTCGGCCGGCGGCCTGTACAACACGGGCAGCTACGTCGAGTACCCGATGGGTCTGCCGGGTGCCCCGCGCGCGGTCTACGGAACGATCGCGGTGAAGTTCTAACCCCCCGTCCCCCCGGGGAGGCTCCCCCGCCTCGTGCGCCGCAGGCACACGAGGCGGGGGACGGCTCAGTCGAGCTTGAACTCGATGGTGTCCCAGCGCGTGGTGTCCTCGTGCCGGCCCTGGCGGCGGATGGCATCGACCAGCGCGCGCTCGTCCCAGTCGATCAGCTCATCGGCGAGTTCCGAGAGGGGCTTGGGCACCGCCTTACCCGAGCCGAAGGGCTTCAGCAGCACCACCGGTTTTTGGCTGGCCTTGGCGAACAGCAGCTGGAAGGTGAGCAGATCCTGGTCCTGCTCGAACAGGCTTGAGAGCGCCACGACGACCTCGACCGGATTGATCTGCGCGCGCAGCGCCTGGCGTTCGGCCTCCCGATCGCCCGCAGGGCGACGCTCCGGAGCGCTGAAATTCTGGTAGAAGAAGTTCCGCGAGCTCTCCAGATACTCGAAGACCCGCAAATAATCGTCCGCGGGCGCCCACAAATGGGTCACGAACAGGCGAATCGGGTTGGCCTGCGACATGCGATGAGGTTCTCCGTATGCTCTGGCAGTGTCTCACAGGAGCCGGGCGCTGCGAAGTACGGCAAGCCGTCGGCTGCGGCGAGCCGCGCAATTGCATAGAATCGGATTTTCCGCCATGCGGTCTGCCCCAGTTGCGTCTGCTCGTCTACAACATTCGCTACGCCACCGGCACAGGTCCGGCCTTTCACCTGCCGCTACCGGGAGCCGGCTACCTGCGCAGCAATCCGCGGGTCCTCTCCAGCATCACACGCTTCCTGCGCGATGAGCAGGCCGATGTGGTCGGGCTGATCGAAGTCGACAGCGGCTCGGTCCGCACCGGCATGATCAATCAGGCCGAGCACATTGCCGCGGAGCTCGGCCACTACTCGACCTTTCAGTGCAAATACGGCACCTCCTCGCTGAATACCCTGCTGCCGATCGTGCGCAAGCAGGGCAACGCGCTGCTCTCGGCGCCGCACGTGCACGGGGAGCGGTTCCACTACTTCGATACCGGCATCAAGCGGCTGATCATCGAACTCGAGCTCGAGGAAGTGTGCATCTTCCTCGTGCATCTGTCGCTGAAGTTCCGCCACCGTCAGTACCAGCTGCGCTCGCTGCACGATCTGGTCGTCAAGTCGAGCAAGCCGGTGATCGTCGCCGGGGACTTCAATACGTTTTGGGGCACGCATGAGATTTACCTCTTCATGCGCGCCGCGGGGCTGCGCAGCGCCAATTCGGCCGGCCTGCCCTCGTTCCCGGCTCGTGCCCCACGCATCGAGCTCGATTTCATACTGGTGAGCGAGGGAATCGAGATCAGCGACTTCCGCGTCCCGGACGTACGCTTCTCCGATCATCGGCCGCTGGTCTGTGATTTTCACGTGCGCGCGGCCCGCGCGACCCAACCGGCAGCGGCCTGAGCGGCGCCTCGCTGCGGGGGAGAGAGCATGAGCGGCAGTGACGGTGGCCCCAACTGGCGCATCGAGCGCGATGCCGAGGACATCGTCTGGCTGTGGGCGGACAAGGCCAACGCCTCGACCAACGTCCTCTCGAGCGAGGTGCTCGGCGAGCTCGATCGGCACCTCGAGGCCATACGCCTGCCCCCGCCCCGCGGGTTGGTGGTGCTGTCGGCAAAGCCGAACGGCTTCATCGCCGGGGCCGACATCAAGGAATTCACCCGCATCAGCGGCGAGGACAGCGCCTACCGGCTGATCCACGCCGGCCAGTCCGTGCTCGATCGACTCGCCGCGCTGCCCTGTCCGACGGTCGCGGCGCTGCATGGGTTCGTCCTCGGCGGCGGACTCGAACTCGCCCTCGCCTGCCGCTATCGGATCGCGGTGGGCGATGAACGGCTCACCCTGGGACTGCCCGAGGTGCAGCTCGGCATTCATCCGGGGTTCGGTGGAACGGTGCGTAGCGTGCAACGACTCGGAGTGACGGCGGCCATGCGGCTGATGCTCACCGGCAAGCCGGTGCGGGCCGCCGAAGCGCTGCGCCTGGGATTGCTCGACCGGCTGGTCGAGGCCGACGCACTGCGCGCGACCGCCCGGGCCCTCATCGAAGAGCGCCCGCCAGCACAGCGCGCCCCGTGGCGCCAACGGGCACTCAGCTGGGCACCGGTGCGCCCGTTCGTACAGGCCTCGCTCACGGCCCGGCTCGCCGAGCAGGCGCGCCGCGAGCACTATCCGGCGCCCTACGCCATCGTCGAGCTATGGGCTCGCTATGGCGCACACGGCCAGGGCGCGTTCGAGGGCGAAGCGCGCTCGATCGCCCGACTGTTCACGACCGACACCGCCCACAACCTGATCCGCGTCTTTCTGCTGCAGGACCGCCTCAAGGGGCTCGCCGGCAGGAGCCCCCGCCCGCTCGAGCGCGTGCACGTCATCGGGGCCGGCGTGATGGGGGCTGATATCGCTGCCTGGGCGGCACTGCGCGGCTGCGCGGTGACGCTCGAGGATCGGGACGCCGATGTGATCGCCCCGGCGCTCGAGCGGGCTCGCGCGCTGATCGGCAAACGGCTGCGCGAGCCGCACAAGGCCGCCGCGGCCAGCGAGCGGCTGCGCGCCGATCCACACGGCGATACGGTCCCCGAGGCCGACGTGATCATCGAGGCGATCGTGGAGGATCTGGCCGCCAAGCGCGCCGTGCTGGCCGCGCTCGAACCGCGCATCCGGCCCGAGACGCTGCTGGCAACCAACACCTCGAGCCTCGAGCTCAGTGCGCTCGCCGCGGCGCTGAAGCAGCCCGGGCGCCTGGTGGGGCTGCATTTCTTCAACCCCGTGGCGCAGATGCCGCTGGTCGAACTCGTCAGCGCACCCGACACCGACCCGCAATCGCTGCAGAGCGCGATTGCCTTCGCCCGCAAGCTCGACAAGCTCCCGCTGCCGTGTCGCAGCGCGCCGGGATTTCTCGTCAACCGCGTGCTGATGCCCTACTTGCAGGAGGCCATGTATGCCGCCGCCGACGGGGTGCCTCTGGCGCTGATCGACGCCACGGCGGTCGATTTTGGCATGCCGGTCGGACCGGTGGAGCTCGCCGATGTGGTCGGCCTGGATGTCGCCGAGCACGTCGGGCAAATCGTCGCGCAGGGGCTCGGGCGAGCGGTGCCGCAGCTCGAGGTGCTGCGCGAGCGCATCGCGCTCGGCAAGCTCGGTCGCAAAAGCGGCGAGGGCTTTTATCTCTGGCGAGACGGCAAGCCACTGAAGCAGGCGGTCCCGTCGCCCACACCGGCTGACCTGTGCGATCGGCTGATCCTGATCCTGGTCAACGAATGTGTCGCCTGCCTGCGCGAGGAAATCGCTGCAGATGCCGACCTGATCGATGCCGGACTCGTTTTTGGCACAGGATTTGCGCCATTTCGGGGCGGTCCACTCGCCTATGCGCGCGCGCGCGGAATCAGCGCCGTGGTCGAGCGGCTCGAAAGCCTCGCCAGCCGCTACGGACAGCGCTTCCAGCCCGATGCCGGCTGGGCCCTGCTCGCCGCCGGCAATGGCCTCGGCATGACGCCGCCGACCCGGTAAAATCGTGAACCGCGCCCGGGTCCACGCCGCCCGGCGGGCATTACGATCGGCGTTCATCGGCGGGCCGCAGCCGCCCCTCAACGGAAATCAGTACTCTGTCCTTTGAAACCGACATCGATGAGGAGCGTCCCACGAGCGCGCGATTGCTGCGCCAGTTCGTGCCCCTCGACGGCCTGAAGCGCGAGAGCCTGGCTGCGCTCGCCAAAAAGATCCGCCTCCACCGGCTCACAGCCGGGGAAGTGCTGTTCCGGGAAGGCGATCCGGCCGCACGCACGGTGTGGCTGGTGTCCGGACGGGTGGAAATTCAGCGCAGCGGTCAGCCGCCCGCCTTCCTCACCGGCGCCACGAGCGAGGCGGCCGCCCCGCTGTGCGCCGGCAGTCCGCGCAATGCCACGGTGCGCGCCGTGAGCTCGATCGAGTATCTGTCGATCGAGAGCGAACTGCTCGATGTGGCCATCACCTGGGATCAGACCGGCATCTACGAGGTCGCCGAGCTGAAGCAGGAATTCGCCAGCGCGAGCAGCGATGACTGGATGACCACGCTGCTCACCAACAAGGCATTCCACAAGATTCCACCGGCCAACCTGCAGGCGATCTTCCAGCGTCTCGAGCGCGTGCCGTACAAGGCCGGCGAGACCGTGATCCGCCAGGGCGAGGACGGTGATTACTTCTACATCATCGTCAGCGGCACTTGCCTGGTCACGCGCGAAACCCCGCTCAACCGCACGGGACTGAAACTCGCCGAGCTCACGGTCGGGGAAACTTTCGGCGAGGAGGCGCTGCTCGCCGGCACCCAGCGCAACGCCACGGTGAGCATGCTGACCGACGGGGTGCTGGTGCGGCTCGGAAGCGAGGATTTCCGCGGTTTGATGAGCGAGCCGCTGCTGCAGCGGGTGTCCTGCGAGCGCGCCACGGAGATCGTCGCCCGCGGCGGTCAGTGGCTCGACGTGCGCATGCCGCGTGAGCACCAGACGCACGCCATTGCCGGCTCGCTCAACATACCGCTGTTCATCCTGCGACCGAAGCTCGGCTCACTCGATCGCAAAGTGCCCTACGTGGTGGTGTGCGACACCGAGCGGCGCAGCTGCGCGGCAGCCTTCATTCTGGTCGAACTCGGCTTCGATGCGTATGTGCTCAAGGGCGGGCTCAACCTCAATCCTCAGGTACTGCTGCGCAGCGCCTGAGCCCGGCCCTGACATGGTATGCGCCGGGCTGTGTATTTTTCACTGACTCACGATTGAAGGTGCCCGAATTGTAACCAGTGGGCTCTGGCTGGTAAAAATCTGCAAAGGCCGCGCATACCTCGTGTAATGCGCCTGTCCGCCCTTGCCTCGCGCTCTCGGCAGCCCCGCCCTGGCCCGATCACCCCGGCCCGAGCGGCTCACCAGAAACGAACCTTGGCGTTCGCACATGGCTACCGATCAGAATACCGCTCCGGCCGGCGCACCGTCCCTATGATGAGGTTCCCTCGAGGGTCACCTGAACCAAAATCTCACGCCACTGCAGCGCAACACCTCACTCTATGCCTCGTCCCGCGACGGGCCTGCGCACTCGACTTGCACCTCATCTGGTGGTTATGCCTCGGTCCGCCTGAATCTTAAGAAGCAGAACAACGCTCTCGCCACCAGAAACGTCGTTTGCCTGCGATCATCACTGGAGCGTCACGAAACAGTCATCGTTCGACATGTACAGTGATGAGCAAGCAGCTTCGGCAGCCGCCTTCGGCTCGCTCCGGAGCAAAGACACGCAGCACAATCCGACCACAAAATCGCCATGCCATGAGCCTCGAGATTCGCACCGGCCTGCCCAGAAAATGCGCGGCGCTCGCAGCCGGGGCGGTATGGATCACTCTGGCCTCGCACGCCGCCGCAGCCATACCGTTCCAGTCGGCGAGCGTGCACGAGCGGGCCGGCAAGTTCGTGCTGACCTGGCGCGCGCCGCGCGTCAAACGCGTGCGCGTCTATACTTCGCGCAACGTCCCATCCGCCACAACTGCTGTGCCGGTAGCCGTGGGCGGCCCGGTCGGCCGGTTGATCCTCAGCCTGCGGCCCGCCGCGCGCTGGTACTTCGAGTTGGTACCGAACATCGGTCAACCCTTGACCATCGCACCACGCTCGCTGCACATCTCCGCGGTCAACGCGCGCGACGTTGGCGGCTACCGGACACGCAGCGGCGCGTGGGTGCGAATGGGACGAGCATTTCGAACCAATGCTCTGTACCACCTCAGCCCGCATAGCATCGCGGTGTTCGAGGCGCTGCACCTGCGCACCATCGTCGATCTGCGCACGGCCCGTGAGCGGCGCCTGCGGCCCGATGCGGTCATTCCCGGCAGTGCGGTCGTGCATGCAAACGTGCTCGCCGACGACCGAAAAGAAATGCGGGCTTGGTTCAAACCGCACGCATCGCCGATGCGGCACAAGCGCTTCGAGGCGTTACTGGCCAGCATCACGGCCATCTACCGGGATTTCGTCCGCCTGCCGAGCGCGCGGCGGGCCTACCACAAACTCTTCGTGCGGCTCGCCACACCGGCCGATCTGCCCTTGGTATTTCACTGTACCGGCGGCAAGGATCGCACCGGGTGGGGGCAGGCGGTGCTGCTCACCATCCTCGGCGTGCCGCGACCCGTGATCGAGCGCGATTACGAGCTCAGCGATTACTACCTGATGCAGCGCGGAAACGCGCTGGCGAAGGCCCTCCCCATAGGACTCACTGCCTCGCAGGCCAGGCAGTTGGCCGAGGCGAACCCGGCGGATCTCAACGCTGCGTTCACCGAGGTGCACAGGCTCTACGGCTCGTTCGCAAACTACCTGCATCGGGGCTTGGCGTTGAATGACGCTACGCTCGCCGCGATCCGAAGGAATTTCCTCGTACGTTGATGCGGCAGCGAGCATGCGAGCCTGACCGCAGCGTCCCGCAGATGCGCAGGACAGATGGCATGGGACGGTGGAGTCGAGATGTGGCGCGGTGACCGTAGGAGACCTCGCAACTGTTTCCGCCCCTTTCGTCTGGCGGTGCCGCAATTGAGGCCCCATAGCTCCGTCTCCACATCCCGCTCATCGAACCGGACGGGCCCGTTTAAGGCATCCGGCTCTCGGACAAGCCCTCATGCTTTCGCCCACGGAAGGTTGCGCGTCAGATCGGGCAACCGGATCAGGCCGAGCTTCTCGTAGAGATACTCGTTGGGGTACCGGCTGTATCCGCAGCGACGGATCTGATGCTTCTTGCGCAACCACCGGCGCAGCCGAGTCGTGGTGTAGCTGTCCACCGCACGATACGCCTTACTGACCGGACCCAACTTAAAGTAGTTGGCCCAGCCAAGCAACTTGCGGTTCAGGGTCTGCACCACTTCCTCGGCTTCGAGCGAGCACGTCTTGCGAGTGGTCTGCTCGTGGATCGCATCGATCAGGCGCTTCACGCTCTTGCTCGACGGACGCGTGCCCAGATAGGCTTTGCCCGTCGCTTCCGAGTAGAACCGCCCGAACTGATATCCCAGGAAATCAAAGTACTGTTCCGGAACGCGACAGATATGGGTCTTCTCCTCGTTCACCGTCAGCCGCAGCCGCTGCATGATCTGCCGCATCTGCGCCAGCGCCTCCTCGGCGCTGTGCCGGCAGCAAATCACCAGATCATCGGCATAGACCACGATGTTCCCGCCGAACCGCCGCTCATACCCCAGGCGCTTCCACCCCAGCACGAACCGTCGCATGTATACGTTCGACAGCAACGGTGCCAGCGGTGAGCCTTGCGGGAGACCGCGCTTCTGGTCACGATTTCGGGTCGTACGCTTCTTCCTTCCCCGCTTGCCAGTTTCATCCACCGCCGCCGTGATCCACATCTTGATCAGATGCAGCATCCGCCGGTCTACGACTCGGCGGGCCACGGACCGCAGCAGTTCGCTGTGCGGGATCGTTTCGTAGAACTCGGATAAATCCGCGTCCACGACCTGCGTATGCCCCCTATTCAGCAGGCTCCATACCTGCCGCACCGCATCCAGTGCACTGCGTCCAGCCCGATACCCGTATTGCTCTGGCGGCAGGTCCGCCTCGAAGATCGCCCCCAAGACTAAAACCGCCGCCATCATCGCTACACGGTCACGGATCGTCGCAATGCCAAGCGGCCTGAGCTTGCCATTCGGCTTCGGGATGTACACCCTCCTGATCGATTCCGCTTCGTACGTCTCCTTCCTGAGCTCCTGCGCCAATTCGCCGAGCCACCCCTCCAGCCCGTACGCTTCGATGTCTTCGAACCACACTCCGTCCACCCCTGGTGCACCCTGATTGGCCTTGCAGCAGGTGTAGGCGTATTGCAATACGTCGGCTCGATACAACTTGTCGTACAGGGCGTAGAAGCGAAAGCTCGGGTTCTCCTTCGCTTTGGCATGTAACGCCGTCTGTAGCTTCTGAACACTCAGCGGAGTTGCTAGGCTGAAGTTCCTCCGCCTGCAGAGCGAAGTTTCCCTTTGAGTTCATAGATATGGAGTCAGGGAGGGTGACGGGATTCTGTCTACGCGGCGATCTTGTCGATCAACTCCAAGGCGCGACGTTGGGAGGGAGTGGGAGCG
>DAHVTM010000073.1:0-12562 GCA_027324195.1 Gammaproteobacteria bacterium | reverse complement strand
TCGGCCGCGCCGGGCATGCACCGTCTGGTCTGGGATCTTCACTACGCCAAGCCGGCGGCGCCGGGCGCCAAGGGGCCGGAACAGCCCGGTGTATGGGCGCCGCCCGGCCGTTACACGGCAGAACTCACCGTGGCTGGAAGAACCTACCGCCAGCCGCTCCTCGTCAAGCCGGATCCGCGCGTCAAAGTGTCGCAGGCCGCCCTGATGAGTCAGTTTCATCTGGCGGGAAAAGTCGAGCGCGCGGAGTTTCGAGCTTCTCAGGCCGAGGCCGCGGCCGTGAAGCTGCTCGATGCCCTTGATACCCGTATGAAGCGGGGGAGAGTGCAGCGCGGTGTGCTCGCTGCGCTGTATGCGCGTGCGCGCCACCTTTCCGGGGAGCAGCCGTTTCCCGCACACCATAGGGGCTTCGGTAGCCCGCCGCCGCGCAACCTGCAGAGCCTCGCGATGCTGTCACAGGCTCTGGTGCGCCTGGAGCGGGCCGTCGATGGCGCCGACGCGGCCCCCAGTCCCGACGCGGTGCGTGGCTATACGATCCTGTCGCGGGAGTTGAATGCGACGCTCATGAAGTGGCAACACCTGGAGCAGGTGGATGTTCCGAAGGCCAATCAGCAGTTGACACGGGCGGGCGCAGCGCCGCTGGCGGGATGATCCGGGTGAGCCGGGCCTGATACACGGGTACGGCGCGAGCACGGCAGGTGTTTTGCCGGGCGCACCGGCCTAGTATCGTGACACGTAAATAGCGGAACATGTAAAATGTGCATACCTGAACTGTTCGAGGTGACCAGGCATGCGCCAGACCGAACTGATCTTGAGCAAGCAGGACCGTCGGACCGTGGATGAGTTTCGAGCCAAGGGGCTGCATCGGGCGCGGGAGTTCAATCGGGCGCACATCTTGGCGGCGCTTGATCGGAAGATTCCCGAGCCCGTGATCATGCAGGTTCTGCGCGTCGGGCGGACGGCGATCTGGCGGACACGGGCGGCGTATCTTGAGGGCGGATTGGATTTTGCCCTGCACGATGAGGCGCGCCCTGGGAAGCCGAAGCAGTACGAGGCTGACGCCGAGGCGCAAATCATGGCACTGGCCTGCTCGGCGCCACCCCCGGGGGCGCAGCGCTGGACGATCGCGCTGCTGACCGAGGCGGCACGACGCCACCCCAAGATGAAGACGATCAGCCGGGAGACGATCCGGCGGGCCTTAAAAAAAACCTCCTCAAGCCCTGGCGGAGGGTGATGTGGTGCATTGGCGAGCTGACCGAAGAGTACCGCCGGCGCATGTACGAGCTGCTCGCGCTCTATGCCCGGCCGTACGATCCGGCCGAGCCGGTGATCTGCATGGACGAGAAGAGCAAGCAATTGCTGCGCGAGACCCGTTGCCCCTTGCCGGCCAAGCCCGGCGTGCCGCTGCGGCAGGACTACGAGTACGAGCGCGCGGGCACCTGCAACATCTTCGTCGCTGTCGAGCCGCGCGGCGGGAAACGTCATGTGCAGGTGACCGAGCGGCGCACCAAGGAGGATTTCGTCAGCTTCGTCTGCCGGATGCTGCGCCGCGGGTACTCCGAGGTGCAAAAGGTGCACCTCGTGCTCGACAACCTCAACACCCATCTGCGCAGCAGCTTCGTGGAGGTCCTGGGCAGGGAAGCCGCCGCCAGCATACTGAGCCGGATCCAGTTTCACTACACCCCGGTGCACGCGAGCTGGCTGAACATGGCCGAGATCGAGATCGGCATCCTCGAGCGCCAGTGCCTCACGCGCTGTGCCGCCGACCAGACCACCCTCACCAGCGAGGTTGCCGGTTGGCAGAGACGACGCAACGCCGCTCGATGCGGCATCGAGTGGACGTTCACCCGCCGGGACGCGGATCGGAAGCTGCGTCGCCATTATGTTCCGTAATTAACGTGTCGTCGTACTAGTGCCGTGGTGATCCAGATCGCCGGCAGCGCCGCATGGGCGAGCGACACGATCGACCCAGAAGCAGCTCGGCACCCGGTCGGAGATCGCCGCGATCAGGTTCAGATACAGGAGCGCCATCCCGATCCCCATGATCGCAGCAGCCGGTAGCGCGGTCCCTCCCCTTGCCCGAGCGCGATCAAGGCGATTCCTCCAGCCAGCAGGAAGAACCGCGCGACCACCGGCCGCTTGCGGCCAATCCGATCGGCCAGACGCCCCGTCCACAACTGACAAAGCCCCCAGATCATGGCATAGACGCCCGCCAGCCATCCAATCTTCACCAGTCCCGCGCCATCGGTCTTGATGAGCACCGGGAGCATTATCCACACCAGGCTAAGCCACAGTAAATTGTAGCATCATGCCGTTGTCCTCGTGCTCGAGAATGTGGCAGTGCAGCATGAACGGGTGCTCCCGGGAGGCCGGCTGCTCGAAGCGCGCAATGGTTCGCACCGTTGCGCCGCGCCTGACGAGCACCGTATCCTTCCACCCGGCGACCTCCGGTGCCGGCGGGTTACCATCGATGCTGACTATCTGGAACGATACGCCGTGGTAGTGCATCGGGTGAGGCATGTGCGAACGATTCTCGAACTGCCAGATCTCGGTGCTGCCGAGCCTGACCGCCGCGTCGATGCGCCGCATGTCCATGTACTCGTGATCTATCGAGAACCACTTCTGCCCGCCGATGCCGAGGCTCATCCCTCCAGGGCCGGGCGGGCTCGTCGGCCGGTGCAGGCCCGCGGCGGCCCGCGCCGGCGCCGCCATGATCGCTTGAGCTGCCGCCTGCAGCGTGAAGGTCCGCACTGGCAGCTCCGACCGCAGTGGCTCGATTGGCACCAGCTGTGGGGGCAGCCGCGTGCGACGTCCTGACGGTTCGGCCACCCGCAATTGCAGCACGTCGAAGGTGCTGCGATCGAGGGCGTCGGAATCCATGCGCATCATGCTGAGGGATGGAACAATCTCCTCGGAGTAGCTGCGCAGCGCGAGGCTTCGGCCCTGGTCCCGCGACAGATCCACCATGACTTCGGCCCGCTCGCCTGGTGCGAGCAGTAACCGGCGCACCGGCACCGCGCGAGGAAGCAGACCGGCATCCGAGGCGATCACGTGAAACTCACGGCCATCATCGAAGCCGAAGTAGTAGATGCGGGCGTTCGAAGCATCCAGCAGTCGCAACCGGACCCATTGCGCCGGCACCTCGACGAACGGCTGCTCGCGGCCATTGACGAGGATGCGGTCGCCCTTCATGCCCATGCGATCCATCGCGCGGGTCATATAGGCGAGCGTGCCGTCGGGCGCGAGCGCCCGGTCCTGCACGATCAACGGCAAATCGTCGACTCCGTAGGCGCTCGGCAGATCGGGCGGAGCGTTGGACTCATCGTCCACCAGCAGCAGCCCGGCGAGCCCGGCGAACACGTGGGCTCCAGTGCGCGTCTCCGGGTGAGGGTGGTACCAAAGAGTTGCGGCCGGCTGCTCGAGACGGAAAGCGTAAGGAAATCTGGCGCCCGGCTGGAAGAGGCTGTGCGGCCCGCCATCCATGCTGCCCCGCACGTGGGCCCCATGCCAGTGGGTAGTGGTGCTTTGATCGATGTCATTGAGGATGTTGATCCTCACCTGCGTGGCGCGCGGCACGCGCAGCGTGGGGCCGAGATACGAGCCGTTGTATCCCCAAGTCGGGGTCCGCCTTTGCGCAATCAGTGACGTGCGGCCTGGCGCCATCCGCAAGTTGTAGAGCCGAGATCCGTCGGGCTGCGGTTCGCCGCTGAGTTGCGGCGGAATGGGGAGTGGGCGCGCGAAGGGCATCCCGTGGCGAACGCCCGCTCGCTCCATCCCCGCCATGCGCGGCATAGGGTTCATGGCTTGAGCGGCGGCAGCTCGCACCAGAGGCGGTGCCGCCAGCGCCAAACCAAGCCCGCCGGCCATCCGGCTGATGCCGCGCAGAACCTCGCGACGCGAGGCGTTTGTGGATTCCGGCCTCTTCACAACTCACCTCCGGGAAAAAGTTGAGGCGCCCATGCCAGCGCACCACCCAGACTGTGCGACGCTCCTTCAGCCAAGCGCTTCCGCCGGGGGCGGCCCGGAGTCAGGGTGCCTGGCGATGTATCTCTCGTGCAGCCTGATGAGCAGATAATAGACCACCGGGGTAGCGATGAGTGACAGCAGTACGGAGAAACACAGCGCGCCGATCACGGTGATGCCGAGGGGTTGCAGCATCTGCGCGCCGGCGCCGGCGCCGTAGGCGAGCGGCACCATGCCGAGCGCCGCGGCGAGCGAGGTCATGAGCACGGGTCGGAGCCTGCGATGACCGGCACGCACCAGCGCTTCGACGAGCTCCACGCCCTCGGAGCGCAGCTGCCGACAATAGTCGAGCACCAGAATGCCGTTCTTGGCGACGATGCCTACGCCGATGATCGCGCCGAGGTAGGACACGATGTTCAAGGTAATGCCGCTCACCCAGAGCCCCACCATCGCTCCGAAGAGCGCGAGCACCGCGCCGAAGACGATCGCGATCGGTTCGTGGAAGGAGCGGAATTCGATCACCAGCACCGTGAAGACGAGCAGGATGGCGGCGAGCAGCACGACCATGAGGTTCTGGAACGACTGCTGCTGTAGCCGATAGAGTCCCGCGTACTGGACGCTCCCGGGCGGCAGCCAACTGTCCTTGGCGAGCGTCGCGCGCACCTCGCGCATGGCGGTGCCGAGATCCACGCCTTCCAGGCGCGCCGAGACGATGTCGTCCTGGCGCAGATTGTCGCGGTTCAACTCCACTTCGTTGGGCCGCTCCTGCACGGTCGCCACCTGACTCAGCCGCACGATCGCGCCCGTCGGTGTGCGCAGCGGCAGTTCATCCAATTCGGAGAACCGGTCAACACTGCTCGGAGCGGCTAGCACGCGCACGTCGACGACCCGATCGCCGTGCAGCACGTACGAGGAGGTGCTGCCAAGCAGGGCGTTCTTGACCGCATCGGCGATGTTCTGCGTCGTCAGCCCGAAGCGCTCGGCCTGCGCACGGCGCACCCGCAGGTCGATGGTGGGACCGCTGACCACCAGGCCATCGAACGTATCGACGAGCCCCGGGATCTTCTTGATCTGCGCCTCGACGCGCGGCGCGGTCCTCTTTAGCCAAGCAAGATCCGGCGAGAAGAGCCGGATCTCTACCGGGTAGGGTGCGAGCTGCAGATCACCAACGAGGTCCGTGAGGAATCCCTTGAAGTCCCAACGGATCATCGGGAAGCGCTGGTCGAACTCCGCGCGTAGATGATCCAGGACCTGCTCGGTGGTGTGCTTGCGGTCAGGCTTGAGCTTGATCAGGAAGCTGCCGACATTGGGCTCGGCCAGGAATGGGCCGAGCGCAGTGCCCAGCCGGCGCGAATACGCCTGCACGTCTGGATCGGCGCGGATGAGCCGCTCGGCCTGATCGAGCTCCCGCGAGGCTTCGGCGAGGCTCGTGCCCGGGAGCGCCGAGTAGTCGATGTTGAAGCCGCCCTCATCGAATTGGGGCAGGAAGCCCGTCTGCAACCGCCCGTAAATGAAGACTGCGCCGACAGCGATCGCGGCACAGGCGAGCAGCGTCAGACCGGCATGCCGCAAGGACCAGCGCACGGCGCTCTCGTACGCGCGCAGGATGGGCCTCAAGATGAAGCCGCCTTCCTCTCCGACCTGCTTGCCGCCGCGAATGAGCCAGGCGGCCAGCGAAGGTGTCAGGGTGATGGCGAGCAGGAGCGACACCAGGAGCGAAACCACCATGGTCATGCCGAGAGCGCGGAAGAACACCCCCGCGAGGCCCGTCAGGAACATCAGGGGCAGGAAGACCACGACGGGCGTCAGCGTCGAGCCGATGAGCGCCGTCAGGATCTCGCCCATGGCTTCCTGGATCCCGGCCAAGCGCGGGCCGCCGAGCGCGAGGCGATGGCACATCGCCTCGACCACGATGATAGCGTTGTCGATGATGAGACCGATGGAGGCCGCGATCCCGCCGAGTGTCATCATGTTGAAGCTCATGCCGGCGAGCTTCATCGCAACGAAGGTGATGAGCACCGAGATCGGAATGGTGACGATCGCCGTCCAGACGCTGCCCCAGTTCTTCAGGAACAGATACAGGATGACGGCGGAGAGGACTAACCCAAAGATGACCGCAGCCCAGACGTTACTGATGGATGAGCGCACGAACGAGGACTGGTCGTAGAAGAACCCGAGGTGCATATCGGGCGGCAACTCGCGGCGCAGTAACTGCAGTTGTGCCTGGAGCGCCTTCGCAATGGCGGGCGTGCTGGCGTTGGTATGGCTCTCGATGTCGAACAGCACCGCGGGGTGCCCTTGGGCGGTGACGTTCGTGTAGACAGGCGCTGGTCCGTGGACGACTCGCGCCACGTCGCGGACAAGAATGGGATGACCCCCGCGGTCGGCGATCACCACGTTACCGATCTCTCGGGCCGAATACACCCGGCCGTCAACCGTCGTCAGGTACAGGCGATAGTTCTGCGGCAGGAATCCCGCGGAAGCGACCATGTTGTTTTGCCCGAGCGCAGCGGTCACATCCTGCAACGCAAGGTGCGCGGCCTGGAGCTTGAGCGGATCGACCACCACGTGGTACTCCGGCACCCGACCCCCGACGATCTCCACCCTGGAGACCCCGGGGATCTGCAGAAAGAGCGGCTTAATGGTGTAGGTGGCGGTATTCCACAAGTCCATGAGGTTGTGGTTGCTCGCCGTCAGGCTGATGCCGATGATCGGGTAGCTGAGTGAGAACCCGACGCGCTCGGCGCTGGTGACCGCCGTGGGCGGCAGCTCGCTGCGCATCTCGGAGAGGCGCCCGAGCACGTAGAGCTCTGCGCGGTGCATGTCTGTGCCCCAGGCGAACTTCACGTTGACTATCGCCGATCCCCGTGTCGTGGTGGAGAGCACCGAGGTCACACCAGGAATGCTCTTCAGGGACTGCTCGACCGGGCGCGTGATCGTCGCCATCATCTGATCGGCCGGCATGATGCCGTTGCCGATGTTGACGACGATGCGCGGAAAGGCCGTGGCCGGAAACACCGACGAGGGGGTCTTCAGTGCCGCGAATACTCCCGCGGCGCAGAGCACGACCGCGATGAAGGCGATGGCGATCGTATGCCGAATTGCGAATCGGCCCAAGGGCGAGCCTGTGCTCGCCGGTGATGGGGTGCTCATTGCTTTTGAACATCCATGGAGAGCGATGGGGCGGCCTGGCCGCTCGAGGGATCGACGATCTGAATTGCCGTCCGGTCCGGCAAGCCATAGGCGCCCACGGTGACGACCCGAGTACCGGCCTTAAGCCCGGGACCGGTCACCGCCACCCAGCCGGCTTCCCGCAAGCCAGCCTCGACAGGGACGCGGATCGCTTCGCTGCCGCGTACGATGGAGAGGACGCTGCGGCCGCCAACGATGTTGCTGATCACGCTCTCAGTCGGCGCGGCCAGCGCATCGGGCTTTGTCGCGGTCACGATGCGCAGGTGGACGTATTGGCCCGGCCGAAGGCCGCTGTTGGGTGGTAGATTCCCCCAGGCCATCACGGTTCCATCGCTCGCGCTCACCGTCGGGCTGACATAGACGAGCCTCGCCGAGATTGGTTTCGCGCCCAGCACCTGCAAGGGCTCTCCGGGCTCGAGCTGCGAAGCGTCAGCTTCGGGAATGTCCGTCCGTACGACGAGGCGGTCGACGTCGATCACCTCGGCGAGCACGGTACTTGCGTCTACCGCGGTGCCGGGCTTCACGTTGACGCTGACAACCACTCCGCTGAGCGGGGCGGTGACCCGTAGCAACGCAAGTTGTGCCTGCGCACTCTGCAAGGCTTTCAGCGAAGCGTTGTGCTCGGCGTACAGCCGTTTTACCCGTGCGACCTCCTGTTCCGCGTAGCTTTCCGTCATCGTGCTGGAATTGAGCTCGACGAGCAGCTGGCCTCGTTTGACTCGCTCCCCGGCGGCGACCGCCACTTGCGTCACGACGCCGCTGACGGGCGAGGCGACGGAAGCAGCGGCTGCGGGGCGCTGCGGTGTCGCCGGTGCCGGCTCCACCACGCCGTAGCCGTTCACGTAGCGGTGCAGAGTCATGCGTCTCAATTCACCGACTTGAACGGTGATTCTGAGGCCCTTGGGTGCATCGGACTGCTCAGCGGCCGCGGAGCTCGCGCCGTGCGATCTGAGGAGCGCGTACGCGCCGAGCGCGAGCCCCAAGGCGGCGATGCCGCCGGTGATCAATGTGCGGGATTTTTTCATGGACCTGCCGGGTGAGGAATGTTTTGTGCGGATTGCAACATGGAGGGACGTAGGGTGAGCGGGCTTTGCACCGCATCCTGCAACGCGCCGAGCGCCTGCTGGGCGGCAAGCCGCGTGGCGAGCTGATTCTGCGCCCCGGCATAGAAGGCAACCTCGGCGTTGGCGAGATCGAGCGGCTGCAGCTCTCCAGCGCTGACCTGCGCGCGTATGGACTTCAGCTGGTGCGTCAGGTTCCCGAGTAACGAGTCGGCCGTCCTGACCTGCCTGAGGGTCGAGCCGTACGCGGCGAGCGCGCCATCGATCTGGGTCACGGCCGCCGACTGCACGCCGAGGAACTGTGCGGCGGCCACGCGGCGCCGGGCTCTCGCTTGGGCGATGGGACCCTGGTTCTGATTGAGGACGGGCAACGTCAGCGAGAGGCCGAGCTGCCACTCGCGATCGCCAGCGAGCTGCGAGTTCCAAGCATAGCCCGGGCCGAGCGCGATGTTGGGCCATTGGCGCGCGATCTCGAGCTTCAGGGCCGATTGGCTGGCCGCGTACTGCGCCAGGGCGGCCCGCACATCAGCGCGACCGAGCAAAGCCTGCTGCCGTACTGTGGGCCGGGTGAGATCGCGCGGGAATTGCTTGAATCCGGAGTAGGAGAGATGCACTCCCCGCAATGCGCTTACCGGTACCCCGATCGCGCCGGCGAGTGCGATGCGCGCCTCGCGAATCCGGCCCTGCTGCGCCTGCCGGGCGAGGGTCGCATTGTCGAGCGCGATCCGCGCCCGGGTGACATCGTAGCTCGACACCACGCCGGCCCTGAACTGACCTTCGAGCAGGTTGAAGACGCGCTGCAGCGCGGACACCTGCTGAGCGAGGAGCGATTCGGTCTGACGCGCCGTGTAGAGGCTGAGCAGCGCGCCGCGCAGGCGGCTGCGCACCCCCCAGACCGTTCCAACGAGGTCCCACCGTGCAGCGGCCGCGAGGTGGCGCGCCTCGGCCATGCGATCGCCGCGCCGGCCGGCGGTCTCGATCGGCCAGTCGAGGGCGACCGGCACGATCCAGGGACTCGGCACGGCCGGAACCCCGGAGTCGTATCCCGGGCTCAGCGAAAGAGACGGGTTCGGACGCGCACGGGCTGTGATCCGGGCCGCCTGCGCAGAGAGCAGCTGCGCACGCGCATAGGCGAGCGCGGGCTGGTAGTAAAATGCGGCCAGGGTCAACGCCTTAAGATCCCAGGACTGACCGCTGCCGGGCCATGCGACATGGTTGGCCACCAGAAACTTCACAAGGCCCGGATTGCCGAGCGAGCGACTCTCATAGGCCCCGAGGGATCCGGCAGGAGAGATCGGACGCGGCTGGAAAGTGGCGCAGCCGGAGAGAAGCCCCACGGCGAACAGGCACAGATACCGCATTTTGAAGGCAGTCGGCATGGATTTCGTACGTATTGCAATCATCATCACGGTCATACGCACGAGCGCGCACTACCCCTCCCGAGAACCCGAGAATTCGAGCAACCGCATTCTTTTCACCCGCATAAGGACTCATCTGCTGTGCGGCACATCGGTAGCGACGTCGTAGGCACCAGAATAGGCAAACTCCAAGACAGTCAACCCGGCCACGGGGATAGCGGCGATGGCGGCCTTGACCCACTTCCAGAACTCGGTCCGCTTGTTCATACTCCTTCCCGATCAAACGGAGTTCGTGTGTAGGGGGGATTGGTCCCCTATCGATCCGTTACGCGGACGCCAGGGGTTTCCTTCTGGAGGGAAAGGCAGGAACGATGCGTATCAGAGAGGTGGACGTGATTGAGAGCGAGGCCAGACGCCATGATTGATCGTGAACTTCAAGCCCTCGCAAAGCTGCCGCCGGACAGACCGCTCGATCGGCTGGAGATCGGCGTCTGGAGGGCCATCACGGCGCGCGCGACGGAGCGGCGCACCGGTCGCGTCATCACGTCCTGTCAGGCTGTCGCACTGGTCGTGGCCTTGCTCGGCAGCGTAGCAGCTGGCGCCGCAGCCGCTCCGGCGCATCCGACCGCGAATGCCATCGCGCGACCGAGCGGTGGGCTTGCGCCTTTCGACCTCCTGTTTGGGAGACTTCCGTGAACGTGTCACTTCGCGCGGTCGTCGCGATGGTGCTGCTGACCTTGGCAGCGGGCGCTCGTGGCGGCTGGCTGGGCGTTTCCTATGGCGCACGGCAGGCCGCCCCGCCCCAGGACCTTCACGCGATTCTGCATCACGATCTCGACCTGACTGCCGCGCAGAGCGAACGGATTGCTGTCCTCGAACAGCGATTCGCGACGCGCGGCAAGGTATTCGAGGCAGAAATGCAGGCGGCGGATCTGGAGTTGGCAATCGCGCTGGAGGCGGATCACACCTATGGTCCGAAGGAACAGGCGGCAATCGACCGCTTCCACCGTGCAGAAAAGAGCCTCCAGGAAGCCACAATCCGGCACGTGCTCGCCATGCGTGCCATCCTCACGGTCAAACAGTCCAAGGTCTTCGATCGCGCAGTCTACGAGGCACTGACCGCGGGCTCGTCGTGACATATGCGCCCGAAAGCGCATCGGATGAGGCACTCGCACACCGTGCCGCACGCGGCGACCGCGCGGCCTTCAACGGTCTGATCCGGCGCTACAAGGAGCCGCTATATCGTTTCGTTCGCCGCTATGTCGGCGATGCCGATGATGCCTATGATCTTCTCCAGGATACCTTCATTTCGGCCTGGCGCGCGCTCCACCGCTACGACCCAAAGCGGCCCTTTTCGCCATGGCTACATCGCATCGCCCTCAACAAGTGTAGG
Organism: Gammaproteobacteria bacterium; assembly: GCA_027324195.1. Taxonomy (GTDB): domain Bacteria; phylum Pseudomonadota; class Gammaproteobacteria; order Steroidobacterales; family Steroidobacteraceae; genus 13-2-20CM-66-19. Next base: position 1,598 of record DAHVTM010000073.1, on the reverse strand, counting down.
GACTTTGGTCGCCGGAAGGCCGTTCGCCGCACCTTCTTGCGCCTTCTTGCTCTTGGCACTGAAGATCAGCCTCCAATGGACGTAGGGGGCGCCGACGAGGAACTTGAAGCTTCCGCGCGGCTCGCCCGGCTCAACATGGCCATTGCAGCATTGCCGACGCTGTACAAGGAACCCTTGTTGCTCACAGTGATCGAGGGCCTGAGCCAAGACGAGGCGGCGGTGATCCTCGGAACGACACGCAAGGCAATCGAGATGCGCCTTTACCGAGCCCGCCGAAAGCTGGCGGATGAACTGGAAAAAGGCTGAGAGGCATGGTCTACGCCGACACGTAGTGCGAAGAGTTGGACGCCAAATCGGGAACTTGAGATACGGACGCAGCGCGCTAACGTCCCTGCAGTGATTTTGACAATTTGAGGAGTGATGAGGGAGCGCGCCATGCGGCGCGTACAGGAGGGCAATAGCCCTGAAGTTGCGGCGGAAGTTTTCGGCATTGGTCGGACGGCGATATACCGATGGATAAATGAGTAACGGCGAGGAGGATGGGGGAACTAAAGCAAAGCCGCTGTTTGGCTGTCCGCCAAAGCTGGGCGACAAGAAGCTCAGGTGGATCTATGACACGATGACTCGGAAGAACCCGATGCAACTCAATTTTGAGCATGCGTTGTGATGTCGGGCCAATAATTGACCAACTGAATTTGCGCGTTAGGCGATCCGATACGGTCAATGCGCCCGAAGCGCTGGATTATGCGGACAGGATTCCAGTGGATGTCGTAATTGATGAGGTAATCGCAATCCTGGAGGTTTTGTCCTTCAGAGATACAGTCGGTGCCAATCAGGATATCGATCTGATTGGGATCGTTCGGCATAGTTACTGACTTTTCCTTCGACCGGGGCGAGAACAGTGTCAGGATCGATTGAAAGTCATAGCTCCTAGGAGACCGTCCTTGTAATCGGGCGGAGGCCAGATCAGCGAGCTGATCTTGCACCAGGCACGGGTTGGGTTCGAGCAAAAAAGCCCTTCCCTCAGCGGGCAACTGCGAGTTTTGCCAGGTTATGGGCGGTGCAGATCATGGCCCATTCGCCTTGGACCTGCTCGATGCCGCGTAGGAGGAACTGACGGAAGCCTCTTGCCTGTTTAATTTGACCAAAGACCGGTTCGACAATCTGCTTGCGCAGGCGGTAGCGACTTCGGTAGCCCCCGCGCTTGAGCTTGGTGGTCATCCGAGTCACCAGCGGACTTTGGCTTTTGTGTTTGCCTACGGCAGCCTTGGTGCCGTGCTTCTGCCGTCCGGTGGCGATATAGGCGTTGATGCGCCGCCGAGAGAGCGTGCGCAGGTTGGCATCCGAACAATAGCCGGCATCGGCCGACACCTCGTCGGGGTTGGTGCCAAGATTGGCTTTGATCGCATCAAGCAGGGGCTCCAACTGTGCCTGGTCGCTGGATGAGTTGGTCAGGGTGTCAATCGGCGCTCAAAAAGGACCCCTCATAGGCGTCCAAAAAGGACCCCTTTTGGGGCATTGACGTGAACAGCCCATGGGGGGACCCGCGCGCGCAGCGGAGCTTCTTTGCGGGCGCAGCCAAGCGCGCGCGGGGGCCA
>DAHVTM010000071.1:0-39961 GCA_027324195.1 Gammaproteobacteria bacterium | reverse complement strand
ATTCGCGCCCTGTCGATGGACGCGGTACAGCAGGCCAATTCGGGCCATCCGGGCATGCCGCTGGGGATGGCGGACATTGCGCAGGTTCTGTGGGGGGAGGTACTGAAGCACAACCCGGGCAATCCGCAGTGGTTTGACCGGGACCGTTTTGTGCTCTCGAACGGGCACGGCTCGATGCTGCTGTACTCGGTGCTGCACCTGAGCGGGTATGGGCTTGGGATTGAGGATCTGAAGCGGTTTCGCCAGCTGGGCAGCCGCACCCCGGGGCATCCGGAGCGCGAGCCTGGGCTTGGGATTGAGACCACGACCGGACCGCTGGGCCAGGGGCTGGGCAGCGCGGTGGGCATGGCGCTTGGGGAGCGGCTGCTGGCCGAGGAGTTCAACCGGCCGGGATATCCCATCATTGATCATTTCACCTACGTGTTCTGTGGCGATGGGTGCCTGATGGAGGGCATCTCGCACGAGGCGTGCTCGCTGGCCGGTACGCTGGGTCTGGGCAAGCTGATCGTGTTCTACGATGACAACGGGATCTCGATCGACGGGCCGGTTCAGGGGTGGTTTCGCGACGACACGCCGCAGCGGTTTGAGGCCTATGGCTGGCAGGTGCTGCGCGCGGTCGATGGGATGGACGGGGAGGCGGTGCTGAGGGCGATCCGTGCGGGGCAGGCCGAGACGGCCCGACCGACGCTGATTTGCTGCAAGACGGTCATTGGCTGGGGGTCCCCGCACAAGCAGGGCACGCAGCACGCGCACGGGGAGGCGCTTGGGGTGGAGGAGGTGGCCGCAACGCGCAAGGCGATCGGCTGGCCGTACGAGCCGTTTGTGATCCCCGCGGCGCTGCGGGCCGAGTGGGACCAGCGCGCCCGCGGTGCGGCCGCCGAGCAGGCCTGGCGGGAGCTGCTGGGCCGCTACCGCCAGGCGCACCCGCAGCTGGCCGCGGAGCTTCAGCGGCGCGCCAGCGGGGAGCGGCCGCAGAGCTGGGGGCAGCTGTTTGAGCAGGTTCGTGCCAGCGCCCTTGAGCAAAAGACCCCCCAGGCGACGCGCCAGTCCTCCCAGGCGGTGCTGAACATCCTCGGCCCTGCGCTGCCGGAGCTCATCGGGGGCTCGGCGGACCTGACGCCCTCGAACAATACGATGTTCAAAGGGGCGCGCACCATCGGGCCCGATGGGGGCAACTACCTGCATTACGGTGTGCGCGAGTTCGGCATGACCGCCATGCTGAACGGGCTGGCTGCGCACGGGGGCTTTCTGCCCTATGGGGGGACGTTCCTGGTGTTCTGCGACTACGCGCGCAACGCCGTGCGGCTCGCCTCGCTGATGGGCACCGCGGTGACGCTGGTGTACACGCACGATTCGATCGGACTGGGCGAGGACGGCCCGACGCATCAGCCGGTTGAGCACTTAGCCAGTCTGCGCGCCATGCCGCACCTGCACCTGTGGCGGCCCTGTGATGCGTTTGAGACCGCAGTTGCCTGGCAGGCGGCGCTCGAGCACGACGGACCGGATGCTCTGGTGCTGACCCGCCAGGGGCTGGTGCAGCACGAGCGCACCGCCGAGCAGCAGCGTGCGGTGGCCCGCGGCGGGTATGTCCTGATCGATTGCCCCGGGACCCCCGAGGCGCTGGTGATCGCCAGTGGCTCGGAGGTGGGCATCGCCGCCGAGGCGGTCCGTGCGCTGAATGCTGCCGGTCGGCGCATCCGCCTGGTCTCGATGCCCTCGACCGACGTGTTCGATGCTCAGGAGGACAGCTACCGCGCCAGCGTGCTGCCGCGCGCGGTGCGTCGCCGAGTGGCGGTCGAGGCCGCCGCTACGCTATCGTGGTGGCGCTATGTCGGCACCGATGGGCGCGTCATCGGTCTCGATCAATTCGGCGCTTCGGGCAAAGGGCCCGAGCTGTTCGCTCATTTCGGCTTCACCGCTGAGCGCATCCGCCAGGAGCTCGAGACCCTGCTGCAGGAGCGGCCGAGCGCGGCCGAAGCCTGAAAACTGCGTACAATGACGGCCTCGGCCGGCGTGAGCTGCGCACCGCCAGGCAGGGGGGCCCGAGAGCACTTCTTGGCATCCCCGCCCGCAATCGGCGAGGCAGCGCAGGTCCGGCCATCCAGAGCTTGCATGCTACCCCGGGGTTGGCGGCATCGCCCCGGCGGTCAGCCGCGGAGTGTCGCATCATGCTGTTGAACGATGATTTTTCCCGTCCGGCCTGCATCCATGCGCGCCGGCTGAGCTGGGTCCCGAGCCCAACTGCCGGCGTCGAGCGGCGCATGCTCTTTCGCATCGGCGAGGAGAAGGCGCGGGCGACATCCATCGTCCGCTATGCGCCAGGCAGCCGCTTCCCGCGTCATACGCATCCGGGCGGGGAGGAATTCCTGGTGCTCGAGGGTGTCTTCCAGGACGAACGCGGCGATTATCCAGCCGGAGCCTATGTCAGAAACCCACCTGGCAGCGCGCACGCCCCGGGTAGCGCCCCAGGCTGCATCATATTCGTCAAGCTCTGGCAATTTCGCCGCGATGACCTTCGCGAGCTCACCCGCCAACCCGGCGAGGGCGAGCGCTGCGCGCCGACGGCCGGGCAGAGTCGCTCACTCGTGCTGTTCGACGACGGACACGAGCAGGTCCGAATCGATGAATGGGCGGCCGATGGCGCGATCGATCTGCCCAATCCACGCGGCCTCGAGCTGCTGGTGCTCGCCGGTGGCTTCACGCAAGCAGAGCAACCCTGCAGCGCTTGGTCGTGGCTGCGCCTGCCGCCGGGTACCGACCTGCACGCGCGTGCCGGCGCAACCGGTGCACGGGTGTGGCTGAAGTCCGCGCCGCTGCTGCATGAAACGGTGTGCACGTTCTGACGGATAGGGCTGCCATCCGGCCCGTCTCCATCGACACCGCCACGCCAACACACCAGGAGTCTCCAACTTGCACTCTGAAGAACTTCGCGCCCTACAGGCCCCGATCAAGCAAGCGTATCGAGACACCCCCGAGTCGGCTCGGGTCACCTCCCGGGTCGCACTCGAGCTTCAGCCCGCCGACCTCACGGTGAAACTCGATGCCGAGCGGCCGCACAGCGCCGGGCTGCATCCGGCCACGGGCGGCACGGGGCAGGTGGCCTGCTCAGCAGACCTGCTGCTCGAGTCACTGGCCGCCTGTGCGGGGGTCACGTTGCTCGCCGTTGCAACCGCGACCGGGATACCGATCGGCGGCGGCCGGATCCTTGCCGAGGGCGAGTGGGATGCGCGCGGCACACTGGGTGTGGATCGGACAGTCCCGATCGGGCTGCAACGCATCCGGCTGCGCTTCGAGTTGGACACCACGGCCGATGCCCCAGCGTGCGAGCGACTCGTACGCAGCGCTGAGCGCTACTGCGTGATTCTCGCCACGCTGCGCACCAGCACCCCGGTGGAGGTACAGCTCGACTCTCCGCGAAGCGCCGTCGGCGAGCAGGCCTGAGACGCCGGCTGCCCGGCGACGACGCTGCTCAGTGCAGTTTGACGTGCGGCTCGGTTCGTCGGGTGATGAGCCGCGCCAGCGTGTCGAGTGTCACCTTGGTCGGTCCGTGCAGCGCAAGATCGTGCATCTTGCGCAGCCAAGCGTACATCAGGCGCGCGAAGTAGCCTTCCAGCATCAGATTGCCGCCCACCAGCGAGCCCATCAGGCTGCCCACCGTGCTGTGGCGGCCGAGGGAGACCAGCGAGCCGAAATCCCGATAGCGGTAGGGCTGGAGCGCTTTGCCGGCAAATCGACGCCGGATCTGCTTGACCATATGGGTGGCCTGCTGATGGGCCGCCTGTGCACGCGGGGGCACGTTGCCGTCCTTGCCGAGCCACGGGCAGGCGGCGCAGTCCCCGATGGCGAAGATGTTCTCATCGCGGCTGCACTGCAGAGTGGGCGTCACGATGAGTTGATTGACCGAGTTGGTTTCCAGTCCGGCGAGATCCCGTAGGAATTCGGGCGCCTTGACGCCGGCGGCCCACACCACCAGTTCTGCCGGAATGATCTGCCCGTCGGCGAGCCTGACGCCCTGCGGCATGACCTCGGCAACGCGCGCCCCGGTGCGAACCTGCACGCCGCGCTCACGCAGCAGCGCCGTTGCCGCCTCCGAGAGCCGCTCCGGCAGCGCCGGCAGAATGCGCGCCGAAGCCTCGATGAGGTTGAGTCTGATGTCCTCGTCCGGATCGATCCGATCGAGCCCGAAGGACACCAGGTCGCGGGTCGTGTTGTGTAGTTCTGCGGCGAGCTCGACCCCGGTGGCGCCGGCACCGATGATCGCAACCTGCAACTGCTGCGGGCGCAGCGGCTCGCGCTGGGCGTGCGCGCGGATCAGGGAATCGACCAGGCGGCGATGAAACCGCGCGGCCGCCGCGGAGGTCTCGAGTGCGATGGCGTATTCCTTCACCCCCGGGGTGCCGAAATCGTTGGTGAGGCTGCCGACGGCGATCACCAGAGTATCGTACGTATAGACCCGCTCGGCGGTGATCTCGATTCCGGCCTCATCCAGCACCGGGGCGACGTGCACCTCGCGGCGCACCCGATCGAGGCCGATCATCTCCCCGAGCCGGAAGCGGAAATGGTGCCAGTGCGATTGAGCGAGGAAACTGAGCTCATTCACACTGAGATCCATGCTGCCGGCGGCGACCTCGTGCAGCAGCGGCTTCCATAAATGCGTGCGGTTTCGATCGATCAACTCGATGCGCACGCGGCCGCGTTTGCCGAGGCGGTCCCCGAGCATCGTGGCCAGTTCCAGGCCGCCGGCCCCACCGCCGACAATCACTATCTTGTGACGACGTCCGCGGCGCGAGGGCGCCTGGGCATCGGCGGCCGTCCCCGGATCGGCGGCCCCGGAGGCGCGATCCACGTTCTGTGCCTCACTCGCCATGGTCTCGCGCCGAGCCGACACGGGCGGCACAGCCAGATCCGCAGAGTCGGGGGGGCTGTGCTGAAATCCCCCCGTGGCCGGAAAACGGGTCGGCGGCATGAACGTCTCGCTCCCGGGACACACATCGGCTCGTCATTGCGACGTCGAAGTGCGACCCAACACTGTGGCCACGATAAAGATGGCGCACCGACCGTAGCACGCTTTGCGCCCGTCCGAGTACCCGACGGCGGGCGTACTCCGGCCATTGCGGTTGTGGACCATTTTCGGCACAACCTCGCGCGATCCGGCGCAATCGACGGCTCGGCCGGTCCCATCCCCGATGCGCCCCGACTACGGCCCGATCGCACCCGATCGGCTCGGCGGCATTGACTTTCGTCAAGGCGACTGGCGGCGGCATTCACCAGACTCGGGCTGTCGCACAGGTCCACCTCCAAACCGCTGCGCGCGATCATCCGGAGAGCCGACGTGAGTGAATCCCTCTATCCGCATGCCGATCCGAAGTGGCGCGAACAGTGCCGCGCCCTGACTGGGGACACGCAGAGCGCCTGGCAGGCATTCAGTCGTCAGGTGCTCGCCGAGGGGCCGCCGCCTGCTCAGGCCAAGCCGCTCATCGCCGTGGCCGTGGCTCACGTGACGCCATGTCCCTACTGCATCGGCGGGCACACTCGAGCCGCGCTGCGTCAGGGTGCCAGTCGTGAGGAAAACATGGAGGCCATCGAGGTCGCAGCGGAAATGCGTGCCGGTGGCGCCTACGCGCACTCGATCGTCGCGCTCGCGGCCATCGAAGCGGCGCAGAGTCCTCATGATCCCCGGTAAACCGCCGTTGCCGGACACTCGAGTCCGCCGCCGCCCGGCGCCGGCGGCCGGCCCCGGCGGCACACCATCAGGGGCGAAGCACCCTGCGCAAAGTCGGCCGGGTGCCGATTCGCTCCGCGGCCTGGAACGGCAGCACCGGGTCCTCGAGGAGGTGTTCGAACACCATCAAATCGCACTCCTCGAGCGGCGCTGGGACGATGCCGTGCGGCTGTTGCGCGAGTACGCCGCAGGTTTGCTGCGTCACATCGAATTCGAGGAACGCCATGTGCTGCCGCGCAGCGAGTCGCTCGGGGAACGGCAATGGTCGGATGCCGTCTATCGCGCCGAACACCGGCGCATCGAGGTGCTGCTGCGCAACACCGAGGAGCGCCTGCGTCGTGCATGTCCAGCGCGCATGACTCCGTGCGTCCTGATCGGTTTGCTCGATGCCGAAAGAACGCTCAAGCACCTCGTGCAACACCATCACGAGCGAGAGGAACGCGCCTTGTTCACCGAACTGCGCCGCGTCGGTGGGCTGGTGGGCGCCGCCGGGACGCAGTCCTGCGCTCGGACGACAGCCGGCAGCGGCGCGTAACATCGGTCAACCCAGCGCGCGGCAGCGCTTCGCACCCGTGCAACACACGCCACGATTCACGCGAACGGCTAGCGGTCGGTGCGCGCTCGAAGCAGCAGCGGCGCATAGCGCACGAGGAACCCTCCGAATGCGCCGATCCACAGCGCCGCTGCTCCGATCAGCAACGGCTCGCGCGCCGCTAACAGCATGGCGGCTGCAATGCGCGCCGCAGCTGCGAGTACGACCAGCGCATAGATGAGGAATGTCACACCGTCCGCTCGCAGCGCCCGACCGGTATGTCCGCGGCTCACCCGCGTCATCACCGCCAGAATCATCGTGCCGATTGCGCCGGCAGTGAGTGCATGGATCGCAGCGCCGAGCGGGAACGCGCCATCCAGGATCGTCAACCCCAGTGCCGTGACGCCGAGCACGAGCCAGGCGTAGCCCACGTGCAGGACGAGCAGCAAGGCCTCGGCGCCGGTCGCGACACCGCGCCAGCGCAGCAGCCGCCACAGATTCAGCGCCGCGGCCGCCAGCAGGGCCGCCCCGACGAGCGGCGCCGCTGGGAAGAACACCCATGCCATCAACGCCGCATGCAGCACCGCGAGCGCGGTGCTGTCGAACCGGCCGGCCGCGGGCGGCAGAGCCTGCGCACCGCGCTGCAGCAGCCAGTTGCGGGTGAAGTTAGGCACGATGCGTCCGCCCACCACCGACACCAGAATCAGGATCGCGACCAGCCCGAGTCGCCAGCCTAAGCCGGCGAGGGCACCATGTCCGTCGGTCACGCCCACATCCATCAACAGCTGCGCCACGGCAAGGACGCTTACTGGTGCGATCAGCACGTAGTTGCGCACGTTTCGCGCGCTGAGCAGCTCTCGGGCGACCACGGCGATGAGCGCGACGGGAAACGCCAAGTCCGCGCCAATCGCCACCCCCGCCGGTACAAACGCGCCGCAGAGCGCCGCGAGGCGCCCGAGCAGCCACAGACCGGCCAGGGCGGCGAGCAACGCGCCGCGGACAGGACGGCGAGCGGTCCAGCTGGCGATCGCGGTGAGCAGAAACCCCGCCACCGCAGCCGGCACGAATCCAAACAGCATCTCGTGGATGTGCCAATCGAGTGGATCGAAGCGGCTCGGCAAGCGCCACCCGAGCGTGAGCATCCCGATCCACAGGCCCACGGCGACGGCCGCCCAGAGCGCCGCGGCGAGAAAGAACGGCCGAAAGCCGTAGGACAGCAGCGCCAAGGGCTCGCGGCGCGGCTCGGCAGAGGGCTGCACAGGCGCTGCACTCGTGTGCGGAAATTCAGCCATCAGTTTGTCTCCGCCGTATTCACGTGGCGCGTGGCGGCCGCCCGCTCATGCACTGGCGAGAGCGGATGCGGGCATCGGTTGCTCAGGAAGTTCACCGCTTGCCTCGGCGCGGTTACGGATTGCTCTGTGCGCTGCACGGGCACTACCGTTCGCACAGCGGGGGACGGCTCGCCGCCGCACTCGTCCGCGCAGCCATGCGGTCGAACCAGGGCGTGAGGCGAGCCAGTCCACGATCGAACGGCTGCCCGATGGCAATGGCGAAATCGAGCCAAACATACAACCAGATATCGGCAGCGCTCAGGCGCTCTTCGCACAGGAATGGGCCCGCGCCCATCAGAGCATCGAGCCACGCCAGACGATCCTGGGCGACTCGCTTCAGACCCGCGGCAGCTTCGGGGGCGACCGCAAAGCGCTCGCGAAACCGGGCGAGTCCCTCGGCGTAATGATAGGCGTTGTGGATGAACTCGGTAATGTTCAACTCCACACGACGCCACCATTGCCGCGTGAGCGCCCGCTCGAGCGCGGTGGCGCCGATCAGGGCCGGATACGGGTGGCATTCCTCCAGGTACTCCGCAATTGCTACCGACTCGGCGAATACCGTCCCGTCGCGCAGCGCGAGCGCCGGGGTCTGCCCCGCCGGGTTGAGCCCGAGGAATGGCGCCCGGCGGTTCTCTCCGCTGAACACATCGATCGTCACGCTCGGCACAGACAGCCCCTTCTCGAGCAGAAACATCCGCAGACAGCGCGGCGCCGGACTGTCCGCGTCGTAGAGCGTCATCGGCTCGGCCAGCGCGCCGCTCACCGGCGCCGTTCCCCGCCTCGTGCGCACTCAGCGCAGGGGCGTCGCCGTGCCGGGAGCATTCCGGGCCGAGCGTGCATCCTCAGCGTGCCTCCTTCGATAGCCGTCCGGACAGCGCCGCTGAACCGTGCGCAACTGCGCGCGGTGAGCGGCGCAGCATCGGCCGCAATTTCACGAAGAAATCCCAGGCCATCAACAACGCACCGGCGGCAAACACGACATCCCCCGGCAGGCGCATCCACTGCCAGAACGTCGTCGTATCGTAGAAGGCCTGGCTGCGCGCATACGCATATCCGTGCTCGTAGACTGCGGCGAGCTGCGGCCAGCCGATGGGAAAGAAGTTGAAGGCGATCCACAGCGCGAGACCGCCGTTGTAAAGCCAGAACGCCCACCGGCCGGCCTTCTCGCTGAAGGGGTGTTCATCGCCCGCGGCGTAGCGCAGGCAGAAATAGACCAGTCCGAGACCGAGCAGTCCGAACGCGCCAAACAGCGCGGTATGTGCGTGATTCAGCGTCAGGAACGTGCCGTGCTCGTAGTAATTGACCAGCGGGGCATTGAGCGTACCGCCACCGAACACCCCGGCGCCGACGAAATTCCAGAACGCTGCGCCGAGCACATACAGGTACGCCAGTCCGTAGGGAAAATCCCCCGTGGCCTTGATCAGACGATGCTGCTGCAGCGCCTCGATCACCAGCAGCAGCAGCGGCAGCACCTCGATGAAGGAGAACATCGAACCGACCGCTACCCACAGGCCCGGCTCACCCACCCAGTACATGTGGTGTCCGGTTCCGAGCACCCCGCCGAGAAAGATCAGGATCAGCTCCAGATACACCGCGCGCTCGGACAGTTGACGCGACACCAGACCGGTGGCCATCAGCAGATAGGCGCTCACGGTCGCCGCGAAGAACTCGAAGGACTGCTCCACCCACAGGTGCACGACCCACCAGCGCCAGAAGTCGGTGATGGTGAAGGACTTCTCGATGCCGGTGAGCGGAATCATGCCGAACGCGTAGAGCAACGCGATGTTCGCCGTCGAGGCCCACAGCAGATGCTCCAGGCGAATCCGGCCAGACCAGAACGCGCGCGCTGCAGAGCGGGCGGCGGTGCGGCTCGGCCACAATGCCCGAAACATCAGCACGCTCCAGATCGCAAGGCCGGCGAAGAACCCGATCTGCCAGGCTCTGCCGAGCTGGATGTAGGAGAGGCCTTGCTCGCCGAACCAGAACCATCCCTTGTGCAGGTAGCCCATGATGTCGAGGTAGTTGCCGAGCAGCGCCCCGACGACGATCGCCACCGTCACCCAGAACAGCGCATCGACCAGCCAGGCCTGACCCTTCGGCTCGGCCCGCCCGATGGTCGGGGCGAGGAACAATCCGGCGCCGATCCACGACAGGCCGATCCACACGATCGCCGATTGGATATGCACGTCACGTAGGAAGTTGAACGGCAGAAAGCGGTCGACCGGCACGCCGTAGAAGCTGGTCCGCTCCGAGTAGTAATGCGCCATGATCGAGCCGGCCAGAATCTGCAGCAGCAGCACGCCGGCGACCACCAGGAAGTACTTACCGATGCGTCGCTGGCTGTCGGTGAGGGGCCGGAAGGCCAATACCGGCTCCAGCGTGCCGGTGTCGACTCCGTGGATGTAGCGCTCGTAGATGAAGATCACCACCCCGAAGGCGAGGAAGGTAAAGGCGATACTGACCCAGGTCCAGATGAAGGTGCTGGTGGTCGGGGTGTTGCCGACCAGTGGCTCATACGGCCAGTTCTGCGTCCAGGAGGCCACTGCGCCCGGGCGACGGGCGACGGTGGTGATCGAGGAGTAGATGAGGAAATCGGCGGTCTGCGCCGCGCGCGCCGGACTGAGGCTGCGTGCCTGCGTCCAGCCCTTTAGGTAATCGGGCTTCAGCAGCGTCGCGGCGATCTGCGTGCGCAGCGTGAGGACGGCTTGCGCCACGGCGGCGGGCAGCCGCACCACCGGACGGGTCAGATCGATGCTCTGCAGCGCCCGCTGCATGTCGGTCTTGATCGCATCCTGACGCCCTGCGGAGAGCGAGGCAAACGGCTGACCGTAGCGCTCAGTAGCAAGCGCATCCTCGGTGAGGGTCGCCAGCTTCACTAGATCAGCCGCCGTATAGTCCTCGCCGAAGTATGACCCCATGCCGTAAATGCTGCCGTAATCCATCAGGTCGGCGCGCTGGAATCCGGCCTTCCCGGCGACGATGTCCGCCGCGCTGAGCACGGTGCTGCCGTCCGGTGCAACGAAACGTGTCGGGGTCGGCGGCGCCAGCTCGTAGGTACGGCTCGTCGCCCATCCGAACAGGGCGAAGGTGACCACGGCAACGGCGAGCAGCACCCACTTCAGCACGCTCGCTGGTCCGTCTTCCGCTACGCCAACCTCGGTTTTGCGCTGATCAGTCATCTGCGATCTCCTGGCACCGGCACGCGGTGCGCCGCGCAACAGCGGGCCCGGGACGGTGCATCGTGATACGATATTTAAGCCCGTTGGGGCAAGGCAGCGTCAATAAGTACTAATTCGGATCTACCGGCCGGCGCGACAATCCCCGGCTATGCGCCACCGGCGCCAGGCACGAATGGCCGCTCGAGCTCACTGCCGCCCTCAGCGCTGCAGCAGCGCCAGCTTCTCCGCCACGCCGTCCCATTGGGCAGCGTCCGCCGGCGCTGGGATCTTCGCCACGAGCACCGGCCACTTGCGCGAGAGCTGTCGATTGAGCTCGAGGAAGTGTTCCTGGCCAGGCGGCATATCTTCCTCAGCGAATATGGCCTCCACCGGGCATTCGAGCACGCACAACGTGCAGTCGATGCATTCATCCGGATCGATCACCAGCATGTTCGGACCGGCGTGAAAGCAGTCCACCGGACAGACTTCGACGCAATCCGTGTGCTTGCACTTGATGCAATTCTCTGTCACAACATGGGCCATCGGTCCTCCTCGCCGCGCGCGGTGGTTCGTGGCGGCGACCCTACCGGTCGACCGGCTCGCACCGCCTTGATACTCATCAAGCGCGCTGCCGACACCTGCCGCCGCCGATTTTCACGGCACGCCCGGGGAGGTGTGAGCGAGCGCGCCGCGGCACGGGTTCGGACTTGCAGGAATTGTCGGCTCGGGCTGACAATCTTCGCTGGCTCGCGCATGTGCGGTGATTGCAGGAGGGTTGGATCGATGGAATCGGGTACGGCCGAGGGTCCCGCGGTTAGCTCTGCCGCTGCGACCGGCGCGCAATGGCTCGCAACGCTGATCCGCACCCGCCAACAGCTCTCGCCGAAGCGGCTGCGCGCTCCGGGTCCGACTGCGGCGCAGCTCGACACCTATTTCACTGCTGCCGCGGCGGCACCGGACCACGGACAAATTACCCCGTGGCGCTTCATCCTCGTCCCCGATTGCGCCCGGGAACGGCTGGCCGAGGCGTTCGCTGCGGCGCTGCGCGAGCGCGATCCGGCGGCCGCGGCCGAGGATCTCGAGGATGCGCGCGCCAAGGCGCACCGGGCACCCTGTCTGGCGTTGGCCGTGTGTCGCATCGGGGAGGACGGCCACGAGGACATTCCGCTGCTGGAGCGGGTGGTGTCCCTTGGCGCAGCCCTGCAGAACCTGCTGCTCAGCGCGCACGCCGATCGCTTCGGCTGCGCACTCGTGGCCGGACAGTCACTGCAGAGTGAGAGCCTGCGGCGGTTGTTCGCACTTGCGCCGAACGAGGTGGCCGTGTGTTTCGTGGCGATCGGCACGGTGGACCAGGGCAAGCCCATCCGCGAGCGGCCGGTGCCGGCGGCGTTTGTGAGCGTTTTGGGCTCGATCGACTGCGCGAGTCGCAGCGGCTCGGAACATCGCAATGACGTTGCACCGTCGGACTGAGAGCCTCTGCCAATACCGGCATTGTGCAGCCGCGGCACAGCCGCGCACTGGGGCCGTCAATCCCGGCCACCATGGCGGCATCGTCGTGCGCCTCCTCGACTGCGAACAGGAATCGGCATGCTGATCGACAACGCGTTGGCGCGCGAGCTGCGCCGTCACTTCCTCTTCTGTGCCCTGACCGAGGCGCAACATCAGCGGCTGCTCGCCACTGCGATGACGCGCCGGCTCGCAACCGGCGAGGCACTGTTTGCGCACGGGGATCTCGCCAGACAGTTCTTCCTGCTGCGCAGCGGCTGCGTCAAACTGTACCGGCTCTCGCCCGAGGGCGATGAGAAAATCATGCGCCTCATCCGTCCGGCTCAGACATTCGCCGAAAGCATCCTGTTCATGGAGAACCCCCGTTACCCGGTCGCCGGCGAGGCGGTCGAGGCGGGTGAACTCATCGCCTTCGACCGTGAGACCTTCCTCGGCATTCTGCAGGAATCCTTTGCCACCTGCCGCGCGGTCATGGCGCAGATGACCCGCCGCATTCAGGCCCACTGGGACGAGATCGAGACTCTGGCGCTGCAGAACAGTCGCTATCGCGTCGTGCACTACCTGCTCGGGCTGCTACCCCCCGAGGCCCGCGGCCGGATCGAGGTGACTCTGCCGACGCGCAAGATGGTTATCGCAGCGCACGTAGCCGTCACCCCGGAGACGCTCTCGCGCACCCTGCGCAGCCTGAGCGAGGAGGGCTTGATCGAGGTCCTCGGCGAGACCGTGACGATCCTCGACGTGCAACGCCTGCGCCAGCACATGCACTGAGGCTTGACCGCCGTCAAGGCGGATCACTGCGCCGCAGCAGAGGCTGTGCCGATGGCCCCGCTCAGCAATCGGCTCTCCCGCTGGACTCTGCCGCTGTTCGCCGCAGCGCTCGCGAATTTCCTCGCCGCACAGGGGCTGATGCTGAGCGGCGCGAGCTGGCCCTGGCAGTCCGCTTCCGCCGACGGCACGCTCGCGACGGTGCATCTGCTGGTCATCGGCTGGCTGCTCCTGCTGATGCTCGGGGCGCTGTTCCAGTTCGTTCCCGTCATCACTTCGCGCGCATTGCCCAGTCAGCGCCTCGTACTCGCCACGTTCATCGCCATCGAGCTCGGGCTGGCGGGCATGGTCTGCGGCTTTTTCAGCCTCGGTCACTCTACGGCTCTGACGCTGGCTCTGCCCGTCGGCGGCAGTGCAGTCGTACTCGGGGTCGCCCTTGCGCTGTACAACCTCAGTGTGCCGCTGCTCGGCACGCGCGCGCTCGGGCTGCCGGGACGGATGGTGCTCACCGGAGCACTGTTCCTCGCGTTGACCGTGGTACTGGGACTCACCTTTGCACTCGCCTTTGCGGTGCCGGCACTCACCCTGGATCTCGCTCCGCTCCTCTATGCCCTCGGCGATCACGCGCTCGCGGGTCTGGGCGGATGGTTCACGCTGAGCGCCATGGGGGTGAGCTACAAGCTCCTGCCGATGTTCATGCTGGCACCGGAGGACCGCGGCCTCACCGGCGATGTTGTGCACGTCCTCGCGACCCTGGGCTTCGTCCTGGCGATCGGTGCTGGTCTGGTTCGCGCGTGGGCTGCGGCCCCGTGGCTGCGCGTTGCGCAATCGAGCGGCGAGATCGCAATCGTGATTGCCGTCGCCATCTTCCTCGGGGATATCCTGAACCTGTACCGAGCGCGCCAGCGGGCGCTGATTGAGACCCACAACCGAGCCGCACTCGGGGCGTTCGCCATGCTTGGACTCACCGCAGTCCTGGCAATCGGACTGCTGATCGCCGGACGCTTGGCGCGCGAGGCTCCGCTGCTGGTGTACCTCGCGGTGTTCGGCTGGCTCGGCGGGCTCGGACTCACTCAGCTCTACAAGGTCGTTCCCTTTCTGACCTGGTTGAGCCGCTACGGGCCCCGCCTCGGCCGCGAGGCCGTGCCGCGAGTCCAGGACTTGGTCGAGGAGTCCCGCGGCCAGCCCTGGTTTGCGCTGTATTTCCTGGCCGTGCTGCTCGCTGGTGCCGCGCTGCTGCTCAACGACACACGTGGCCTGCGCGCTGCGCTGGCACTGGTGGCGCTCGCAACGCTCGGGTTGATCCGCGAGTACTGGCGCGCCTGGCGTGCGTATTACCCAAGCCGTTCCCGCGCGCACGGCGTACCGCGCACATCATCGCCGATCACAGAGGTTGACCATGGCTGAACCGCACAGACTCGACGTTCGTCAAGAATTACGCAGAGGAGGCGAGCCGCTGGCGAGCATCCTCAAGGCGGTCGATGCCCTCGCACCGGGTCAACCCTTGCTGCTGATCACGCCATTCGAGCCGCTGCCGTTGTACGCGGTGCTTGCTCGCAAGGGCTTCATTCACACCGCCATACGTCAGCCCGCAGGGCACTGGGAAGTGTTGTTCGCCCCCGCGAGCGCGCCCAACACGCCGGCCTCATCGGCCGCAACCACTGCGCCGCAGTCGGGCACAGACACCTGGCCAGCGCCGAGCGTCCTCCTCGACAACCGCGGCCTACAGCCGCCTGAGCCGATGGTGCGCATCCTCGCCGCGCTCGAGCGCCTCGGACCCGGTCAGGTCATCGAGGCACTGAACGAGCGCGATCCGCTCTTTTTGTATCCCGAGCTACAGACTCGCGGCGCGGCAATCCGCACCGAGACCGTCGCTGCGGGTGTGCGTCTGTTGATCCGCCGTGCCGGGTGAAGGTCATGGCGGACGACATTGAACTCAGCCGCGACGCGGCGCTCTCCGCTCTGTACGCGGTCATCGATCCCGAACTCGGATTCAACATCGTCGATCTGGGTCTGATCTACCAGATCGAGGTTCAAGCCGGCGTCATCAAAGTCACCATGACTATGACGACGCCGGGTTGTCCTGCGCAGGACTACATTCTCTCAGCCGTGCTCGAATGCTCGCAGAGCCTGGCCGGCGTCAGGGACGTGCTGATCGATCTGGTGTGGGAGCCACCCTGGTCTGCACAGAAGATGTCGGCGCTCGCCAAAGCGCACTTTGGCATTCAGGAGTGAGCCGGCGCCGGGCGGCCGATCTCCACCTGCCACAGAGACGGTCCCTGCTGCAGGTAGTTCCACGAGAACTCCCCAGAATGCTCGGCCTCGAACCGATGGTAGAGCGGCTTCGGATCATGGTCATTGACGAGCACGAAGCGCTCACCGGGCTTGAGATTTTCATACGTGCGGAATATCAGGCGGTGCCGTTCCATGGGAATGAGCCGGCGGACGTCGACGATCTTGGGTTGGGACACGAAGGACTCCTGTTGAACTGTGCCGAATTGAGCATGGATCAATCTATGTAAGACACCCTTGAAACCTTCTGCTTCACGCCGGCGGGTGGTCCGCAACGCAGCGCACGGGCAGACGGCCCGCGTGCACATCAGATCCGCCTTGTCGCAATACCACCACGGCTTACGCCTCCCTCGAAATTAAACTGAGACAGTACGTCGAGTCCGCAGCCACTCACCTTGATGTCGATCAAGCACAGCAGCAAGCACCCAGATTGCGCGCCAACTCGAGGTATGCCTCAGAGCGCCGCGGCCGGCAGTCGCGCAACACGTCCGTGCCGTTAAATCATGAAAATCATGACTCTGGAACCCTGATGCTTTGCTTCCGCACACCGCGCTCTGCCGCGGAAGATAGGCCTGCGCGGTGACTGCACGGCCGCGCAGGGATGGGCGGCCTAGTCGTCGTCCCCTCAGCCAGAGCTCGGGAGCCCGTCATGCAGTGGGAAGTACCTCAAGCGATTGACCTTCGCTTCGGCATGGAGATCACGATGTCCATCGCGAACCGCTGATCCAGCGGCACGGATTGCGGGGCGGGCGGTCACGGTGTCACCCCTTCGCCGGACCGACCGCCTCGGCCTTTTTTCCTGGAGGATGGCGCCCCTCAAGATGTGACCGCTTACGCGGCCGGAGGCGCAAGCATCGTTGCGGCCGTTCGACTATGAGAATTCGGGTACTGGGCTCCTCGGTCGGCGGCGGATTTCCGCAGTGGAACTGCAACTGCCGAAACTTCGCCGGTGTGCGCGGCGTTCGATACGGGCGCGCCCGAGAACGCAGTCCTCGATCGTCGTGACGACCAACCACGCCCGCACGCACCATCGAACGCATGCCTTGAGCACATCCAGCTGTCGTTTCAGGACAGTATGCGCCGGATGAGTGACTGTCTCAGCAGCAGCCGCATCTTCGAACTGAAGTCCCGGGTGACGGAACTAATCCGGAAATATCGCGTCCCAATGGTGCTCAACGTCGTTCTACACCGACTCAAATTTGCACGCGTCGAGCAGATCCTCGTGATGGCCGAAAAGATGGAGATCGAGACCCTCGAGCTCGCCAATACGCAGTATTACGGCTGGGCCTGGCTCAACCGAGCGCAATTGCGGCCGAGTCAGGAGCCGCTGCGCCAGGCAGAGGAGGCGGTCGCGTGCTTTCGCACACGGGTGGGTGCGCGCATGCGGCTCTTCTCCGTGGTGCCGGATTACTTCGAGACCGGGCCGGAGCCGTGTATGAATGGTCTCGGTTCAGTGCTCCTCACCATTGCGCCGGATGCGTGGCGCTGCCATGCCCCGCTGCGCGGATGCTGCCCGGGATGAATGTCCCGAACGTGCGTGAGGCCAGCGTCGCGTCGATCTGGTACGAGTCGGCGGCATTCAACCGCTATCGCGGCGAGCAGTGGATGAAAGAGCCGGGTTGCAACTGCCCAAAGCGGGCCGAGGATTTCGGCTGCTGCCGCTGCCAGGCGTATCTGCTTACCGAGGATGGCGCAAATGCCGATCCAGTGTGCAATCGTTCGGCTCACCACCCGCTGAGCAACCGGGCTATTGCACAGGCGCAAAGGACGGACCATCCTGCGCCGGACCACTCAGGGCAGCCGACACTGATCTTTCGCGACCAACGCGGCTTGGCGGGGTGAGGCCGCGCGAACTGGGCACCGGATCGATTGCCTCTGTATGCGGACACTTGCGGGCGGACCGCTTGCCCGCAAGCCCCTGCTACGGCGAGGCGCACGGCACTCGCGGTCAGTTCGAGCGATTCGCCGCCCCCCGCGCGCGGGCGAGCCGACGCGGCGGTAAATCCGACTGACCGCACTCGAGCGGTTCACAGCGTTGCAGGGCGCGCAATTTGCGCGACCCGGCCTCAGCTTCGAGTCGCTTGAAGACCTCGAGAATATCCCCGCGCCGCGTACTCGCGCGTAACCGTGCGTAAAGTGCCGCATCAGCACCTGCAGCGTCTGCTCCAGCCTCACACGCTTCGCACACGCTTCCGTAGTGTGGAACGTTGCCAACCCACCGGTTCTGCGGTGCCGCTTGTGCGTAACGCTCGAACAGCTGTTGCAGCGCAGTGATGTGCTCCACCTCGATCGCACGGAGCTGTTCGAAATGGGGCGCATCGCTGAAATCGAGTGTGACTCGATCGTAGGTCGCCCACGCACGATACTCGTTGTCGAGGGCCTCGTGTAACGCGAGCCGTTCAGATTCGGTCAGTTCATTCACGCCGGGTACTCTCAGTTTTCGTTGGCAGAACAGCCAAATATGCTGCTCAACGGTAGTGCCTCAGATAACGCTTCTCGTACAGACGCTTCGCCCAGTGCATCACGCGACTGCGCGGCAGCACAATGGTGCGCTTCGCAGTTCGGAAGATCAGTGTGCCGCTGCCCAGTTCATCAACGATACAGATGAGTTCGACCTTGAAGCCGCGCCGCTGCGCACGGCCGGCGAGTTCATTGGCCAGATTGTGCGCGGCCGCCACCGCCTGCAGGTCCGCCATGTGCGCCTGCTTCGGCATCCAGTCCGGTCCGGGAAAGCTGCCCACATCGCCGACCACGTAAACCCGCTCCCGACCCACCACACGGCAGTACTGATCGGCCTGGATCAGTCCACCGGGTGAGCGCGGCAGCGTGCTTTGCTCGAGCCAAGCTGGACCGGTCAGCCCGGGCATGAACAGGATCAGGTCGGCCGGAAATTCTCCACCATCCGTCACCACCATGTTGGGCTCGAAACGCACCAGCTTATGGCCGAGGTGCGTGCGGATTTCCCGCTGCTGCATGCGGGCGAGCAGGGCAGCGACGGCTCGCTCTCCCAGACGAATACCCGGCTTGGCCGCGGGGCTGAAGAAGATCAGCTTGAGACGCTCGCGTCGACCTTCATTGCGCAATTGCTGATCGATGCCGAACAAGAACTCGAACATCGGTCCGCCACGCACGGCGGAGGGCTCATTGGGATTACCCCCGAACCCGACCGCGATGACGCCTGCCGACATCGATTCGAGCCGCGCGCGGATCTTCTCCGCCGAGGCAATGCCGTCACACGGGACGATCGCATGCTCAATGCCGGGCAGCTTGCGGATGAAGCGCCCCCCACATGCAATGAGCAGCGCATCGTTGGCGATCTCACCGGCAGTGGTCGTGAGACGCCGACCCGTGTCATCAAGGCCGATCACCTCCGCGGCGAGGAAGCGGACGCTCATTCTGTGCAAGAACGGCTCGAGCGGTACGACGAGATCCTCCCGAGTGCGCAAGCCGCTCGGAATCCAGATGCTTCCGGGCAGGTAATGCAGCTCCGCTCGCGGTGCGATGACCGTGATCTCGGCCGCACAGCCGATTCGACGCAGTTCCCGGATCGCCGTCAGCGCCCCAAACCCGGCGCCCACAATGCTCAGCTGTGCGGTCATTGCCCACCCCTGTCGCCCAGAGCCACCGCGGCAGGGCCGCGCGCCGCGGGCATTCCGTGACCGGGTCCGGGCACTGCCGCAGAGCGCGCGGCCATCGGGCGGGCACATCGCATCATGGTCATCCGATCTCCTGGCGCGCCGTACGATCGGCTGGTGACGGTAGCGGCCACGCTAGCTCTCATCACAGCCGGTACGGCTCGGCCGGTCAATCGGTATTCACCGCAATGACCCGTGGGGGTGTGCCTGCCCGGGGATTCCGGCCGGCGAACCGACGTTCACCCCAGCATGAACGTGGTGTAGTTCAGCCTGTCGAGCGCACGGTCGGTGACGGTGAGAACCAGAAGGCAACTCAGCAGCATCGCGAGCACGAATCCGTATCCATAGAAGAACGGGCCGAGGAGCAGACTGAGATAAGTGAGCAGGAGGTTGGCGAGCAGCATGGTGGCACTGACGGCGGCCGCGATCCGCAGTCGGTCGAGATAAAAGAGGATGTTCAGCCCTGCCATGACCAGCAGCTGCAGACTGACGCCCACGGAATCAATCGCCAGGAGTGGAAAATAAAGCCTGGGAATCCCGAAGACCGCGAGCAGCGATGGACCGAGCGCGATCAGCACGAGCACTGTAAAGCCCTGGATCTTCAGAATGTCGTAGATGCCCTCGCGAGCGGTGACGACCATCTGCTCGCGGAACGTTCGAATGGCGGTGAGCGCTCCGCCATCACGTACTGCGCTGTAGTAGCGATCGTAGGCGCGCACGAAGTCGACTTCCATGCGCAGCAGGAACATCGCCATCCCGGGGATCAGGGTGAAATAGGCGAGGAAAATCGGTGTGTCGTAGATGGTCGATGCGTGCAGATCACCGATGACGCGCAGACCCGTGCCGGCAGAGAGCCAGAAGAGGAACTTGTCCGCCCAGATGCCTGCGTTGAAGAGCAATCCGATCGGCAGCAGCCACAGATGCGCCCGACCGGCGCGCAGGAAGTCGAATTCGAGCAGGCGGGCAGGCGGGTACTCACGCCAGACGAGGGCGAGCGAGCCCAAAATGATGAGCGCCTGACCGGATGCGAAGCCGAGCAACAGGCCCTCCATGCCGAGTCCCATTTTTCCAAGAGAGAACCCCAAGGCAACCGAGCCGCCGTAGCCGAGCAAGTACAGCACGAGCAGTAAGCGGTACCGCTTCAGTCCCGAGAGCAGCACGGTGAGCACCCAGACGGTGTTGAGCAAGTTCAGGCTGACTATCATCAGCAGGCGGTAGGCTACACTCGTATCCGGAAGCAGCCACAACCCAAGCGGTACCGACGCCAGCAGCAGCGGCAGTCCGGTCGTGAGAAGAATGCCCAACAGATTGGGCAGTACGCGCTTCTTCTCACCCTCGAACAGCCGGTCGGCGACGTAGCGTGTGTAGAGCAGCTGTGTGCCGCCGGAGTAGATCAGGCTGAGTGCGATCAGCCACGTCACGCTGGTCTGAAAGTCGGTGATCTTGCTCGCGGGCAGCACCACACCGAGACACATGACACCGAGAATCAGAATCGCCAGGATCGACAGCACCCAGGGACCTGAGCCGATGACACCGGCATACAGATAGGCCCGGAGCATACCGAGATAGGTTTCGCTGCGGCTCAAGCGACGCAGTTCGAAGCCAATACCGGCCATTAGCGCAACTCCTCGCCGCCAATCCGCTGTGAGAATAACTGGTCGAATACGCCGATCATCTGTCGTTGGTCGTAGTAGGCCTCCACCCGACGAATGGCCGCCTGACGCGCTTGTGCGTAGCGGTCCGGGTTCTCAAGCAGCGTCGCGCACGCCTCGGCTAACGCCTCGTGATCGGCGAGACCCACGACTGCGCCGGCGGTACCGAGTGCCTGGTCCTCATCGCCGCGTCCATACACGAGTTCCGAGCACGCACCCACGTCTGTGGTCACGCACGGTAGACCTGCGGCGAAGCCTTCCAGGATCGACAGCGGCAACCCCTCGCTAATTGAGCTCAGCACCAGCACGCCGACCTCGGGCAGAATCTCCTCGATGCCCCGGAAGCCGAAAAAGCGCACCGCCTCGCCAAGCCCGAGCGCCTGCGCAAGCTCATGGCATTCGCGGCTGTACTCCGGATCCTCATCCTCCGGGCCGACAATCCACGCCTGTGCCCCCGGCAGGCGCTGTCGGAGCGCATGCGCGGCGCGAATGAAGGTCTTGATGTCCTTGATGCGCACGACGCGACCAAGCAGGCAGATGACCGCCGGCGGCGCGGCGCGGTCCGCGCGGCGCAGGCGGGCGAGACGCTCCACATCGACGCCATTCGGCACGATGCGGGTGCGCGTCGACTCGGCGCCATCGCGGATCTGCTGCTGGCGTGCCGTTTCAAACAGACTGATGATGGGGTCGGCATGGCGGTAGGCGAGCCGGCCGAGGATCTCGAAGAAGCGGATCCACATCTCGCGCAGATGGCTCACTTCAGTCGGATCACTTTGCAGGGGGTTGCGCGCATCGTTGATCCAGTCTGCGTTCATCAGATCGACGCGCCGCTCCTTGGTGTAAATGCCGTGCTCCATGAGCACAAGTGGCCGACGCTGGGCCTGCGCGCCGAGTACGCCGAGCAGGCCGGCATACCCGGTCGAAGGACTGAGAAACAGTCGAGCCCGCGGCAAAGTCCCCGTGGCGCGCGCCAATGCCCAGATCGGGCGATGTAGATTGCGCACCGTCCAGAAGTAATCGATGAAAGACGGCTCCGTCGCATTGGCTTCGTAGCATTCGGTGATGTACTGCCAGGCGGGCTCGCTATAGAGGAACGCCTCCTCATTGAACGGATCACCAGCCTCCAGATGCGAGCCGAAGTCGAGTGCTTCGGCGTGTCCTGCGCGCAATGATTCGTGCAGCCGCGTGTAGCGCGCGACGGTGTCGGCTGGCAGGC
Organism: Gammaproteobacteria bacterium; assembly: GCA_027324195.1. GTDB lineage: Bacteria > Pseudomonadota > Gammaproteobacteria > Steroidobacterales > Steroidobacteraceae > 13-2-20CM-66-19. The sequence continues at coordinate 18,152 of DAHVTM010000071.1, read as the reverse complement.
GCGGCGGCTTGACCGGCGGACGGCTGCCCTCGCCAAACAGATACAACGTCTGCAGCACGGTGAGATTGGCGGGCAGCCGATACTGCATACCGGCGTAATCCTTTTCCTGCGAACCGAGAAACACCGCGCCGAAGCGCCAATGCGGCAGCTGGCTGACGAGTTGATGCACCCAGCTCGAGACACCGCCCTTGACGTAAGGATATGTGCCCTCGAGCAGCAATAAGATGTCGCAATCGCTCAGCGGTGTCTCAGGCATCAATCGCATGTCCCCAAAGCTTCGCCACCGGGCCGATGAGCGGAATGTGCCGGTACAGAGGATGTTGCGCGAGCAGATCGCGCAGCCGTGAATAATCGCGTGCCCGCCATGCGTTCTCCAGCAGCCAGGGCAGTACGCGTGCCGGTGCCGCCCCGGCGGCGGCGGCCAACTGGTAGTCCTGGGTAACCTGCGCCGCACCTGCCTCGGGCAGCTGCTGCTGATTGAGGCGCGCGCGCACGATCAGCAGTCGGGTCCGCCAGGCGGCCGCGACCGGCGGCTCGCCGATTGAATCAATTAGTTGCTGCGCCGCATCGATGTGCATCTGCCGCAGACTACCGTTGACGATGCCTAAATAAACAAACTCCAGATGCAGCTCGGCGAGATCCAGGATGATCTGCACCGCACCCAGCCCTTGCGCGCGGCGCAGCGTCTCGAGGCGGCCGATCTGCGCGATGATCGCCTCCTCGCGGCGTGCAAGCAGATTGTGCGCGAGCAGCCGCAGGGTTTCATCCGGATGGTTCAATGCCCCGCGCAGCAGATGCGTGGTATCCCGGCTGCGACGAGTGGCAATGGCGAGCAGAGCACGCGAGCCGAGGTCGCTGTAGGGACGTGCGGTGCGCAGACGCGCCAGCGCGCCGCCCGCACCGAAGCGGCTGACGTGGCCGCGTACTTCGGTGGCGTACGTCGGATGTCGTACGATTTTGGGCGGCGGGGCGTGTGAACCGCGTTCGAGTCGTGGGTAAATGAGCCCGACGAACAGCACCAGCAACGGTCCGAGCAGCGGCAGCATGCTGCCAAGCGCACCGAGAGCGACTATGTTGCGCACGGTCCGAATGCGCAAGCGGCGCGGGAGCAAAGCATGGCTGAGGATTGCACAGAGCATGCTCAGGAGCGCATTACCGAGCAGCACCGTCAGCACCAGAGCCGCAGCAGCCGCCGCCGATGCGGGCTGCAGCCAGCCGGTGAGGTGAGTGAGGATTGCCGGGCTCATCGCCTCAGTCCGATGCCGCGCTCGTGCAGTAGCGCGAGGGGGCCACGCAGATCGAATTCGATGCCGCATTCGCGCAGCAACTCGAGTGGGGTGCGATGGTCGATTGCAACCTGAGCGACACCGAAACCGGCCGCCTCGAGCCCCCCCTCCATGCGGTGCGCGCGCAAAATCCCATCGATGCGCTCCAGGAAGCCGCGCGTCGTGGCCGGCCCGGCGAGTGGCAGTAGGATGAGCATGCCGGCAGCGAGCGGCCCGAAAGGCTCCCGCCAGTACAGATCCAGACCGCGGCGAGCGTCATACAGCGCGTCGAGCGCAACAACCTGTGCCTGCTGCGAGCGAGCGCGCACAACCACCAGCGTCGAGTGAATGCCGCTGCGCTCGTGCAGGCGCTGCAACTTGATCAGCTCGTGAGCGAAGGGCGCCGGGCAATACGGAACCGTTGCGCGTAGGTCTGCGGTCTGCGCCGTCGACCAGCTCTCGTCCGCAAAGTACTGGAGCAGCGCGCCGGCGCACGTGAGATTTTCCTCGACGAGCGCGAGCAGTGGTAGATCGCGCACCACCAGCACCCCGAGCTTGTCGCCGGCGGAGTCGACCAACGGAAAGACCGCCCGGTAGTTGCCGCCTTGCTCAAGTTCGACGAGCTGATCGATGCTGTGGTAGGCCGTCTGCTCGTGCTCTAGGGCGTACGCGAGCAGCGGGTCGGTACGCACCAGCACGGCGGCCGGGCCGAGCGCAGCCAGCGGCGCGTCGGCCAGTCGACCGTTTCGATACAGGTGAAGTGCAGCGGTCTCGAACCGGCAGTATTGCGCGAGCAGCTGCAGCAGTGCGCTGGCTCCGGTGGGGGAAATGCCGGTGTGCGCCTCAGCGCTCAGCTCGCGCAACGCTTCCATTGCTCCGCGCAGCGTCACAGGTTGAGTAATGAGCGCTTCCTCGAGACGGTCGTGGGAAAGTCGCGTGACGAAGAACGCGCGAGTCAGCGACTCCAGTCGCTGTTCGGTGTAATCGGTACGTGCCTGTCCGGCGCGAAGTTGTTCGCGCCAACGGGATCGGTACTGCCCAGCGCTCAACGCCGCAAGCGCCCCGCCGGCGATCTGAATGAGAGGAGGGGCCTCGGCCGTGATGCCGAGCCGAAACGCGGCGATTCCGGCCGCGCTCAACACTCCGGTGCTGAGCGCGGCCGGCGCGAGACCATAACGCAGTCCGAGCAGCAATGGAATCACCCACAGCCACGGGTAGGTCGAGACCGTGAAGGGCGCGGCCGGATAGAGCTTCATGGCGAGCACCAGGCCAGCAATCGGCAACAGCACGACTTCCGCCCAAACGACGGTGCCGTGGCGCTGATCGGTGCGTTTGTCCATGTTCAGCTTGGCCCTGTGCTCAAGGCAACAATCGCTTCAGTAGTGCGGCCAAAGTTCGGGTGGACAGCACTGCCAATCCCTCACGACTGCTGCCGCTGGCGGAAGCGACCCCACTCCACACGGTCTCTCCGGTGCGCAGATCCACCAGTCGCAGCGTGAATCCGACCGCCGGCTGGCCGTCGAGACCGATCTTGTAATGCCATTCATCGACGCTACCGAGCAGCGCGTAGCGCGCCGCATGCCTATGCGCCCATGCCAGCTCCTGGCGCTGCTGTTTGGCGTTGGCGCCGATCGGCAGCGGTCCGCCGCCCTGGAACGACGGTGCGAGCAGGACGCTCCTCAGTCCCCGCGCGCCCAGCAAGGCGCCCAATTGCTGTTGAACACGACCGCCCGCATACGGGGTGGAGGTGTTGTTAATGGGTTGCAGCACGCACCACAGTGCCTCTCGGTCCGGATGCGGCGAGGGGGAGGCGTTCATCTGCACGGTTGCGCAGCCGGACAGTACGAGTGCGGCAAGAGCGCAAAGCAACCAGATTGTCGGTTTTGCTGAGAGTCTCATAGCTAGTTCGCTCATGGGAGTGAATTGAAGTAATGGCGGTAGCGCAGCATCACGCCCGCGGTGCGTCCGCTGTGTGTGCCCACGTTGTTCTCGAGATTCAGGCTCAGGGACAGATGATCGGCCCCGAGGACGGGCAGGGCGATGCCGGCGGTGAGGTCGTAGCCCTGACCACTGACGCTGTTGGCGCACAGGTCGGCGCTCGCATAAGAGCGCAACTGCGAGGTGAAAGTGCGTTTGTAGCGCATATTGAAGTGGCCGCCGGCACAGGCTTGCACGAAGCTCGCGGGGACAAAAAACCCGACCGTCGGGATCTCGCCCGTCGGCACGAGCGGTCGTAATTGGGTCGGCAGAGCCGCTGCGTGTGAATAATGGGCGCCGCTCACGGAGGCATTCAGCCCGAAGTCCGGCGGCGCGAACCACAGCTGATAGTTGGTAGCGAGCGCAAAGCGCTGCACCGTGCCGAGCGATCCGCCCCCCTGGGCGCGCAGCCGTCCCGCTTGCAGCTGCACTTGCAGGGCGGTGCGCGCACTCAGCTGAGCGCTTGCACCGGCCACCACTCGGTCCTCGAGTCCCGCAATGCTCAGGGCGGCGGTGTCGAGGGGCCTGGCCCCGGCTATTGCACCCAGGGTCGTTTGCAGCGAGGCATTCCAACGTCTTCGCCAGGTCACGCCGCCGCGAACCCAGGTGGACAGGTTACGGCCAGCACCGAGCGCAACCGAGAAGCGCCCAAACTGTGTCGCATGCCGCCAGTCAAGGACGGCGGAACGATTGAGTGACGGTGCAGTGGCGAGCTGGGTGCGATCGACGCTGCGCTGGTGGAAGGTGCCGAGGCGAACAGTGAGCCGGTCGTAGGGCGTGAGGGGCTGACTCGCCTGCAGGTGTCCCCCTTCTTCGAGCAGCCCGCTGGTCTCGGTAGCGCCCAACCCAGTCTCGAGGCTGCTGGCGCGAGTGATGGCTAGGGTGGCGAATTGGTGTTGCAGGCCTCTGTCGCCGGGGTCCTGCGCCAGGCCTTGATAGGCGAGGGAAAGCGCGAGCGAATTCCAGCGCAGTGTCCGAGCCGCAGCAACCTGATCGCGCTGCGGCAAGAGCGCGCGCTGGTGCTCCAGAAGCGTGGCGATTTGCGCGCCGTCGTTTTCCGACAGCGCCTGCGCCAGCAGCGCCCAGGAAGGGGCGCTTTGGTGCCGATAGGCTTTCTGCAACCACCAGCGGGAGAGGGAATCGGCGCGCTCGCCCTGCATCCACGTGAGCACCGTCAGGCGCGCCTGGCGCCGATCCGGTTGGCGTGCGAGCCCCACCATGACGCCGCGTGCCGGATCGCCGGGAGCTAACACGGCGGTTAGTTGGGCCAAGGCCATCCGACGCCGTTCCCGCTGTCGGGCATCGGACAGCGGCCTCACCTGTCTCGCCAGCAGCTCCTCAGCACGGCGGCGCAACTGCCACGCAAACTGTGGGTGATCCGCCTGCGCCAGGGTATCGGCATAATTGAGCAGCCACAACGGATCGTTCTTGCGGGTCGACCATTGGGCCTGCAACCAGGGCAGCGCCCGCTCGGGCTGGTGCAATGCCGCATACGCTGCCGCCAAGGGCGCCCACAACTCCGGTGCATGGCGAGCACGCTCTGTCAGACGGTACAACCTGGGTGCGATCGGCGCGAGTTCACCCGTGTCGATGAGCATCCAGAGATAGCCCGCGAGCAGACTGTTGTCGCCGGGGCTCTCGCGCAACGCGTGGCGGTAAGCAGCAAGTGCCTCGCGGTCGCGTCCCTCCGCGGCGCGAAGCTCGGCAAGGCTCGTCCAGTAAAATGGAGTGGCGGCGAAGGAGTCCGCTTGGGTGGGCCCGAGCAGGGCGAACGCACGCTCGAGCCATGGTTTGGACGGGTGCAGCGAGGACGCAATACCGAGCAACGATAGAAATAGAGTCCGATCATGCGTCTGCTCCCAGCCGCGTGCCGCTACGGCGAATGCGTGCCTGGGATGAACGAACTGCTGCGCATAGACCACCCGCAAATAGAGGGGGGCATCGGCTCTTGCCGTGCCGATGAGGACGGTTGCGGCACGGGCCGCAAGTCGGTACCGACCCAGTTCCCAGGCAAGACCACTCAACGTCTGCCAGTAAGCGGTATCGGTGGGTCGGGCCTCGTGTTCGGCGGCCAGCAGGGTATTCAACGCCTGGGCCAGCTCGCCCCGGACGTATTCCAATGTAGCGATGGCCAGCATGACCTTCGGGCCGGGTCCGAAGTGTCTGCGGTAGCGCTGCAAGGTGGCCAGTTCGCGCCTCGGATCGCCCAGCGTGCGGTAGATCACCGCCTGCTCCCACAGCCGCCTGGGGTCGTGATGCTGCCGAAATTCCCGCTGCAGCTCGCGGATGGCCTGGTCTGGCTCGCCGATCGCGAGGTACAGCTCGCTGAGCATGTGCCGCTGCGCCGCGCTGGCACGACCGAGGTCGATCAGCTCGCGCAGCAGCGCCACCGCCCGACCGTCCTCGCCCAAGCCGATGGCAAGATCAAGCGCCGGTTGCAGATAGTGTCTCTCGTGCAGCTGAAGAGCCAGGCGGCACAGCGCCGCGAGTGCAGCGTGGGGATGGTTGCTCCAACGGGCCGAATCGGCCAGCCGGACCAGCCACCGCCGTGAATCCGGCCGCGCCTTAAGCGCACTTTGCGTCAGAGCGTACGCATCATTCACCCGTCCGGCACCGACGAAGGCCTGCCAGGCAAGATTCCAGTCCCGAGCCCGGAAGGGCCGGGTGGGCAACGGCGGTGCCGAGGCGGCGTACGCCGGATCAGCAAAGCGGCCAATGCTCATCAGCGCCACCGTCGCGTAGAGGTGCCACTTGCGGCAAAGCCGTGTCCGGTGCTCACTCACGGCGTGGGCATCCCTACCAGTCGGCGTGCGTAGCGCGCCGCCACCTTGGGCGCATTTGCCAGCAGCGCAAGCCGGGTCATTTGACGCCACAGTTCGATCGTCTGCGGCATGAGGGGCAGCTCCTGCTGCGCAAACATCAGAGCGTCCCCGGGTCGGCCAGCGGCGCGCAGGGCGTCGATTCCTTCGTAGAATGCTGCGATGCGTAGCGCCGGATTCCGGGTTTGCGCGATCACGTCCCGATACAGGTGCGCAGCCATCAGGTATTGACCCAATGTGGCGGCGAACCGCGCCTCCCGCATCAGATCGGGCGCATCCATGCGCGCGGCAAGCAACACAATGCCGCGGATGTAGGCTTCGGCGAGCTGCGCATGACGCGCCGAACTCAGCGCCTGCGCCGTCAGTGCCGCTCGCAGCAGGCGCAACCGCAACAGCGCGACGTTCAGTGGCAAATTCGTCAATGCGCGCTGCAGCCAGGGGGCGAGCGCCTGGCGCGCCAAGGCCAGATTGCCCGCTGCCAGTGCCTGGCGCGCCAACAGGATCCGGGTGTCGGCGGCGGCGGGCTGAGCGCGTACCATCAGCTGCAAATAGGCGAGCGTCGCCGCATTGGGTGCCGATACCCGACGCAGGCGACCTTCCACGTAATACTTGGGGTACAGCAGTCCCAGCGCCGCGAACGTGGCGAGCACGAGACTCGCCCGCAGCCATAGCGGCGCGAACCGTTCACGCGGCGGCTCCCGGTGAGAGCGGGCGCGCCGCTCGGGTAGCGCATGAGCGGGCACGGGTCGGGTCAAATCGGGCACCGTGACGGATTCCATCTCTCAGCTCCGGCACTCGAGCTGAATGTGGGCTTGCTCTTGATCCAACCGAAAGCGCACCTCGCCGTGGGCACCCGCCGTGCCCCGCCGAACCCGGCCGTCGATCCGCGTACGGCAGTGCGTAGCATTACCAAGCGTGAACTCGAGGGGCACCCCTGCGCGCAGACTCAGATCGAGCGAACCACGCCGGCGCGCCAACGCTTCAATAAGACCGTTGGCGCTTTTCAGATACGGTCCCTCGGGTGGGGTCGGCTGAAGGCGCAGCAGCGCCTCGCCGCCTGGACCGAGGTGAATGTAGCGGCTGCCGTCGAAATCGTCGAAGCCTGCAATATTGCGTGAGTCCGCCAAGTCCGGATAGCCCAGCGCCTCGGGAATGCGCAGTTCTTGATCCGGACCGTATCCGCGGGCGAGGAAACCGTCGCCCTGGGACGCCATGCCGGCGGTCTCGAAGGCTAATGCGATGCGGCCGTATGTCGATGCAAATACCGGCGTGATTTGTTGGTGCTCGGCCCAACGATAGACGCGCTGCAGCTGCTTCAACGCGCACGCCCGTGTTCCGGAATAGTAATGGAAATAGATCTCCATCGCAGTCAGACGGCGTGGCCGATTGGTCATCTTCATCGTCTGAATGGCTTGCTCGTAACCGCAATAGGGCGCTTGCCATCCATGGGTGTACTGATCTTCGTTGGCAATCGGCGAGTAAACCTGGAAGTAGGGCCCCTTCCAGACACCGAGCGGCGCGACGTTAGTCAGCGAGGGATGTGCCCGAGTAATGGTGCTGTTGTTGCCATTGATGTTCTGCAGGCCATCGTGATAGGCGATACCGACGATTCGCGCGTCAGGATTGGTATCTCCCGACCATTGAATGACGCGCACCTGCTTGCCGGGCGGGGCAAGCAGACGATTGATGATCTGCGCCGAACCGGTGATTTCCATCTTGGCACTGAAGCGGTACCCCGGCACCGGCAAATTAAGACCGTACTTGAGTGCCGTCTTATCTCCACCCATAGTGACGACGGTGCGTGTGGCGGGGGTGTTCATGTGCAGCCCGGCCGACAATCCCGGATCTCGCTCGAGCGCTCGCCAGTCGAACGGATGTGAGTAGGTGTGCGAGCCGATTTGGACCCACGGCAGTGCGAAGATCTTGCGGGCGATCGGCCGAAGCGTAGCGACTTCAGCCGGCGGCAGCAGGCCGTGTTTGACGAATTCCGAGGCAATCACGGAGGCGGTGACCGGCAGGCGGAAGCGCTCAAGCACCTGCGTCAGGATCACCTCAGCAGCGGGTTGATCATGGAACGCACCGATCCACGAAAGCGAGGAGAATCCGTCACCGTCGATCAGACCGAACAGCAATCGGCGGCCGCTCGCGCTCGTGTAGTCGTACACCGGCGCATCCGGCAGGCGCAGTGCGGCCCGGAGAAACCGGAACGGATTGACGATCCAGGCGGCCTGCAGTGCGCCATTGACAAGATCGCCCTGAGGCAGACTGCGCACGACGTACGGCGAGAGCGCATATCCGCCCCAGGGCGTGATCGCCGCAGCAACTTCCGAGTTGCCCGCAACCGTGATGGCGAGCAGGGCCTTGTCGGTCGGCTGAAGCTCTATCGGGGTAAAATCCGGCGCACTGGGCAGGACGGGACTTTCGAAGCCGAAATAGCGGGGATCGACCTGTGCGATGCGCGCCCGATGCAGACCGGCGGGAGATGGCATGCCACGACGCAACCCCAGTACGGCGAGCGCCCCTGAGCTGGCTGGCAGGCCCAAGTGCCCGAGAATCGCCACGGGCACACCCGCTTTCATCTGCATACGCAGCCAACGCCAGGTTCGGGCCGAGTGGCGGAAGTGATCGGAATCAAACCAGGTGACAATGCCCGCGATCTGGCCGGTGAGCGGACCTGGAGGCAACTGGCCGCGACTGACGTCGATGACATGCGTCGCATACCCTAGGTGGTTGAGCGGCAGGGCTGCGTACCAGTTCAGGTCGTTACTCATGCTGCCACCGGGGCCGTTGTAGAGCATCAGCACGCGCCTCGGCAACGGTGTGATTGTGCTCACGCCTGCAATGTCGAGCGCTGCGTTGCACACATACGGCACAATGCCTTGCTGTTCGATGCGTTTGGCCAGACGGGTCGCCTCAGCGCGCTCGGCCGACGGCAGATAATCAATGGCAATGGCCGTGAGTCCGAGCGCTCGTACCTGCTGAAGTCGCTTCAGTAGCTCACGGCTATCGCTGGGCACGACGGCAACATACTCGTGTGTCTGTTGGTTCCAACCGCGGTACAGAGATTCGGCGGCTACCGCAATCACGCCGTGGCCCTTGAGCGCCGCAAGCAGACTGAATCCGCGATTGAATATGAACTTCCCGTCTGGATCGCTGCGATGCACCGCATCAATCAGCGCAACCAGACCGGCTCGGTAGGCCACCCGCTGGTCATGTGTCTTCAGAGCGAGACGGTAACTGTCAAGCGTATCGAAGAAGTAATTGCGATAACCTCGAGCGCGCAACGGTTCGAACACCTGATCGAGATAGAAGGTGCGGCAGTCCGCCTTGGCCTGATCGACGATCCAGCTCTTCCAGGCACGGTTCTCGCCCAGACGGCATTCTGTCGGCATCGCCTTGGCTGCCGCGCTGGCCATCGCGACCTCACCGAGGGAGACGTACGCGAATACGCTCGTGCCGGATGGTGCCGGCGCGCCGGGACGCGCCAGCGCGTCGGGCTGAACGACCACCCAGTCGTAATCCTTCAGGAGTTCCAGTGATGGATGCGGACCGTAAAAGAAGGCAACCGAAGGCAGCCCGGCGGCGGATGCGCCGGCCGTGGAAGCCAGAATGGCTAGGATCGCGATCCAAATCCGCAAGGCTCGGCGGCGGCCGAAGGCCGCGGCTCGGCTGACTGTGTCAGCCCCCACGGTGCTCTGCAATACACGCACGCTCGGCGCTCGAGAGGTGCCGGACTTGTGAATGAACGGGATATCCACCCCAGATATTGTCAAGCAGGGCTTGAGTATCCAGGTGGAACACCGTCACGAATTACCAGTGCGGAAACGGGTGTTTAGCCGAGTCTGACGCAGAAATCAGACGCAGCTCTTAGTGCGCATAATATATATTATGTTAAATCGTGAATGCACTCACTCGAGGCACCCTTAATCGTTGTCGGGCCAACGAGATTTCGGTAACCCTGCCGAGATCTTGGTAACCAGCGGCTGCAACCTATGATTGGGATCACATCTAAGCGCCCCAATGATCCCCAAGAATGGAACTTACCCTTGACACTCGCATCCAGCGAGTCTGCCGGTTGTTCGCGGCCCCACACAGCGAGTGAAGATCGCGATCCCGTTGTCTCCGGCACTGCCAACGAGCCCCCCGGACAATTCGTGGGCATCGAATAGCACTACAGGTTAAACCGGCGCCGACTCATCCCGTATCCTCTCACCGAAATCGACAGCCCGCCTTCTTGATTGGGAAGTCGGCCTTCGTATTCCATCAGGGCCCGCGGGTCATGCCGCTGACAGAGGTCAGATGTATGGCTGCAAGGGACCTGTGATTCCACAGCCCGAGAGCGCGCATCGTTCTTCGGGGCGTCTATGCATGAAAGGCTGGTGTACTGGGAAATGCGTCGACAAGATCGTCACCCGATGTCGAGGATCGGTCGGCCACTGCTGTGCACACGATACGGACCGATTGCCGCATGATATCAGCCCCCAGCATGTCATCCCCGTCAGCCGTTATAGTCCTAACACCGAGTGATGGTCACGGGCGATCACCGGGCCACCGCGGAAGCCGTTGCGCGCAAGCTCGGCATCACCGACATCGAGGCCGAGGTGCTTCCCGAGCACAAGAACGCCATCGTGCGCCGCTTGCGCGGCGAAGGGCGCGCTGTGGCAATGGCGGGCGACGGTGTGAATGACGCACCGGCACTCGCTGAGGCTGAGGTCGGTATTGCCATGGGCACGGGAACGGATGTCGCGATGCAGAGCGCCGGTGTCACCCTTGTGAAGGGAGACCTCGCAGGAATCGTGCGCCCGCGGGCCCTAAGCCGTGCCACAATGCGAAACATTCGTCAGAATCTTTTTCTCGCCTTCGTCTACAACGCCATCGGCATCCCGCTCGGCGGCGGCGTGCTCTACCCGGCCTTTGGCCTTCTGCTGCGGTTCGTTCGACTCTAACTTCAGGATTGATGCTCGCGCGCGTGAATGCGGATCGAGCAACACGGGCAGTCCGATTGGGAGAGCGATGCGGAGAATGATCAGCATCATGAAGGAAAGCACGGGGAAGATCGTCGGAATCCGCGTCACCCGTATGCTGACAGCCACCGATTGCCGTCATCTCGGTCTTTAGAGCAAAGGATATCCGCATTTTTGACGAAGTCGCCAGCCGCGCGCAATGAATGATGTCACCCATAACTCCTTTTGAATTAAAGTGTTATGATTAGAATCAGACTGGTGACATGAATGAATAGTCCTCACACCCGCTTGAAGCGACTGCACGAGCACTGATCGCCAAGCGTCACGAAGTTGGGTCATTCCGAGACACATTGCGCGATCACCGGAAAACACATCCATGGCAGGAGTCTGAGCGGCCACAGCTCCTCCATCCGTCAGGCGGGCATCAGAGCCGCTGATCGTATCCGCTCTGGGCATCCCGATCGCACGCGCCGATCCCTGATCAAGCATCCCGCCCCGAAGTGCCCGCCGGGGGTTGCGCCCCCCAATAAACGTAGCTACGATAAATCCTGTGCAAATCACCTTCGACCCTGCCAAGCGGGAGCGGGTCCTGCGCGAGCGAGGCCTCGATTTCCGGCAGGCGAAGGAGGTTTTCGACGGCCCTCACCCGGCCCGATGATCGGCTGGACTACGGAGAGTTGCGGTACATCAGCGACGGGAAGCTAAACGGCCGGATCGTCGTTATCGTTTGGACGCCGCGCGGTAAGGCGCGGCGGATCATCTCCATGAGGAAGGCCAATGACCGTGAAATCAAAAACCTCGCGTCGAACCTGGCGTGATCCCGACGATGCCCCGCAGATCACCGACAAGTGGATCGCCGAAGCGAACCTTTACCATGGAAAAAAGCTCGTGCGCCGTGGCCGGCCGGATCCGGCCAGAAGACGCAGACGACGGTGCGGATCTCGAAGGATGTGCTGGAGTTTTTCCGTGCCACCGGCCCAGGCTGGCAGACCCGTTTGGACAACGCACTGAAGCGGTACGTCGCCTCGCAGAGGCGCTGAGGCGAGCACGCTGTGACGGCGGCAGGTCCGCGATCCCTGCCGCGACCCCATGGTATCTCGACTCCCTGGCTGAATTCCGCAGCAAACAGGCACTCGACACTCGGCAGGCGAACTTCAGATGCGCGGATTTAAGGAAGATCCGGTGGGTTCACCGGAAACTCGAGCGCACGAATTTCGTATGAGTAGGCGTGGCTCCAAGACAATCACCTTACGCACTTGATTTTGATCCGACCAGGCCTTTGAAGACAAATGTGGATTCACCGCGAACGATTTGGCAAGACGAACAGATCCCGAATCGCTTCGCGTTTTCAGCGCATTATTACTCAGCGGCAAGCGCGATTGTCACTTGGCGATGCCCAGGAACACGGCAAGACACCGTTCGATCTCAAGTAACGCCGCGGAATCGATGCGCCCGAAGGCCTGCCCGAGTTTATCGCGCTTCACGGTCATTGCCTTGTCGATCATCACCTGCGAGGGGCTCCGCAAGCCATTTTCGCCGTTTGGCTGCACTGTCACCCTTAGTAGTGGTGCCTCAACCAGAGTGCTGGACACCAGCAGGACGGTCACGGTGGCTGTGCCGGCAAACTGATCCGCCTGGAGGATCAGCGCGGGGCGCGGCTTGCCGAAATCCCCTGATAGGGCGATGGTGACGAGATCACCCCGTCTGGCGGGTCGCAGACGGCGGGAGGATGTCGAATCGGAGACTTTATTCGAGCGGGAACTCATGCGCTCCAGCCATCGACGGCGGTCAAAGCCTCCTCCAGGAAATGCGACAGCTCCAAATCGGCACGGTCGGCAGCGGCGACACGCCGCGACTGGTTGCGACACTGCCGGGCAAAATCAGTCCTGCGTGTGTCCGGCACCCAGATCTGCACGGGCCGCAGTCCCGCCCTGCGCAACGCCTCACGGTGCTTCTGAACGCGTGCATTTGTGGACTTGCGGGTCATTGAATTCCGGTTTGGCAGAGCGTTACATGCAACGTACCATGCAATCGCGTTACATGCAACGCTTCCCATCACTTGCTGCGCATCTGCGGCGGTACTGCCGCAGCCTCACGCGGCCGCTCGCGGTTGAACCATTACTATCACCGGGTCCGTCAACCCAACCAGATTCCGGTCCCTACCGAAAACAAGCGCTCGGCGGAACTCATTGATGTCACCTCGAACTCCAGATGATTCATGAGGTTACGGCATTATCCTGCCTGGTGACAGCGACGCTCCGTCCTCACGCTTGCAGCGCTCCACATGCGGCTCGACTCACGGATGTTCACAACACACGGTATTGCAGAAGGCGAAGTTGTTGGAACTCTTCCTGCTAACCGACCCTCTTCTGGCGTACCATGATGCAAAGCCAAGGCTCCAGGTCCACGCACGATACCAAAATAACTCAACCCCGTTGACCGAGTCGCGCCGCGAGGACGGCGTCCACGTCGGCGAGACGGTCGGGGCCTCATCGAGCCGCAATTGCACGACGACCTCCTGGACCTGCAAGCGGGTACTCTCGAGGTGAGTCGGCTCATCGATTGCCACCTGGCTCTGAGCGACATTGCTCAGCGCGAAGGCCACCGGGCGCGCGCCGATGCCCAATCGGCGGCTGCGCAATCGTGCCGCGGACTCGCGCAGCCAGTCGCGATTCTGCCGGATCGCGACGTTGATCGCCGGGTAGCGCACGAACGGAAGCACGAGAGCGCCTCCGAGGTTCTGCGTGACGCCATCCACGGCGGTCGCAGCCGAGGCGGTGATGTCCCGTATGTCATTCATGCGGGTGCGCTCAATGTCGATGCCGCCGTCCCGCACGTCGCGCCTAGTGGCGCCCAAGATGAATTCGAGAGCGGCGAAGCGCAAAAATGCTCGAGTGCTTGGCCGCTCCGCGCCTCAGAAGCGATCTCATGCGCGCCAAGAACTGCGGAAAGGCAAAGAGCCTCCCGAGGTAGTCATCCGCGCCGAGATCGAGCCCATTCGCACGGTCCCGAACCACACCACGAGCCGTCAGGAAAAGGACCGGTCGCCCGCGATACCCCGGCGTCGCAGATCCGTCGCCACGCTCCAGCCGTCGCGCCCTGGCAGCTGCACATCAAGCCTGATCAGCTCGTACGGCTGTGCTTCCGCCAAGTGACTGCCGTCTTCACCGCTATCTGCGAAATTGGCGAGGAAGCCATTCTCTGGCAGCTCACGCCTGAGACACCCGCGGTCTTTCGCTCATCGGCCCCGGACCCTGCTTCACGCGTGGGCGGCAGCGAACCGAACACTGCGACCAGCCGACTCCCAAGGACCGGCTCTTTTGGGCGATCTCAATTTCCGAATCCAGAGTGGGTGCGCGGCTCCGGACGCAGAAACTCAAATTTCCGCCACCGTTGAATGCTCCGAGCTCGGGGCATCGGACCGCCCCTTGAACACCATGAGCAACGGAATCACGGCAAGCGTGGCGATCATCAGGAACTTATAGTCGTCGATGTAGGCGATCACCTGCGATTGCTGCATGATCAGCGCGTCGAGTGCGGCGCGGCCGGAGGCTGTGAAGGGACTGAGGGCCTGTGCCACTTGTGGATTGCGAAACTGCGGGCTGACCGCCGTGACGTACTGCGTAATGGCCGCATGGTTGGTCTGAGTAGTGCGTGCAAGCACTACGCCAACAATGGAAATGCCGACGCTAGAGCCGACATTGCGCGCCAGATTGTAGAATCCGGCGCCTTCCGGCCGTACACCGGGCGAGAGCGTCGACAACGATACGACACTGAGAGGGGTAAAGAGAAAGCCCAATCCCACGCCTTGGAGGACCCCGACCCATATCACCGACCAACTCGATACATCCGGCGTCCACCCCGTCATGAGATAGAAGGACCATGCTGAAAGTCCCAGTCCGATGCCGAGCAGCACTCGGGTGTCGGCGCGGCCAATCAGCTTGCCGACGATCGTCATGGCGAACATGGTGCCGATGCCTCTGGGACCCATCACGAACCCGGCCGTGATGACTGGGTAGTTCATGAGGTCCTGCAGATAAGGTGGTTGCAGCGCCAGGGAGGCGTAGAAAGTCAGCCCGACAATCGCCACGAAGATCACGCCAGCGCTGAAGTTTCGGTCGCGGAACAATGAAGGTCTGAGAAATGGCTCGCGCGCCGTAAAGGTGTGCACCAGGAAGACATAGAACGCCGATCCTGCCACGATCGCCTCGACGACGATTTCCTTGGAGCCCAACCAGTCGAGCTCCTGCCCTCGATCGAGCATCACCTGCAAAGCCGCAATCGCGACGCTCAGGCTGACGAAGCCGATCCAGTCGAGCCGTGTCTGGCTGCGGCGCCGCGCCTCCGGAAGGAAGGCTACCATGCCAAGAAGCGCAACGACTCCGATCGGCAGGTTGATGTAAAAGACGTAGCGCCAGCTGTAATCCTCGGTGAGCCAGCCGCCGAGCACCGGGCCGAGGATGGGCGCTGCCATGACCGCCATGCCCCAAGCCGCCATTGCCGAACCCTGTCGCTGTGGCGGATTGATATTCAGCAATACGGTCTGCGAGAGCGGCACCAGAGCAGCGCCGAACAATCCCTGCAGCCAGCGAAAGAGAACGATCTCCGTCACCGACTGCGCCAACCCACAAAGCATGGAAGCAACAGTGAACCCAGCCACTGATATGATGAAAAGTCGTTTTAGACTCAGACGAGCCGTCAGGAACCCGGTGAGCGGCGTCGCGATCGCCGCCGCCACGATATAGGATGTCAGCACCCAATCAATCTGGTCCTGGCTCGCCGCCAGGCTCCCTTGCATGTGGGGCAGCGCCACGTTGGCAATCGTCGTATCGAGCGACTGCATGAGAGTCGCAAGCATCACGCAGAGCGTGATGCCAGCGCGATTGGGGGTGCTTGGGCTCAGCTCATCTGCCACCGCCGTGCCCTCTCAGAGTATGGACCAGCCCCGCGCGTGGCCGGTGTCGATACTCACCTCCGCACTCATCCCGGCGCGCAGCGGCGGCAGATTCCGATCGCTCGCATCGACGGCGATGCGCAGCGGAATGCGCTGCACGACCTTCACCCAGTTGCCGCTCGTGTTCTGTGCCGGCAGTAGAGAGAACTGTTGCGCTGCCGCCGGACCGATGCTCGCCACCTTGCCATGCCATGTCTGCCCGGGATAGGTATCGATGGTCACGGTCACCGCCTGCCCAGGACGCACGTAGGTCAGAGCAGTTTCCTTCGGATCCGCTCTCACCCACACCACGTCAGTATCCACCAGATAAAACGCCGTGACAGACGCTGCAAGATAACTGCCGGGCTGGATGGTTGGCACCATTGTCACGACCCCATCAAACGGTGCCCGCACAGTGGTGTGGGCAAGCTCACGTGCCGCCTCGTTGCGCGCCGCCAGTGCGCTCAGATACTGCGGGTACTGCTCCACCGGACCGGTCGGATGCTCGTTGAGGCTGGCATCAATGGCAGCGAGCTGCTCGTTGAGCGATGCCAATGTTTCTCGTGCGCGCTCGAGATCGCGGTCCGTGGTCTCATAGTGCGTGCGAGAGACCGCATGCACGGGGACGAGGATGCGGGCGCGATGAAATTGCTTGCGGTAGTAAGCCAGGTCGTACCTGGCTTGCGCGATTTTCGCCAACATCTCTCGATAGCTGGCCTGCTCGCCGATCAACTTATCGCGCACGGCAGTGAGCTGCGCCGTGGCGCGATCCAGGGCGAAGCGATATTTCCGATCGCGCAGAGTGTAAAGGATCTGGCCACGCGTGACGTGCTGATTCTCCTTTGCGTACACTCGGGCTACGATGCCCGATACGTCCGTCGAAATGCCCACGGTGTTGGCTTCAACGTATGCGTTATCAGTCGTAACGGTTTCTCCACCAAGGGCGTAGACGATGAGCGCGGCGATCAGCGCCAGCGGCAACAGCATAAACAGCAGCGCCCGAAGTCGTCGCCGTCTCGCAGAAGGCGCAGGTGCAGCCTGAGCCGACTCTGGCATAGGGGACGGCGAGTGCGTCGGCGGCCGAGCGTCCGACGCCGCTTTGCCGGCCGTGCCCCCTACCCCATCATCGCCACTCGACGCACCGTGGTGAGCCGCCTCCCACTTGGCAATCCCGGGCGCAGCACTCTGCGCCAGCAAGCTTGCGAAGTGCGCGTCGTCGATGACGTTTTTGCAAACCAGCAGGCTGCAGCGAGTGTGATCGCTGAGATAGACCCCGCTCGACCCGGACCACCACCGCCCGATCGCGCTTTGGTGGCGGTGTCCGACCACAACCAGATCCGCGTTAACCTGCTCAGCGTACGCGGCGATCTCTCGGGCCGGCTCACCGATAACGAGCTTGCCTGCCGCCTGAAATCCGAGCGCCGCGAGCCGCTCCATACCCTGTTGCAGTACACGTTCGTACTCCACGCGTAGCTGCGCGATGCCGCCTCCGCCGATGCCCTCGCCGAGCTTCGTACCGGCCGTTTCCGCCATAACCGAAAGAACGAACACCTGCGCGCCAAATCGCCTCGCCAGCAGCGCGCCCTCGCGCAACGCCGTACGCCCCTCGATCGAGCCGTCGTAGGCCAGGAGAATTCGCTGGTACACCGTCCGCCCTTCTTCGAACCGCAGCCGCGGGCGAGACTCGCAGTCTCACCTTGAGCCCGAGCATCCCCCCGCCGCATATTATGCCGATTCTAAGGCGCTGCGGAAAATCCGACCCAGCAGCCGCTAGACGGTAATCCCGCCACTGAATCGCCCCCCCTGCGCGCCGCACCTCTCGGGCGGGAGCTGCGCGATGTGCCGCATTCTGCGCGTGTATCATTTCCGCATTAATTGCAACGTCTCGCACAAATTGTGCGCCGCAGCGTGCGTCATCAATCGCTACCGGTCATCCGCTTCACACGGGCTATGCGGTGCAACCGCCCACCATGGGACTCCTAAAGTTGCTTAATACTCTTTGTCCGATCGATAGGACCAACGCCCTCATGTCCCGAATCCGCGCACGACCGTGGACCGGTTGCTCAATTCCGGTCCCGGTGGCGGCCGATCTGCGCGCTGCGCTGCTGAAGGTCTACCGCCACAAGGACCTCTCGCTCGAACTCGCGGTGAGCGCGGCCTGTCAGTTCGCCGGTGACCGCGCCGATCTGATGGA
>DAHVTM010000068.1:0-3395 GCA_027324195.1 Gammaproteobacteria bacterium | reverse complement strand
CATTGCCGCCCCGCGCGCTGCCGCGCTGCCGCGCCACCTCGCGCCGCTGCTTGCCTCGCTCAGCGATCGCCGGCCGGACCTGGTGGCGTTGAAGATGGGCTATCACTCGGCGGACGAGAACGTGCGCACCGCGATCATCGGGCAATTTCCTGCCCTAGTGCTCGGGGCGCAGTGGGACCAGGACAACGGCAACGTCCGCAACGGCGGCCCCACGGCCCAGTTCGATCTGCCGATCTTCGATCGCAACCAGGGTCAGATTGCCGCGGCCCGGGCCACCCGTCTCGTGCTGCACGCCCAGTATCAGGCCCGCCTCGACGTCGCGGTCGGCACGGTGCGCGCACTTGCGGTGCAGATCCGCCAGTTGCGTCATGCGGCGCACCAGGCGCACCGCGCTGCGCTTGCCGCACAGCAGCTCGCCCGCTCCGCCCAGCACGCCTACGCGCGCGGGGACCTCGATGAGCGCTCGCTTGCCGACTACCTGACGGCCGCGCTCGCCCGGCGGCTCGAGGCCGACACGCTCGAACGGACGCTCGGCCAGGCACGCATCGCCATGACTCTTGAGCTCGGGCTCGGACTGCCACAGGTCCGCATCGTCCCGGCCGCCCAGATATAACGAGGACGCCATGATCCGCCGAATGATCTTCGGAGTGTTCTGCTTTGCGCTCACCGCCGCGCTGCTGCCGCCTCGGGCGTGCGCGGCGGCTGCTTCCAGTCCGAGTGTGCTCGTGACGCTGACGCCGCTGCGCCGCGGCAGCCTGCCGCACGTGGTGGTGGCCTACGGAACGGTGGAGCCGAGCAACATCGGCGGGCGTGCCATGATGGCCTCGGAGTCCGGCGTCATCGGCACGGTGTACGTGCGGGTCGGGCAACCCGTGGCCGCGGGTGCGAAGCTCGTCGAGATCCTGCCGAGCCCGCAGTCGGCGGCGGCCTATCACCAGGGGGTCTCCTCGCTGCGGGTGGCGCGCGCGCTGGTGCGCAGTACGCGCAAACTCTACAGCCTGCACCTGGCGACCAATGAGCAGCTCGCCGCGGCCGAGAAGTCAGAACTCGACGCCGAGGCCAATCTCGCCGCGCTGCGCGCCACGGGCGCCAGTGGCCCGCAGGTGCTGCGCGCACCGTTCGCCTCCGTGGTCACGGGGCTCACGGCGCTCACCGGCTCGATCGTGAGCATGGGTTCTCCGGTGCTGACGCTCGCTTCTCCGGATCACCTGGTACTCGCCGCTGGCGTGGTGCCCTCTCAGGCGTTCAGCATGGCCGTCGGGGACGGAGCGGTCGTGCAGGCCACCGGGTCGGATGACTGGGTGCACGCCAGAGTGGCGATGAGCGGCGCGGCAAGCGCTCCAAACACCGGGCTGGTACCGGTGCAGATCGCTTTGCCGGCCGGCAAGTTCATCCCGGGACAGGTCGCGCGAGCGCGCATCACCACGGCCAGGGTCAAGGGGTTCCTCGTGCCGCACGCGGCACTACTGGTCAACGGTCGCGGCGCCCCGTACGTAGTCCAAGCAGTCAAGGGAATCGCCCATAAGGTGCCGGTCAGCGTGCTCGACGAGTACGACGATCAGGACATCATCAGCGGGGCGCTCGATCCGCGCGCCCCGGTGGTGCTTGCCGGGGATTATCAGCTCGACAACGGCATGCACATCCGCATCGCCAAGCCCGGCGAGCCGGGGACCACCCTGTGAGCTTCTCCGAGTGGGTCGAGCGGCACCGCCGCTCGCTCCTGACGGTTGCCTTCGCGCTGGCACTCGCCGGGGTGTTCGCGGCGATCTCGCTACCGGTCGGACTGTTCCCGGTCACGAGCTTCCCGCGCATCCGCATCGAGGTGAGCAGCGGCAGCATGCCGGCGCGCCAGATGCTCGTCGATGTCACCGAGCGACTCGAGCGGGTCACGCGGGCAATACCCGGCGCGCAGGATGTCAGTTCGCGCACTTCGCGCGGCTCGGCACAGATTTACGTCGATTTCCCCTGGGGTTCGAACATGAACCAGGCGCTGCTCGCGGTCGACGCGGCGCTGGCGCAGGAATTGCCCACGCTCCCGAAGGGCACCAGTTACGACGTCATCCAGATGAGCCCGAACGTCATCATGCCGTTCGTCTCCTATGCACTCATTTCAAAGACCGTTCCGCCGACGGCGCTGCGCCAGCTCGCGAAGTACGAAATTACGCCGCTCCTGACCGGCATTCCCGGAGTTCGGCGCGTCGGGGTGCTCGGCGGAGCGACGCCCGAGGTGCAGGTGTCGGTCAACGAAGAGAAGCTGCGCGCCTTCGGCCTGACGCTCGCGCAGGTCTCCCAGGCGCTCGCACAGACCAACGTGGTGCAGGCCGTCGGGCGGCTCGAGGACAACGATCTTCTGTACCTCGCGATCAATAACAATGCGTTCAACTCGCTGCACTCGGTGCGCCGAGTCGCGCTGCGCACCGCCACCAACGGCATCGTGCGACTCGGGGACATTGCCAAGATCACGATGGGCACCGTCCCGCAGTGGCTGCTGGTCGATGACAATGGCAAGCCCGCGGTGACCTTCGACGTCTACCAGCAAGACAGCGCCGATTCGATCAGTCTTGAGCGCAAGGTGACGCAGCGCCTCGATGCGTTCATGAAGACCCAGCCCAAGGCAATCCACCTCTACAAGTGGTACGACCAGACCCAGATGGTCGGCTCCTCGATCGCCGCGCTCGAGGAAGCCATCCTCATCGGACTGATTTTTGCCGCGCTTGTGCTGCTGGCATTTTTGCGCAACTGGCGGGTGACGCTCGTTGCCATGGTGGTGGTGCCGCTGTCGGTGCTGATCACCGTGCTGCTGTTGTCGCTGCTCGGTATGACCTTCAACATCATGACGCTCGGCGGCATCGCCGCGGCGATCGGTCTGCTGATCGATGATGTCATCGTCATGATCGAGCACATCGCCCGGCGCGCCGGCGTGCCGGGGCTCGAGAACCCCCGCCAGAGCGTGCTCGCCGCGGCGCGCGAGTTCCTGGCGCCGCTGCTCGGCTCGAGCCTGGCCACCATCATCATCTTCATCCCGCTCGCCTTCCTCTCGGGCATCACCGGCGCGTTCTTCAAGTTCCTCTCCCTGACGATGGCCTCGGCGCTGATCATCTCGCTGATCCTCAGCGCCTTCGCCGTGCCGCTGCTGGCGCGCGGCCTGATCGACTTCAAGACCTTCCAAGACCCTTCCCACGGGAAGGAGACGCGCCTGAAGCGCATCCACGGGCGCACCCTCGGGAGACTGTTCGATCGGCCGGCGCTGCTCGTGCCGGCGCTGCTCGCGCTCGTGCTCGTCGGCTACATCGCCTACCTCAACGTCGGCAGCGGGTTCCTGCCGCGCATGGACGAGGGCGGGTTCGTGCTCGACTATCAGGCGGCGCCCGGCACGTCGCTGACGGAGACCAACC
>DAHVTM010000057.1:0-13543 GCA_027324195.1 Gammaproteobacteria bacterium | reverse complement strand
GCGTTCCTCGCATCGGAGCGCGTGTGGGCTCTGCGGGGTGAGCGGAGGAGGAGTGGCATGAGAGGCCGGGTCGGTCGACGGGAAATGCACAACAGTCCGGTGGCTGTGTTTCATGTGGTGTTGAGGGGTTGTCGACCAGGTCCGCTTGTTGAGAGCGAGGGCGATTGGCGTAAGATGATCGAGGGCATCGAGTCGATGCTTTTCTGGTGTGGTGGAAGGGTGCTCGGCTGTCGGTGCGAGGGGGATCGGCTTGAGTTGGCGATCGAGCCGGCGCGCGTATCGTTGGGCCGAATGCTTCGTTACGTGACGGTGCCATTCGCGTTGCACGTCAATCGTGCGAGCGGACAGAGCGGAAAGGTTTTCCGGCCGTTGCGCGTTTATCGACTGCAGGCGGCGTTTCGTACGGAATTCGTGTTGTGGCTTCATCGGCCGCTTGCGGGGTCCGGCTGGAGTGCGGACGGTGCGTATCGGGAGCCGGACAGCATGCCGTGGGTCGATCCGGTGCCGGTACTGGAGGAGCTCGGCAGGGGGCCGGGAGCGAAACGCCAATACCGTGTGTTGCGTGCTCGAGGGGTCGACGCTGAGCTGGCCTTGGCGTTTGCATCCTCTCGCGATACGTTGGCGCATATTCACTCGGCGGTTCGACCAGCCGTTGCCGAGCCGAAGCGGCGGCAGCGAGAATTGTTGCGATGCGTGGTTGCCTACGTATCGCGGCGGGAGTCGGTCGCGGCGGTCGAGCTGGCGGGTCGGTCGCGCGTTGGCGCACTGTGCCGCGCGCGCTGTCTGGTGACGCTGGTTGCAGTACGTTGCGGGGTGTCGCTGTCGATGATCGCGATGTCGCTGGGTCGGGACGGAAGCACGCTCGAGGAGTCTGTTTTGCGCATGCGCGCGAGGGATCCGGATGGGCTTCTGGTTGCAGTCGATGCGATTCTGGCCGCGCTGGATCTGGGTGCTTGCAGGCCTGCCACAGAATCGGGTGAGGAGCCGGTTGTCTCGGCTGAGAATGGGGCGGAGAGCGGGCCGGTGGCGCCGAGGGAGGCGGAGGATCCGGATTCTCCGCAGGGACGCGAGTGAGCGGAGCGCCCTGCCTGCATCGATGGCGGGGCGTGCTTGGGCTGGTGCGCGGGCAGATTACGCCGTACGTCCGTTGGCGGTTGGCCGAGGTAATGGGACTGGTGCTGTTGGGGGCGGTGGCCAATGCGCTGGCGCCGCTGGTGCTGAAGATCATCGTGGATGGGCTGACCGGGCAGCAGGGGACGGTGCTGTCAGGGGAGATTCTGGTCGGTCTGTATGCCGCGATGCAGTGGCTCTCGCGTTCGAGCACCGAGGTGCAGGCGTTGCGCTATGCATGCGCAGAGCGAAGGATGCTGCGCACGTTGCATGCTCGGCTGTTCAGCCACGTGCTGAGCTTGCCGCTGCGGTTTCACCTCAGGCGCCAGAGCGGTGCCGTGAGTCAGACCATCGACAATGGCTTGCAGGGGTTGCGCTTGATTCTGCATCAGGTGGTGTTCACCGTGGTGCCGGTCGGTGTGGAATTGGCGGTTGCGGCCGCGGTGCTGATGCGGTTTGCGCGACCGCTGTTTCTGGTGCTGTTCTGTATTGCGGCGATTTGCTATGCGTGGTTGTTCGGACGTTCTGCGGCTCGGATCGCGGACTCTGCTCGTGCGGCAGCGGCGGCTGGGGTTGAGGCCGGGGCGATCATCACGGATGGCCTGCTCAATTATGAGGCGGTGAAGTGCTTCGGTGCCGAGCGGCTGATTGCCGCGAAAGCCACTGGCGCACTCGGGCGCAGCGAGCGGACTTGGCTGGCATTTTATCGGCACTATAGCGGCAACGGGTTGGCGGTGGCAGCGGTGTTTGCAGTGTTTCTGGCGGCGAGTCTGCTCTGTGCCCTGCACAGTGTGCGAGCAGGGCGGCTCACGGTCGGTGGGTTCGTGCTGGTGAACGCATACATGATGCAGCTGGTGCGTCCGGCGGAATTGCTTGGTGCCGCGGCCCAGGGCGTCGCCCAGGGCACGGCACTGCTCGAGGGGGCAATGCAATTGCTCACCGAGCCGGCTGAGCCGCTTGCGGGCGTGCCGTTGCGCCGGGGGCAATGTGGCGCGCTCGAGTTCGAGCGTGTGACGCTGTCCTATGAGCCGGGGCGTGCGGCGCTGCGGGAGGTGAGCTTTTCCTTGTCCCCGGGGGCAACGGTGGCAATCGTCGGGCAGAGCGGATCCGGCAAATCATCCATTGTGCGGCTGCTGTTGCGATTGCTCGAGCCCGATGCTGGCGTGATCCGTCTCGATGGGGTGCCGATTGAGTGCATCGCACCTGATGCCTTGCGCGCGGCGATTGCGCTCGTACCACAGGATCCGGTGCTGTTCGACGACACGATTGCCTACAACATTTTGGTCGCTGCGCCGAACGCCTCACACGAGGAACTCGAGCGCGCTGTACGTCTGGCACAGTTGGGGGAGTTCATCGGCTCGCTACCGCAGGGGTACGAGACTGTGGTGGGGGAGCGGGGCGTGCGGCTCTCGGGAGGGGAGCGGCAGCGCATTGCCATCGCCCGGGCGGCGCTGCGCCGGCCGCTGATCTATGTGTTCGACGAGGCGACTGCCGCGCTCGACAGCCACACAGAACAGGCGATTCTCTCGAACCTGCGGGCGGTGTCGGCGAACGCGACGACCCTGATCGTCGCACACAGGCTGAGCAGCGTCATGCATGCCGGCGGCATTCTTGTCCTGCATCGCGGACGTCTGGTGGAGTCTGGTACCCACGAGCAGTTGTTGCGCGCACAGGGTCATTATGCAGCGCTCTGGAGCGCGCAGGTGGCGAGCCCCACTGCCGCCTGAGTCATTCCGGTAGTCCTTGCGAGTAATCCGGATGTGCATGTATTTGCGGTTGCCAAGGTGCGCATCGCAAGACTCAGTCTGCGTTTTCGGTGACAAAGCGTTGCAGACACGGCGGTGATGTTGGTGCGGCCGGGACTCGTCACGACTGCGTACCGTGTGGCACACTGTCGTGTAGGCGACAGGGATCATGGATCAGAGCAAGCAAGCGGCCAGACACAGGACTCTGGAGCATCGGGGGACGCGTACTTCGAAGCGGATCGCGTGGATGGCGCTGGCAGGGGTGTGCCTGGCGCATTTGGCGTGGGCGATGGGTCCGGTGGCACAGTTCGATGTCCCGGCCGAGTCGCTGCCCGAGGCCGTGATTGATTTCTATCGCCAATCTGGCGTCCAGGCGATTTATGCGGCAACGCCTCAGGTGCTGAGATTGCGCACGCGGGCGGTTCGGGGCCGGCTGACCAGTTCCGTGGCGCTGGCGCGGATGCTGGCAGGAACAGGTCTGGAGTTCACGTTCGACTCTCCGCACTCGGTGATCATCCGACCGGCGTCGCCGCGGGCCGCGGCGACGCCGGTCCTTCGGCGGCCGACACTGCGATCACATCCGCAAGCGGATCTAAATTCGCTTGCGCTGCGTCCGGTTGAAGTCACCGGCAGCTTGATCCGCGGCCTGCGCTCAGGGATCGCCCCTCTTGTCTACATCCGTCACGAGCAGCTCAAGCGGGCGGCGTATCCGAATGTGCAGCAGGCGCTGTACGCACTGCCCATGGTCTCGCGCAATGGGCCGCGTGAGGATCTCGGTGTGGCCAATAACGTCGAGTATGGCGCTGGGATCAACCTGCGTGGGCTGGGTGTCGGCGCTACGCTGGTGCTGCTCAACGGCCGACGCCAGCCCTTTGGCGGACTGACTGGGGATTTCGTCGACGTGTCGAGCATTCCCTGGAGTGCCGTGCGGCGCATCGAGGTGCTACCCGATGGCGCATCGGCGCTATATGGCGCCGATGCGGTCGCTGGGGTGATCAACATCATCATGCGCGATCACTTCACGGGTGCCCAGTCGGACGTGCGCTACGGGACCGCACCCGATGGGCGCGCCGAGTGGATGGCCGCTCAATTGCTGGGTACGCGCTGGCATGGCGGGCACGCGATGATGGATTACGAGTATTCGGATGCGACGCCTCTGGCCGCTGCGGCACGTCCGTACGCGGCCAATGCCGACAAGACGCCCTTCGGGGGCGCCAATTACGATTCGTACTACACCAGCCCCGGCAACATTCTCGATCCCTACACGCTCCAGCCGGTGTACGGCATTGCCGCTGCGCCCGGTCAGCCGCTGGGCGCGGCTCGGCTCAGTGCGAGTATCCATCTGCAGAATCCTTTCAGCGCCGCGCAGATCTTCCCCGATCGCATGGCGCACGAGTTCTACGGCTCGCTGCACCAGCAGCTCGGCGCGACTGTGGAATTGTTTGCGCAGGGACGATACGCCGCGCGCAATACCGCACTTGCCAGCTTGCCCGACAACACCGTGCTGCAGATTCCCTCGAGCAACCCCTTCTATATCAATCCCTATCCGGCGGTGCCGTACACGCTGGTCGCGTACAGCTTTTTGCCGCTGCTCGGGCCGATACGCTTTGCGAGCAAGACCCGCGTATACGACGGGACAGTCGGAGCGACTGTTCGGCTCGGCGGGCATTGGCAGATGACCCTCAGCGAGTCGGGCGGCGAGCAGTCCTTGCGCAGTGATGAGTCCGGTGTGGTCAGCCTCCCAGCGCTCGCCGGTGCGCTCGCAAATCCCGATCCCGCCTTGGCCTTCGATCCGTTCGCCGTCAATCCAGCCGCGAACGTCCGGAGCTTGGCGGCGCTCACCGAGGATTATCGAGTGCATTCGGTTTCGGGCATCAAAGCCACCGACATGGTCGCCAACGGGCCGCTGATGCGCCTACCGGCTGGGGAAGCAAAACTCGCCATGGGCCTGGAGTGGCGCACCGACAGTCTCAATCTGGCGGCGGCAGCGCCCGGCGCCGCGGTCGCGGGTCCCGCTGCGCAGCACTTTGGGCGCCAGATCCTGTCCGTGTACTCCCAGCTGCACGCGCCCTTGCTCGGCAGCGCCGGCGCGGCGCGACGCCTGACGCTCGATCTGGCCGGACGCTACGATCACTACAGCGATTTCGGCGGCACCTTCAATCCGATGGCGAAGCTGCAGTGGAGCGCTGCGCGGTGGCTGCAGGTTCGCGCCACCTGGGGCCGCGCCTATCGTGCACCGAAGCTCGATGAGCTGTACGACACTGCGCAGAACGTATCTGGCATGGCGGTCGTCAGTGATCCGCAGTCCCCGACGGGCCGCTCACTGGTGCTCGCCGAGCAGGGCTCCAATCCGCATCTGCGCCAGGAGACCGCCCGCACCTGGACGACCGGGGTGAGTCTGTCGGCCGGGCGCAGTGCCCAGCTGTCCCTGACCTACTACGACATCGATTACTGGAATCGGATTGAGCAGCCGGCAGGCGACGATCCGCTCGGCATCCTGCAGCACCAGGGAGAATGGGCCGCCGTGATCACTCGCGATCCGACGACAGCGCAAATCGCCGCGGTGTGCACCAGCGCTGCGTTTGTCGGACCGGTGGCGAGCTGCCTGCAGAGCAAGCCGGCCGCGATTGTGGATCTGCGGCTGGCCAATCTGGCGCGCACGCTCACGCGCGGAGTCGACATCGAGGCGCGCGAGCGGCTGATGAGTGCCTGGGGACCTTTCGAGTTCGTGCTGCACGGGACCGACGTATTCACCTTTACGCAGGCGCTCACCCCCGACTCTGCCGCGATGAGCATTCTCAACACTGTGGGCAATCCGATGTCTCTGCGGCTGCGCGGCCGGTTGAGCTGGACACGCCATGGGCGCGGTGCCCCGGGCTGGGGCGGCGCGCTGACGGTCAATTACACGGGTGCTTACCGCAATCGCGGCAGCCAGCTTCTGCCGGCGGTGCCGTCCTGGACGACTCTCGATGTGTATGTGCGCTACCGGCTGACGCCAACGCGCCACGGCCGGACCACGCTGATGGCGAATGTGGTGAACGTGCTGAATCGCAGTCCGCCATTCGTCGATAGCCAGTTCGGTTACGACATCTACAACGTGCAGGCGCTGGGACGGGTGGCAAGCCTGGAACTCACCTGTCGTTGGTAGTGCGCACCGGCGCGGCTGATGGCTCGCACGCTTGGGAGCCGGGGAGCGGGCGTCGGCAGTGTGCAGTAGGCGGTCCGGGCACCCGGAGCGCATTATGTTTAATGAGCCTGCATCGGACGTAAATTTTCGATAGTGCAGGGGGGGGCAGAGCGCTCCTGGCGCATCTACACCAGTTAAGGAATGGGGGAATGGATAAACGGATGGGCGAGATCAGGCAGTTCCGCCGCGTCGGCTCGGCGGACGCGTTCTTCGAGCAGTTGTGCCGCACGTACGAGCCGCAACTGCTCGGCTATCTCACTCAGATGCTGGGCCGATCGGACCTGGCCCGTGAGGTCGCGCAGGACACGTACGAGCAATTGCACCGGATGTACCGACCGGAGCAGCTACTGTTCCCGCGCGCGATGCTGTTCAAGGTTGCGACCAATTATGCGCTGATGCATCTGCGCCGCCGCCGGCTCGAGAGCGCGGTGATCGGTACTGCGCAGGCCATGGAACAGGTGGCGGATCAGCGCGGTGGACCCGACCGGCACGTGATGGCCGAGCAGATCGCCCAGCGCCTCGTGAGCGTGATTCAGGATTTGAGTCCGCCCCTGCGGGCGGTGTTCGTCCTGGCGCATGTGCAGGGTACCCCCCGCAAGGAGATCGCCGCCCGTCTGGGGATTTCCGAGCGGCGCGTCGACAAGCGCATGACCCGGGCGTTGAAGCAATGCCGCATGCGATTGTCATCACAAGGTATTGATTTGACGGAGGTTGATTGAGCCCTGAATCCCTCCTGGAACGGTATCGACAGCGGCGCGCACGGGCGCAGGCGGCCGTCTGGCTCGCCCGGATGAATCGGGGACTGACACCGAGCCGCCAGCGCGCGCTGGAAAGCTGGCTGAGCGACCCGCTGAACGCGAAAGAATTCAGTGAGTTGCGGGCGATGCTCGATGTCGTATCCGAGTTCAAGGGCGCGGCGCGGGCCTCGCTTGTCGCGAGTGTGGCGCAGCCGCTGCGCCGCAAGCGGGCCGATGGTGCGACGCGCTGGCTGGTGGGGGTTGCCGCCGCGGCGGTGTGCATCGCGCTCGCGGCCGCAGGCGCTTGGCTCTGGGCGCTCGGCTATCTGCCGCGCACGTATCGAACCGGCATCGGACAGATCGACAATGTTGTGCTGCCCGACGGCAGCATGGTCTATCTGAACACCGACTCGAAGCTGCGCTGGATCGGAACGCCGCACAACCGGCGTGTGCAGTTACTGCGCGGTGAGGCGTTTTTTGAAGTCGTGCACGATCCGGCGCGCCCGTTTCGCATTCTGCTCGCGCACAGCGAGGTACGCGTGCTCGGCACGCGTTTCGACGTCTACCGCGAGCACGACGGCGATGTGCTGGTGACGGTGGTGAGCGGCACAGTGTCGGTCGAGGGACTCGGTGCGGGCGCGGCTGTGCCACCCACCTGGGAGCGCCGTCTCACAGCCAACCAGCAAATTGAGTACTCCCCGGTCGGCATGATCGGCGATGTACACCCGACGCTGGCCGCGAACGTCATCCGCTGGCGTCAGGGCATCGTCGAAACCCGCGGCGAGCCGTTGGCAAAATTCGTCAGTAACCTCAGCCGTTATACCCCGCAGCGCATCGTCATCACCGATTCGCGCGCGGCGCACATGCGCATCGGTGGCGCGTTCAGTGTGCGCAACGTCCCCTCCACGCTCGAGCGTATTGCCCGCATCGAGCCCATTACCGTG
This sequence comes from Gammaproteobacteria bacterium, assembly GCA_027324195.1. Taxonomy (GTDB): domain Bacteria; phylum Pseudomonadota; class Gammaproteobacteria; order Steroidobacterales; family Steroidobacteraceae; genus 13-2-20CM-66-19. The sequence continues at coordinate 5,820 of DAHVTM010000057.1, read as the reverse complement.
ACGCGTCAGCATGGCGAGCTGATTGTGGCGTACCGCGCCGCGCGAGCGCGGCGCCCGGATGCTCTGCGCTGATTGCGGCGGATCGCTTTTGACCTTGGACCATTAACACCTAGAGAGGACCAGTAGATGCTTATTCTTACGAGGCGGGTCGGCGAGACTGTAATGATCGGGGATGAGGTGACCATTACGGTGCTCGGCGTCAAGGGCAATCAGGTGCGCATCGGCATCAATGCCCCGAAGCACATTGCGGTGCACCGAGAGGAAATCTACGAGCGCATCAAGCGTGAGCAGCGCGGAACCGCGGAGGACGCCGAGGCGCCCGAATCGCAGAGCTTCGTCCCGCCGGGCGCCTGAGCTGCCGAGCGCGCTGCCGGCCGCTCGGGGGGAGAGGGGTTCCGGCACGCGCCGCCCGTCCAACAACGTGCGCTGCCGTGGCCCCAGGGCCGCGGCAGGCGTGTGTGTTGCTGTGCAGGTGCAAGCCCGTGGCGGCAGTGCTACACTTTTTTACTTAATAAAAAACCAGGGTCTCCTCGGCGAAGCGCATGCGCTACCAGCAATCGAGGGAAGAGAGCGCTGAAATCCTGCGGCGGGCGCTGCGGTTGATGTCGCCGCACGAAGTCGGGTATCACCCGCTCAGCTATGCCGTGTGGTATGAGCACGCCGGTGCGCTCAACCCGCCGCTCAGTCAGGAACTCGAGAAGTTGCTCGGGGGGGCCGTCCAGCTGACGGATGCCGAGGTCTGCCGCCTGCATGCTCTGCACATCGCCGCTCGCGACATCGAGATGTTCGAGCTCGCGCAGCGTGAGCTGCGCGAGCTGATCGGCCGGACGGAGCGGAACACGGGCGCGGCCGAGAACACTCTGCAGCACTTCAGCGCAACGCTGCGCAATACCACCGAGCAGCTCGATGCGCCGCAGGCGGCAGCCGTGCGCGCGCTGCTCGGGGATCTGCTCGCGCAGGCCATGCAGGTACAGACGGTCTTGCGCGATCTACACGCCCAACTCGCCAAGCAGCGCGAGGAGGTGGCGGGGGTGATCGAGCGTCTCGAGCGGGCGCAAAGCGAGCCGCAGCGCGATCCGCTCACCGGCCTTGCCAATCTCAGTGCGTTTCGCCGTGCCTTCGAGTCCCAGGAGGGATGGACCGACTTCGCCCAGGTGGTGCTGCTTGCGGTGGACATCGATTATTTCAAGCGCATCAACGATACGCACGGCCACGTGATCGGCGACAAGGTGCTGATGAGCGTGGCGAAGATTCTGCGTGAGGAGCTCGCCCCCGAGGATCTCGCCGCGCGCATCGGGGGCGATGAGTTCGTGGTACTACTGGGCGGCAAGGCGCTGAGCGCCGCTGCCGCACTCGCCGAGCGGATCCGCTCGGCTGCCCAGCGCACCCTGATCGTACAGCCCGACGGGGCGCAGTTCGCCGGCGAGGTGACGCTGTCGATTGGAGCGGCAAGCGGCCGCGCAGGCGATACGCTCGAGACACTGCGGCAACGCGCCGATGCAGCGCTTTACGATGCGAAGGCCGCCGGGCGCAACCGCGTCGCGCTCGCCGAGCAGCTGCAGCAGCTCTGAGGCGCGCTCAGCACTCCGTGACGTTCACCGCGAGGCCCCCCTGGGAGGTCTCCTTGTAGATGGTCGACATGTCCTCGCCCGTCTGGCGCATGGTGATAATCACATGATCGAGTGAAACCTTGTGGTTGCCATCGCCACGCATCGCCAGCCGTGCCGCATTGATGGCTTTCACCGCGCCCATCGCATTGCGCTCAATGCACGGGATCTGTACCAATCCGCCCACCGGGTCGCAGGTGAGGCCGAGATTGTGCTCCATGCCGATCTCGGCGGCGTTCTCCACCTGCTCGTTGCTGCCCTGCAGCGCTGCGACGAGCCCGCCGGCGGCCATGGAGCAGGCGACGCCCACCTCGCCCTGACAACCCATTTCTGCGCCCGAGATCGACGCGTTCTGCTTGTAGAGCATGCCGATCGCCGCAGCGGTGAGCATAAAGCGCAGCACCCCATCATCGCTCGCGCCGGGTTCGAACCGCCGGTAGAAGTGCAGCACCGCCGGCACGATGCCCGCCGCCCCATTGGTCGGCGCGGTCACGACGCGGCCGCCGGCGGCGTTCTCCTCGTTCACCGCGAGCGCAAAGGCATCTACCCAGTCGAGCGTGTCGAGCGGGCGCTGCTGGCCGCTCTCGGTGAGCTGGCGGTACAACTTCGGGGCGCGCCGGCGCACCTTCAGCGGGCCTGGCAGCACTCCGTTCTGGCGAAAGCCACGCTCGACGCACGCCTGCATTACCGCCCAGATCCGCATCACCCCAGCGCGCACGTCGGCCTCGCTCGCCCAGGCGCGCTCGTTGGCGAGCACGAGCTCGAAGATCTCCAGGCCGTGCTCCCGGCACAGCGCGAGCAGTTCACGGCCGCTCGAGAACGGATAGGGAGCCGGGGCGCGCGTGGTGGCCTGGTGCGAGGGATCCTCGCCGGCCCGCAGGATGAAGCCGCCGCCGATCGAGTAATAGTCCTGCTCGCGCACCGTCACCCCGCCGGCAACGGCGGTAAAGCGCATGCCATTGGCGTGCTCGGGTAGCCGTTCGCTGCGCAGCAACAGCAGTTGATTCTTCTCGTCAAAGGGAATCTCGTGCCGCCCGAGCAGCGCGATCTTGCGGTTCGCGCGGATGCTCTGCAGGGTGGGGGCGATGGAGTCCGGATCGACCGTCTCCGGATCGGCGCCCGTCAGCCCCATGAGGATCGCCCCATCGGTCCCGTGACCGAGCCCGGTGAGTGCGAGCGATCCGTACAGACGCACCGTCACCGACTCGAGCGTAGCGAGCTGCTCGGCGCGCTCGAGCTCGAGCAGAAACTCGCGCGCCGCACGCATCGGCCCCATGGTGTGCGAGCTCGACGGCCCAATGCCAATCTTGAAGATGTCAAAAACGCTGAGCGACATGCTCTTAACCTCTTAGCGCGCAGGCCGCCAGGCCCGCGCCAATGTGTATCGTTTCTCGATCCCGCAGACCCCGCTGCGATTCGGGTCAGTCCCGCCCGCGCAGCCGGCGCAGCGCCCGCCGCTCGTGCTTGTCGGGCCGCTCCTGCGGCCGCGGCGCGAGCGCCGCGGCGAGCCGCATGCGCTCGGCGAAGGCGGCCCGGCGTGCCTGACTCGCCGGGCTCTCCTCGTAGCAGTGCACCGCTTCGCTGGCCGGCCCGCGGCGGGCCGGCACCGCCTGCACCGTGCACTCGAACTCCACCGCGCCCCGCATGAAGCGCACAATGTCCCCTGGGCGCACCGCGTAGGCTGGCTTGACGCGCGCGCCATTGACATGCACGCGCCCGCCATGGACCGCCTCGGCGGCAAGGGAGCGCGACTTGAACAGCCGCACGCCAAAGAGCCAGCGGTCGATGCGTGCCGCCCCGCCGCCTGCCTCGTTGGCCGCTTCCTTCATGGGACGTTATGGTAGCGGTTGAGTGGCCCTCCGGCCTGCCTGCGCGCGCCGGAGGTTGCCTGCCGCCGTCACCGACGCCGCGGCGGACAAAAACCTTCACGACCGGACCGCTTCAGCGTACAATGCGCGCCTCCGCGGGCCTCGGCCGCGGGGAGCGGAGCGGCTGCGCCCCCGGGGCGAGGGCTCCGACAGCGAGACAGCCCAAAAGCCCCCCGAGGGGCTTTTTGTTTTTGGGTGACCGGCAGCACGCCCGCGGGCGGCGCGCAGCCGCCGGGGAGACGGTCCCGGGCGAGGGCCGAGACTGAGGCGCGACGGTCGCAGGGGCCACGCAGCCCGTTTGGCTTTTTTGACTCGGCGGGGTGGGGAGCGGATCGATGTCGGCGACATTGCGAGAGCGGCTGATCGCCCTCATTGAACCCCTGACCGGGCGGCTGGGCTACGAGTTGGTCGATCTCGAGCACAGTGCCGGGCGCGGCAGTGCCACGGTGCGGATTTACATCGATCGGCCCGAAGGTGTCGGGATCGAGGATTGCGAGCGGGTCAGCCGCGAAGTGTCGGCGTTGCTCGACGTCGAGGATCCGATCCCGACGGCCTTCACGTTGGAGGTGTCCTCCCCGGGTTTTGACCGGGTGCTGCGCACGCGGGCGCATTTTGAGCGTTTCGTGGGTGCGCGGGTGTTTGTGGAGCTGGCGGCCCCGCGCGAGGGGCGGCGTCGCTATACCGGCACGCTGCTCGCGACGGATGACTCGGGTATCGAGCTCGAGGTCGACGGCGGGCGCGTGGCAGTGAGATATGCCGAGATCGCCAAGGCCAGGCTGACCGGCTAGTGGTGCGTGGCGCTGAAGGCGACAGTTGCAGAGGTGACAGTAGTGAACAAGGAAATCCTGATGGTTGTCGATGCCGTCTCGAACGAGAAGGGCGTTGACAAAGAAGTGATTTTCCAGGCGCTCGAGGCCGCGCTCGCCGCCGCGACCCGCCGCAAGCACGGCGAGGAGTGGGACGTGCGCGTGGCCATCGACCGGCGCAGCGGGGACTACGAGACGTTCCGGCGCTGGAAGGTGTTCGCTGACGATTCCACTGAGCTGCAGGCCCCCGATCGGGAGCTGCGCCTCGAGGATGCCCATGACCTCGACCCGAACGCCCAGGTCGATGGCTTCGTCGAGCAGCCGATGGAATCGGTGACTTTCGGACGCATCGCGGCCCAGCAGGCCAAGCAGGTCATCGTGCAGAAGGTGCGCGAGGCCGAGCGCCAGCAGGTGGTCGATGCCTATCGCGACCGCGTCGGCACTCTGGTGAGCGGTGTCGTCAAGCGGGTCGATCGCAACGGCATTTACGTCGATTTGGGCTCGAATGCGGAGGGCTTCGTGCCGCGCAGCGACATGATCCCGCGCGAGCAGGTCAAGGCCCAGGACCGCATCAAGGCGTTCCTGCGCGAGGTGCGCTCGGAGCTGCGCGGACCCCAGTTGTTTTTGACTCGCACGGCGCCGGAGTTTCTCATCGAGCTGTTCAAGCTCGAGGTTCCCGAGGTCGGCCAGGGGCTGATTCAGATCCTTGGCGCGGCACGCGATCCGGGCGTGCGCGCCAAGATCGCCGTGCGCTCGAGCGATCCGCGTATCGATCCGGTGGGGGCTTGCGTCGGCATGCGCGGTTCGCGTGTGCAGGCCGTCTCGAACGAGATCGCCGGGGAGCGCGTCGACATCATTCCTTTCGACGATAACCCGGCGCAGTTCGTCATCAACGCCATGTCGCCAGCCGAAGTGCTCTCGATCGTGGTCGATGAGGACTCCCACAGCATGGATATCGCGGTGGCCGAGGAGAAGCTCTCGCAGGCGATCGGCCGCGGCGGCCAGAACATCCGTCTGGCCAGCCAGCTGACCGGCTGGGAACTGAATGTCATGACCGAGTCTGATGCCGAGGCGAAGAGCGACTCGGAGGCCAAGACCCTCGTGCAGCTCTTTATGAAGCAGCTCGATGTCGATGAGGACGTCGCCACCATCCTCGCGCAGGAGGGCTTCTCGACCATCGAGGAGATCGCCTACGTGCCGCAGGGCGAGCTTGCCTCGATCGCGGAGTTCGATGAGCAGATCGTCAAAGAACTGCGCAATCGCGCTCGCGACGTGCTGCTCACCCAGGCGATCGCCAGCGAAGAGTCGCTTGAGCAGGCGATGCCGGCCGAGGATTTGCTGCTGCTCGAGGGGATGAGTCCCGATCTGGCGCTCGCCCTGGCACGTCGCGGTGTGCGTACGCGCGAGGATCTCGCCGAGCAGTCGGTCGACGACCTGAATGATATCGAGGGATTGGCGCCGGAAGAGGCGGGCAAGCTCATTATGACCGCGCGGGCTCACTGGTTCGCGCCCAGCCACTGACCGGGGGTGCAAGAAGTA
>DAHVTM010000055.1:0-8256 GCA_027324195.1 Gammaproteobacteria bacterium | reverse complement strand
GTGCGCTGGAAGTCGTCGAAGAATCCCGTGCTCGAGTTGCGCACGCCAGGCTGGTTGGCCGGGGCGCCGGGCCACGGCTGCACCGGCAGGAAGCAGTTGGTGGTCGGACCGCTGGGTGCACAGTCCGGCACGCTCTTGTAGAGCCACTCGGTGTTGTCGTAGACCTTGTAGTCTTCGTAGAACAGACCAGCCACCCCGCGCAGCCGCCAGGTCTCCGGCGTGCTGATGCGAATTTCCTGCGACAGGTGGGTGTTGCGCTCCTTGTCACTCCACACCGAGCTCGGCGAGTAACACGTTGCGTTAGCATTCCCCGTAGTCGAGCTATAGGACACGCCGGTGCACTGATAGTAGTAGCCGTACCGGCCGCGCGCGTAGTTGGTGTAGTCCTGCACCTGATCGACGTTGCGATCGAGATACGCGCCCGAATAGACGAAGTTCAGGACACCGATCTTGCCGTGTACGTCAAGCTCGGTGTTCTCGAATTTGTCACGATCGAACGAGGGATTGAACAGGTTGACCGAATACGCCGGCAGCGGCTGCCCGCCGATCGGTGAGCCGCTTGCAGTCAATGCGGCGCCCTCGCTGCCGTAGGGCATCTCGTAGAACACGCCCTGCGCATTCATGTTCTGGTACATCTGCGAGAGCAGCACGTTCCAGTTGCGGTTGAATTTGTACAGCAGCTCTGCCCGGATGCCTTGATAGGTCACCGGATTGATGTGATTGGCGGCAATCTGGTAGTTGTTGATCGAGACGCTGTTGGTCGGCACCACGCCGCCGTTGGAGGCCACCAGACCGAGATCGGACGGCCCGCGCGAGAACGTCGCCGGCAGATTGTTGATGTAGCCGCCGCGATCATCGGTGAACACCACCACGCGTGCGGCCATCTTGTGCTTGATCAACGGGATGTTGAACACCGCATTGGCATTGGTGTTCGGACCGCCGTGCGCGGTGATGCCGTAGCCCGCGTTGACGTTTACCTGCAGGCGGTCGAGTTGCGGCTTGTTCGTGATGTAGCGCACCACGCCGGCCTGCGCGCCTGCGCCGAACAGCGTGCCCTGCGGACCCTCGAGGACCTCGATACGCTGCATGTCGACGGCATAGATGTCCAGGTTGCGACCCGGCAGCATCGCCGACTGGTTGTCCAGGTACACCGCCACGTTCGGGAATGTACCGACCGAACCCTGGCCCTGGGTGCCGAGCACGCCGATCGACAGACCGCGCATGAAGACGACGCCCTGGCCCGGACCCATGCTGCCGGTGGTGACGTTCGGCAGGTACTTCACGTAGTCACTGAAAGTCTGCACGTTCAGCTGCTGGAGCGTCTTGCCGGTCATCGCTTCCATGGTAATCGGCACGTCCTGGATGTTCTGCGCGACTCGTTGCGCCGTCACAACGACTTCGCCCAGCTGCAGCTGGTTGTTCGCCGCCGACGACTGGATGGTCCCGGCGGGTACGGCGGCAAGTACCGCGTGGGCGGCCGATGCCGCGAGGATGGCGGCCACGGTACGTGAAACACTGTGATTAAATTTCATTGAGCTACCTCTGCAGGCGAAAACTTCTCGATCTTATGCCCCCCGCGACGGTCCTGATCCCGCAAGAACCGTGGCCGGCAGATGATCATCCTTCGACCCCTTTATCCTTGCGCATCTCTCGGCGCGGGACTTGTGAGGTCGCGACAATCATGTTGCGCCATTGCGACAGCCGATTTCAAGCCATTCTTGCTCCCAGCCGGGTCGAAAATTTTTATGTGGGTAGCAAAAAAAATCATAACGGGACCGGACCGGGCTCCGTATGCTGACCGGTCGGGGGCTGGGTCAGACGCGAAACGCGCGGGTCATCATGAAGCAATACGACTACATCATCGTCGGCGCGGGCTCTGCAGGGTGCGTCCTCGCCCGACGGCTCGCCGAGAGTGGTCATCACAGCGTGCTGCTGATCGAGGCGGGCGGCTCCGATGCGAGTCTGCGGATCAGTGTCCCGGTCGGATATGCCCTCACCTTCCGCGACCCGAAATACAATTGGATGTACCAGGCCGAGGCCGATCCGGGCTTCAGCGGCCGCACTGCACACTGGCCGCGAGGCAAGGTTCTCGGCGGTTCAAGCGCGATCAACGCGATGGTATTCGCCCGCGGCCAGCCGGGCGATTACGAGGATTGGTGCGCAGCCGGCAACGGCGGCTGGGGCTGGCGAGACGTACTGCCCTACTTCAAGCGGCTCGAGGACCACGCGCTCGGCGCCTCGGAATACCATGGTACGGGCGGCCCGATCCACGTGCATGCCCCCTCGAGCGAGGTACACCCGCTGTGCTCGGCATTCATTGCGGCCTGCCTCGAGGCCGGCATCCCGCGCACTGAGGATTTCAACGGTGCGCAGCCCGAGGGCGCCGGACTGTGGCAGGTGAACATTCGCAACGGTGTGCGCGAGTCGAGCGCCCGGGCCTACCTGCGGCCACTACCTGCTGGCAGCCAGCTCACGGTCCTGCTGCGCGCACAGGTGATGAAGGTGAACTTTACCGGCACACGCGCGACAGGTGTGCAGTACCGACACCGCGGGGAGCTGCACCAGGTGAGCGCCCGCCGCGAGGTCATCCTCTCGGCCGGCGCGATCGGTTCGCCGCAATTGCTCGAGCTCTCAGGCGTCGGCGATCCGAAACGGCTCGGGGAGTTCGGCATCCCGGTGGTCGCTGCCGCGAGCGCCGTCGGCGAGGGGCTGCAGGATCACGTATGCGTGTCGTATTTCTACCGCTCCAAGGTCCCGACCCTCAACGATGAACTCGGTCCACTCAGCGGCAAAATCAAGGCCGCCCTGCGCTATGCACTGCGCCGCGATGGACCGCTCGCCATGAGCGTGAATCAGGCCGGTGCCTTCGTGCGCAGCCGCGCCGGACTCACGCGACCGAATCTGCATATCTATTTCAACCCCGCGAGCTACAGCACCGAGACGGGGGAAAGTCACCGCCTCATGAGACCCGACCCGTTCCCTGGGTTTCTGATGTCGTTCAACACGTGCCGTCCGACCAGCCGCGGCAGCGTACACATCCGCTCGGCCGATGCGCTAACCGCGCCGGCCATTCAACCGAACAGTATCGCCACCGCGCAAGACATCGCCGACGTTTATGAAGGGGCGCGCACGCTGCGCAGGATCGCGGCCGCATCTGCTCTTGCGCAGGTCATCGACGCGGAACGATTGCCCGGACCGGCGGTCACAACCGACGAGCAGGTGCTCGACGATTTCCGCACGCGGGGCGGATCGGTGTATCACGCGAGCTGCACGTGTGCGATGGGCCCGGACCCGCGGAACCACGTGGTCGATGCGCGGCTGCGCGTGCACGGTGTCTCCGGACTGCGCGTCGTCGATGCTTCCGTATTCCCGAACGTGACCTCGGCCAATACCAATGCTCCGGTGATGATGGTCGCTGAGAAAGCCTCTGATCTGATTCTCGAGGACGCCCGCACCGCCGGGTGACGCCACAGCCAAGCAGGTGACTATAGAGTGAGCGAACCCGGCACCGACGCGCAATCCACGCCCGCCCCACTGACGGCACCCACGACGTCCACGAGCGAGGAATACTCTCTCGTCCAGCGCTGGTACGTCGCGTTCATGATGTGTCTGGTGTACACACTCAGCATCACCGACCGCTATTCGATTTCCACCGTACTCGAACCGATCCGACGCGATCTGCACCTCTCGGACGCCAATGTCGCGTTCCTGACCGGCGTATCGCTTGCGCTGTTCTACGTGGCGTTTGGCTTTCCTCTGTCCTGGCTCATCGACCGCTTCAGCCGCCGTAACATCATTGGCTGGTCCCTTGTTGCCTGGTCGGTACTGACAACGGCGACGGGCCTCGCACGCAACTATGGTCAGCTGCTGGCGGCGCGCATCGGCGTCGGTGTCGGCGAAGCCGGGGGGACCCCGGGCGCCAATTCGCTGCTTTCGGATTACTTCCCGCCGGCGCGCCGGCCCATGGCGCTGCAGATCTTTGCCCTCGGGGCGCCCATCGGCGCCTGGCTCGGCTCGCAGATTGCCGGCGCGCTCGCCTATCGGCTCGGTTGGCGGGCAATGTTCCTCGTGCTCGGCATCCCCGGACTGCTCGCTGGTGCACTGATCTTCTTCACCATCCGGGAGCCGAAACGCGGACGCCTCGATGCGGAGCAGCGTCACGTAAGCGCACCGCCGATACGCGAGACGCTTCAGTTTCTCTGGCGCCAGCGCTCTGCGGTGCACGTGATGGCCGCCGGCGCGGTGGTGGCGCTGTGGGGCTGGGGACTGATGTGGTGGACCCCGACGTTTCTCATACGCGCCTACGGGCTGAACGTCGGCCAGGCGGGCGCCATCCTCGGACCGGTACACCTGATCGGCGGCAGCCTGTCCATGCTCGCCAGCACGTGGCTGCTCTCACGGCCCTACCTCGCCGACTCGCGCCGCATCATGCGACTGCTCGGTATCTACATCGCGGTGGCGACGGTCGTCACCGGCATCATGTACTCCACTCACTCGCTGCTGTTGTTCCGCTGCCTGCTGTGGGTGTACGTGCCGGCCCTCTACATCTACATCGGCGCGAGCTTCGGAGTGCTGAACAACCTGGCACAACCGCGGATGCGGGCGGTGTACTGCGCGACGACGTTATTCATCGCCAACGTTGCAAACCTCGTGATAGCGCCCGAGGCGGTCGGCGTGCTGAGTGACTGGTTCGCGCCCCATCATCACCCCGATGCACACTCGCTGCGCTTGGCGTTGCTGTGCCTGGTGCCGACCGGCTTCTGGGCCAGTTGGCACTTCTTCCGCTCTACGCGTCACCTGCTCGAGGACGAACGACTCGCCAAGACGCTGCCGGCGCAGCCCTGAACGACGCAAGAGCGGTCGGCTCAGCTCACCGGCGGCGCCCCACCCTCGGCGGTGCGACGCGCGATGAATGCATCGAGCGGCTCGGCACATTGCGCGGCCGCAGCTGGGGGGGTGAACTCGGCAAGCACCTGCTGCCATTTCGCACGGGCACGTTCGCTCGCCGTGAGCGATCCGTTTTCGGTCCAGGTGCCGAAATTCGACACATCCGCGATCAGCGGCTCATAGAACGCGCTGCGATAGCGCGCCATGGTATGAGCGGCGGCAAAGAAATGTCCCCCCGGAGCGACCTCTGCGATCGCCTCGTAGCCGATTGCATCGGCGCTCGCCTCCGGAGGCGTGCACAACTCCGCGAACATTTGCAGCATGTCCACGTCGGTCATGCATTTCTCGTAGGAGTTGGTTAAACCGCCCTCGAGCCAGCCGGCTGCGTGCACGCACACGGTGGCACCGGCGAGCACACTCGCCCACAGCGAGAACTGTGTCTCCCAGGCAGCCTGCGCATCGACCACGTTGGCCGCCGTGCCCGCCCCGGCGCGCCAGGGCAGACCGATGTGGCGCGCCAGCTGCCCCGCCCCGAGCGTCGCCTGCAGGTGCGCTGGCGTACCGAAGGCCGGGGAGCCCGACTTCATGTCGACGTTGGAGAGGAAGCTCCCATAGAGCACCGGGGCCCCCGGATGAGCCAGTTGCGCGAGCGTGATGCCCGCCAGCGCCTCGGCATGCTGCAGCGTCAGCGCCCCGGCGATCGTGATCGGGGCCATCGCGCCGGCGAGACAGAACGGTGTGATTATGGTGAGTTGCCCGTTGCGGGCGAAATCGATGATGCCCTGCGCCATCGAGATATCGAGCACGCGCGGGGAGTTGCTGTTGATGATGGTGTAGGTGTAGACGCCGCTGCGAAACTGCTCCGGGGAGAGCGCGCGCGCCAGACGGATCATCTCGAATCCATCCTCAACCTGGGCAGTGCCTCGGGCCGAGAGGTGCGGCATCTTATCCGAGAGCGTCAGCTGCAGACGCATCGTCGCATAGTGACGCACGTGCACCGGGACGTCCTGCGGCTCGACATGATTGCCCAGCACATGCAGCACATCGAAGTGCTGCGAGAACTTGGTCAAATCGGTCAGGTCCGCCAGCGAGCCCGGGCGACGGCCGCGCACCAAGTCGGCCGCATTCGGACAGCTCGAGCCGCCGATGAACACGAGCGAACCGGGCGCGAACTCGACGCTGCGCGAAGGATCGGCTCCCCAGCCATGAATGCTGCGCGGGGCGCTCGCGAGCGCCGCGGCGATGATATCCCGGCCGATGCGCACCAGTTGATCATCGTCATTCACCAGCGCGCCGGCCTGCCGGTACAATGCCCGCGCCTCAGGCAGCAGCACCTTGATGCCGAGGGTCTCCAGCACGCGCAGCGCCTCCTCGTGCATGGCGGCGACCGCATCGGCGGAGAACGCGGCCTGGGGCACGAACGGGTTGCGCAGCTGCCGATAGGCCGTACTGCGTGCAGCGGTCGGCCGGGCGGGAGCCTGGCCAGATTGGCGTCGATTGTGCCTCATGAGCGCTCGTCGGGTGGTGCGTGGGAGAGAGCCTGAAATATACAGCTGGCAGCCCCGATCGTGTCCGCCGGGTCAATCCATAAAACTCATGGCGCTATCGCGCCATCGGATACAAGGGTTCTTTGCGTGCGAGCCGCCGCGCGGTAGCATTGTCACTCTGGCGAGCGGCCCTGCAGAGAGCGCAATTCGCCCGTCTCTGCACTCCGTATCCCGCCCTACCCGACCGTTCGTACCGCACAGCATCGCCGAGCCCCCCAGGTGGGACCGAATCCGAAATGAGCACATCCCGGTCGAACTCGAAAGCGGTCATCGCCTCGAGCTGGCAACTGCTGCTCGGCATGGGCATTCTCATGCTCGGGGCAGGTCTGCAGAGCACGGAAATCAGCCTGCGCGCGACACTCGACGGATTCACCCCGACGGTGACCGGCATCGTGATGTCCTGCTATTACCTGGGCTATCTGGCCGGCACGAGCGCTGCCCCGCGCCTGGTCCGGCGGGTCGGTCACATCCGGGTGTTTGCCGCCATGGCGGCCCTCGCCTCGGTCGCGATCCTGCTGCAAGGCATCTTCGTGCAGCCGCTGAGTTGGGCGCTGCTGCGTGGGGCCTCCGGACTGTGTTTCGCAGCGATTTACGTCGTCGCCGAGAGCTGGCTGAACGACCGCTCCGATCGGCTGACGCGCGGCACGCTGCTCGCCATCTACATGGTGGTGCTGTACATCGGACTCGGCAGCGCACAGTTCCTGCTGATCCCCGCCGATCCGCGCACCGCTGTGCCGTTCATGCTGGCCGCAGTGATGATTTCCGTCGCCATGGTACCGATCGTGTTGGCCGCGCATCGCGCCCCGGAAATTGCCCTGCCACGTAAGGTCAGCTACCGCGAGCTGTATCGCAACTCCCCGCTCGGTGTGGTCGGTGTAACGGTGGCTGGCATGGTCACCTCGAGCGTGTACTCGATGGGACCGGTCTATGCGCAACGCAGCGGGCTTGATACCTCGGGCGTAGCCACGTTCATGGGTGTCAGCATTCTGGCAGCGGTCATCGGGCAGTACCCGGTGGGACGGCTCTCCGACCGCATAGACCGGCGGACCGTGATCGCGGCAGCCAGCGGCATCGCCAGCCTCACCGCGCTGGTACTGGTGATCTTCGAGCGGATGCCGCGCCTCATTTTTTTCCCCCTGACGGCGCTGTTCAGCAGCATGGCTTTCACGCTCTATTCGCTAAGTGTTTCGCACGTGAATGACCAGCTCGAGCCGCAGCAGATGGTCGCCGCGAGCGGCGCACTGCTGCGACTGAACGGCCTCGGGGCCGCCTTCAGCCCAATTCTCCTCGGCGCGCTCATTGGCCGATTCGGGCCGCCGGCGTACTTCGGCACGCTCGTCGGCCTGACCTGCGCATTGACGGGATTCGACCTCTGGCGCAAACGCCACGTCGAGCCGGTGCCGGCAGACCTGAAGGGCTCTTACATTCCAGCGAGCCCGCAAGGCACGGCCACCCAAATCGTGACCGGAGCACAAACTCCCCGGCCGGGACAGGCCGAAACGACAGCCGGCAGCCCGCCCGGCGGGCCGCAAGCGGCAGCGCAAATGCCCACCACCTCACGGTAAAGCGCAATGAGACAGCTCATGTCGCCTTTGGGCACGTTGCCGTCGGAATTCAACTATCCGATCCACAGCGGTTCATTACCCTCTCAACACACAGGTTTTCGGGGGCCAGCATGACAGACGAGAGTGATTTCAATCTTCGGGATCTGAACGATCAGGAGCTGACCGAGCAGGTTCACGATGACCTGTACAACGGTCTGAGGGACGAGGTGGTGGAAGCCACCCATATCTTCCTCGAGCGCGGCTGGGGTGCCGAGAAG
>DAHVTM010000005.1:0-25916 GCA_027324195.1 Gammaproteobacteria bacterium | reverse complement strand
GAGGGTGGCGAAGACGATCTCCTCGATGACGTGACCGCCGTCACGCGCGTCCCACAGCTGGATCTTCAGCGGCATGCCGTCCCGGTCGATCCACAGCCGGTAGCCGTAGCGGTACTGGTCGCGCGGCATGACCGTGATCAGCCGGGTCAGGTGCCTGTCGATGCGCACCTGCGAGCCCTCGTGCAGCGCATAGAAGCGCTCGGTCTGCCGGTTCAGTGCCGGCAGCGTACCGATCAGCGAGCTGCTCGAGGGGATGCGCTCGACCAGCACCACGCGCTTGTCAGGCAGATAGCACGTCAGCTGCGAGCCGGTGCGGATGAACTCCCGCCCGGAGCCATCGAGGGACTCGAGCCGCTCAGCGACCACCCCGTCCTTGAGACGGTGAATGATCTTCAGCATCTGCACCTGTCCGCCCTCCCAGTGGGCGAAGGTGCCTTCGTAGTTCAGCGTATTGAGCGCATGGTTCATGCGCTCGAGCCACGCCGCCGGCTGGCCGGCAAGCGCGACCGCGCCACTGATCGCCCAGGTGATGCCCCAGGCGGCGAGCCGCCCGCTAGCGGGGAGGCGCTGCCGCATGGTCATGCCCCGCCGAGCGCGGATGGGCGGGGGCCGGCGGGCGCGCGCTGAGCGGCTCGCCGACCATCAGCGAAGAGAGCAGACTCCCGCCGCTCATGGGCCAGGCGTAGGCGCTGTGCGCCACGACATAATCGGCCAGCTGCGTCGGGGGCATCAGCGCCATGGGCTGATGCGACAGCGGCGGTACGACATAGCTGTCCGGCGCGCTGGCGGCCGCCGGGGCCGAGCCCGCCGTGTTCACGCGCGCGACCGTCATCGCCGCGGCGCTCACCGGGACGCTCGCCGGGGCGAGATCGCGCCCGCGCAGCCACAGAATCGACAGGGTGGCGACGCCGGCGGCCATGGCCGCACCCCCGATCATCCGCACCCACGGGGCGCTGAGTCCGCGCGCCCCGCCGGTCCCGGTGGCCAGCTGCGGCTCATGGGAGAGCGCGGCGTTGACCCGTCCGGCCACTGCGCTCTGCAGCACCACGCCGCGCTCGGAGCGGATCACCGCGCCGATGAGCGCATAGCGACCCCAGCGCGCCTTGAGTGCCTCGTCCCGCGACAACCGTCGGGCCAGCAGCTCGCACTCCGCCCCCGGCAGCTCGTCATCGAACATTGCGGACAGCTGACTGTCGAGTTCCTCGTTCATCCGAGCTCCTCCGTACGGCCGAGGCCACCCTCGAAGACCTCGCGCAGCCGGTGATCGATGGCCTCGCGGGCGCGGAAGATCCGCGACCGCACCGTGCCCACCGGGCAGCCCATCTGCGCGGCAATCTGTTCGTAGGAGAGCCCCTCGAGCTCGCGCAGGACGATCGCGGTGCGCAGATCCTCCGGCAACTGCTCGATGGCGGCGTTGACGGTCTGGCGGATCTCGTCGGTGAGCACCAGTCCTTCGGGGGTCTCGGAATCCTTCAGTCGGCCTTGCATATCGTATGACTCATCTATGCTGTCGCGGTCGAAGTCGTAATCGACCGGACTGCGGTCTCGGGACACCACTGCGTTCTTCGCGGTGTTGATGGCGATGCGATACAACCAGGTGTAGAACGCGCTGTCGCCGCGAAACTGCGGCAGCGCCCGATAGGCCTTGATGAAGGCCTCCTGGGCGATGTCCTCGGCTTCGGCCGGATTACGAACATAGCGCGTCACCAGCTTGACCAACTTGTGCTGGTACTTCAGTACCAGCGCATCGAAAGCGCCCTTGTCGCCCCGCTGTACCCGGCGAACCAGGCTCAAATCGCTGACATCGGCGCTCATCTGCGCGCCCTCTGCTGCTGAGTAAAGAAGGCCGCTCGCGCCGCGACCTGAATAGACACTGAATCTTTGGATAAGTTCAGATGTCCTCACGTTCCCTGCGCCCCGCGGGCCGGAGCGCGCGTGCCGATCATGCCCCAGGTGCGCTCCCCCCGCCAGCGGTACGGAGGATTTGGCGCGCGAGGGCCGCCAGCTCCGCATCCTGAGGCGTCACGCCGGCGAGCAGGTACTCGGCCAGCTGCGGATCGGGCAACTCGAGCAGCCGCTCGAGCCGGCGCCGCTGCCCGGGGTCGGACTCCCCGAGATGCGCCGCCGCGTAACGCTCGAGCAGCACGTCGAGTTCCTTCAGCCCCCGCCGGCAGCGCCACAGCAACCGCCGTCCCTCGGCATCGAGCGGCGCAGCCACTGCCTTCAGCTCTGCCGCTGCACGAGCATCTTCTTGATCTCGGCAATGGCTTTGGCGGGATTGAGATCTTTCGGGCACACGTCCGTGCAGTTCATGATGGTGTGGCAGCGGTAGAGCTTGAAGGGATCCTCGAGCGCATCGAGCCGCTCGCCGCTCGCCTCGTCACGGCTGTCGATGATCCAGCGATAGGCGGCCATCAGCGCCGCCGGGCCGAGGTAGCGGTCACTGTTCCACCAGTAGCTCGGGCAGGCGGTCGAGCAGCACGCGCACAGAATGCAGGCGGCCGGCCGGTCGATCTTCTCCTGCTCTTCCTTCGACTGCAGCCGCTCGCTGTCGGGCGGCGCCGGGCTGTGGGTGATCAGCCAGGGTTTGACCGAGGCGTACTGGGCGTAGAACTGGGTGAGGTCCGGCACCAAGTCCTTCACCACCGGCATGTGCGGCAGCGGATAGATGCGGATCTCCCGCCCGAGGTCCTGCATCGAGGTCGTGCAGGCGAGGCGGTTCACCCCGTCGATGTTCATCGCGCACGAACCGCAGATGCCCTCGCGGCAGGAGCGGCGGAAGGTGAGCGAGGCATCGAGGCTGCCTTTGATGCGAATCAGCGCATCGAGCACCATCGGGCCGCACTCGCTGACGTCGAGCTCGAAGGTATCGAGGCGCGGGTTCTCGCCCGAGCTCGGATCGAAGCGGTAGATGCGAAACGTGCGCAGCGCGCGCGCCCCGTCCGGCGCTTTGTGCGTGACACCGGTGCGGATGCGCGAGTTGGCGGGCAGTCGGAACTCAGCCATCGGAAAACCTTGCTCTCAGTAAGTCCGCGCCTTCGGCGGGACGGTCTCGACCTCATCGGTGAGCGTGTTCAGGTGCACGGGTCGGTACTCGAAGCGTACCCGG
This sequence comes from Gammaproteobacteria bacterium, assembly GCA_027324195.1. GTDB lineage: Bacteria > Pseudomonadota > Gammaproteobacteria > Steroidobacterales > Steroidobacteraceae > 13-2-20CM-66-19. The sequence continues at coordinate 22,807 of DAHVTM010000005.1, read as the reverse complement.
CCCGGTCCCTCGACCGACACCAACGTGTGCTTCATCCAGTTCACATCGTCGCGATTCGGGTAATCCTCGCGCGCGTGCGCACCGCGACTCTCGGTGCGGTTGCCCGCTGAGTGGATGGTCGCGGTCGCCTGCATCAGCAGGTTCTCCAGCTCCATCGTTTCGATCAGGTCGGTGTTCCACACCAGCGAGCGGTCCGTCACCCGCACCTCGGCGAAGGACTCATAGGTCTGCGCGAGCTTGCGCGCGCCCTCGGCAAGGGACTCCCCGGTGCGAAACACCGCCGCATCGAGCTGCATGATCTTCTGCATCTCGAGGCGGATCTGGGCCGTCGGGCGCGAGCCCTGGGCGTTGCGCAGCCGATCGAGGCGCGCAAGGGCCACCTCGGCGTTGTCCTTCGGCAGCGGCGCGTGGCGCGTGCCCGGTTTGATCAGCTCGGCGCAGCGGCGTGCCGCCTGGCGGCCGAACACCACCAGATCGAGCAGCGAGTTCGAGCCGAGCCGGTTCGCCCCGTGCACCGACACGCAGGCCGCCTCACCGACGGCCATCAGGCCCGGCACCACGGTGTCGGGATTGCCCTCGTGCGCCCGGACCACCTCGCCGTGGTAATTGCAGGGGATGCCGCCCATGTTGTAGTGCACGGTCGGCTGTACCGGAATCGGCTCGCGCGTCACATCGACGCCGGCGAAGATCCGCGAGGTCTCGGCGATGCCCGGCAGCCGCTCGTGGATCACCTCGGGCCCGAGGTGCTCAAGGTGCAGGTGGATGTGATCGTGCTCGGCGCCGACGCCGCGTCCCTCGCGGATCTCGATGGTCATGGCGCGACTGACGACGTCGCGCGAGGCGAGATCCTTCGCATTCGGCGCATAACGCTCCATGAAGCGCTCGCCCTTGGAGTTGGTGAGGTAGCCGCCCTCGCCGCGCACTCCCTCGGTGATCAGACAGCCGGCGCGGTAGATGCCGGTCGGGTGAAACTGCACGAACTCCATGTCCTGCAGCGGCAGCCCGGCGCGCAGCACCATGGCATTGCCATCGCCGGTGCACGAGTGCGCCGAGGTGCACGAGAAGTACGCCCGCCCGTACCCGCCGGTGGCGAGAATCGTCATGTGCGCCCGGAAGCGATGCAGCTTGCCCTCGGTCATATCGAGTGCAAGCACGCCGCGGCACACCCCGTTCTCCATGATCAGGTCGAGCGCGAAGAACTCGACGAAGAACGTCGCGGAGCGGCGGATCGATTGCTGGTAGAGCGTGTGCAGCAGCGCATGTCCGGTGCGGTCGGCCGCCGCGCAGGTGCGCTGCGCGATGCCTTTGCCGAAGTGGGTGGTCATGCCGCCGAAGGGCCGCTGGTAGATGCGCCCTTCCCCGGTGCGCGAGAACGGCACCCCGTAGTGCTCGAGCTCGATCACCGCCGCGGGCGCCTCCTTGCACATCAGCTCGATCGCATCCTGATCGCCGAGCCAGTCCGAGCCCTTGACGGTGTCGTACATGTGCCAGCGCCAGTCGTCCTCGCCCATGTTGCCGAGCGCGGCGCTGATGCCGCCCTGAGCGGCCACGGTGTGGCTGCGGGTCGGGAACAGCTTGCTGATGCAGGCCGTCGAGAGGCCCGCCTCGGCGAGTCCGAGCGTGGCACGCAGTCCCGAGCCGCCCGCCCCGATGACGATCACGTCGTAGGTATGATCGATGAATTCGTAGGTGCTCATGCGGCGCCTCCCAACGCCACTTTCAGAACTGCGAACACGCCGGCGGCTGCGGCGAGCACGTGCAGATAACCCACCAGTGCAAGCAGCACGGTGCGCAGGCCCCGATCGGCCACGTAGTCCTCGATCACCACCCGCACCCCCAACTGGGAATGCCAGGCCGCGCTCGGCACGAACACGATCAGCAGCACCGCCGTCCAGTCCTCATGCAACCAGCTCGAGAGCGCCGGGTAGGCGAACGAGGGCAGCGAGAGCATCGAGACCACGAACCAGATGCCGAGCGGCACGAGGGCCGCGGCGGTGAGACGCTGCACCCACCAGTGATGCACGCCTTCCTTGGCCGCGCCACGACCGAGCACCTGGGCGAGCGGTGAACGCAGGCTCATCCGGCATGCCTCCCGGCGAGCAGCCACCAACCGAGCGCGACGAACAGCAGGGCCGCAGCGCTCATCACGAGGTAGGCACTGGCGCGCGACTGCGCGCGCTCCATGCCCCGGCCACTGTCCCAGACCAGATGGCGCAGCCCGGCGCACAGGTGGTAGCAGAACGCCGCGAGCAATGCCAACCACAGCAGTTTGAACACGCCGAGCCCGAGCAGCGCCTGCGCGTGCGCGTAGGCCGTCGGTCCGGCTGCGAGCGCCATCAGCCAGTACACGAGCACGATCAGTCCGAGCGAGAGCAGCAGTCCGGACATGCGGTGCAGACCGGAGGTGAGCAGCGTGTAGCGGCGCACCCGGTACACGGATAAATGGGGCGAGGTGGGTCGTACAGCCATAAATGCTCGCAGTTCAGAAGTCGATACAGCGGCCGTTGCGCTCCCAATCGCCAAAGCGCGTCGGCTCCGGACCGGCCGGACCGCCGATCTCGCGCGGGACGCTCTTGGGGGGAGGCGATGCGCCAGGCGCATCCGTGCCGTTCATCGCGCCGGCTGCGGTTGCAGAGGGCGTGGGGGCGTGATTCGGATCGTCCTGCATGTTCGGCAAGTTTGCCAGAATCGCGCTCTGCCTGCCACGGCTCAGCCTGAATCGCGCATCTGTACGCTAAGATAATAGTCATATGAAATGTGAACTGTCCCGCATCGTGCTTGAGGATCTCGGCGCGGTGCGCATCGTCGGCGCCGACGCGGTGCGTTTCCTGCAGGGTCAGCTGTCCAATGACATGCTGCGCCTCGGCGAGGAGCGCTCCGTACTCGCCGGTTACCACAATGCCCAGGGCCGCACGTTTGCGCTGATGCGGCTCGTTCACCTCGGCGAGGCGGAGCTGCTCGCCGTGCTGCCGCGCGAGCTGGCCACGCCGCTGTGCCAGCGGCTCGCCAAGTACGTGTTGCGTGCGAAGGTGACCCTCACCGATGTCTCAGCCGATTGGCGCATCAGCGGGCTCGCCGCGCGCGCGGATCTCGAGCTCGGTGAGCCCGAGGCCACACCGCCGGATCTGCCCGCGGCGCGCACCGGCGCGCAGCGGCGCAACGCCGAGCGGTTGTATGTCACGGTCAGCGAGCGGCCGGTGCGCTGGCTCGAAATCGCCGCGCACCGCGGCGAGGATGCAGGCGTGAACGGCGCGGCGCGCGAGCAGTGGCGCGCGCTCGATATCCGCGCCGCACTGCCGCAGGTGTACCTCGCCACCGCCGAGCAGTTCGTCGCGCAGATGTTGAATCTCGATGCGCTCGATGCCATTGCCTTCGACAAGGGCTGCTACAGCGGCCAGGAAGTGATCGCGCGGGCGCATTACCGCGGCCGGGTCAAGCGGCGTGCGCAGCCGTTTCGCTCACTCGCCCCGGCCGAGCTCGCCCCCGGGCAGAGCGGCGTGCTCGGCGATGGGCGCCCGTTCACGGTGGTGGATGCCGCTCGCCTGCCCGACGGGCGGTGCGAGTTTCTCGCCGTCGCCCCGCTGAGCCCGGCCGAGGAGACGAACGGGGCGACGCCGAGGCTTGCCGCCGAGCCGCTCGAGCGGCCCTACCCGCTCAGCGACTAGCTCGCCGCTCACAGATCGATCAGCTCCACTTCGCCCGGGGCGATCGGCCGCTCGAGAAAACGCGCCCCGATGCGCGCGAAGCGCTCCGGGGCGTCCGTGGCGAGCAAGCGCAGCGTGCCCGCTCGAGTGTGAGCCGACTGTCCGGCCGCCTCGCGCGCGGCACGCACGTGCCGCGCGGTGGTCTCGGCCGAGTCGACGATGCGCACCGCCGGACCGACCGCGGCGCGGATCGCCCCGAGGAGCATCGGAAAATGCGTGCAGCCGAGCACCAGAGTATCGGCCGCCTCGCACCCGGCGCGCGCGACAAACAACCCATCGAGATAATGGTGCGCCACGGCCTCGGCGATCGGTCCCTCAGCAAGCCCTTCCTCGGCCAACGCCACAAACAGCGGCGCCGGCAGCGCATGCACCGTCGCGCTTGGTCGGCGCGCGAGGATGGCCTGCTGATACGCCCCGCCACGCACCGTGCCCTCGGTGGCAATCACCGCGATGCGCCCGCTCGGGGAGGCGGCGCAGGCCGCCTGCGCACCGGGCTCGATCACCCCGAACACCGGCACCGGCGCGAGGCGGGCGCGCACCGCCGGCAGACTCACCGCCGAGGCGGTGTTGCAGGCCACCACCAGACAGTCGATGCCGCAGCCGGCGAGCGCCTCGGCCGCCTGCAGTGCGTAGCGCTGCACGGTGTTGGGGCTCTTGGTGCCATAGGGCAGACGCGCCGTGTCGCCGAGGTACACGAACGGCTCGCCGGGCAGCTCGTGCAACAACGCCTTCAACACCGTCAGGCCGCCGACCCCGGAGTCGAATACCCCGATCATGCCCGCTGCACGAGCTCCGAGGCGCCGCCGCGGCGCCCCCTCACAGGCTCTCCGGGCGCAGATGCGGAAAGAGGATCACGTCGCGGATCGAGGGCGAGTCGGTGAAAAACATCACCAGCCGATCGATGCCCACGCCAAGCCCGGCGGTCGGCGGCATGCCGTACTCGAGCGCCCGCACGTAATCGGCATCGTAGAACATCGCCTCCTCGTCGCCGTGGTCCTTGCGCGCCACCTGGGCCCGAAAGCGCGCCGCCTGATCCTCCGGGTCATTGAGCTCGGAGAACCCGTTGGCGAGCTCCCGCCCGGCGATGAACAGCTCGAAGCGGTCGGTGAGGAACGGATCCTGATCGTTGGCGCGCGAGAGCGGGGAGACCTCGGCCGGATACGCGCACACGAACGTCGGATCGTACAGCGTGTGCTCGGCGGTCTTCTCGAAGATCTCGATCTGCAGCTTGCCCGGACCGTCGTGCGGCTCGACCGCGATGCCGAGCCGCTCGCATACCGAGCGCAGATACCCCACCTCGCGCAGCGCCGAGCGGTCCAGGTCCGGATTGTGCTCGAGAATCGCCTCCTCGACCGTCACGCGTCGAAACGGGCGCGCCAGATCGTAATGGCGGCCCTGATAGGTGAGCTGCTCGCTGCCGTGCACCGTCTGCGCCAGACCCCGGATCGCCTTCTCGATCCAATCCATCAGATCGCGGTAATCGGCATACGCCAGATACAGCTCGAGCATCGTGAACTCGGGGTTGTGCTGCGTCGAGAGCCCCTCGTTGCGGAAGTTGCGGTTGATTTCGTAGACGCGCTCGAGCCCGCCGACCACCAGCCGCTTCAGGTACAGCTCCGGCGCGATGCGCAGGTACATGTCCATGTCGAGCGCGTTGTGATGGGTGACAAACGGCCGCGCGCTCGCCCCGCCGGGGATCGGCTGCATCATCGGCGTCTCGACCTCGATGAAATCGAGCGCGTCCACGAAATCACGCAGGTAGCGAACGATGCGCGCACGCGTGCGGAACACATTGCGGCTCGTCTCATTGACGATCAGATCAACGTAGCGTTGCCGGTAGCGGGTCTCGACGTCGGCGAGCCCATGCCACTTGTCGGGCAGCGGCCGCAGCGACTTCACCAACAGCCGCAGCCGCTCGACGCGCACCGAGAGCTCGCCCGTCTTGGTGCGGAACAACACCCCGCTCGCCCCGAGGATGTCCCCGACGTCCCAGGTCTTGAACTGCTCGTAGAGCTCGGCCCCGAGCGCATCCTTCTGCACAAACAGCTGGATCTGCCCGGTGCGGTCGGCGACGTTGACGAAACTCGCCTTGCCCATCACCCGCTTCAGCAGCATCCGCCCGCCGACAGTGACGTGGGTGGGGTTGGCGGCGAGCCACTCCTCGCTGCGCTCGCCAAACGCCTCCTGCAGCTGCCCGGCGAGCGCATCGCGGCGGTAGTCGTTCGGATAAGCCGCGCCGCGCGCGCGCCAGGCGGCGAGCTTGGCGCGCCGCTCGGCGATTAGCTTGTTCTCATCGGGTCGCTCGGCGCTGCCGCTCGGCGCATTGGTGTCTGTCATAGCTTGCCTACAATCCCGCCTTGAGCGAGGCCTCCAGGAACTGATCGAGATCGCCGTCGAGCACCGCGGTGGTGTTGCCCACCTCCACCCCGGTGCGCAGATCCTTGATGCGCGACTGGTCGAGCACGTAGGAGCGGATCTGGTTGCCCCAGCTGACGTCGGACTTGGACTCCTCGAGCACCTTGGCCGCCGCGTTGCGTTTGTTCACTTCCAGCTCGTACAGCTTCGCCTTCAGCATCTTCATCGCGGTGGCGCGGTTCTTGTGCTGGCTGCGCTCGTTCTGGCAGGCGACCACGATGCCGCTCGGCAGGTGCGTGATGCGCACCGCCGACTCGGTCTTGTTGACGTGCTGGCCGCCGGCGCCCGAGGAGCGGTACACGTCGGTCTTCAGGTCCGCCGGATTGATCTCGATGTCGATGTCCTCATCGACCTCCGGGGAGACGAACACCGAGGCGAAGGAGGTATGGCGGCGGTTGCCGGAGTCGAACGGGGACTTGCGCACCAGGCGGTGCACCCCGGTCTCGGTGCGCAGCCAGCCGTAGGCGAACTCGCCCGTCACCTGCACCGTCGCGCTCTTGATGCCGGCCACTTCGCCCGGGTTCGAATCAATCACCTCGCACGCGAAACCGCGCGCCGCACCCCAGCGCAGATACATCCTGAGCAGCATCTGCGCCCAGTCCTGCGCCTCGGTGCCGCCGGCGCCGGCCTGAATGTCGAGAAAGGCGCTGTGCGAGTCCATCTCGCCGCGGAACATCCGCTTCAGCTCGAGCTGGCGGACTGCCTTCTCGAGCGCCCCGGCCTCGGCGGTCAGCTCGCGCACGGTCGCCTCGTCGGCCTCACTCTCGGCGAGCTCGAGCAGCTCGGCGGTATCGCGCAGACCGCCATCGACGCGGTCGATGACCTCGATGTCCGCGCTCAGGCGCGCCCGTTCGCGACCGAGCTGCTGCGCCCGTTCGGGCTGCGACCAGATCCCCGGCTCCTCGAGCTCGCGGACGACTTCCTCCCAGCGCTCTTTCTTGCGGTCGTACTCAAAGAAACCCCCGTAGGGAGCCCATACGCTCCTCGAGATCTTTGAGCTGGCGCTTGAGTGGATTGACTTCCATCGTGCAGTGCCGTCCGAATGAAATACGCGGTGAAGCCGATCATGCTAGCGGCCCGCGGCGTGAATTTCCAGCCTCGCGCCGCGCTCAGGCTCTCCCCTCGGCGCGATTGAGCAGTTGCGCCAGCTGCACGCGGCTCGTGATGCCGAGCTTGCGATAGGCGCGGTGCATGATGGTGCGCACCGTGGCCGGCTCCACCGCACAATGGCGCGCCACGTAGCGATAATCCCGTCCCGTGGCAAGCAGACGCATCACCTGGTACTCGCGCTGCGTCAGCCGCTCGCTCACCGGCACGGCCGCGAGGCTGAGCACCAGCGCGTCGGAGAAGCGGCGCGTGATGAGCCGCTCGGATCGGTTCGCGAGCTGCACGACCCGGGCATCGAGCGCGCTCATCAGCAGCGGGGCCGGCAGGCGCCAGCCGCCCCAGCGCGGCCAGGCAGTCTCGATCGCCGCGTTCACGCGCTGGCCGCAGTGCAGCACGGTACCGTCCGGTAGCGTCACTGCGCGATGCGGGGCCGGGGCGAGACTCGGCTCGCTGCTCGCGCGCTGCAGGCACAGCGCGCGGTTCACGCGGCGCGACTCCGCCAGATGCGGCATCAGCATCGCGAGCGACAGCCGGTCGGCCTGATCAAACGGTGGATCGAGCGGCGCCCGCTGCAACCACAGCCACTCCCCGCCGCGCTCGATCGCCGCAGCGCGGGCGAGCAGCGCAGGCGGCCCTTGGCGCTCGCGCGGCGGGAGCGTTCCGCTGCCGAGCGGGGCGCACTCGGCGACCTCGATGTCCTGCACCGCGGTGGGTGCCCCAAGCACCTGCGGATGCGCGCGCACCTGCGCGAGCACCGACTCGAGCGCCTGCGGCGCGAGACGATGCGAGTGCAACCGATGGATTTGCAGTTGTCCCTCGCTCACCCGGCCGGTGAACCAGAGCGCCGAGAGAAACCGGACGTGCTCGCCGAGCGTTTCCAGTGCGAGTGCCTGGAACTGCGCCATCGAGGTGTGCTGCGCGCTGCGATACAGGCGCTGTGCGAGTTCGAGAATAGCCTCCATGATCCCCCACTTGCCATGCGAATGCCCGGTGCCCCGGCGAGAGCCGCGCTCTCACCGACATCCGTTGCCCGCGTGTTACGACCGAAATGCCGTGTGGCACGCGCGCTGCCGACTCCGCGGCGCTCGCGTGCACCCAAGTAGAATTGCCCGTCATGATAGCCAATCGCGCCCGGCACTGCGACGCCGCCGAGGTTATATCTTCATGCGCCGCGGGCATCAGGCCGCATGCGGTGTGCCACGGCTGCGTTGTCGTCAACGCCCGCTCGTCGGGCGCACCGAGCACCGCCCGCACACCCGAAGAAAAACGGGCCACGCGGCCGATGAGGAAGGGCTCAGGGCGCGAGAATGTGATCGACCAACAGCTGCAGCCGCCGCTCGCCCTGGTATTCGTTGACATCCAGGCGATACACCAGACGGCGGGCGCCCTGCGGGAGTTCTCCATCCGCCTGCGGATCGAGCAGGTTGAAGGCGATCGCATCGAAAGTGCGCGTCCCGGCGCACTCGAGCCACATCTTCACGTGCCGCTCGCCGACCACACGGGCCTTGCGCACCGTGAACACGCCATCGAAGCTCGGCTCCGGAAAGGCCTGCCCCCAGGGTCCGGCGGCGCGCAGCGCCTCGGCGGTCTCGAGCGCGATCTCCTCGACCGCGAGCTCCCCGTCGGTCTCGATCGCATCGGCGAGCGCCAGGTGCGCCGACCACTCGGCCACCTCGGCATCGAACAACAGGGCAAACTCATCGAGCCGATCGCGCGCCAGCGTCAGGCCGGCCGCCATGGCATGCCCGCCGAAGCGGCCGATCAGTCCCGGATGGCGCGCATCGAGCCGCGCCAGCACATCGCGGATGTGCACGCCGGGCACCGAGCGCGCCGAGCCGCGCAGATCGCCATCCTCGGCGAGCGCAAAGGCGATCACGGGCCGGCGCACCCGCTCCTTGACGCGGCTTGCCACCAGACCCACCACGCCCTGATGCCAGCTCGCATCGAACAGACACACCGCATTGCGCTGCACCGCGCGGGCGTGCCTCTGATCCAACACCCGCACCGCCGCAAACGCCTCGGCCTGCATGCGCGCCTCGATCTCGCGCCGCTCGCGATTGAGCGCATCGAGCCGCGCGGCAAGCGCGCCGGCCGCTGCCGGCGCCTCGAGCAGGCAGTGAATGCCGATCGACATGTCATCGAGCCGCCCGGCGGCATTGAGCCGCGGCGCCACGGCGAAGCCCAGATCCGAGGTGCTGGTGCGCCCGAGGGGCCGCCCGGCCGCCTCGAGCAGCGCGCGGATGCCGGCGACGCAGCGCCCGGCGCGGATGCGCCGCAAGCCCTGCGCCACGAGCACGCGGTTGTTGCGATCGAGCGGCACCAGATCGGCGACGGTGCCGAGGGCGACCAGGTCGAGCCACTCGGCCACCCCCGGGGCGTTGGCGCCGAGGAGCCCGGCCGCCTCGAGCCGCCGACGCAGCGCGGCGAGCACGTAGAAGGCGACCCCGACCCCGGCAAGCGCACGGCTCGCGAAGCGGCTCGCGGGCAGGTTGGGATTGACGATGACGCGCGCCTCGGGCAGCTCGCTGCCCGGCAGGTGATGATCGGTGATCAGCACCTCGATGCCGAGCGCGCGCGCCTCGGCGACGCCGGCGAGGCTGGCAATGCCGTTGTCCACCGTGACGATCAGGCTCGGGGCGCGCTCGGCCGCCACGCGCACGATCTGCGGCGTCAGCCCGTAGCCGAACGCAAAGCGGTTGGGCACCAGAAAATCGGCCGTAAAGCCCCACGCACGCAGCGCCCGCAGCATCAGCGCGGTGCTCGTCGCTCCATCGGCATCGAAATCCCCGATCACCAGAATGCGCCCGCCATCGCGCTGGGCGAGCAACAGCTCGGCGGCCGCCTCGACCGACTCCAGCGTGCTCACCGGCGCGAGCCGCTCGAGCGAGGTGTCGAGATCCTCGGCGCTGCGCACTCCGCGGGCGCGATACACGCGGTGCAGCACCGGATGCAGCGCCGCGGGCAGCGTGAGCGTCTCAGCGCCGCTCGCGCGACGCACCACGCGCAGCATCATGTCAGCGCCTCCAGTCCGGCCCGTCCGCGCCGCCAGCGGCGCCACAGATCGCGTGCGCGCAACGACCACGCCCGGTCATTCGCCAGCAGCCACAGACGCTCGAGCTCCCCGGTCCGCAGCGCTGCGAGCGCCGGGGCAAACCACTCCCGGTCGAGCACGGCGAGCGCGCCGAGCAGGTCGGCGCCCGGCTCGCGCCAGAGCACCTCGCGCACCTCGAGCACGTGCAGCGCACGCTCGATCGGACGGCCGGGCGCATACGGCCAGTGCGGCGGGCTCACCGCGCACGGCGTGTCGGCCCCGAGACAGATCAGGCCATCGACGTACGCATCGATACCCAGTGCCTGCGCCGGCAGCGTCCGCTCGGCCCGCTCGGCGCACGGAGCCCCGCCGCCCCAGAGCCACAGCGTCGAGACCGGCGGCACCCCGCGGCCAACCCGCTCGGCGTTGAGCGGATGGGTATACAGCCACATCTCCAGTTCCGCCCCGAGTCGCCGCAGTGCTGCCGACCCCGGACCCTGCGCCAGCGCCTCGGCGAGCGGGCCGGCCGCCACCCGCGCCGGCTCCAGAGTCTGCGCCCCCTCTGCCGGCGGCCCCGAAAGCACGAACGCGCCGCTCGGCAGGGGCGCGAGCGCCAGTGCGCTCGGGCCGAACAGCGCGTTGAAATCCGTGGCGAGCCGCGTGCACTCCTCGGCGCTCAAGCGCAGCCGCCCGCGCCGCTCCAGGTGCACCCGTCCCACCCCCTCGGTGAGGTGCAGCGGCTCGGCGAGCCACACGGCCGGGCCGAGCGGCCCGCTCGCCGCGGCGCCCGCCACGCTCGCCGCCGGCAGCACCGCGTAGCGCGCGAGCCCGAGCCAGCCGGCCACCCACTCGCGCCAGCCGTGCTCGAGCGGCGTGCGGCGCGCGAAGCGCCCCAGCGTCTCGAGCGCCGCCAGCGCCCCGCGCGCACCCGCTGGCGCCTCGGCCGCGGCGCCGAGATACAAATCCGCAATGACGATGACGAGTTCGCTCACGGGCGGTATCGTACCGTCATGCGATTCACATTAGAGAACGGCACGCAGGTCAACACGGTGCGCGCCTACTCGGCGCAGGCGCTGCGCATCGGGGAGACGGTGGTGCGCGCGAGCTGCATCCTCAGCGCCGAGCGGCTCATCACCGAGTGGGCTCCGGTGCGCTTCGAGGCGCTCGAGGTGGCGCATCTGGAGACGATCTTCGCGCTCGAGCCGCAGCTGGTGCTGGTCGGCACCGGCAGCCGCCAACGCTTCGCACCGCCGCCGATCCGCTCAGCCTTCAGCGAGCGGGGCATCGGACTCGAGGTGATGGATCTTGGCGCGGCCTGCCGCACCTTCAACATTCTGGTGCACGAGGACCGTCGGGTCGCCGCGGCGCTGTTTTTCGACTGACCGGCGCGCGGCGAAGAAGACACAGGGGAAGGGGTTGGGATTTCGCGTCCCGCCGCGCCGGACGGTCTCCCGCCGCGCAGCCGTGTTATTGCTTTGCCAGGGTCGCGATCAAACTGTTGCTTTTCTCTCAGCGCCCCTCCTCCCTGTGCCTTCTCCTTTTGTCCCCCGGCAGCGCGCATGTCGCCAGTGAGAGACGGCGCTATGTTAACCATGGCCAATTTCGCATTGCAAGCGTTTCGCCGCAGCGACGCCGGCGAGCGCCCACGCGCCGGGCACCGGCGGCACCGCCCGCCCGAACGCACGCAATGCATTTCGATTTCAATCGGTTGCGCTCTGCAGTTCGCGCCGCATCACGCGCATTCAGCCCTTGCCACCGAGCAGTGGCACGAACGCGACACGACCGAGGGATTCGCGCACCACGCCGGCCTCCTGGCGGGTGAAACGCAGCAACTCCTGCTCGCCTTCCGGTCCCACCGGCACGATCAGCCGCCCGCCGGGGGCGAGCTGACGCAACAGCACCGGCGGCACCACCAGGGGCGCGGCCGCCACCAGAATGCCGTCAAATGGTGCGTGCGTCTTCCAGCCCTGCGCACCATCGCCGTGATGAAACCTGACATTGCGGATCTCGAGCTCGCGCAGCCGCTCCTTGGCGCGCTCGAGCAGCCCGGCGATGCGCTCGATGGTGAACAGGCGCTCCACGAGCGGCGCCAGCACCGCGCTCTGATAGCCGCAGCCGGTGCCCACCTCGAGCACGTTGGCGAGCGCGCCGCCCTCGAGCAGCGCGGCGCTCATGCGCGCCACGATATAGGGCTGGGAGATGGTCTGACCGAAGCCGATCGGCAGCGCCGTGTCCTCGTAGGCGCGGCTGCCGAGCGCCTCATCGACAAAGATGTGCCGTGGCACGTTGCGGATGCGATCGAGGACGGCGAGATTGTCGATGCCCTGCTCGCGCAGCCGCTGCACCAGCCGGTCGCGGGTGCGCGCCGAGGTCATGCCGATGCCCGAGAGGCGCAGATCACTCATCGAGCCGCTCCAGCCAACTCTGCAGCGGTGCGAGCGCCGCGTGGCGTGTCAGGTCGATCTGCAGCGGCGTGATCGACACGTAGCCCTCGGCGACGGCATGAAAATCCGTGCCTGGACCGGCATCCTGCTGCGCCCCGGCCGGCCCCACCCAGTACACCGGCCGGCCGCGCGGGTCGCGCGCCGGAATGACTGGCTCGGAGCGATGGCGGTAGCCGAGCCGCGTAGCGCGAAACCCGCGCAGCGCCTCGAGCGGTACGTCCGGCACGTTCACGTTGAGGATGAGCGAGTTGTCGAGCGGCCGCTCGAGCATCTCGGCGATCAGCCGATGGGCCACCGCCGCACCGGTGTCGAAGTGCGCGCCGCTGCCCGGATGCGTGCACAGCGAAATCGCCAGCGTCGGCAGACCGAGGAAGCGCCCCTCGATCGCCGCGGCCACCGTGCCGGAATAGAGCACGTCATCGCCGAGGTTGGCCCCGTCGTTGACGCCCGAGACCACCATGTCGTGCTCGAAGTCAAAGAGTCCAGTGATCGCCAGGTGCACGCAGTCGGTCGGGGTGCCCTGCACGCAGTACAGGCCCGGCTCGATCTCGAGTACGCGCAGCGGCATATCGAGCGTGAGGGAATTGCTGGCGCCGCTGCGGTTGCGGTCCGGAGCAACCACGGTAACCTCGGCGAGGTCCGCCAGCTTGCTCCGCAGCACGCGGATGCCCTGAGCGTGGTAGCCGTCATCGTTGCTGAGCAGTATTTTCACGGGGGCGGCGCTGTCTCGGCGAGGACAATCCTCGGGAAGGGCGCGACTATACTGGAAGCAAATTCCGCGGAGGAAGCGTGTGCGCATCAGACTCCGAAGATGACTGGCGGCTGTTCCGCGAGGCCGTGCGCGACGTGCGGCGGCTCGAGCCGCCGAGCCCCCCCGGCGGGCGGCCCAAGCCGCCTCCGGCGGCGCGCTTCAGCCGCGCCGACCGGCTGGCCGTGCTCGAGGAGAGCCTCGCCGGTGAGCCGATCGATCCGCTGCTCGCCAGCGGGGAGGCGCTCGTGTTTCGCCGCGAAGGGGTATCGCTGCAGCTGCTGCGGCGGCTGCGGCGCGGGGAATTTCGGGTGCAGGCCGAACTCGACCTGCACGGGCTCACGATGCAGCAGGCGCGCGCGGCGCTGCGGGAGTTCCTGGCCGAAGCGCTGGCGCGCCGCTGGCGCTGCGTGCGCATCATTCACGGCAAGGGTCTGCGCTCGGGGCACCGTGGACCGGTCTTGAAGGGCATGGTCGCCTCGGTGCTGCGACGGCTCTCGCCGGTGCTCGCGTTCGTCTCGGCGCGTGCCGTCGACGGCGGTACCGGAGCCCTCTACGTGCTGCTGTCCTCGTAGTCCTCGAGCGCGAACAGCTCGCGCAGCACTGCCGTGGCGTATGCCCCGCGCGCCAGGCGAAACGCCAGCACCACGGCCCCGGGCTGCCACTGCACGCTGAGTTCGCGTACGGCCACCCGCAGGCCGCGCCGCTCCTGGCGCATGCCGGCCGCCTCGAGCCGCGCGCACAACGGCGCGTACGCGCCGGCCACGCGCTGCTCAAGCTCGCGCACGGCCCCCTGCGAGTCGAGCTCCCCGGCGCCCCAGAGCGGCCCGCTGGGGTGGATCTCGAGCCGCTCGCAGCGCGCCGCGAGCGTCGCATCGGGCTCCTCGACCGCGAAATGACTGCCGCGACCATCGAGCACGGCGCGATCCCCGGACTGCAGCTGCGCCCAGCTCTGCGCGCCGACCCGCTCGGCGAGCACGGCGTTGAACACCAGGCTGCGGGCGGCCGAGAGAACGAAGCCGCGCTCGCTCGGGCGCAGCGTGCGCGGATCGGCAGCCGCCCGCTCCAGATTGGCCCCCTCGCGCCCGAAGCGCTGCGGACCGAAATAGTTCGGCACGCCCTGCGCTTCGATGCGGCGCACCCGCTCCTGCAGCACTGCGGGCGGCGGCGGCGCCCCGCGCGCGATGATGCGAAAGCAATTGCCCGCATGCGCCCCGCGCGGCAACTTGCGGCTGTGTGCGTGCGCAGCGAGCACCTCAAAGCCCGGCCCGCTCAGCCCCGCCCACTCGAGCCCCGAGTGCGCCGCGCGCGGCACCGAGAACCACTGCACCGTGACCGCATGGCGGTCCTTCAGCCCGGCGTAGCCCACATCGGCGGCACGGCAGCCGGCGAATCGGGCCAGCTCGCGCGCCACCCACGCGGTATTGGCATCGCGCTTGCGCACCTGCAGCAGCACGTGCGCACCGCTGCCCGATGGCGCGAAGCCGAGGGACTCCTCGACGTAGAAGTCCTCCGGTGCCGTACGCACGCTCACCCTCGCCAGCGCCGCCCCATGGGCGCGCGGCGGATCAAGAGCCGCCTCAGGGACCATCGAGCAGCACGACCGCCTGTGCGCCGATGCCTTCGGCACGCCCGAGGAAGCCGAGCTTCTCGGTGGTGGTCGCCTTGACGTTGACCGCCTCGGGCGCGACCTCGAGCAGCTCGGCGATGCGTGCGCGGATCGCCTCGCGATGCGGACCGAGTTTCGGCCGCTCGGCGAGCAGCGTGAGGTCGGCATTGCCCACCCGCAGCCCGCGCTCGCGCAGCATCGCGAGGGTGGCGCGCACGAAGTGCGCGCTGTCAGCGCCCCGCCAGCGCGGATCGGTGTCGCGGAAGTGCTGCCCGATGTCGCCGAGCCCCGCCGCACCGAGCAGCGCATCGGTCAGGGCATGCAGCAGCACATCCCCGTCGGAGTGGGCGAGCACGCCCTCGGTGTGCGCCACGCGCACCCCGCCCAACATGATGTGATCGCCCGGAGCGAACGCGTGCACATCGAAACCCGAACCGACTCTCATGCCGCCGCCTCCAACAGTGCCGCAGCGATGGTCAGATCCGCCGCGGTCGTGATCTTCAGATTGGCCGCCGAGCCGGCCACCAGCACCGGGTGCTGCCCGGCCCACTCGAGCGCCTGCGCCTCATCGGTCGGGCGGCGCTGCGCGGCGTGCGCCTGATCGAGCGCGGCACAGAGCGGCCCGTAGCGAAACATCTGCGGCGTCAGGGCACGCCACAGCCCGGCCCGATCGACCGTCTCGGCCACCGCACCGTGCGCATCGGCGCGCTTGAGGGTGTCGGCGGCAGGCGTGGCGAGCAGCCCGCCGAGCGGATGCGCCGCAAGGCTGCCGAGCAGCCGCTCCAGATCCTGCCCCGGCAGGCACGGGCGCGCCGCATCGTGCACCAGCACCCAGTCCTCGGCCGCGGCGCGCGGAGCGAGCGCCGCGAGCGCGTTGCGCACCGAGTCGCTGCGCTCGGCGCCCCCGGGGGTGGTGTGCACCGCTGCCGGGGCGATCGTCGGCCAGTACGGATCGCCCGGCGCGAGCGCCACCATCACGCCGGCGCAGCGCGTATCGCGCAAAAATGGCGCCAGTGCCCACTCGATGACGGTCCGACCGGCGAGCGCGGCGTACTGCTTGGGACGCTCAGTGCCGAACCGACGGCCGATGCCGGCGGCGGGCATCACCAGCCAGTAGCGCATGGGTCAGCGGCGATCGGCCGGCGGGAAGCGCGGCGGTTCGACGACCATGTAGAACGTCTCATGCGGACCGATCATGCCGAGTTCGCTGCGCGCCCGCTCCTCGAGCGCGGCGGTGCCGGTCTTCAGATCGGCCACCTCGGCGGCGAGACGGGCGTTGCGCCGCGTGAGCCGCGCGTTGAGCTTCTCCTGCGCGGCGACCGCCCGCTCGAGCCGATACACCGGCCGGACCCCCTCGCCCGAGATCCAGATCCGGTACTGCAGGAGCACCAGGGCGGCGAGCAAAGCGGCGGCGAGCAGTTTCAACGGATCCCCGTCCCCATCATCCGGCCGGCAACCGACAGCCCGGGAGCTTACGGGCGCCGGCGCGGCCGATCAAATCTTCACCGGGAAGGCGTCCCGGCCCGCATAGCGCACCTTGCCGAGCTCCGCCTCGATGCGCAGCAGCTGGTTGTACTTGGCGATCCGATCCGAGCGCGACAGCGAGCCGGTCTTGATCTGCGTGGCGGCCGTGGCCACGGCCAGATCGGCAATGCTCGCATCCTCGGTCTCCCCGGAGCGGTGCGAGACCACCGCGGCGTAGTGCGCCTGGTCGGCCATGTCGATCGCCGCGAGCGTCTCGGTGAGCGTGCCGATCTGGTTGGGCTTGATCAGCACCGCGTTGGCCACGTGCTTCTCGATGCCCTCGCGCAGGATGCGCGTATTGGTGACGAACACATCATCGCCGACCAGCTGGTAACGCTCCCCGAGCGCGCGCGTCAGCTGCGCCCAGCCGTCCCAGTCACCCTCGGCCATGCCGTCCTCGATGCTGACGATCGGGTAGCGGTGGGCGAGATCGGCCAGATAGTCGGTGAACGCCGCGCTCGAGAAACGCCGCCCGTCGGCCTTCAACTCGTAGCTGCCATTGCGGTAAAACTCGGAGCTGGCCGCATCGAGACCGAGGTAGATGTCGCGCCCGGGAGCGTAGCCGGCCTTCTCGATCGCCTGCAGGATCACCTCGAGCGCCTCGGAGTTCGAGCCGAGGTTCGGCGCGAAACCGCCCTCGTCGCCGACCGAGGTGGCGAGCCCGCGGTCGTTCAACAGCTTCTTCAGGGCGTGGAACACCTCTGCGCCGTAGCGCAGCGCTTCGCGAAAGCTCGGCGCGCCGACCGGCAGGATCATGAACTCCTGGATGTCGAGGCTGTTGTTGGCGTGCGCACCGCCATTGATGATGTTCATCATCGGCACGGGCATCAGCGGCTCGCGCCCGGCGCACAACGTCTGGCCGAGGTAGCGGTACAGCGGCAGGCGCGCATCGCGCGCCGCGGCGTGCGCGCTCGCCAGCGACACTGCCAGAATCGCATTCGCCCCGAGTCGCGCCTTGTTCTCGGTGCCGTCGAGCTCGATCATGCGCGCATCGAGCGCAGCCTGATCGCGCGGGTCGGCGCCGAGCAGCGCCTGCCTGAGCACCGTGTTGACGTGCTCGACCGCCTTCAGCACGCCCTTGCCGAGGTAGCGCTTCTTGTCCCCGTCGCGCAACTCCACCGCCTCGCGGGTGCCGGTCGAGGCGCCGGAGGGCACCGCGGCACGCCCGAGCGCGCCGGAATCAAGGATCACATCGCACTCGACGGTGGGGTTGCCCCGGGAGTCGAGGATCTCGCGACCGCGGATATCGGCGATTCGGCTCATCGTTCCAGTCCTTCTTGCGCCAGGAGAGATTCTTCGAACGGCCGCGCCTTGGCGGCCGCATCCAACGCCTTCAGTGTCTCGAGCAGCGGCTCGATGCGCCCGAGCGGCCAGGCATTCGGCCCGTCGGACAGGGCCTGCGCCGGATCGGGATGGGTTTCCATGAACACCCCGGCCACCCCGGCGGCCACCGCCGCGCGCGCCAGCACTGGCACGAACTCACGCTGCCCGCCGGAGCTCGCCCCGCGTCCGCCAGGCAGCTGCACCGAGTGGGTGGCATCGAAGATCACCGGGCAGCGGCACTCGCGCAGGATCGCAAGCGAGCGCATATCGGCGATCAGATTGTTGTAGCCGAACGTGAACCCGCGCTCGCAGACCAGGATGTCCTCATTGCCGGTGGAGCGCGCCTTCTCGACGACGTTGCGCATCTCCCAGGGCGAGAGAAACTGGCCCTTCTTGATGTTGACCGGCTTGCCACAGGCGGCCACGGCCAGGATGAAATTCGTCTGCCGGCAGAGAAACGCCGGGGTCTGCAGCACATCGACCACCGCGGCGACCTCTGCGAGCGGGGTGTCCTCGTGCACGTCGGTGAGCACCGGCACGGCGAACGCGCGCCGCACCCCCTCGAGCACCTTCAGACCGCGCTCGAGCCCCGGGCCGCGAAAGCTCTTGCCGGAGGATCGGTTCGCCTTGTCGAAGGACGCCTTGAACACGTACGGCAGCGCCAGCCGCCGCGTGATTTCCACCATTCGCCCGGCCACTTCCTGCACGAGCGTCTCGCTTTCGATCACGCACGGCCCGGCGATGACGAGCAACGGCTGGTCGATCCCGATTTGCGCCCCGGCGAGCTGCATGGCCCTCTCAGGCGAGCGCCGCCTGCGGCAGCAGCGCGGCGCGCTGGGCACGCGCGGCGCGGATGAACCCGGTGAACAGCGGATGGCCGTCGCGCGGCGTGGAGGTGAACTCGGGGTGAAACTGCGTGGCCACGAACCAGGGGTGATTCGCCAGCTCGATCACCTCGACCAGTCCGTCGCGCGAGAACCCCGAGAAGCGCAGTCCCGCCTCGCGGTAGCGCTCGAGGAAGTTGTTGTTGAATTCGAAGCGGTGGCGATGCCGCTCGAGGATGACGTCCTTGCCGTAGATGTCGCGCGCGCGCGTCCCGGCACCCAGCAGCACCTCCTGGGCGCCGAGGCGCATGGTGCCGCCCTTGCCCGAGGCCTCGTCGCGGGTCTGTACGCCGTGCGCCTGGTCCCGCCACTCGCTGATCAGCGCGATGACCGGATAGGAGGTGGCGCGGTTGAACTCGGTGCTGTTCGCCCCGCTGAGGCCGAGCACGTGCCGGCCGTACTCGACGATCGCCACCTGCATGCCGAGGCAGATGCCGAGGTACGGCACGCCGTGCTCGCGCGCGTAGCGCACCGAGAGAATCTTGCCCTCGATGCCGCGCTCGCCGAACCCGCCCGGCACCAGGATCGCATCCATCCCCTCGAGCGCGTGCGTCCCCTGGGTCTCAAGGTCGGTCGACTCGATGTAGTGGATGTTGACGCGGGTGCGGCTCTTGAGCCCGCCGTGCATCAGCGCCTCGTGCAGCGAGAGGTACGAGTCGCGGATCTGCACGTACTTGCCGACCATGGCGATGTCGACCTGACCGTCGGGGTTGGCCTTGGCGGCAACCACCTGGCGCCACTCGGTGAGGTCGGTGGCGGGCACCTCGAGTCCGAGCTTGCCGACCACGATGTCATCGAGGCCCTGCTCGTGCAGCAACATCGGAATCTGATAGATGTCCTCGGCATCGATCGCCGAGATCACGGCGCGCTCCTCGACGTTGGTGAACAGCGCGATCTTGCGCCGCTGCTCCTCGGGCAGCGGATGCTTGCAGCGGCACAGCAGCACATCGGGCTGAATGCCGATGCCGCGCAGCTCCTTGACCGAGTGTTGTGTCGGCTTGGTCTTGATCTCCCCCGAGCCGCCCACCGTCGGCACCAATGTCAGGTGCAGGTAGACGCAGCGGGTACGTCCGAGCTCGACGCCGAGCTGGCGGATCGCCTCGAGGAACGGCAGCGACTCGATGTCCCCGACCGTGCCGCCGATCTCGACCATGCACACATCGGCGCCCTCGGCCCCGAGGTGAATGCTGCGCTTGATCTCATCGGTGATGTGCGGAATCACCTGCACCGTGGCGCCGAGATAATCGCCGCGGCGCTCCTTGGCGATGACCCGCTCGTAGATCCGCCCGGTGGTGAAGTTGCTGTTGCGTCCGGTGGTGGTGCGCACGAAGCGCTCGTAGTGGCCGAGATCGAGGTCGGTCTCGGTGCCGTCCTGGGTGACGAATACCTCGCCGTGCTGAAACGGGCTCATGGTGCCCGGATCGACGTTGATGTACGGATCGAGCTTGACCATCGCGACCTTCAGGCCGCGCGCCTCGAGGATGGCGCCGAGTGACGCGCTGGCAATACCTTTGCCGAGCGAGGACACGACACCGCCGGTGACGAATACGAATCGCGTCATAGAATCGATAGCTTCAGGTGATCCGCCGTTGGAAACGCTGCCGGGTGTTCATGGCTGCATGAACGACGGGCCGACAGCGTAGCACAATCGGTGCGGTTAGTGGGGCGTCTTGTGCCAGAGCAGCCGCGCGCGGTGGGTCGCGCCTCGCGCCGCGCGCACGCTCGCCTCGAGCCACAGGTCCGCCACCGCGAGCAGCGTGCCGTCGCAGAACACCAGCGGCAATCGGGAGCGCTCGGCCGGCGGCACGCGCGCCTCCTGCAGCAGACTTTTCAGCGCTCGGCGCGCCCCGCCCGGGTGCAAGCGCAGGCGCTCCCCGCCACGCCGCCAACGCACCGTGAGCGGCGCGCCGAGCGCCTGCAGATCGAGTGGACCGTGCGCATCGGGTCGCAGCTCGAGCACCCCGCAACCCTCGGGCAGCTCGCAGCGCGGCGAGCGGCGCGGATCCCAGCGGATCTCCTCGACCGGGGCGGCGTGCCGCCCCCGGTGCGCGCCCGGTTCGAGCACCAGCCGATCGGCTTGGCGCTCAACCCGCCACTCGCCCCAGGCGACCTGCGGATGGGCATCGGCGCGTGCCTCGATCACGGCGCTGGCGATCTGCTCGAGCCGGCGCGCATCGGGCACGGTGTGCGCGCCCTGCGCGATCCAGTAGCGCAGCGCGTTGCGCCGGCGCGCCGCACTCAACGCACGCAGCGCTTTCACCGACAGCGCCGCTCCGTCGCTGGCCCGCTCGAGGTCGGCACGCGCCAGGGTCTCGAGCAGCCGCTGGCCCTCGGCCGCGTGCCGCGCAGTGCGCGCCACCGCCGCGCCCACTGCGCTCCAGCGTGTGCGCACCGCCGGCAGCACCTGGCGGCGCAGGTAGTTCCGATCGAAGCGCTCATCGGCATTGCTCGGATCCTCGAGCACCCTCAGCGCGGCGGCCTCGACCCAGGGCGCGAGCTGCGCGCGGGTGAAACCGAGCAGCGGACGGGCGTGGCGGCCGGGACCGAAGGCGGCGAGCTCGGGCATGGCGGCGAGTCCGGGCAGTCCACAGCCGCGAAACAACTGCAGCAGCACCGTTTCGAGCTGATCGTCCTGGGTGTGGGCCGTGAGCAGCACCTCGGCCGGGGCAAGCAGCCGCGCCAGGGCCCGGTAGCGCTCGGCGCGTGCGGCCTCCTCGAGCGAGCCCCCCGGCCGGCGCGCCACGGTGACGCGCACCACCTTCAGCGGCACGCCGAGGCGGCGCGCGAGTGCTCGGCAGTGGCGCGCCCACTGGGTGGAGTCGGGGTGCAGACCATGATCGATGTGGACCGCGCGCAGAGCGAAGTGCCTGGCGCGCACCCCGGCGAGCGCCGCCAGCAGCGCCGTCGAGTCGATGCCGCCGCTGAATGCGACGCACAGCGCTACGTGGGGGAACTCCGGCAGCAGCGCCGCCAGGCGCTCACTCAGCCGCTCGCTCGAGAATGCCCGGGCGGGCCGCACGCCCCGCCGCGGTGCGCTCACGAGGCGCTCTCTCCGTACACGCCGAAGCCGGCGATGCGCTCGGCGCGCAGCGGCACCAGCCGCTCGCGCGGCAGCGCCTCGAGCGCATCCAGATGGGTCAGGATGGCCGCCTTCAGCCGCCCGACGGTGGTTGCCGGATCGCGGTGCGCCCCGCCGAGGGGCTCCTCGATCACCTCATCGACCAGGCCGAGCCGCTCGAGCCGCTCGGCGGTCATGTTCAGCGCCTCGGCGGCCGCCTCGCGCTTGTCCTGGCTCTTCCAGAGAATCGAGGCACAACCCTCCGGGGAGATCACCGAGTAGATGCTGTACTGCAGCATCAGCAGCCGGTCGCACACCCCGATGGCGAGTGCCCCGCCCGAGCCGCCCTCGCCCGTCACCACCGAGACGATCGGAATCGCCAGGGTCGACATCTCGAGCAGGTTGCGCGCGATCGCCTCGCTCTGGCCGCGCTCCTCGGCGCCGACGCCCGGATAAGCGCCCTGCGTATCGATCAGCGTCACCAGCGGCAGGTCGAAACGCTCCGCGAGCTGCATCAGGCGCAGCGCCTTGCGGTAGCCCTCGGGCCGCGGCATGCCGTAGTTGCGCCGCACGCGCTCTTTGGTGTCGCGGCCTTTCTGGTGGCCGATGATGACGATCGGACGGCCCTCGATGCGCGCCAGCCCGCCCACGATCGCCCCGTCATCGGCATACATCCGATCGCCGTGCAGCTCGTTGAAATCCGTGCACAGCGCGCCGATGTAATCGAGCGTATAGGGCCGGTGCGGGTGGCGCGCGAGCTGCGTGATCTGCCAGGGGGTGAGGTTGGCGAAGATGCTGGTGGTGAGCTGGCGGCTCTTCGCCTGCAGCCGCGCGATCTCCTCCTGGATGTTGACCTCGGGGTCGCAGGTGACGTGCTTGAGCTCCTCGATCTTCGCTTCGAGCTCGGCGATGGGCTGTTCGAAATCGAGAAAGGCGACGGCCATGCGGATTACCGGAGTT
>DAHVTM010000002.1:0-5539 GCA_027324195.1 Gammaproteobacteria bacterium | reverse complement strand
GTGCGCACCCGTAGCGGCAAGGATCTCGGCACGATGAGTCTGGAGACGTTCAGCGAACGGCTCCGCATCGAGTCTGAGAGCCGCGGGCGCCGTACTTTGGAGGATTGACGCATAGCCAGTGTAACCAAGCGGGTCCGGCGCAATGAGGAGATCAATGCGCCGCAACTGCGCGTGATTGCGGCCGATGGGTCGCAGGCAGGAGTGATGTCCCGTGCCGAGGCGTTGCAGTTGGCAACGTCCGCGGAGCTCGATCTGGTGGAAGTGTCGCCGACGGCACAGCCACCGGTTGTGCGCATCATGGATTATGGAAAATTCTTGTTTGAACAGAACAAGAAGGCCCACTCGGCGAAGCGCAAGCAGAAGCAGATCCAGGTCAAGGAAGTGAAGTTCCGTCCCGGTACGGGAGAGGCCGATTACCAGATCAAGCTGCGTAATCTGATCCGCTTCCTGACCGAGGGCGACAAGGCCAAGGTCACCTTGCGGTTCCGGGGCCGAGAGATGGTGCACCAGGACATCGGGCGCAAGCTCCTCGATCGGGTGGTGGGCGATCTCGCCGAGCACGGCGTGGTCGAGCAGAACCCGCTCATGGAGGGGCGTCAAATGGTCATGGTGTTCGGACCAAAGAAAAAGTGACGGTCAGCCGCTGAAGGACGGCGGCGGATCGTTCGCCCGTAGCGGGTGTCGAGTCGACACCTTGCGACCGGGGCTACAGTCATTGTTGAGGAGTGAACATGCCTAAGTTGAAATCCAACCGGGCGGCCGCCAAGCGCTTTCGCAAAACGGCGAAGGGCTTCAAGCGGTACGCCTCCAAGCGTCGCCACAACCTCGGACACAAGGATCCGAAGGTCAAGCGCCATGCCCGCTCGGGCGGAACGAGCCTCGTTCACGAGACCGACGTTGGTCGGCTTGTGCAGCTCCTTCCTTATCACAAGTAATTCCGAGCGAGGTTCGAGATGGCAAGAGTCAAGCGTGGCGTGACGGCCGGGCGCCGTCACAAGAAAGTTCTGGGTAAGGCGAAGGGCTACTACAACGCCCGACGCAAGGTCTATCGCACCGCCAAGCAGGCGGTCATCAAGGCCGGACAGTATGCGTACCGCGATCGTCGGCAGAAGAAGCGCGAGTTCCGCGCCCTGTGGATCGCCCGCATCAATGCCGGCGCCCGGGTGCACGGGCTGTCCTACAGCCGCATGATCAACGGCCTGCTGAAGGCCGGCGTCGAAGTCGACCGTAAGGTGCTCGCCGATCTGGCCGTGCACGATGCGGCGGCTTTTGGCGCGATTGCCGCGCAGGCCAAAGCCGCATTGGGCGTCGCCTGATCCGGCCGCGGTCACGGCGGCATGCAGGAGCTGGCATCCCTCGTTGAGCGGGCGCTTGCCGAGGTCGCTGAATGCACGGTGCTCGGCGCGCTTGATGAGGCGCGCGTGCGCTGGCTCGGCAAGAAAGGCGTCCTTACCGAGCAGCTGAAATCGCTCGGCGGCCTCCCGGCCGCCGAGCGGCCTGCGGCCGGGCAGAAAATCAATGATGCCAAGGCGCGAGTTCAGGCGGCGATCGAAGCGCGACGCACGACGCTCACTCACGAGGAGATAGAGCGGGCGCTCACGGCAGGGCGGATCGATGTCAGCTTGCCCGGTCGTGGCGAGCGGCGCGGCGGCCTGCACCCGGTCACCAAGGCGCGCCTGCGCATGGAGGCACTGTTCCAGCGAGCCGGCTTCGATGTTGCCACGGGCCCGGAGATCGAAGACGATTTCCATAATTTCGAGGCGTTGAACTTCCCGCCCAATCACCCCGCGCGGGCGATGCACGACACGTTCTACTTCGCGGACGGGAAGCTGCTGCGCACGCATACCTCACCGGTGCAGATCCGCGCCATGCTCGCGCGTGGTGCGCCGCTCGCCGTAGTGGCTCCGGGGCGTGTGTATCGGTGTGATTCGGACATGACGCACTCGCCGATGTTTCATCAGATCGAGGGACTGCGGGTCGCAGAGGCGGTGAGTTTCGCGAACCTCAAGGCGATGCTGCACGGGTTCCTGCAGGCGTTCTTCGAGCAGGATCTTGCGATGCGGCTGAGGCCGTCGTACTTTCCGTTCACCGAGCCGTCGGCTGAAGTCGACATGTCGTGTGTGTTCTGTGCGGGCAAAGGTTGCCGGACTTGCAAGCACACCGGCTGGCTGGAGATCGCAGGCTGCGGCATGGTGCATCCGAATGTGTTGATG
This sequence comes from Gammaproteobacteria bacterium, assembly GCA_027324195.1. GTDB lineage: Bacteria > Pseudomonadota > Gammaproteobacteria > Steroidobacterales > Steroidobacteraceae > 13-2-20CM-66-19. The sequence goes on along the minus strand of DAHVTM010000002.1, from coordinate 3,326 downwards.
GCAAGCGGAGTAGACGCCGAGCGCTACAGCGGCTACGCGTTCGGGATGGGCATTGATCGCCTGGCAATGCTGCGCTACGGTGTGAACGATCTGCGTCTGTTTTTCGAGAACGACCTGCGCTTCCTCGAGCAGTTCGGCACGCTCTGACACCATGAAGGTTCCATATTCCTGGCTCACTGATTGGATTGCGGTGCCATGGGACGCCGCACAGCTCGGTGAGCGGCTGACCATGGCGGGTCTGGAACTCGAGGCAATCGAGCCGGCCGCGCCCGCGTTCTCTGGCGTGCTCGTGGGCGAGATTCTCTCGGCCGAGAAGCATCCCCAGGCCGACAAGCTGCGCATCTGTCGGGTTGCGAGCGGGCAGGGCGAGCCGTTGCAGATCGTTTGCGGTGCCCCGAACGCGCGCGCCGGACTGAAGAGCGCGCTGGCGATGGTTGGCGCCGCGCTGCCCGAGGGCCTGCGGATCAAGGCGGCAAAGTTGCGCGGCACCGAGTCGGCCGGCATGTTGTGCTCGGCGAAAGAACTCGGTTTGTCAGATAGTTCGGAGGGAATCCTCGAGCTGCCGGCGGATGCCCCGGTGGGCGCCGATCTGCGTGGCTACCTGCGTCTCGATGATTTCACACTTGATCTGAACGTGACCCCGAACCGAGGCGATGCGCTTTCCATCATCGGCGTGGCGCGGGAAGTGGCCGCACTGTCCGGCGGTAGAATTACAGGACCGCAGCCGCAGGCTTCGACTGCCAAGCATACCGACACTGTCGCAGTGCATCTCGATGCTCCGGCGGCGTGTCCGCGTTTTGCCGGCTGCGTGGTGTGCGGAATTGATAACAAGGCGCCTACGCCGGTGTGGATGCGTGAACGGCTGCGCCGCGCCGGCGTGCGTTCGATCAGTCCGGTCGTCGACGTCACCAATTATGTGATGCTCGAGCTCGGTCAGCCCATGCACGCCTACGACTTGGCGAAGCTCGTCGATCCGATACGGGTTCGCCTGGCACAGGCGGGCGAGACGGTGACGCTGCTCGATGGTCGCTCGGCGGCATTGAAACCTGACGTGCTGCTGATTACAGATGGCGCCGGTCCGGTCGGGATCGCCGGTATCATGGGTGGTGCGCGCACGGCCTGCAGCGCTGATACCACGGACGTGTTTCTGGAAGTGGCTTATTTCGCGCCCGATGCGGTCATCGGGCGTGCATTGCGCTGGGGACTGACGACTGATGCCAGCCAGCGTTTCGAACGTGGGGTTGATCCGTCTGGCCAGGAGCGTGCGATGGCGCGCGCGCTCGAATTGATCCGAGGCATTGCCGGCGGGGCTGCCGGACCGCTGGTCCTGACTGAAGCCGAAGGGTATCGGCCGACTCGGCAGGCGGTGGTGCTTAGACGCGCCCAGCTGACACGCCTGCTCGGAGCAGAATTCGACCCGCAGCGCGTGCGGGCGGTGCTCGAGGGACTCGGCATGCGCGTCGAGACGCTGAGCGAAGGCTGGCGGGTCGAGCCGCCAGCGCATCGATTTGATATCGCGCTCGAGGCGGACCTCATCGAGGAAGTCGCTCGCATCATCGGCTATGAGTCGATTGGCGAGCTCGATGCGCGGGCCCAGGAGCGTGTCCGCGCACTGCCGGAGTCCGTGCCGCCCGAGCAAGGGGTGCTCGAAGTGTTGGCGATGCGTGGTTACCACGAAGCGGTGACTTACGCATTTGTCGATCCGCAGCTGCAGCAGCAACTGCTCGGAGACGCACCGTCGCTGGCGCTCGCCAATCCCATCGCGAGCGACTTGTCCGTCATGCGCCTGTCGTTGTGGCCGGGCCTGTTGCGCGCAGCGCTCGAGAATCAGCGACGCCAGCGCAATCGGATTCGCCTGTTTGAGCATGGCGCGCGCTTTGAGCTGCACGAGGGGGTGACCCGGGAAATCGACACACTCGCCGCGCTCGCGTGCGGAGCACGCATGCCCGAACAGTGGGGATTGCCGCGCCCGATGCTTGAACCGGTCGATTTCTTCGACGTCAAGGGTGACATCGAGGCGCTGCTCGCGGCCGTATCGGGCGGTGTGCAACTGCGCTTTGAGCCGCACGAGCATCCCAGTCTGCATCCTGGACGCGCGGCACGCCTATTGCGAGACGGCAGGCCGGTCGGTTGGCTGGGCGAGCTTCATCCCTCGCTGGTGCGCTCTCTGGAGTTCGTCCATACGCCCGTCCTTGTCGAGCTCGATTGGGCGGGTCTGGCGCTCGATCGGCCAGCGTATCGGGAGGTATCGCGACAGCCGCAGGTGCGGCGCGACCTCGCCGTGGTCGTGGACGAATCTGTGCCTTTAAGTCAGCTGGCCGAGCGTGTAGCCTTGGTCGGGTCCAGCCTGCTGCGCGACCTCCGGGTATTCGACGTCTATCGGGGACAGGGGATAGAGGAAGGTCGAAAAAGTATCGCTTTAGGCTTGATTTTTCAGGATTTTTCTCGCACGCTTACTGATGACGACGTGGCCCGTCTCGTCGCTGCGGTGATGGCGGATTTGCGCGTGAGCTTCAACGCAAGTATACGAGAATAAGAGATGGCTCTGACGAAGGCAGAGATGGCCGAGGCGCTGTTCAATCAGCTGGGACTGAATAAGCGGGAAGCCCGCGAGCTGGTTGATCTGTTCTTCGAGGAGGTGCGGGCAGCGCTGTCGGATGGAGAGCAGGTCAAACTTTCCGGATTCGGCAATTTCGACCTGCGAGATAAGAACCCGCGCCCCGGCAGAAACCCCAAGACAGGTGAGGAGATTCCGATTACCGCCAGGCGAGTGGTGACGTTCCGTCCGGGACAGAAGCTCAAGGCGCGGGTTGAAGCGTATGTTGGAGCCCAAGAATAACGCCGAGCTGCCGGTCATTCCCGGCAAGCGCTATTTCACCATCGGCGAGGTGAGCGAACTGTGCGGAGTGAAACCGCACGTGCTGCGCTACTGGGAGCAGGAATTCCCGCAGCTGAAACCGGTCAAGCGCCGGGGCAACCGCCGCTACTACCAGCGCCAGGACGTGATCGTGATCCGCCAGATCAGAAGCCTGCTTTACGAGCAGGGGTTCACCATTGGCGGCGCACGTAATCATCTGACGGGCGATGAGGCCCGGACCGATGTCTTCCAGAGCCAGCAGATGGCGAAGCAGATTCGATTGGAACTCGAGGAAGTGCTGAAGATTCTCAGGCGCTGATTCGCTCCCGTCGAGGGCGGGATTCGAGGTATCATTGCCTTCAGCACGGGACTTCCCCGCTCGTGCTGGTCAGAAGAACAAGTGTTTTCTCTTCGGAGCGTGGCGCAGTCTGGTAGCGCACTTGCATGGGGTGCAAGGGGTCCCGAGTTC
>DAHVTM010000003.1:0-52880 GCA_027324195.1 Gammaproteobacteria bacterium | reverse complement strand
GCTGATCAACCGCCTCAAAAATGCGGCGAACAACCAACCTGGCCGCAGCGATATCGTCAGCTGCGATGTAGGTGGCTTCTTCGTCGAGATTCCTCAGCGCCTTGCGCAGCCACCTAATCCGCATTCACCTTCCACGTCGTTCGCAGCCGATCCACCTCGTGAGTGGCAGCGAAATCGCCCTGGTCAGCCTCGGTGAGCGCCGCATGAATCTCAGCGATCTGCCATTCGTTGTTTTCGACAAATTGTCGGATTGCCTCTGAAGCCAGGAACGACTTGCTTCGGCGCGTCGATTCCGCGAGCCGATTCAATCGATCCTTCACCTCATCGTCGAGGCGAACGGTAATGGTGCCGGTGGTCATGAAGAAGAAGGGCTCCGCTTGCTGTGCGACTTTGTGTACATGCTACCACATTAGCGCACCGTCCGCATCTCAGCAGTGTCATCGTGATTGCCTGGGAGCAGAAGCATGCTGCGAAGCTCCGGCGACCGCTTGCTGGAATGTCATCGGGTCCCAGCAATGCGGTTGGCCGAGATCGACGGGCGCGGACGGATGGACATCCTGAGCCGGACGAAAGCCCGCGCATCACCTCCCGGCAGCATTGGCCTACGCATGACCCAGAGGATTTCCGCAGCACGCGCCTGTACCGCTCGCCGCCCTGCCGCGCCGCGCTCAGTGGAAAGGTCACCGTCACCGCGGCGGGCACTCCCTGGTGTACCGGTAAGATTAAGGTCGTGCCGACATTCGTAATGCGCGGGTCGTAGGTTCGACTCCTATTCCCGGCACCAATTCCCCCTCTCGCTCGTTTTCGCTTTGTTCAGCTACGCATAATAATCAATAACTTAGCGCTGAACTGAAGAACATCGGACTCTGTTAGACCTTGCGAGAGCGTGCCCGATGGGGGCATCGGCTCATGCGCGAGACTCGCAAGCTCACCGAGCGGTCCATTAAGGCGCTGGAACCGCGCACAAAGCCCTACAAGGCAGCGGACGGCGAAGAGTTGTACATCGCGAAGTCACCCCCGGCAGGGGGCAAGCTATGGCGGCTCAAGCACCGCTCTTGGGGGAATATAGATATCTCCCGCTAAAATATGCAAAGGCGCGGTGGTGCCGCCTTCGAATGCACACTCGGAAGACCGTCGAGCTCAAAAGACGTTCTGAATAAATGCGTTCGCACAGGCAAACGCAGATGTGGCATCCGTCTCTCAGCGCTTATTTATTTCGTCCAAACAAATAACCTACGACTGATCCCAGCAGCACTGAAACCGTGGGATTCCGCCTATTCAATACACTGAGAGCGGCAATAACTCTGATTACCGCCACCAGGACTCCCGCCTCAAGCTACCTGTTCAACGTCGCGTGTGAATAGTTGTTATCGGACGAAACACATGAGCTTCTTGTGCTCGCGCTTTGCGTCCTCAATCAGTTCCTCGATGCGTTTCGAGGTGCTTCTCAGGTTTTCGCACTGCCGTCGTTTCGTGCCATAGAGTCAACCGTATGATGCGTGTAGAGTGCGAGCGCGGCTTCAATGATTGTTTGGGTTGGTCTGTATGGCGTTGCTTCCCATTTCAACCAATCTTTAGGGTCAGTCGCGACGAGATCAAAGACCCGACTGAGAAGGCTACGCAACCCATGGGCGGTGGAGGTTAACGGCATCGCTACGCGATCGATAGCAAGGGATAGAGTGCTGTGGGCTGCAGTATCTGCGCCCGTTGCAACGAGTACCGGAATAATAGTCATCGAGGCGGCACAAGTGGAGACCATCTGGATTCTCAACGAGAGCATTGGAAAGGCAGGAAAGGTTCTCGGTGCTAATCATGATTCGACAGCCACTCCTCATCGCCGGAAGTAGCCTCTCAATTCCTTATGCCAAGCGCTCGCAACCAGGCATCGACTTGCCCGAATGCGTCCTGCTGCCATTGCTCGGGTGAGCGGTCGCCGAGAATCGACGTCTGCTCGACGAACTTGCGAACGCACGTCGGTCCGTAGCCCTCCACGCTGTCGAACTTTTCCGCGATGAACCTGTAGCCGTTTACCGCGCTGGGATGGAGCAGGAGCAGCCGGCACGCCTCCGCAAGAGAGGCGATACCGTCTGGGTAGTTCCGAATGCAGTAGTAGATGTCGTAGGCGTCCTTCTGCTTGTAGCGACCTCGGATAGCATGGCCCTTCATGGCCAGAAGGGCCGGGATTGAGCAGACGGCGATTTCCACCCGATTGGTGCCGCCAGCCGGCATGGACCCAGTTATGGCCACCATTTGGTAGAACCGAAACGCGAGGTCGGCTCCGTCAGCCCTTTGGACTGCGAACTCGTTGATCAAAGGCGGTACGTTCCTGACAATCTCGGCATCGCGTGGCATCAAAAAATCCACCACGACATCAATCGGGCCACCTTCGGAGGCGGGCACCTGCCGGACCAGCTGAAAGCGCCGCAATTCCTCGCGCTGCCGATATCCGTGCCCCATCAAGGCCTCGACGAGCATCGCGTACTCACCGTCCCCAAGCGCCTCGGCGTGGAGGCCGAGATCGACATCAAGCGTCCCAACGTGCGGCATATCCTCGTTGTTGAGGAGCAGCCATGGAACCGCCCCGCCGATCACGGCGAATTTTCCCTTGAAGGCTCCGAGTATCTGGCCGACCTCGATCAGCACCGACTTCACGGCCGCTGTCGTGCGGTCGTCATAGTCGGAAGCGGATTGCGGCTCCGGCGGAGTCACTTTTCCATTCCATCCTCTCCCGTCGCAGGTGCTCGGCCGCTTCTCGGCCTCGCTCGCCGGCTGCTGATAGATCGAGATAGGTCCGCACCAGACCGCAACATACGGCCCCGGGAGCAGGCTCGACCGCGTCGCGGAATACCCCTTCGTCCTCAGGCAGGGTAACAACGACGTTCTCTCCCTTTGCCGGCGACGACAATGCCAGGGCGGTCTGCAACCGCTCGAGGCCGTGCTCGTCAGCGTAGAAGAACTGCGTTCCGGTGCGAGCGAACGGCGCAAGCCAGTGGGCCGCCGAAAACGAGGCGAAGATCGCTCGTCCCCTGTCGGACCCGGCACGAAGAATCCGGCGTGCGGCCTCTTCGAATGCTCCGCCGTGCAAGGTGGTGTAGAACCCGAGGCGCCTGCCGGCGGGAGGCTCGTAAGCCTCCCGCCAGGCATCCAGCAATCTATCGGGCGCAGACAAGAATAAGCCCTGCTGCGACACCTGCCCCCATTCGTGACCAAGGAGCGCACTGCGTACGTTGCTGACGTGACCCAGACTGACGTCTGCGGTCTCCGCCAGCTCAGCGACCCGCCAGGATCGGGCGGGGTCACGGAGCATGACAGTCAGCACTTGCGCCGACTTCGGCCTGAACAAAGACTTGAGCTCGCGGCGCTCGACCGCGGGCTTGCTGGCAACGGCGCGCTCGATGAACACCGCGTCGAAGGCGAGACGCACGTTGCCCTCGAGGTCCAGAAAGCCCACTCCCTGCTCACGGCATAGCTCCTGCGCTACTGGGGAGAGGAAGGGAGCGATGAGGACCGGGGTCACATCACGTCCGAGGCCGGTGACGTAGCTGCGCAATTGCAGCAGCGCCGTTCGCACGTGGCGGGGCTGGCCGCTCATTTTGACCTCGCACGCCAGGGTATGGCCCCTACCCGCAACGGATAGCTTTGCGACGATGTCCAAATCGGTATGGTCGATTCGCGACTCGCGAGCGATGCTCTTGAGCTTGATTGCAGGGACCTGTTCCAGGACCGAGCGAAGCACATCGACGGCCCTGATTTCCATCTCTTTCATTGATTTTGATGTTTTCAGCATTTGCTGAAAATGCCAATTTCAGTGAAATCCGTCAAGGCTCGCTGCCGCGTACGCGCCGCTCCCCTGGACTGATGGTTATCTCGGAGCTTCCCTCCCCCGGGCACCCGGCAGCCTTCCAATCACGCGGTCGATTGCTTCGATCTGCCGATCGACCTCGTCGCCGACACAGCTCCCACGATCAAGGCGATGTCCTCATCGAGTTCGGCATTCTGGAATTTCACGGCGGCGCAGACGGACAGCGGAAAGAATCCGCGCCGGAGACTCGGGCGGCACCGAGCGGGGCTTGAGGCAATGCGTGACAGAGCGCGCTTTCCTGGCACGAGTATTCTTGGCGGCAGCCATGTTCGGACCTCCACATAAGGTTCGGATGTGGTCAGCCGTCCACCCTGGGTGATGACCACGGCGGACGGCGCCTTGGCCAGCGCGGGCGTCAGTGGGGTACCAGCAGGGGTATCTTCAGGGCTCTGGAATCGCGAGATGCGGGTTCTTACGGCACTTCGCTGCCGCCTTCGAATCCTATTCCCGGCAACATTAAATCAACTACTTACGCTCTCTCTTTGAGATCTGATCCGCTGTACGCGACTGGTAAGCAAGAGCGGTGGATGTCCGCGGCCCCTGATTCCGGCAGCCGGAGGCGGTCTGGACACACCAAGGCGCCGCCGACCGCGCGAGAGCCATCTCTGTGGTAGTTGGGCCTTGCGGGGGAGAATGCCCGGGTGAATCTCTCGGCAATGGATCGCTGAGCGCGTCCTGAGCAGTTCAAGGGCCGCCCAACCTGATCGAATTGCAGTTGGCGCACCGATGAGTCACGGTGCGGACGGTCTACAACCGATCAACCCGTCTGCCCGAGCGGCGGGCCACGCCAAGCGGCGCTTCCGCGCCAAAGTGAAGCCGCTCCCGCGCACTGAGGCGACGGCCTGAGCCGAACCCGACGCGCCAACCCGTGGAGTAATTGCCCTCGGGGAAAAGACTCACGATGCCAAAGCGAACCGCCGCACATCGGGGACGCTACACAGCGAAGCCCGAGCCGACCACCACCATGCTGCTATTGCTGCGCCGAGCGCTGGCGCAGTTACGCGGCGATCCGCCGGAAAGCTGGCCTAACGCGCTGCGCGCTGAACAGCCCGCACCGGGCGCGCCCTACGGCCCCGAGTGGTACGGGCCTGTCTATCCCATCCCGACCCTTAATTTGCCACGCCTGCTGCCCGGTCTTAGCGCGACGCGACCAAAGCACGGTTGCGCCAAATACTCACGCAATTGCAAAACGCCAACATTGGAACTGCATGGCGATCCCTCAGTGCATGCTGTGCTGCCCGGAAGCGGCGGCCAAATGACGAAGGCCTTGAGGAGCTGCTGGCGTTCATCGAGGCGCTGGTGCGGATCAACCTGTTCAATAGCGGCCTTGCCAAACACGCAGCCACAAGGATCAAGGAGTCGGCACGCGAACTCGCTGCTTGAAGCCTTTGCATCTGCTGGAGCGCCGCTGCGCGGCATCATGCCGATGAGACCTACTGAGCTACCGGGGAACACGGAACGCGCCAGCACCCTCGACGCCATAGCGGGAAAAGGCGGAGCGCTATTCGCGCCACGGGCGTGGATGGCGGGAGTTTCTGTCCAACGCGCCGCCCGCGCCGAGCTCGACCCTCGGCCGTGCCCTCTGCAACCCCGACGTACTGCTCACACTGCCGCACTCACTGGCCAAACACGACATCGGCCCTGTCCCCGCAGCGCCGAGACAGCATGGCGCGGCGGCAGGCATTGACGATAGCTCGCCGCATGCAACCGCTGACCGGCGCAGCAACGGCTACCGTCATAGCGAACGCCGCGACGGGGGAGGCGCCCAATCTTCCTGTGCATGCTGACCTGCTGCGTGGAATGGCATCTGATCGATGCCTGGCGCCCCTGCTCTTCGCAGACGAGGATCAAGTCGCAGCCCTCGCCGTTGCCCTTCTGCCGGACGGAGAGCATGCTCCTCCGGCAGACCCCTCGCTCGCGCCCGCGTCAGGTCGGGTGATTTCTGCCGGCCCCTCATGGCCTCAGGTGCATGAGCGCAAAGCGCCGCGCCAATCCCGGAGAGATGTCGAGCGCAGAGGCGATATCGGAATGACCGGCCGCCAATTCTCCAGTACGCAGCTCTGCCAGACCGCGACCGTACAGCGCGCTCGCCAGTCCAGGCCGCGCACGCAGCGCGGCATCATACGCAACGATCGCACTTGCCGGCTCCTGAAGGCGCAGTAGCAGCAATCCGCGGGCATCGAGGGTGCTCGCGGCATTCGGCCGACGTTCCAACGCCAGATCGCAATCGTGCTGCGCCTGATGCAGCTGACGGTCAGCCTGCGCGCGGATCCAACAGCGTGCACTCAAGCCAAGAGCGAACAACGCATCATGGCGGCGATAATGGATCCAAAGATCAACGGCTCGAAGCGCATCCGCATAGCGACCCAGGCGTGCATACAGGTCGGCGATCTGCATTTGCTGCATTGCAGAATCTGGCGTGAGGAGCGCTGCAATGTTCAGATCCGCTGCCACGACGATACGCGCAGTGCGCGGCGCACCCCTCCACGCCAGCAGCAAGGCCGCGCGCGCCAGGTGCGCCTGATAGGCCTGCGGATTGAGTCGGATGGCTGCATCGAAATCGGCCAGTGCCAGCGCCAGTTGCTTGTTCGCCGCATAGACTCGCCCGCGTTGCAGACGACACCGGGCGTCTGCCGGCTCCCGCCGGCACAGCCCGCTCAGCACGGCGATCGCTGCGTGATTACGACCATCGGCTGCCAGCGCCATTCCGCGGCGCATCAGCACATTAGCCGTCAAGCTCGTTCCGGCAGGCGCGACGTGCTGCACCGATGCCGCGCCAGTACCGCTCACGACCGAACGGACCGCGCCGGGACGCTGGATCTGGTATCGATGACCGAGATCGAACACCGGGCCACCGTTATACGTGAAGTACAACACGTGCCGATGTATCGCGACCAAAATGTGGTTCGACAGAAAGAAATCGGCTCCCAGCACCATGTCAACGTGCAGTCCGTACAGGTGGAAATCGCTCACCCGGATATGCATGTTCGAAACCGTTTCAACCCCACCGATCTGGAACTCCCGCATCGGCTCGAGCCAAGCTCGCTTCCACTGCTTCGAGATGCCGGCTATCCAGCCAGAGGAATTGACGCCGGCGCTCTGCGGCTTTATTCCCACACGCCGCGCGGCACTCAACGCAAGAATGGAGTGCGGTGCGCCGCTGTCGAACAGCACGCGGACAGGTCTACCATCGACCCGGGCATTGCCGATCAAATACGGTCGCGCTGCGCTCAGGGGCTGCAGCTCCACGCGACCCACCAGCTGGCCGGGTGCCCAATAAGCCAATGGCAACCCTTTGCAGTGCGTGGTGGTCACGAAACGCATCAAGCCGTTGCCGAAGTCATATTCGACATTGGCCGCTTGAAGAATCGCCCCACCAATTACGCCAGCGGCGCCGGACGGCAGGTCATTTCCGCCAACGATGAACAACGCGTGGCGGAAAGGCTCATTGAGAAACTCGAACCTCCGCGCAGTCGTGACCACGAGCCTGGTGGAGCCATTGACACCCGCGATCCGCATGCCCTGCACTCGCGTACCGTCCGGGAGACCGAATGCTCGCCGTGTTTGCGGGGAGATCATGCTCCAGTACGCACCGCTATCGATCATGAATTGCGCCGGATGCCCATTGATGCGAGCCGCGACGAGTGGCTCAAGATGCTTCATCGTGATCTGCACGGCTGGCCCCCGTGTGATGTGGCAGCCGGCGCCCAGAGCCACGCCACCCGCGATGAGCCCGGACAGCAGCGTCGCTGAAGATCCGCGATAACGCATGAATCACTCCTAAGTCCATTCGGATGGCACCGTGCAAGAAACAGCGCGCTCAAGACTACGCAGCATTTCATTAATTTTTCCACCGGCTTGCCGCCTCGATCGATCCTGCCGGCAGGAGACCTGCCGATGCTCGCTCCGGGCGCTCGAGAGGTCCGCCTTCGGTTCCCTCGCATCCCATCGGGGCACAACACCTCAGGGGGAGGAGTGCATCACGAGCGCAGGCACCGCTCGCACCCAACGCTCGCACAGCCATAGAGCGCGCAGGCTGCAGATCGCCGGCATGCAATCGGTTCGCATGGTCGCGTGCCGGGCCGGCTGGTCTGCAAAGCTCGGCCTCCTCACCCATTGGCTCGGAATGAGGGGCGGAGTGGTCTTCACGCATTCAGCGCGGCGCCGCTTGAGCAGCAGGCACTCGCCGCATCCCCGACCGTCCATGCGAGAGATACCCGCGCGGGGTGGGACAGTCGCGCCATTCAGCGCACCCGGGACTGTGAGGTGGATCACAATGCGAAAATGCCTCCCTCGTCCCGCTCTGTGCCCGGCGCCACATCGGCCGTTAACTGGAGCCAGGACCATGAGGTCTACCGCGCCCGCCAAGGCCCGAACGCCATCGGAACCTGCTCTCTGCTGTGAATACCCCCCCGTCGCACTCGGCACCGTCCACTCACCTGTTCGACTCCTACGTCCAACTGACCCGGGCGATCCTCGGCGCGGACGTCAACCTGTGCCTGTTCGATGAGAGCCTGAACAGCCTCGGCAGTACGAGCGCAGTGCGCTTGGAGGGCATTACGAAGGCGATCCGCGCCTTGGGCTGGGCGGGCCCAGAGGGCACGCCGGGCGAACCTCGGGTCATCGGTCAGGCGAACGGGCACCGAGTCACTGCGCTACCCGTCGGCACGACCGATGGTGAGCTGCTCGGCGTACTGTGCGTCGCTCAACCGCCTGCCACCGACCACCCGCCTGTGCAACGGCACGCCGCCCAGCTCGCCCTGAAACTGAAGCCGGTACTCGACAGTTTGCATCGAGAGCTCAGCGACCGCCAGCCACGCAGCAAGAAGGTTCAGACGCTCCTCGAGCGCACCGCAGAGCTGGAGTGGCTATTCAGCGTCACCGACGAGGCACGCGGCGGCTCCGACGAGCACCGCATGCTCGAGCATCTGGTGAGCGCCTCGGCCGAGCGGCTGCACAGCGCGTTTGGCGTGCTGTGGGTCCCTGACAAGCGCCTGACTTTGGAGTGTCCGATCGATGCAAGCCGGGCCGAGCAGATGCAACAGGCGTGGTCACAGACGCGCGAGAATCTGCTCGCCTTCGCCCAACGCCAGCGGCGTCCGCTCGTGATCAACAGCGCCGGGCGGACCGGCGAGAAGATCACCCCGTGCAAGATTCTCTGTGTGCCGGTCATACCCGATACCGGCCGGGTGATCGGCTTGCTCGCGTTCTTCAATCCCCCGCAGGCGCCCGATTACCAGAATCGCCACACCTTCCTCGCCCGGCACCTGGGTCGTCAGAGCGCCACCATCGTCGCAGCACAGTTCGATCTGATGACCGGACTGTATACGCGCGACGGCCTCGAGCAGATGTACGTCCGTCTGCCTGAGCCCACCGCGGCCGAGCGCAGCGTGATTTACGTGGATGTCGATCACATGCAGGTCGTCAACGAGCTGCACGGCTTCGAGCTCGGAAACGAACTGATTGTACGAATCGCGGATCTGCTTTCTCCACCGCATGTACCCGATGCCGCACTGGCGGCGCGCATCGCCGGCGATCGCTTCGCGATCATCCTGCCCGACACCGACACCCGTGGCGCAGCCCAGATCGCCGCGCAGATCCAACAGGCGGTCAGCCAGTTGGTGATCGGACCGCCGGAAGCGCCGGTCGAGGTGTCCGTGAGCTGCGGCGTGGCCGCATTAGTGTCCATGCCCGAGGGATTGGCTCGCGCGCTCGCCGCGGCGGAGCTTGCCTGCAAGAGTGCGAAGAAACGCGGCCGCAACCGAGTCGAGTTGTACGCGATCGAAGACTCGAGCATGATGCGCCGCCATGAAGACATCACCGCAGTTGGCCGGCTGCGGGCAGCCTTCAAGGCCGAGCGATTGCTGCTCTATGCACAGCGCATCGCCCCACTGCGCGACCGCAATCTGCCGGGCGGCTATGAGATCCTGCTACGCCTGCGTGACCCGGATCAGGGCATTATTTCTCCCGGCCCGCTGATCAGTGCGGCCGAGCGCTACCAGTTGCTACCCTCTATCGATCGTTGGGTGGCACACCGCGCAGTCGAGACGCTCGCACCGTATCGCAGCATGCTCAAGACCCGCGGGATAACACTCTCGGTCAACCTTTCGGGCCAATCGGTTGGCAACGACGAGTACACGCGCCAACTGATCGATGATCTTAAGAGTGCGGATCTGCCGCCCGGCTGTCTGTCACTCGAGATCACCGAGCAGGCTGCCGTCAAGAGCCTCGCGCGAGCCAATGAGATGATTCAGCGCCTGGCACCCTGGAAGTGCCGCTTCGCACTCGATGACTTCGGCACCGGGTCCAACTCGCTCACGTACCTGAATGCTCTGCCGTTCGCACGCGTGAAAATCGATGGCTCGTTCGTGCGCGACATTCTCAGCAATCCGCGCTCGGAGGCGACGGTACGCGGTATCGTCGAACTGGCACGCGGCATGAGTATTGAAACGGTTGCCGAATACGTCGAAACCGAGGCCATCGTTGCCGCACTACGCAGGCTCGGCGTCGACTACGCGCAAGGCTATGCGTTCGGCAAACCGGAGCCTCTCGAGGGCATTCTGAAGTCGCTCGAGGAAGACGAATCCCGGCGTCTGCACCGACTCTATCTCGAGATGTAGCCGCTTCGGTCACTGCGTCCGCTGCGCTCCGCCGGCGGTGCACCTGCGGCACGGGTCGTGCTCAGGCTCACCGCAGCACGGCAGTATTCATCCCATCGTAGGTAAATCACCGAATAACGCAAACTCCGCCAATCCCCAAACATCCTCCCGTCCCAACCGGGACTCCATCAATGCAGTCACACGGGAGTATCGCCATGAGCCTGATTCGCTGGGATCCGTTCGCGGATGTCGAGAACCTGTTCAACCGCATGATGCCGCGGCTCGCCCGCGGTCCACGTCTCGCCGTGGAAGGAGACGGAGGCGTCACCGTCGAATGGTCACCCTCGGCGGACATCAGCGAGACCGATAAGGAATATCTGGTCCGCGCCGACCTGCCTGGGATGAAAAAGGAGGACGTCAAGGTCACCTTCAGCGACGGTGTGCTCACAATCCAGGGCGAGCGCAAGCAGCACAAGGAGGAGAGCAACGAGAAGTATCACCGTGTAGAGAATTACTACGGCACCTTCACTCGTGCCTTCTCTCTGCCCGACAACATCAAGGTCGATGCGATCCACTGCGAGAGCAAGGACGGCGTGCTGAGCGTGCACATCCCAAAGGCGGAGCAGAAAAAGCCCAAGGAAATCACGATCCAGTGATCCTGAATCGCCGCAGGACCAGTCTGGCGCTGCGGATGCTCGAGGGATCGATGAGTCCAGAGTGAGCGGGCCGACGCCTCGGCCCGCTCCGCTCTGGAGAACAGACCTAGGCGCGACGCCAGCCCCAGCCGTTGCGGCCGGCATCCGCGCCGCGCTCCTCGCCGACACGGCGTTGCTCACCGCGTCCAGCGCGACGGTCCGGTTCACCGGCTCGCCGCTGCACGACTTCGGACTGACTCACACGCCGCTGCCCGCCCTCGGCGCTGCCGGTGCGGGAATCACCGCGCGAATGGCCCGACGGCCGTTGGCCACCCGCGTGACCCGCGTGATGCGCGCCACCGCCATGCCCGGCGCCCTGCTGCGCGCGGCGCGGTCCTCGACGTCCACCCCGCCCGCCGTTGCCGGGACGGTCATGGGAACGCGCTGAATCGCGAGCCGTCTCGCGCTCACCACCCTGCTGAGATTCCGCAGGCGCGGCGAGAATCGGAAACTGCGGTACGGGCGCCACGGTAATGGTCCGCTTCAGCAGCTTCTCGATGTCACGCAGCAGCGGCTCTTCGTCCGCCGAGACCAGGGAGACTGCCGAACCGGTCGCACCGGCGCGAGCCGTGCGCCCGATGCGGTGCACGTAGTCCTCCGGGACGTTTGGCAGTTCGTAGTTCACCACGTGCGGCAGTTCCTTGATGTCGAGGCCTCGGGCCGCCACTTCGGTCGCGACCAGCGCAGTCACGCGCAGCGCCTTGAAGTCCGCGAGCGCTCGCACGCGCGCTGCCTGGCTCTTGTTGCCGTGAATCGCAGCCGCGGCGATGCCGGCGTCACCGAGTTGCTTGGCGAGACGGTTCGCGCCGTGCTTGGTGCGCGTGAATACCAGCACCTGCTGCCAGTTACCGTCTTGGATCAGGTGCGCGAGCAGATGGCGCTTGCTGTCCTTGGGCACGCGGTACAGCGACTGCGTCACGCGCTCGGCCGTGGAGTTGCGGCTCGCGACTTCGACGTTGACCGGATCGTGCAGGAAGCGCTGCGCGAGAGAGCGGATGTCATCGGAATAGGTGGCCGAGAACATCAGATTCTGCCGCTTCGGAGGCAGCAGCTTCAACACGCGACGGATCGCATGGATGAATCCCATGTCGAGCATCCGGTCGGCCTCATCGAGCACGAAGTATTGGATTCGGCTCAGATCGAGCGCACCTTGCTCGCTCAAGTCGAGCAACCGGCCCGGGGTCGCGATCAGCAGATCGCACCCGCGGCGCAGCTGGTCGATCTGCGGGTTGATGCCGACACCGCCGAAGACCACTGCGGTGCGCATTTTCAAATACCGGCCATAACCGGTCGCATTGTCGGCAATCTGCGCAGCCAGCTCGCGAGTCGGGGTCAGCACCAGCGCGCGCGGCGCAGTGCCGCTGCCTTGCATCAGGTGCTGCAGGATCGGCAGGACAAATGCCGCCGTCTTGCCGGTGCCCGTTTGGGCGCCGGCCAGCACATCGCGGCCGGAAAGGATGGCGGGGATCGTGCCCGCCTGAATCGGAGTCGGCGCCGTGTAACCCTTCTCTTCAACGGCGCGCAGCAGCTCGGGCATCAGCCCGAGGTTGGAAAACGACATGAATACCTCTGTGATTATAAACTCGCACGAACGGCCACTCACCCGCAGCGGAATGTCCGGCGGGAAAGCCTCTTATAGGCCGTGGCGGTCAAAGCGAGGGAGTGTTCGGAGATCGAAGCGAAGCCGGAATGGCTTGACCGCGAGCGAGGCAGGCGCAGACCGCTTGGCGCCTGTATAGTCTTGCACGGCGGACTATACCGATCCGCCGCCCCCAAGTCCATTCCTGTTTGACCGTACGAGATGTCTCTCACAACATTGCGCGATGCGCACCTCGCTTTCGGCGAGCACGCCCTCCTCGATGGGGCCACCCTAACGATTCATTCCGGCGAGCGGCTCGGATTCATCGGGCGCAACGGCACCGGCAAGTCGACCGTCCTGAAGGTGATCGCCGCAATCCAGGCACTCGATGACGGTGAGGTGCAGCGCCGCTCGGGGTTGCGCGTCGCGTTCGTCGAACAGGAGCCGCTGCTACCGCCCTGCGCTACGGTGCGTGAAAGCCTTCTCGAGCGCGCCCGCACCGTGGCGCACGCCACCGCCTGTACGGACGAGGAACTGCACGGGACAGACCGCGAGCGCTGGCAGTTGCAGTCGCGCCTCGCGGAGTTCCTCCAGCGCTTCGGTCTGCAGGGTGAGGAGGATCCCGAGCGCTGCTCGGGCGGAGAGCGCAAGCGTGCCGCACTCGCACTCGCCTTTGCCTCCACGCCCGATCTGCTGCTGCTCGATGAGCCGACCAACCACCTGGACATCGAGGGCATCGGGACTCTGGAGGAGTTTGCGCGCAAGGCGCCGGCGGCAATCGTCGTGACGCACGACCGGGCCTTCCTCGACGGCATCGCTACCCGCATCATCGAGCTCGACCGCGGCGTGCTGCGCTCCTATCCGGGCAATTTCGCCGCCTACGAGGCGCGTCGCGACGAGCAAATCGCCGCCGAGGATCTCGCGCGGCGCCGCTTCGAGAAGTTCTGGCAGCAGGAGGAAGTCTGGATCCGCAAGGGCGTCGAAGCGCGGCGCACGCGCAACGAGGGCCGCGTGCAGCGCCTGGAGCGGCTGCGTGAGCAGCGCCTGCAGCGGCGCGAGCGCATCGGCAGCATCAAACTCGCCTTGGACGCCGGCGAGCGCTCCGGACAGCTGGTCGCCGAGCTCACCGGCGTCGGACACTCGTTCGCCGGCCGCACGCTGATTGAGGACTTCACGACTCGCATCATGCGCGGGGACCGTGTCGGACTGATTGGTCCGAACGGGGCCGGCAAATCGACCTTACTGCGCATCATTCTCGGGCAACTCGCCCCCGAGCGCGGCAGCGTTCGGCTCGGTACGCACCTTCAGGTCGCCTACTTCGATCAGATGCGCGCGCAGCTCGACCCCGAGGCTACGCTTGCCGAGGCGATCAGTCCCGGCTCCGACTGGATCAGCATCGGCACTGAACGCAAGCACATCATCACCTACCTCGGGGACTTCCTCTTTGCGCCGCATCGGGCCAAGTCCCCGATCCGGATGCTCTCCGGTGGGGAACGCAACCGGCTGTTTCTCGCCCGCCTGTTCGCCCGCCCGGCAAATCTGCTGGTACTCGATGAACCCACCAACGATCTAGACATCGACTCACTGGAGCTGCTCGAGCAGCGGCTGCAGGACTACCCCGGCACGCTGCTGCTGGTCAGTCACGACCGACGGTTTCTCGATAATGTGGTGACGCAGACCTTCGCCGCGGAGGGCGACGGTCAATGGCGTGCCTACGTCGGGGGCTACACCGACTGGCTGCGGCAACGGCCGCAGCCCCAGCCGTCGCGTCCACGCGCCGAGCCACAGCCCTCGGTGGGCGGACAATCACCGCAGCCGGCCGCGCTCAAGCGCCCTGCACGGCCGGGGCGCCTCGGCTACATGGAGGGCCGGGAACTCGCCGCATTGCCCGGGCAAATCGAGGCACTCGAGCGCGAACAAGCCGAGATCTTCGCGCGCATGAGCGCGCCGGACTACCACGGCGGCGGCCCCGATCGCATCCGCAGCGACGGCGAACGCCTGGGCGAGATTGCCGGGGAGCTCGAGCGACTCTATGAGCGCTGGGAGGCGCTCGAAGCACGCATCGGGTCCAGCTGATCGGCTTGCCGTGCATCTCGCCCCATCCATGCCCGCACCGCGGCGTTGCGAGCCGCCGGCGCCAGAGCATCGGCAGAGTGCGCGCGCGAGCCGCGCGGCACGCGCCCCTCGGCCACCGCCGCATCGGGTTTGATCAGCAGAAAGTCGCTGTCGAGCGCCTCGACCAGGGTCGAGGTCAACGAGCCGACCAGCCTGACCGGCACCTTGCGGTGAGTCAGTGCGCCCAGCACGAGCACGTCGTAATCGCGCCCGGCGGCAAATGCCGCGAGCTCCTGCTCAGGCGCACCCGGTAGAATATGCGCATGGCGCTCATCCAGATCCACCTGGCGCGCCAGGGTGCGCAGCTTCGCCGCCCGCGCTCTGACTTCGGTGTTCTCCCCCGGCAGACGCTCGGCATAAACCAGCTCGAGCTCCCCGCCGGTCGCGAGCGCCAAGCGACGCGCAATCCGGATGATGGCACTCGCCAACCCCTCGGTTTCCTCATCCGAAACGTCAATCGCCGCAGCGATACGCAACCGCTTGCGCCAATGGCGGGCCTGCACCAGCGCGAGCGTCGCCGGGCACGCACGCATCAGCTGCCAGTCATTCTCGTCAAAGGCGCTGTGTCCGCGCCGATCGATGCCACCGGCCGCCTTCATGACCAACTCCGGATGGGAGCGCTGCACCTTGTGCACGACCCCCTCGTAAAGCGGACTTTCGCACGCAGCATCCACCGTCACCGCACTGACCGCCGGATCGATCAGTTTGCGCTGCTCCGCCAGGTAGGCCTTGCTGCGCGCGACGCACGCGCTCATCGCCTTCTCGCGCCCGGTTGGCTGGTAGTCATGCTTCAACGTATAGGCCTGCTCCGCATCGCACAGAAACAGCTCAAGGCTGAACCCGAACGCACGGGCCAGTGCCGCCGCCTTGGCGAGCAGCACCGTATCGGAAACGCCGTGCTGAGCCACAGCCAGTATCGAACTTGTCTTGCCCATTGCCCGAACCCTCTCGGCGCGCTTTTCGCCGGCCTTGCGGCCGGAGCCTATTTTTACGCTCGCACACGCAACTGGGGAATACCATCCGCACAGTCCCTGATTCGCTCTCGGAACGGCGACACTTGCCCCGCCAAGAGTTGACTAGAATCAGCGCAGATAGGCTTCCGTCGCATATCGGCGCATCATGCGGTGACTGTTGAAATACGCCGCGTTAGTGCCGATGACAGCCTTCATGATCCGTACCCAGGCGTGCCGGCCGTCGGCCGTCTCGTAATAGCGCGGCAACACGACTCGCTCGAGCTTCTCGTACAGCGAGGCCGCATCCTCGATCGCCCAACCGGTCACCCCTTCGATGCACCCCTCGACCCACCACCCGTCGAGCACCGAGAGGCTCGGCACGCCATTGAACGCGGCCTTCATGCCGCTCGTGCCCGAGGCCTCAAGCGGTGGCAGCGGGGTGTTCAACCACACATCTGCGCCCGACACCAGCAGTAGCGCCAGATCGAGGTCATAATCGGGCAGATACGCCACCGCGACGCTTCCGGCAAGCTCGCGCGCATGCTCGTGTAGCCGGGCAATCAGCTGCTTGCCCTCCAGATCGTGTGGGTGCGCTTTGCCGGCGAGCACGATCTGCACAGGCTGCTGCCGGGCGATGGACTTCAGCCGCTCGATGTCGCTGAAGAGCATCTCCGGACGCTTGTATGCAGTCATGCGACGCGCGAAGCAGATGGTGGCAACCTTGGGATCGAACCTCAGACCGCTTAGCGCTGCAACTTTTTCGACCAGAGCCTGCTTGGCCCGGGCGTGCGCGGCGAGCAGGTCGGCATCCGCAATGCCGTGTACCCGCGCCAGAAGCTCCGGCTCGTGACACCAGCCCGGGATGTACCGATCATAAAGTTCCCGGAAGCTCGGCGCACTCCAGGCGAAAGGATGCACGCCGTTGGTGATCGCCCGCACCTGATAACCCGGATACATCTTAGCCGACACTTCGGCATGCCGCTTAGCGACACCGTTGACGAAATCGCTGACGTTGAGCGCCAGACGCGTCATGTTGAGACAATCTTTACCAGCGAGCTCGGTCAGCGTGCCGAACTCTATCGGTCCATGCTCCGCACCGGCAGCGGCAGGTGTCGGCACCTGATGGTTGTTGTAGCCGTAAACGCTGCTCGCCAACAGCCGCTTGACGAGGCCATATGGAAACCGATCGTGTCCGGCCTCCACCGGCGTGTGGGTCGTGAAGCGGCACAGGTCACGGACTCGCGGCAGGTCGTAAAGCGGTTCGCCGGGACGCACGTCGTCGGCCGGATAGGCGAAGCGGCGCATGAGCTCGACGCCGAGCAGCGCCGAGTGACCCTCGTTCATATGATAGGCGCTGATCTCAAACCCCAGCGCCCGCAGGATCCGCACCCCGCCCAGTCCGAGCACCATCTCCTGCTTGAGTCGATACTCCTCGTCACCACCATAAAGCGAATGGGTGATCTCGCGGTCTGTCGCGCTATTTTCTGCCAAATCCGTATCGAGCAGCAGCACGGGCGCCCGGCCGCCGAGACGGCTCTCGATGACGTACAGCCACACACTGACCCAGACCGGTCGATCTTCGATACGCACGGCCACTTTCGCATCCAGAGCCTGCACCCAGCGTGGCGGTTCCCACACCGCGCGCTGCTCGATCTGCTGCCCGCCCGCATCGATCTGTTGCCGGAAATAGCCGGCGCGGCTCACCAGCGTCACGCCGACCAGCGGCAGGCGCAGATCGGCCGCCGAGCGCAGCGTATCCCCGGCAAGCACACCGAGCCCGCCCGCATAGGTCGGGATCTCGTTGCGCAGCGCGATCTCCATGGAGAAATACGCGACACACGGCCGGCTCAGAAACTCATCCAACATCCCGCCTCGCTCCTCGGCGCGCCGTTCACCCAATCAACGCAGCGCGGCGCCCGGCACGTGTGCGCTCACCACTTGGTCACTCTGGTGCACCAGATCCTTCGGCACCTCGGCGACCACGCAACGGACGAGCCGTGGTGGAAGCACTCGGCGCAGCATGCCGAGAAAGCGTGGATTTGCCATCAACACAATCCGATCGAAACGCCCTTCGCGCTGCGCTCGCTCGAGCTGTATTGCAATCCGCCGCGCGAACGCAACCGCCGCATAACGGCGCGCCGAGCGCTCCCCGCCCGTGTCGTGATGCCCCACTGCGCCGCGACGGGCGCCGAACACCGCCGCGCGTTCAAACACCCGGCCCGGCCGGTCGCTCACCAGATCTCGCTCGTGAAGACGCGCACTCGGGTCGCGCAGCCTGCCGCTGGCGTGCAGGCCCTTCTCCGGCGGCTCCGCATCGTAAAAGCGGGCTTCGGCCTGGTCGGCGACGACGATTCGGACACGCATGGCTGCTGCTCCGTGGCGCAAACGCGCCGATTTCCCTTGTTCTTACTCTACGGACCGGCCACAACCCGGCAATAGGTAAATTCCGGACCGCACGCCGCCATCAGCGTGCTGCGGCATCGCTCGGGCTCGGGCGGGCAAGTACGTATTGAACCACTCGACCACTGTTGGGCATCCTGCGGGTTAGGAGGCGGGAGCGGCCTGCCGTCCACTGCACAAACGATCACCAGAGAGCAGTGCCATGTACAAGAGGATATTGGTGCCGATCGACGGCAGCCCCGCTTCGAACCGCGGCCTGGAGGAGGCGATCCAACTCGCCAAAGATCAGAGTGCGGCACTGCGTCTGTTGCACGTGCTGAACGAGTGGCTGATTGTTTCCCCGGACAGCACCGGGGCCAATCCCGGCGATCTCGAGGAGGCCTTGCGTGCCGCCGGCGATGTGCTGCTCAATGAGGCTGACGCTCGCGCCCGCAGCGCCGGCGTCACGGCGACGACCGCGCTCGTGCAACAGATGGGCGCACCCGTCGGTGCCGCCATTGTGCGCCACGCAGAGGAGTGGCCGGCCGATCTGATTGTCTGTGGCACACACGGCCGCCGCGGAGTACGACGCCTGGTGCTCGGCAGCGATGCCGAATACATTTTGCGCCACACCCGCATCCCGGTACTGCTACTGCGCTACGCCGCGGAGGGCGAGAAGGATTGAGTTCACCCCTGATCCGGCTGCGCGTACCGCGCGGCTCGTCGCACAGAGGAGATCCGCACATGCTCGTTGAGAATCTCATGACTCGGCAGGTTCAATCGTGCCACGTGGGCGACTCGCTCGCGCACGCCGCGCAGCTGATGTGGCAGCACGATTGCGGAGCCGTTCCCGTCTGCGCCGGCGACGGCCTGCAGCGCGTGATCGGCATGATCACCGACCGCGATATCTGCATGAGCGCACTGTTCCAGGGCAAGCCGCTGGTCGAGCTGCGCGTCAATGAAGCGATGTCACGCTCGCTCACCGCCGTACGTCCATCGGACTCGCTGGCACAAGCCGAGCGAGTAATGCGCGAGGCGCACCTGCGTCGATTGCCGGTCATCGAGCGCGACGGCGCGCTGCTCGGCATGATCTCGCTGGCCGACCTGGCGCGCGAAGCATCGCGCGAGCGAACGCATGCCCGCAAAGAGGTGACCGAGAGCGACATCGGCAATACGTTGGCCGCGATCTGCGAGCCGCCACACCATCCCATGGCCGCCTGAGCGGCCCTGGGGACTCATGGCGCGGCGCATCGGCGAGCGGTGCTGCGACCACTGACATACGGAGAGACGATGACATTTCCATTGCAGGTGAGCTTTCAGCAAATGGGCACTTCGGCGGCGCTGCGCGCTCGGATCGCCGAGCTGGCAACCCGGCTCGAGCGATTCAGTCCGAATATTCTGCACTGCCGGGTTCGGGTCGAGCGCCCACCACAGCACAAACAGCAGGGTGCGCTGCACGACATTCGCATCGATATCGCGGTCCCGGACGGACAGATCATCATCCGTCACACCCATTCGGCGGATCACGCGCACGAAAACGCCTATGTCGCTTTGCGCGATGCGTTCAACGCCGCGCGCCGTCAGCTGGAGAGCTACGAGCGTAAGCGCCGCGGGGAAATCAAGCGACGCGGGGGAGTCGCGCAACCGGCGCCGAAACCGCGCAAGGTGGCGTCCGCCTCCGTCCGGCAGGCACGCCGCGGCACGGCCTCCGCTCGCGGTGGCGCAACGGGTGGGCCTGCAACTCAGCGACGCTGAATGAGCGTCAGCAGTCCCATGCGGTTTGTTTGGCAAGAGGAGCACACAAGCACGGATGTTCGGGGTGCGAAGATCAATGTGCCGCGCGCGCGCGGTCGATGCCGGTCGGCTCTTCGCTACGGGTAATGCGCGAGGGGCTTTGCACCATACACATCGTACCGTCAGTTGACGGACCCGCCCATGGCGAGACCTCGCATTCCTCACGAGCACCGCGAGTAAGGTCGAACACCAATGAGCCCGCAATCAACCGACTTCACGCCGCTCATTGATCTGCTCGCGCAGCCCGGCACCGGCGCGGTACGCGAGCGCCGTCCGCGGTACGTGGATTTGCTGCCGCCGTGCAATCACGCCTGCCCCGCGGGGGAGAACATACAGGGCTGGCTCGCGCTGGCACACGCTGGGCGCTACCGTGATGCCTGGGTCGGACTGCTGACTGACAATCCGCTGCCGGCCATTCAGGGGCGGGTGTGCTATCACCCCTGCGAAGCGAGCTGCAACCGAACCCACACCGACAGCGCCGTGTCGATTCACGCCGTCGAACGTTTCCTCGGTGACCGCGCCGCGCAGGAGGGCTGGACAGCGCCGCCCAACGCGGCGCCCTCCGGGAAGCGGGTTCTGGTCGTCGGCTCTGGTCCGGGCGGATTGTCCGCGGCATACCATCTGGCTCGCCTGGGACACAGCGTAGAGGTCCATGAGGCGGCCCCCCTCCCCGGCGGTATGCTTCGCTTCGGTATCCCTGCATATCGGCTACCGCGCGAGGTCGTCGCAGCCGAGATTGCACGGATCGCAGCGCTCGGCGTGGCGTTCGTTTTCAATCACCGGGTCGAGGATGTCCGCGCCGAGCAGGCCGCCGGCAGTTTCGATGCCGCCTTTCTCGCCATTGGCGCCGGCGTTGCCAAGCGCATCGAGGTACCAGCGCGAGACGCCACACGCGTACTCGATGCGCTCGCCGTGCTGCAGCAGGTCGGGGCCGGCGAGCGACCCCGCCTCGGCCGGCGGGTCGTGATCTACGGCGGAGGAGATACCGCCATGGATGCCGCCCGAACCGCACGCCGTCTCGGTGCCGAGGACACCCTTGTGATCTACCGACGCGACCGCGCACACATGCCTGCGCACGCCTTCGAGCTGAGCGAAGCGCTCGAGGAAGGCATAAAGGTGAAGTGGCTGAGCACTATCAGGCAAATCGACGCACCACAAGTGAGCATCGAGCAGATGCAGCTCGACGCCAACGGCCGCCCGCAGCCCACGGGTCGCCTCGAGCAGTTGCCGGCCGACGCAGTGATTCTCGCGCTCGGCCAGCAGACAGAAGATGCGCTGCTGCACCGGCTGACGGACCTGGCGCTGGCGGCCGACGGTAGCGTCACAGTCGACGCCGCCATGATGACCGGATCAACGGGCATCTTCGCCGGCGGCGACATGGTCGCAGGCGGTCACACCGTCACCGACGCGATCGGACACGGCAAGCGTGCTGCCCGCCACATCGATGCGTACCTGCGCCGCAGCACGCCGGCCGCACGATCCAAGCATGCCCTCGCAGTATTCTCCGGGATGCACCTGCCGATCTACAGCGACGCTGAGCGCAGTGAGCAGACCGAGCGCGCAGCGGCTGAACGCAGCGACAATTTTTCCGAGGTGGTCGCCGGACTCAGCGAGCAGCAGGCTCGCTACGAAGCACAGCGCTGTTTTTCCTGCGGCAACTGCTTCGAGTGCGACCAATGCTATGCAGCCTGCCCTGAAGCGGCGATCGAGAAGCTCGGGCCCGGACTGCGGTATCGGTTCGACTATGCCCGCTGCACCGGCTGTGCAGTGTGCTTCGAGACCTGCCCCTGCCATGCGATCGAGATGGTTGCCGAGTCCACCACGAACTGAACGCACCGCATGCCCGAACCGAATGACAGTCCGGTAACCGAGGTGATGGACGGCAACACCGCGGTGGCGCACGTTGCTTACCGCCTCAACGAGATCTGCGCGATCTTTCCAATCACCCCATCCTCGCCCATGGCCGAGCTCGCCGACGAGTGGAGCGCGCGCGGTCTGCGCAACATCTGGGGAAGCGTGCCCCTCGTGCAGGAGATGCAGAGCGAAGGCGGCGCAGCCGGCGCCGTACATGGCGCGCTGCAGTCCGGCGCACTGACCACCACGTTCACAGCCTCTCAGGGCTTGCTGCTGATGCTGCCGAACATGTACAAGATCGCGGGCGAACTGACTGCAACGGTCTTTCATGTGGCGGCGCGAGCGCTCGCCACGCAGGCCTTGTCGATTTTCGGCGAGCATTCGGACGTCATGGCTACCCGTGGAAGCGGCTTCGCGCTGCTCAGCTCCGCCTCGGTACAGGAGGCACACGATGCGGCGCTGATCGCGCAGCACGCGACTCTCGAATCACGCGTACCGTTTCTGCATTTCTTCGACGGCTTTCGCACCTCGCATGAGGTGAACAAGCTCACGGTGCTTTCCGACCGGCAAATCCGCGCGATGATCCGCGATGATCTCGTGCGGGCACATCGGGCGCGGGCACTGAACCCCGAACACGCATTCATACGCGGTACGGCACACAACCCCGACACCTTCTTCCAGGCGCGCGAGACCGTAAATCCGTTCTACGCCCGCGTGCCCGGTATCCTGCAGAGGACACTGGAGCGCTTCGCAGAGCTGACCGGCCGCGCGTATCAGTTATTCACATATTACGGTGCGCCGGACGCCGAGCGCGTCATCGTGCTCATGGGCTCGGCTACCGCGACCGCGCGAGCGACGGCCGAGCACCTGCGTGCAGCCGGCGAGCGTGTCGGTGTCGTACAGGTGCGCCTATATCGGCCCTTCAGCACCTTGCACTTTCTTCAAGCCCTGCCCGCCTCGTGCCGGGCACTGGCTGTGCTTGAGCAGACCAAAGAGCCGGGCGCGACGGGCGAGCCGCTATTTCTCGACGTCGTAGCCGCGCTCGCCCAGGCGAGTACGGCCGGCGACAGGCCGATGCCCCGGGTGGTCGGCGGCCGGTACGGTCTGGGTTCGAAGAATTTCAACCCTGCCCAGGCACGTGCGGTCTTCGCGGAACTCGCCCGAAGCACGCCACGCCATGGCTTCACGGTCGGTATCGTGGACGATGTGAGCGATTCGAGTCTGCCGGTCGATGCGCAGTTCTCCATTGAAGCCAGCGATGTGGTTCGGGCAGTCTTCTATGGACTCGGCTCAGATGGCACTGTGGGGGCCAACAAGAACAGCGTAAAGATCATCGCCGCTGATGCGCACCACTATGCCCAAGGCTACTTTGTCTACGATTCCCACAAATCAGGTGCACAGACGGTCTCGCACCTTCGCTTCGGTCGACATCCAATCGATGCTCCCTATCTAATCGAATCGGCCAACTTCATCGCCTGCCACCAGGCAAGTCTGCTCGAGCGAATCGACGTACTACGCCTCGCCGTGCCCGGGGGCACGTTCCTCTTAAACAGCCCGTACGGACCCGGTGAGGTCTGGGTGCAATTACCGTTGTCGATGCAGCAGCGAATCATCGATTTGGGACTGCGGTTGTTCGTGATCGATGCCGATCGGGTTGCGCGCGAAGCGGGTCTTGACGGGCGAATCAATACCGTATTGCAGACTTGCTTCTTTGCGATTTCCGGCGTGTTGCCTCGTGAACGGGCAATCGAGCGAATCAAGCAAGCGATTACCGCGACGTATGCAGGCAAGGGAACGGAGGTAGTGCAGCGCAACAACGAAGCGGTCGATCACGCGCTCGAGCGGCTGTATGAGGTTCAGGTGCCGCGAGAGACGCGCGGCGAGGTGCGAATGCGCCCAGTCGTCCCGGCGCTGGCATCACCATTTGCCCGCGAAGTGACCGAAGCGATGTTGCACGGCCTCGGCAGTGGCGATTCGCTGCGGGTGAGCCAGCTGCCCGCAGATGGCACATGGCCGTCTGGGACGGCTGCCTACGAGAAGCGTAATGTTTCGGAAACGGTCGCGGCCTGGGATCCGCAGCTTTGCATCCAGTGCGGACAGTGCGGCTTTGCCTGTCCGCACAGCGTCATCCGCTCGAAGTACTATCCCGATGCCGCACTTGCCAGCGCCCCTGCGCACTTCAATTCCGCACCGGTGAACTCTCGCGGCAATCCCGAGGTTCGCTTCACGCTGCAGGTGTATCTGGAGGACTGCACGGGATGCGGCATCTGCCACGAAGTCTGCCCGGCCCGCAGTACGCTCGAACCGGGGCACAAAGCGATCGATCTCACCGCCAAGCAGCCCCGCTTGACCGAGGAGCGGCGCAACATCGCGTTCTTTGAGTCCCTGCCATTGAACGACCGGTCGCGGATCGACTTCGCCAACGTGCGCGGCGTGCAATTCCTGCAGCCATTGTTTGAGTTTCCCGGTGCATGTGCCGGTTGCGGTGAGACGCCATATCTGAAGGTACTGACACAGCTGTTCGGCGACCGGATGCAGGTAGCCAATGCCACCGGCTGCTCCTCGATCTACGGTGGCAATCTGCCGGTGACCCCATGGAGCACCGACGCCGCGGGGCGCGGCCCGGCGTGGTCGAACTCGCTATTTGAAGACAACGCCGAATTCGGGCTCGGCTTCCGGCTCGCTGCCGACCAGCACCGCGAGCTTGCCGAGCGAATGCTGCGTGAGCTCGCCCCACAAGTGGGCGAAGCCCTGGCGCACGATCTGCTCGATGCACCCCAGCGCAGTGAATCGCAGTTACGTGCCCAACGCGACCGCATCGCCACTCTCAAGAACCGCCTGAGCACAATCGCCTCGGAGCCGGCGCGCGATCTGCTCTCGGTGGCCGACCATCTGCTGCGGCGCAGCATCTGGATCGTCGGCGGCGACGGCTGGGCTTACGATATCGGCTACGGCGGACTCGACCATGTGCTTGCAAGTGGCCGCGATGTCAATGTACTGGTGCTGGATACCGAGGTGTATTCCAACACCGGGGGGCAGTCCTCCAAGGCAACGCCACTCGGAGCGATCGCCAAATTCGCGGCGGCGGGCAAGCGCACTGCGCGCAAGGATCTGGGACTGCAGGCGATCGCCTATGGCAATGTCTACGTGGCGCAGATCGCCATGGGCGCCAATCCGCAGCACACACTGCTCGCGCTACGCGAAGCGGAAGCTTACCCGGGGCCGGCGCTGATCATCGCCTACAGTCACTGCATCGCACATGGCTTCGATCTGCGCCACGGCATGAAGCAGCAGGATCTGGCTAGCGCCAGCGGTTACTGGCCGTTATTCCGATTTAACCCCGCGATGCGCAGCGCCGGCGAGCGCCCGTTCCGCCTCGACTCACCACGACCGACGATTGCGCTGAAGGATTATGCATATAACGAGCTGCGCTACCGCGCGCTCGCGGGCCTCGATCCGGATGCTGCGCAGACCCTGCTTGCACAAGCGCAGCAGGTCGTGACCGAAAAGTACCGCCAGTACGAATACCTCGCGCGACGCGGCGGCGAGGCGTTTCATCCTGCGGGCCGACCCGCTTGAGTCATCACTGTTGCGGTTACCTCGGGGAAACGCCGCGAATGAACGCGCGAACATTCCTATGAACCTCACCACACGATACCTTGGCTTGTCGCTGCGCAATCCGCTCATTGCATCCGCTTCACCTCTGAACGGTGAACTCGGGACACTGCGCGCGCTTGAGGACCACGGCGCCGCTGCCATCGTCCTACCGTCACTGTTCGAGGAGCAACTGTGCGCCGAGCGCGATGCGTATGAGCGCTCGGCGCATCTGTCGGCAAGCGGGTGTGCGGAGGCCCAGACTTATTTCCCCGCACACGGCCAATCCGGCGACGGCGCCGAGCGCTATCGACGCCTGGTGCAGCGGGCCAAGGCGGCGCTCGACATACCGGTGATCGCGAGCCTCAATTGCGCTCGGATCGAGTGCTGGCGCGAGTACGCACTACAGTGCGAGCAGGCGGGTGCAGATGCGCTCGAGCTGAATCTCGCAGCAACGCCCGCCGATCCGCAGCGCACTGGGCTTGAGATTGAGCAATCCTGCCTGCAGGCGCTCGCCGCTGTGCGTGCCACCGTGCGCCTGCCTCTGGCCGTGAAGATCGGACCGTACTTCAGCTCGCTCGGCGCGTTCGCCCAGGCACTGTGCGCAGCAGGCGCAGACGGGTTGGTGTTGTTCAACCGGTTCTATCTGCCCGACATCGACGTCCGCTCCCTGCGGCTCTCGTTGGAGATCGAGCTGAGCAGTCCGTGGGAGGCGCGGCTACCGCTACAGTGGATTGCGCTCCTGCATGGTCGGGTGAGCGCAGCGCTCGCCGCGAGCACCGGTGTGCACCGCGGCGAGGACGTTTATAAGTTTCTCCTGGCCGGAGCCGACGCGGTAATGAGCACCTCGGCACTGCTGCGCCATGGTGCGCAGTACATGCGCGAGCTGCTTGCAGGCCTCGAGGGACTGCTGGCGGCCCGCGGACTCGACTCGCTCGAGGCGGTGCGCGGGCGCATGAGCGCGCAGCAACTGATCGGCCGGGGCGAGACACCGCGGTCGAACTACCTGCACATGCTGCGAGGTGCATGCATCACCCCGCGCAGCTGATCGCACCGTCACGGTTCCCTGCGTGATACCTAGGCAAACTCGAGTGCGCTCTTGACGCTCGGCAGTGAATTTCTACCATTGGGCACCCCGATACCGAAGGAGCCCGCTCGTGCCAGTGGATGCACTGTTTCAACCGCTCGCCATCAAGTCGCTGCAGCTGAAGAACCGCATTGTCATGGCGCCGATGACGCGCTCGTTCTCGCCTCAAGGCGTCCCCGGAGAGAACGTGGTCGCGTATTACCGGCGTCGCGCCGCGGGGGAGGTCGGCCTGATCCTCTCCGAGGGCACGGTGATCGACCGGCCTGCCTCGCGCAACGAGCCAGGGATTCCGTTCTTCCACGGCGAGGCTCCGCTTGCCGGCTGGCAGCGCGTGATCGATCAGGTGCACGCCACCGGCGGCCGGATGGGCCCGCAGATCTGGCATGTCGGCTCGGTGGCGAGCGGCACGACGGACTGGGTACCGCAGTCACCGGTCGAGAGTCCCTCCGGGCTGCTCGCACCGGACACACCGCGCGGGCAGGCAATGAGCGAGGCGGCGATTGCCGATACCATCGCCGCGTTCGGCCGCGCCGCCGCAAGCGCACGCCAGCTCGGCTTCGATACGGTGGAGATCCACGGCGCGCACGGCTATCTGATCGACCAGTTTTTCTGGAGTGGCACCAACCGGCGCACAGACCGTTACGGCGGCGCCTCGATCAAGGAGCGTTCGCGCTTCGCCGTGGAGGTGGTGCGCAGCGTACGCCAAGCGGTCGGTGCGGATTTCCCGGTCATTCTGCGTCTGAGTCAGTGGAAGCAGCAGGACTTCTCTGCGCGTCTTGCGCCGACCCCGGATGCGATGGCCGAGTGGCTCGTGCCGCTCGTCGAGGCAGGCGCGGACGTGCTGCACTGTTCGCAGCGCCGATTCTGGGAGGCAGAGTTTCCCGAGATCGACGGTGCATCCGGGTTGAACTTCGCCGGCTGGGCAAAGAAGCTCACCGGCGCGCGCACCATTACGGTCGGCTCGGTGGGCCTCTCGGGTGAATTCATCGCCGCGTTCTCCGGCGAGAGCTCCTCGCCCGCCGGCCTGGATGAGCTGGTTCGCCGCCTTGAGCGCGAAGAGTTCGACCTGGTCGCAGTCGGCCGAGCGCTGCTTGCCGATCCGCAGTGGGCCCACAAGGTTCACTCCGGGGACCTCGGGAGCCTGCATGGCTTCTCACCCGCTGCACTGCGGGAACTCATCTAAGCCCCCCGGACGCGCGGCGGCCCGTTGTGGCCGCCGCCGGCCGGACGAAGGCCATCTGCGGTGAGCACCGGACCGCAGCGATCGGCAGCGCCGCGCCAGCTGATCATTGTTCTCGGCGATCAGCTCGACCCGGCCGCGGCGGCCTTCGACGGCTGCGATCCGACCCATGACGCCATCTGGATGGCCGAGGTTCGTGAGGAGTCGACCCAAGTGTGGTCGGCCAAGGCACGGATTGCGTTGTTCTTAAGCGCGATGCGTCACTTTGCGAGCGCACGCCGCGCCGCAGGGTGGACGGTTCATTACAGCACTCTCGAGGATGATCACAACACCGGCTCACTTGCTGGCGAGCTCGCGCGCGCCTTGCGCAGGCTGCAGCCGGCCGGATTGCGCGTGACCGCACCCGGCGAGTGGCGGGTACTGCAAGCCCTCCGGACGGTGGCCGCCGAGGCCGGGGTGCCATTGGAAATCAGTACCGATCGTCACTTTTATACCAGTGTGCGCGAATTTTCCGCCCACGCCGGCAACCGCCGAGCCGTGCGACTGGAGTATTTCTACCGCGAGCTGCGCCGTCGCCACGGAGTATTGATGCCGGACGGCCGCCCGGCAGGGGGACGCTGGAATTTCGATACCGACAACCGGGCCGCTTTCACGCGCCACGGACCGCCTCCCGTGCCACAACCACCACGCTTCGCTCCCGATGCGATCACCACCGAAGTCCTCAAGGTCGTCAGCCGTGCATTCGCCAGGCACCCCGGTTCCCTCGACGAGTTCGCCTGGCCGGTCACCCCGGATGACGCTCACCGAGCGCTCGCGGCGTTTGTGCGCGAGCGACTGGCGCACTTTGGCCCGTGGCAGGATGCACTGTGGCCCGGGCAGCCGGTGCTGTGGCATGCCCAGCTCTCCGCGGCGCTCAATCTGAAACTGCTCGACCCCCGCTTGGCCGTAAACGCGGCACAGGCCGCCTGGCGCGAGGGCGCCGTCCCACTGGCAAGCGCCGAGGGGTTCATCCGTCAAATTCTCGGCTGGCGAGAGTACGTGCGCGGCATTTACTGGACGCAGATGCCGCACTATGCGGCTTGCAACGCGCTTGGGGCACAAGCCGATCTGCCCGGATTTTTCTGGACCGGTGACGCCCCCATGCCGTGCTTGGCCGATGCGCTTCGTCAGACGTTGCGCAGCGGCTACGCACACCACATCCAGCGACTGATGCTCATCGGTCTGTACGCGCTGCTGCACGGAGTGCAGCCACAGCAGGTGCACGGCTGGTTCCTCGCAGTCTACGTCGATGCAGTCGAGTGGGTCGAGATGCCCAACGTGCTCGGCATGAGTCAGTTTGCCGACGATGGGCTCATGGCGAGCAAGCCGTATATCGCCAGCGGTCAATACATCCGGCGCATGAGCGCTGGAGCCTACTGCGCGCACTGCCGCTTCGACCCCTCGGTACGCAGCGGACCACGCGCCTGCCCCTACACCCTGTTGTACTGGGATTTTCTTCGGCGTCACGCCAAACGCCTCGCAGCCAACCCGCGCACAGCACCGCAGGTGCGCAACCTCGCGCGGCTGAGTGCAACCGAACGCGACGCGATTTCCCGCCAGGCGGCACACTGGCGCGAGACACTCACGTAAGCCGAAGGCGGCCCGCCTGCCGCGCGGCGTAGTCCCGGCCCAGCGATCGACCGCTTCGCCGCCCCACCCCCGCCCCCCACCCCTTCGCACAACGCGCTCAGCATTCGGACTCCGCGTATTGCGGGCGTCGGGACACAGGACAAGCATGGCGGGTGTGCGTGGATCGCACGAATCGACGGTGAGGTTGAGCTTGCTCGGTCGAGGACGATTCGGCTGCGCTGATTCGCGCGCGCTCAGGCTGGCCAGTCCCAAGTTCACGCGCAGCTTGTGCGTGATCGGTGTCCTGGCCCTGACGGGCTGCAAATTCGTCCCGCCGCTGCGTTTGCCTATCGTACCGACCCGTGCCGACTATACGGCGAGTCCCGCACCGCGCCAGAGCGGCTCGCGAGCCGAGCGCATCGGTGTGCAACAGTTCCACTACGGCGCAGCGCCGAGCGGCGCCTGGTGGCGCTCGTTCGGCTCGACCCAGCTCGATGCACTGGTCGAGCAGGCGCTGCACAACAACCCCGGGGTCTCCGCTGCGAAAGCACAGCTGCGCGCCGCACGCGCCAGCGTACAGATCTCCGCCGCGCTCTTGTACCCGCAGGCAAGCCTCGAGCTGGGCGCGGCGCGGACCAAGAATTCCGGCGCGAACTTCGGCGGCCACCTGCCCGGCTCGACGTTCTCGCTCTACACCGGCAACGTCGCCGTCAGCTATTACCCAGATCTATTCGGCATCAATCGGCTCGTAATTCGCGGCAGTCTGGCCGAGATGAACGCCCAGCGTGCGGCACTCGCCGCGGCACGCCTGACGCTCGCCGGCAATCTCGTCAATGCGGCCATCGGCGCTGCCGCAGCAACCGCTGAGCTGAAGGCAGCCGCCGCCGCGCTCGGCGCCCAACGCCGCCTGCTGCATTTGCTCGAATCGCAATACCGCGGCGGTGGCGTGTCCTACGCCGCCGTACTGGCGCAGCAAGCGCAGCTCGCCGCCAGCGCAGCGCAGCTGCCGCCACTGCAGCAGCAGCTGAGTGCCTACCGCCACCTGCTCGCGGTGCTGCTCGGGGACTCCCCGAGCGAACTGCGCGCACCGCGCCTGGCGTTGGCAGAGTTCACACTGCCCAAGGACCTCCCGGTCACGGTGCCCTCAACGCTGCTGCGCAACCGGCCAGACATCCGCATCGCCGAACAGCAAATGCGTTACGCCCTGACTGGCATCGGCATCGCCAAAGCTCAGTTTTATCCTCTAGTCACACTCAGCGCCAGCGCAGGCTCGAACGCACTCACGCCCGGCAAACTGTTCGACGGCTCGAGCACCGTGTGGAGCATCGGTGGCGCCCTCGCGCAACCGATTTTCGAGGGCGGCAAGCTGCGCGCACAAGAGCGGCAAGCGGTTGCAACGTATGAGGCCACTCGAGCCGTGTACCGCAGCACCGTGCTCGCAGCGTTCCAGCAGGTTGCCGATGCGCTGCGGGCCTTGCAGCACGACGCGGCCCTCGACCGTGAACAGCAGCGCCAACGCGAGGCGCTACATGCTCAAGTTCAGCTCGCCGAGGCCGGCTATCGAGCCGGCGCCGTCGACTTCTCCGCCGTGCTGCTCGCCAGCATCGCCTACCACGACGCGCGCATCGCCTCGCTCGCAATTACTGCAGCGCGTCTGCAGGACACCAACGCCCTATTCGTCGCGCTGGGTGGCAACCGGCACCCGCCGCACGCACACACTGTCGGCAGAACGAAGCCGTGAGCGGTCTTTTGAAGCTTGCCCTGAAGCTGCTGCTCGGCGATCGCGGCAAATTTCTGACGCTCGTCATCGGCATCACCTTCGCAGTATTTCTGATGATGCTCATGACCTCGATGTTCTTCGGCATCATCCAACACTCCGCCGCCAATATTATCAACACCGGCGCGCGAATCTGGGTAATGGATCCAGACGTGCAGACGCCGCAGAACAGCATTCCGATGCCCGATTACGTGCTCGACGTCGTGCGGAGCATTCCAGGCGTCGAGTACGCCGTACCACTATACGTCGGCGCAGGCTTGGTGCACCTCGACGACGGAACTTATCAGGCCGCGACGGTCATTGGTCTCGATGATGCGACGCTGTTCGGACGCCCCGCACTGCTTGCCGGCCGGACACTGGACATCTACCGCAACAACGCATTCTTCGTCGTCCGCGATGCGAATTACGCCAAACTCGGCAGCCCGAAACTCGGCACGACCTTCGAAATCAACGATCACCGCGGCATTGTCGCCGGCATTGCACGCGTGTCGATCGGCAGCCTGTTCGGCCTGCCGACGCTCTACACCACCTACGGCCGCGCGACCCAGGACCTACCATCGACCCGTTATGTGATGTCTTTCATCCTGGCACAGCCGAAGTCCGCGGCCGACATTCCGGCAATCAAGCGGGCGGTGGCGAGACTCGGCTACCGGGCATTGACCGATGCGGAATTCACCACACGCAATGATCGCTTCTATGAATTCCAGACGGCGATGGGAACGAACATCCTGATCATGACGCTCATCAGCTTCATCGTCGGCCTGTCGATCGCGGGAGAAACCTTCTACATGTTCGTGCTCGACAACCTGGAGCGCTTCGGCGCACTGAAGGCCATCGGCGCGCGCAGCAGCGAACTGGTAACGATGATCCTCTATCAGTCGTTGGTCGTAAGCTTCCTCGGCTTCGGCTTCGGAATGCTGCTCGCCTCGGCATTAGTCGCCTTCGGCAAACTTCGCATCCCGAATTATGCCGCCACCATCACGTACCAGAACATCCTGATGGCGCTCGCCATGGTTCTGTTGATTTCCGGAATTTCGGCCTACATCGGTATTCGCCGAATCTTGCGCATCGACCCGTTCGTCGTATTCAGGAGTTAGATGTGATTTTGAGCGTCACGGGCGTGAGCAAGTGGTTCGGCGAGGCGCCGGCGCGCACCGATGCGCTGCGAGACATCAGCTTCAACGTCGATCACAACGAAATGCTCTATATCGTCGGCCCGTCGGGGTCCGGCAAGACGACTCTGCTCAGCGTCATCTCGGGCATTCTGCGGCCGAATGCCGGCACGGTGCTCGTCGAAGACAAGGATATCTGGCGATTCGATGCGGACTCGCTAGCCGATTTCCGTCTGCACACACTGGGATTCGTGTTCCAGGACTATCATCTGTTTCCGCGCCTGACGACGCTCGAGAATATCGCCGTACCGCTGATCCTGCGGCGCGTGCCCTGGGAAGAAGGGCTCAATAAGGCTCGCCAGGTGCTCGAGATTGTCGAACTCAAAGACAAGGCGGAATTGACACCGAATCGTCTGAGTGGCGGCGAGCAGCAGCGCGTCGCCATTGCCCGCGCGATCGTCGCCGAGCCCGACCTGCTGATCCTCGACGAGCCGACTGCATCGCTCGATGGCGATACCGGCAGGCGCATCGTCGCGTTCGTGCGCCAGCAGATCCTCAATGAGCGGCGCGCCATCATCGTGGTGACCCATGATGACCGGATCTACGAGTACGCCTCGCGAATCATTCACATGGAGGACGGCCGCATCATCGAGCGACCGCAATCGGCACCATGAAACACCGACTCCTGTTTGCCGTCGCCCTGCTCGGCATCATCGCCGGACTGCTCAGTGCCTACCTCTACCGTCAGAGGTTGCCCACACAGCCACCGCTTGCGCTCACCCGCGATCCGTATCCGAGCGGCCTCTATGCAGAGGGCATCGTGCAGAGCGAGCAGGCAAGCGGTGATGACATCAATGTCTACCCGGAGGTGGCCGGCACCGTCGTTCGTCTCTACGCGCGCCCAGGCACTCGGGTTGAGCGCGGTGCCCCGCTGCTCGCCATCGATGCCTCGGTGCAACGACGCGTGCTCGCCGAGGATCTCGCCAAAGTCGGCGCTGCGCGCGCCACACTGCGCGCGCAGCGCGACCAGCTGAGCATCCTGCGCAAGCAGGCGGCGATCGACCCGCGGGCCGTGAGCCACCTTGCACTGCTGAACGCCGAGGACAATTGGCAGATCGCGCGCGCGAACCTGCAAGTCGCCATCGAGGCGCAGGCTGCGGACGAGGCGCTGCTGCGCAAATACGTGCTGCGCGCACCGCTCGCCGGAATTGTCCTGCGCACGGGGGCCACAATCGGCAGTTACGTCTCTGCACAAGGCATCTACGATACCTACACTCAGGGATACGATCCGGTTGCCGTCCTGCAGCCGCGCAGCACCGGGCTGCAGGTCAAGGCTTACCTGGATGAGATTCTCGTGCCCCGCCTGCCCGCGCCGCGCACCATTTCAGCGCGCCTGTTCATCCGCGGCGGGGACGATGTCGGCATCCCGCTGCAGTTTGTGCGGATCGATCCCTACGTCACGCCGAAGATCCAGCTGTCCGATCAGCGGCAGGAAAAGGTTGATACGCGGGTGCTGCCGATCATCTTCCGCTTCGCCCCGCCGCGCGGCACCGCCGTATACCCGGGCGAGCTCGTCGATGTCTACATTGGCGCCACGCGCTGAGTTGGCGCGCGCCTGCTCAGATGACGCCCTGAGCCGCGAGCGCATCGAGGCGCTCGGCGCTCAAGCCAAGCACCTCCTGCAGCACTGCGCGCGTGTCGGTGCCGAGAGCCGGGGGCGCGCTGTGGTATTGCACCGGCGTGCGCGCAAGCCGCAGTGGACTCCCGACCTGGGGCACCCGGACGCCTGACCCCCGTGCGAGCTCGAATTGCAGAGCGCGTGCCTGAACTTGTGGATCGGCGAACACTGCAGCGAGTGAATTGATCGGGCCGCACGGGACCTGAACGCGCTCGAAGCGATCGATCCAGGCCGCAGTCGGGCGGGTCATCAACACAGCGCTCATCGCTGCGGCCAGTGCCTCACGGTTGGCGACTCGCGCAGCATTTGAGGCAAAGCGAGGATCCGTACACCACTGCGGTTGCTCGAGTTCGGCTGCGAGCCGCGCGAACTGCCCGTCGTTGCCGACCGCGATGATCATCCGGCCGTCGGCGGTCGGAAAATCCTGGTACGGCACGATGTTCGGATGCCCATTGCCCAGGCGCTGCGGCACCCGCCCGCCGACCAGGTAGTTCATTGCCTGGTTCGCAAGGCATGCGACCTGCACGTCAAGCAAGGCGACGTCGATCGACTGACCCTCGCCGGTGCGCTCGCGATGCGCGAGCGCCGCCAGGATCCCGATCGTGGCATAGAGCCCGGTGAGGATGTCGGTGACGGCGACGCCGGTCTTCATCGGTCCGGCGCCGGGTTGTCCATCGGGCACGCCGGTGAGGCTCATCAGGCCACTCATCGCCTGGATCAGGAAGTCATAGCCCGGGCGTGGCGCATAGGGACCGGTCTGGCCAAAGCCGGTGATCGAGCAGTAGATGAGCCGGGGGTTCACCCGACGCAGGCTCTGGTAATCGAGCCCGTACGCGGCGAGCCCGCCGACCTTGAAATTCTCGATCACCACATCGGCGCGCGCGGCCAGCGCCTGCACCAGCTCGCGCCCAGCCGGCGTCGTGAAATCGACCGTCACCGACTTCTTATTGCGATTGGCGCAGAGGAAATACGCGGCATCGCCGGCAGCGCTATCGGCGCCGGGGACGAACGGCGGCCCCCAGGAGCGGGTCTCATCGCCGCTCCCGGGGCGTTCGATCTTATAGACCGCGGCGCCGAGATCACCGAGGATCTGCGTTGCCCAGGGCCCGGCCAGCACGCGCGACAGGTCGAGTACGGTCACATGCGAGAGGGCGGCACGTTGCGAAGCGTCTGCATTCATGATTTGCTCCAAAACGTACCCTCTGCAATGCCGGCCAGCAGTGGATGGTCGGCGCAATCGGCCCGGTCAGCACGGAAACGGCGCTGCGCTGCCCCGCTCCTCGATGAGCCATTGGCCAAATTGCGTCACCACCTCGTCCTCGGCCCGCCCCGGCGGCTCAACGATGTAATAGCCGCGCTCGGTGCGCACCGGGACCTGCATCAGACAGACGAGTTGCCCGCTCTCGATCAGATCATCGATCAGTGGACGCCAACCGAGCGCGATGCCTTGGCCAAGCAGCGCGGCCTGCAGGACAAGCTGATAGTTGTTGAAGATCAGATCATGACTGCGCGGTCCGATGGCGACGCCCTGGCTGGCGAACCAGTCGGTCCAGGACATCCAGCGTGGGGGATCGACGTCCGCGACGTGAAGCAACCGTTCGCTGCGCAGCGCCGCGGCGTCTGCGCTGGCCTGGCGGCGGGCGAATTCCGGGCTGCACACCGGATAGACCGTCTCCGGAAACCACTGCACGATGCGCTTGGCGCGCCAGGCGCCATCCCCGAACCAGATCGCCACGTCAGCGTCCGCCTGGCGCAGATCAGCCTGCCGCTGCGCGGTCACCAGCTGCACCTCGACCTCCGGCGCGCGCTCGCTCCAGCGCCCGATACGCGGGATGAGCCACCAGGCGGCAAAACCATAGTCCGTGAACACGTGCAGAATCTTCGGCCCACTGCGCCGGCGCAGCGAAATGGTGGCCTCATGGATCGTCGTCAGCCCCTGACTGACGGCGTCGAGCAACTGTGCGCCGGCGGGAGTCAGCACGACGCCACGGTGCACGCGGCGAAACAGCGGCATGCCGAGCCGCTCTTCGAGAAAGCTGATCTGATGGCTGACGGCAGGCTGGGTCATGCCCAGCTCCCCCGCTGCACTGCTGAAATTAAGGTGCCGGCCGGCCGCCTCGAACACCAGCAGGGTATTGAGCGGCGGCAGCCGGGCAAACCGCCTAGCCATTATTCTTCCTTATGCCATCATGAAGAAATTATCACTTCACCCGCCAGGCCAGGCAAGTGATCATGACTGCCAATCAAGCCCAGGCCCCACGGCAGAGCACATGGCAAGCAGACCGAACTTCCTCATTCTCATGGCGGACCAGCTGGCAGCCTCAGCCCTGCCGGCCTATGGCAACCGGATCGTGAAGACCCCGCACATCGACGGGCTCGCCGAGCGCGGCGTCGTCTTTCAGTCCGCGTACTGCAACAGCCCGCTGTGCGCACCATCGCGCTTCGCGTTCATGACCGGTCAGCTGCCCTCGGCGATCGGCGCCTACGACAATGCCGCGGAGCTGCCGGCGCACGTTCCCACCTTCGCGCATTATCTGCGCCACGCCGGCTATCAGACCACGCTCAGCGGCAAGATGCACTTCTGCGGACCGGATCAGCTGCACGGTTTCGAGCGACGGCTGACCAGTGACATTTACCCGGCGGATTTCGGCTGGACGCCCGACTGGCTCAATTTCGCCGAACGCCCGAGCTGGTACCACAACATGGACTCGGTCACCAAGGCGGGCGCCTGCGTGCGGACCAACCAGATCGACTTTGATGACGAGGTGATCTTCCAGTCCCAGCGCCATCTGTTCGATATCGCGCGCGGCAACGACAAGCGGCCGTTCTGCCTGGTGGTCTCGATGACCCACCCGCATGATCCGTACGCGATTCCGGCCGAGTACTGGAACCGCTACGAGGAGGCGCAGATCGACATGCCGCGCGTGCAGATCCGGCCCGAGCAGCTCGATCCGCATTCCCGACGGCTGCGGCATGTCTGTGGCATGGACGCACAGGTCGTCACCAGCGAGCAGATCCGGGCCGCGCGGCGTGCTTATTACGGCGCTGTGTCCTATGTGGACGATCAGATCGGCAAGATGATGCGCGCGCTGAAAGATGCGCGTCTCGATGCGAACACCATTGTGATCCTGCTCGCCGATCATGGCGAGATGCTCGGCGAGCGGGGCCTGTGGTACAAGATGAGCTTCTTCGAGCCCTCGGCGCGTGTGCCACTGCTGGTGCATGCGCCACGGCACATCGCTGCCGGGACGGTCGGCGCCTCGGTGTCCACGATCGATCTGCTACCGACGCTCGCCGAACTCGCAAGCGACGGCAAGGCGCCGCAGTACGCCACCGAGCTCGATGGACGCAGCCTGCTGCCGCACCTGGAGCGCCGCGGCGGGCACGATGAGGTGTTCGCCGAATACCTGGCCGAGGGCGCCATCGCCCCAATCGTCATGATTCGCCGCGGAGCGCACAAATTCGTGCACTCACCGGCCGACCCCGACCAGCTCTTTGATCTCAGCGCCGACCCCGATGAGCTGCACAACCGAGCGGCGAGCGACCCGGCGCTCAACGGACAGTTTCGCGCCGAGGTGGCGCGACGCTGGTCGCTCGAGTCGTTGCATGCCGAGGTGCTCGCCAGCCAGCATCAACGGCGCCTGGTGGCTGCCGCGCTGCAGCAGGGCCGACTCACTTCGTGGGACTTCCAACCGTACTTCGATGCCACTCAGCAATACGTGCGCAATCACAAGACGCTGGATGAGATCGAAGCGGCGGCGCGATTCCCGCGAGTGCTCTAGGCCGGCACCGCATGGATCGGCCCGACAGCCCCCTGGCGCGAGCATGAGCCTCTGGCGTCATGGCTGATCGGCAGGCGCAATCCGGCACCGTCGCGCGTCGCTGGCTCCGCCGTGCGCTGATCGGCGTGCAGGTCGGACTGCTGGGGTTTGCCTGCCTGCCCGCCGTCGGCGGGATACAGGCGCTGCAGACGGCGGCGGTGCACGATGGCTCGCAATGCCGCGTGGTGCGCATCTCCAATGTCGGCTGGGCGGACGTCACCTCCACCACGGCCCTGTTCAGTGACATCGTGCGCGACCTCGGCTACCAACCGCGCATCACCATACTGTCGGTGCCTGTGACCTATGAATCGATGCAGCAGGGCGGCATCGACGTATTTCTCGGCAACTGGATGCCTGCGCAGGCGCCGATCATCGGTCCGTACCTGAAGAACGGCTCCGTTGCGGTGGTTGCCACCAATCTCACCGGAGCGCGCTATACCCTCGCCGTGCCCGCCTACACGTACGCGGCCGGTCTGCACTCCTTCCAGGACATCGCCCGTTTCGCTCCCCAGCTCAAGGACCGCATTTACGGTCTCGAGCCCGGCAACCCGGCCAATCAGCGCCTGCACCGAATGATCCGCCGCAATCTGTTCGGGCTCGGCCGCTTTCATCTGGTCACCTCGAGCGAAGCGGGAATGCTCGCCGAGGTCGCCCGCGCCGTACGCGTGCATCGCCCGATCGTGTTTCTCGCGTGGGAGCCCCACCCGATGAACATGGAGTTTCATCTGAAATATCTGTCTGGCGGCGATGCCATCTTCGGACCGAATTACGGCAGCGCCACGGTGTACACCACCACACGCGCCGGCTACGTGGCGCAATGCCCCAACATCGGACGACTGCTGCACAACCTGAAATTCTCCGTGCGCGGCGAAACACAGATGATGTACGCCATCCTGAACCAGCACGAGTCGCCGCGCATCGCCGCAGCGACCTGGATCAGGACGCACCCGCAGGTGGTGAGCGGCTGGCTCGCCGGCGTACGCACCTTGGCCGGCCAGCCGGGGCTCCCGGCGGTGCTCAGCGGGCACAGCCGGGAGCGGCACGGTACGACGGATTTTCAGGGCTGGATCAGCAGCCACAAGTTGCCGCTGGGCGAGCTCATCACCGTGGCCATCAATTA
Organism: Gammaproteobacteria bacterium; assembly: GCA_027324195.1. Taxonomy (GTDB): domain Bacteria; phylum Pseudomonadota; class Gammaproteobacteria; order Steroidobacterales; family Steroidobacteraceae; genus 13-2-20CM-66-19. The sequence goes on along the minus strand of DAHVTM010000003.1, from coordinate 14,073 downwards.
CCTCAAGGCGCACAGCCAGGGGGTCCTCGGGGCGATCTCCAAGGTGGTGCGGGGCGGCGTCGACGGTCTGACGGCCCTGCTCGAAGCCATCCCCTCCTGGCTGCTGCTGCTCGCGCTGGCCATATTGAGCGGAGTTCTGCGCCGCTCGATCGCGCTCGGGGTGTTCGTCGCCGCGGCGCTGCTGTTCATCATGAACCAGGGCTATTGGGCGGACACGCTGCAGACGCTCTCCCTAGTGGTCGTCGCGGCCGCGGTCTCGACACTGATCGGACTGCCACTCGGCATCGCTGCGGCCCATCGCCCGACGCTCAATGCGTTGATGCGGCCGGTTCTCGATCTGATGCAGACCCTGCCGACCTTCGTCTATCTCATCCCGACCCTCGTACTGTTCGGGCTCGGTGTGGTGCCCGGCTTGATCTCGACGGTCATCTTTGCGCTTCCCGCACCCGTGCGACTGACCCAGCTCGGCATCAGCGCAGTGCCCAAGCCGTTGCTCGAGGCCGCCGAGGCCTTCGGCGCCACCCGCCTGCAGGTCCTCTGGAAAGTAGAGCTTCCGAGCGCTGCGCCGACCATCGTCGCCGGCGTCACCCAATGCATCATGCTCAGCCTCTCCATGGTCGTGATTGCTGCCCTGGTCGGCGCCGGCGGGCTCGGCGTACCCGTCGTACTGGCGCTGAACACCGTGCAGATCGGCATGGGCTTCGATGCCGGCCTGGTCATCGTGCTGCTCGCCATCATTCTCGATCGCGTCACCGCCCGCCCCACGGCACGGACCCCTAAGCGCTGAACCGGCGCTCGCGTTACATCCTCCTACGCGCCCCCGCACCGCGCTCTCGCCCCGAAGTCTCCGCCACGGCTGCGGAGCCAATCCGGCTGATTCGTATCGGCCGCCATTACTCTGACTCATGCCAGCATGAGCAGATCGCCTCTTCACACCACCGGCGCACCGGGCAAGGATCGACGCACTCGCGCCGGATGTGCGACCAGCGACAACGACACGATGGATCGGCTGATACACGCGTAGGCGAAAATCGATTCGGGGGCGTCAGATGCGAGTCATTTCAACAATCCCAGCCGCGGCGCGGGCGCGCCCGACCTGTGCCGGCACGCGGCGCACCTGCCGCGCTGCGCGAATGCCGAGGCGCTCCGGGATCAGCGGCACCTGATGCGCTTGCCCTCGGCTCTGTTCGTCATGTCTGCAGCCCCTTGCGGCCTCACTTTCGCGATCGCTGTGCACAACGCTCTGCCATGCGGGCCGCCGCGCATGCCTAAGCGCATGCATGCCTCGCCTCATGAGAACCAATCCGTCTGCATCGTGCGCATCCCGAACAAGCCGATCGCGCTGCGCGATCCGGTCACGCAGGCAGGGCACTCCGGCACCATCCACCACGCACGCAACGGACACGTGCGTCCTCTTTATCAATAAGACACAGGGGGTTCAACATGGGTCGCAATACGACACTTTCCCGCGCAGTCGCCGCAGTCCTCGCCGCTTCGGCGGCACACGCGGCGTACGCGGTCACCGCTGCGGGCCCGTCAAAAGCGGCGGCAACGCAGTCCATCGCGGCTGCAAGCCCGTCGCCGAGCGGCCCGAGCATCACATCCAGCGCCTCGCAGCTTGAGGAAATCATCGTGACGGCCAATCGGCGCACGCAGAACGTGCAGGACGTGCCCATCACGATGCAGGCGCTCACCGGCAAGACTCTGCAGCAACTGCACGTCGAAACGCTCTCCGGGTATCTCAAGTACGTCCCCAATGTGACGATGGCCGAGACCGCGCCCGGCGAGGACACCCTGTTCATCCGCGGCATCAGCACCGGCATCAGTGGCGTGCAGGCCCTGGCCGCTGTCGGGCAGTTCCCGAACGTCGCGCTGTACCTCGACAATGAACCAACGGACATGCCGGGCCGCCAGCTCGACATCTATGCGGTCGATCTGCAGCGCGTCGAGGTCCTCGAGGGACCGCAGGGCACCCTGTTCGGCGCCGGCGCACAAGCCGGTGTGATCCGCTACATCACCAACAAGCCGCGACTGAACACCTTGCAGGTGACGGCGAATGCGGGCTACGGGGTGACCGCGCACGGCGATCCGAACAGCAATGTCAATGCCGTGCTCAACCTGCCGCTCATCGACAACAAGCTGGCCGTACGTCTGGTAGTTTTCACCGACGATCGCGGCGGCTACATCAATAATCTGCCCGCGACGTTCACCCGCAGCGGCACGGACCTCGGGCTGGCGCTCGAGAACGGCGGCATCGTTCCGAACAACAGCCAGAGCATCAACAACTATTCCCTTGCCGGCAATGCCATCAATCCGGTGACCTACCAGGGCGGACGGGCTTCGCTGCTCTGGAAGATCAACGACAACTGGAGCGCGCTGCTCGAGCAGACCTACCAGAACATGAATGCGCAGGGCGTCTTCTACGAGATGCCGTACGGGTCACAAGGCACGGTGCTGAACGCCTCCGCCGTGCCTAGCGGTGGAGCACCCCTGCCACCGTATTCGGTGAACATGTTCGAGCCGTCGTATAACCGGGACCGCTTCGAGAACACTGCCCTCACCATCAAGGGGAAAGCCGGCCCGTTGCGCGTGGTCTACGCGGGCTCATACCTGGATCGCAACACGCAGTCGCAGGGTGATTACACCAATTACGCCCGTGGCCGCTACGGCTACTATTATCAGTGCACGGGAGTCAGCTACTCCGCGACGACCGGCAACGCGAACGCAACGTGCTATTCCCCGGCAATGTTCTGGCGCGAACATCTGCGCAACACGCACCTCAGCCAGGAGCTGCGAGTCAGCACCCCTAGCGACTGGCGGCTGCGCGGCCTCGCCGGCGTCTACTACGAGCACGAGAAGGTCTACGACGTCACCAACTGGGAATACCGCACGGTGCCGCAGTGTTCGCCGAGCGGCTTGACCTCGCAGTGCTTCCTGCCGGTCGGCCCGCGACCGGGGGAGAGCGCAAATCAGCCCGGGCTGCGCAACTCCCTGACGGCATTCTCGGACGATTACATCCGCACGTTCAACCAGAAGGCCGCGTACATCTCTCTGAGCTACGACATCGTGCCCAAGGTACTCACGATCACCGGCGGCATCCGTTACTTCGACATGTACGATGCGGTCTCCGGCGGAGACTTCGGCAGCTTTGGCTGCAAGCAATACACGACGACGACCTATTTCGGCCGCTGCCTCCATTCCAACGGCGTAAACCTCAATGTCCAGACGCCGAACAGTCAGGTGCTGACGGGCCATCTCGGTCGCGCGAACCTCACCTGGCACATCACCCCGGACGTCATGGTCTATTACACGTACTCGCAGGGCTATCGTCCGGGCGGCTTCAACCGCGGTGCAACGGCACATCTGCCCGGGCCGGATGGCATCGCCCAGTTCATCACCCCGACCGAGTACAAGTCGGACCTGCTGACGAACAATGAGGTGGGCTGGAAAAGCGAGTGGTTCTCGCACCACGTGCTGTTCAACGGAGCGCTCTACCAGGAAAACTGGGACAATGCGCAGACCGTCTTCTTCTGCTCGGCCTGCGGGTTCGGCAACGTGAGCTTCCAGACGAACGGACCGTTCTACCGGGTGCGTGGTGTGGAGCTGCAGCTCGCTGCGCATGTGTTCACTGGTCTCTCGGTGCAGGGCTCGGCGTCGTGGAACAGCAGTGATCTCACCAATTCACCTGCACTGATGGACAACAATCCGGCCAGCGTGAATTTCGGCAAGCCGATCACGGAGCGATACGTCAATGGCGTTGCCCAGCCGGTTGCCAACGTGTATGGCGCACAGGGCAGCTCTCTGGCGTTCTCCCCACCGTTCGAGGCCAATCTGCGAGCGCGTTACGAGTGGATGGTGGGCTCGTATTTGCCGTACGTGGAAGTCGGCTTCCAGCATCAGGCGCAGACACACTCCGCCACGGGCTATATGACCGTCTACACGCAGCCGTCGTGGACGACATATGACGCCTCAATCGGCGTATCGAAGGGCGATTGGACGGTCTCCGTGGACGGAACGAACCTCACGAACGTGAACAAGAGCCTGTTCACCAACGCGTGGCAGTTCATCGAGACCCAGACCCCCATGCGCCCGCGGGTCATCGAGCTGAATTTCCATTACAGCTTCGAGCGGCACGAGTAGATTGGGCATGCTGGCCGCGCGGTGCGCAGTACCGATCGCACCGCGCGGCCAGGCGCTTGTGACCCGCACATCGAATCCATGGCCGCGACTTCCATCGACTGCCGTGAGTCCCTCCTCGCGAGGCGACTGCGCCGCGTACGCAGATTGCTCCGGCGGCGCGCCTTCGATGCCGCACTGGCCTCAACTCGCAGACTCTTGTGGCAGGGCGCACAGGACCCACAGGCGCTGTACGTATTGGCGCTCGCGCAGCGCTGCGCCGGCGAGTTAACCGAGGCGTTAGCGACCCTCGATCGCCTCGAGATCCTCCAGCCCCGCTCTGGCCGTCTGTTTCAGGAACGTGGCCGGTGTCGTCGCGCATTGGGGGATGGGCTGGCGGCGGTCCGATGCTTTCAACGCGCGGTCACCCTGAATCCGACACTCGTGGTGAGCTGGCGAGCACTCATTGCGTTTCACGAGGCACGCGGCCATACCCGTCATGCGGCGCTCGCGCGCCGACACCTGCTGAGGATTGAGCGGCTGCCGGTGCCCGTGCGCCGCGCCACCGGTCGCCTCGCCGAGGGCGATTTCACCTCCGCTGAGCGCATCCTGCACGACTTTCTGCGAAGCGCGCCCCAGCAGCCCGATGCCTTGATACTGCTCGCCCGGCTGAGCGGCGTGATGGGCGCGCTGGAGGATGCGCAGTTTCTGCTCAGCAAGGCGCTCACGTTCGCGCCGGATCACACTGCGGCCCGCTACGCCCATGCGCTCGTCCTCGCACGACGCGGTCAGCATGCGCAGGCGCTCGCCGCGATGCGCTCACTGCTCGCTCTCGAACCGGCGGACCGCAGCGGCCAAGCGTTGTACACCGGCATCGGTCTGGCGCCGGGGCAGGCGGATGAGGTCGCCGGCACCTATCGCTCGATGCTTCGCGAGGAACCCGCCGCCCCCGAGCTCCACCTCGCGATTGGCCACGCACTCATCGCCGGCGGACATCGCACGCAGGCCGTCGAGGCTTACCGCAGTGCGGCTCTGATCCGCCCCAGCTTCGGGGAAGCCTACTGGAGCCTCGCCGAGCGATGCCTGTACCGGTTCAGCCGAGAGGAAGTGACTCGCATGTGGGCCGAGGAGGCATCGCCAGAGGTCTCGGCCGTCGACCGATACCACCTGTGCTTTGCGCTCGGCCGGGCGCTCGAGGAGCGCGGTGAGTACGAACTGGCGTTTGGCTACTACGCGCGCGGCAATCGACTGAAGCGCGCCATGGTGAGCTACGACCCACGCGCGCAGGAGCGCTGTCTGCGCACGCTTGCCCACCGGTACTCGCGGCATTTGTTCGCCGCTCGAACGGGTGCCGACTGCACCTTGAGCGGTCCGATTTTCATCGTCGGCCTGCCGCACGCCGGGGCCGGTCTGATCGAGCAGATGCTGGCCGGCCATTCCTGCATCGACGGGATGGGGGCACGGTCCGACATCGAACGGCTGGAGCAACGCCTGAGCGCTGCGGCGGGGGGACGCTCGTTTGACCCATTGCAGGCGGCGGAGCTTGCGCGCATCGGCGAGCAGTGCCTGGCCACGGTCGCTACATATCGCACCGGTCGGACGTACTTCATGGACAGCACGCTCGCCAACTTTCGCCACCTCGGCCTGATCCGGCTGATTCTGCCGCGTGCCAAGATCATCGACGTGCGCCGCGAGCCGATGGCCTGTTGCCTCGATAACTTCCGGCAGCTCTTTGCCTGCGGGGGGGAATTCTCCTACAGCCTGCAGGACATCGGGCGCTACTATCGCGCCTACACAGCGCTGATGCGGCACTGGGACGAGCTCTTGCCGGGGTGGATCTTGCATGTGCGGCACGAAGATCTCATCGCGGACCCCGAGGCGGCGGTCCGCCGCATCCTGGAGTTCATAGGACTGGCGTTCGAACCGGCGTGTTTGCCCTGGCGTGCACCGCGGCGCAGCGCCCGCGCAGAGCCGCTGCCGCGCAGGACCGCACCAAGCGCCGTCAGGGAACGCTGCGCATGGTCGCATTTCGAGCCCTGGCTGCGTGAGCTGAAAACAATACTGGGAGAATCGCTTGTCCGGTGAACCGGCGCCCTCGACGCTGCACTACCATCTGCTCGCTAAACCAGCCGGCGCAGCGTGCAACCTGAACTGCGAGTATTGCTTCTTCCTGTCGAAGGAGCAGCTGCATCCGGGTGGAAAGTCCCTCATGGATGAGGTCATGCTCGAGCGCTACATCCAGCAACTGATGCGCTCTTCCGCCGGCCCGGAGGTACACCTCGCCTGGCAAGGAGGCGAACCCCTGCTGCGCGGCATCGGCTTTTTTCGCCGCTCGGTGGAACTCGCGCAACGTTACCTCAAGCCCACTCAGCGCGTGGTGCACTCCGTCCAGACCAATGGCACGCTGATCGATGAGGAGTGGGCCGCCTTTTTCAAGGAACACGATTACCTCGTCGGTCTCAGCGTGGACGGTCCGCGAGCGCTGCACGACGCCTACCGCCGCGACAAGCAGGGCCGAGGCACCTTTGATGAGGTCCTGCGCGCCTGGCACACCCTGCGCCGGCACGAGGTGGACGTTAACATCCTATGTGCGGTCAACGCCCGTAACGCCGATCATCCGCTCGAGGTCTATCAGTTCTTTCGGGACGAACTCCAGGCCCGCTATCTGCAGCTCATCCCGGTCGTCGAGCGAGCCGAGAGCACTTGCGGCGGTCGGCCGGTGAGCGCCCGCAGCGTATCCGCCGGGCAATTTGGATCGTTCCTCATTGCGCTATTCGACGAATGGCTCAAGCACGACGTGGGCAGAATGTTCGTCATCACTTTCGATGTCGCCCTGGGCAGCTGGCTCGGCCAGCACCACGCGTGCGTAGTCGCCCCTACTTGCGGCGGCAGCCCTATCCTGATGCACACCGGAGATGTATACGCCTGCGATCACTTCGTTGCGCCGCCCTTCCGGCTCGGCAACATCCGCGAAACGACGCTCGAGGATCTGTTGAGTTCGCAGCAGCAGCGCCGCTTCGGCCGGGACAAATACGACACCCTGCCCCGTTACTGCAAGGCGTGCCCAGTCCTGTTTGCATGCTACGGAGAGTGTCCGCGCAATCGCTTCATTCACAGCCCGGATGGCGAGCCGGGTTTGAATTATCTCTGTGCCGGCTACCGTGCTTTTTTTACGCACATCGACCGGCCGATGCGGCGAATGGTGACTGCACTGCAACACTGAACGCGCACAACGGCTCATCGGGCACGCACCCGAAAGTACGGCAGGCAATCGCCAAGCAGACACGGACTTCCCAGCGAGGCGCATCACCCTGAGCGCACGCAGCACCGCCAAAGTGGCTACCGTCGCCTGGCTTTGAGTCTCAGATGAATGGTGGGCCGTGTAGAGATCGAACCTACGACCCAGAGATAAGAGACGCAGGGGGTGCTCGCCGCGGCTCAAGCGCACGCGATCCGGCACCTCGCAAGTAGTTGATTTAACCGCATATACCGAAGGCTCGGCGAGCGCAAGAAGGGGCGCCAATGAGGCTTGGCGAGTACCCTACTGCACTGAATTTGCACTGAGCCGTCAGCGCTCGGCGCTCGCGCTGAGCAGGGTCCGCACCCGCGCAAATAGCTCCTCAGCGCCGTAATCGTCCTCGTAGGCCTGGTCCGCAATCTGCTGCTCGGCGTCGAGCAGTTCGCTCAGAAGCTTTCGGGCAAGCGCCACGTCGCTGGGCAGCACGACCCGTTCAATGATTCCGAGTGTGTAACCTGCGCGGGCGACGATCTCAGCGCTACGACGGTGGCGCACGTCATAGTCGCGCTCAGCGCTTCGAAGCACGCCGATCTCGCGGCGAACGATCGTCGCGACCTTGGCGGGCTCTGCCGCGGCGATAAAGGCCTCGACATACGACCGGACTCCGGGAGGCGGGTCGTAAAGCAGGGAAACGATGAAGGCGGCAAGCTCCTCCGGGCTGCGGCGCTGCAGGGTAGCTAAGGCTCCGGAAAATTCCTCTTCGGTCTCCATCGCGGTCTATAGACGTGAGTCGCGTCCGCACGCGCCGCGTACAGCGCAGCGTCAATACAGCACGACGCGCCCGGAGGCTACGGAACGCTGGACGCAAACCGGCGGATCTGCGGCACGGGCTTCGGTTTCACAGCATGCGTCCGAAGCGCTCGTTTGCCAGCACGTTGATCAGCCAGAGCGTCAAACCCTTCCATCAGCTCGTCGAACAGCTTGCGCTTCTTTCTCATGTCTTCCGCCTCGCTTTAAGCTAACCCCCTGAAGCCCCTTAGCGCCATGCACTGGCCACGAGGAAGCTCAGACGGTCTTCGGTCCACGAATTGACCGAATGAGAATCTCTGCGGAGATTCCAAGCTTGTCGTGCAATGCACGAATCATATTGATGGACAGGCCGCGCTTACGATTGAGCACCTCCGAGACACGGGTCCGAGTGCCCAGGATCTGTTCCAGGTCTTTGCGTGTCAGCCCTTGCTGTTCCATCCGAAACTTGATCGCCTCGATCGGGTCCGGCGGGTCCATCGGATAGTGCTCAGTCTCGTAGGCCTCGATGAGAGTCGCAAGGATGTCGAGGCGGTCGCCTTTGGGCGTGCCGGCCTTTGCGCCCCAGAGCGCTTCGACCTCTGCGAGCGCATGCTCATAATCCCTCTCACTCCGGATCGGTCTTAGGTCTTTCATAAGCTACTGTCTTTACGTCAATGCGGTCGTATTCGGAGTGGGTACCGATCCACTTGATCCAAACAATGCGTTTCTCGAAATCCATGGCGGTCACCAGCCGATAATCATTCCCCTTGATATTGAACACAACGCGGTCTGCCGATACCACACTCGCCGACCGGTACAGCTGTTTCACCGCCGCCATGTTCGTCCATTCGGCTCTGCGGACTTCGTCGAACCATGCATCCAGAGCCTCTTTGAGAGCCCCCCGCCCGCTGCGCCCGCTCTGCGATTCGAGGAATCGCTTGAGCGTACTGCGGGCAATGATCCTCATCGGGAAATGCTAGCATGTTCCCAATTTGGGAACAAGCATCGCCCTGACTACCACGATTGCTGTCTCAGCAGGGCCGCGCAGGACCCTTGTCGTTCCCTGCCGGCCCGATCAGCCGGCCTCCGCCGGCCTCCCGGGGCTTGCTTCTGGGAGGGCAGCCGCCGGTCGCCCTCGATCCGGTACGCGCTGGCCACACTGATTGCCGCCTTCGCCGCGGCCACGGTCACCGACTCGGTGAGTCTGTGCTTCATGTAGAGCCTCATCTGGTGATCGTTGATGTGTCGGCCGGGCACGAGGCGGGTCCTCCCAGGGAGTGTCCCGTCCTCAATACCCGATCGGCCACGATCACCGGCAGTCCCGCCCCGCCGGGACAGTTCTCTCATCCTGATTGACGCGCTGCAGTCGGCGCATGCCACCGATGAAACGCCAGATCGTCTCGGCGAGCGCGCCTTGCCCTGCAGCCAGGAGGGCATCGGCCACGCCGTGCCACCCTGCGATCACCTCGCTGCGGGTTTCAACGAGCTTCGTCTTTCCGGGGTTTGGCTTGGGGCTTTCTTCACGGAGCTCCTCGGCGATACGCTGCACGCGCTCAAGCAGATATCGGGAATCGCCCAGAACGATGCGCGATGGATGCCGTCGTTGAAACTCGACCGGGTCTGGCCCCGCAGTGCGCGCTCGGTCGCGTTGCCAGCGATCCCGTGCGCGCGCAACTGTTGTGCGAAGAGTCTGCGCCACGCTCGCAGTGCGGCCTTCCGGATGCTGAGGCGCTTCCCGTCCTCGATCACCGTCTTGACGACCAGATGCGCATGCGGGTGATCCTGGTCCGTATACATGGTCAGGGCATAGCGATGCTTGAGGGAGAACTGCTCCCGTGCGAAGCCCCGGCTCGCGAGAAGCAGCTTCTCGGGCGGCGTGCCCTTCGGCATCGAGAGGATTATGTTGTGAACGAGCCTAGGGTTGCGGTGGATCAGCCGGTGCTCTTCGACTGCGAAGGAGAACAGATGCGAGAGGCAGTCGCGATATGGCGGTTGACGGAAGCGCCGCTGCGCCGATATTCCTTGGGCGGGATGATCTCGCCGGTTTTCTTGTCCTTCCGCGGCTTGCCGCGGGTGAACGTTTCCGCCGCGCAGGCATCACGGGCTTTCGAGACAGCGTCGGCTGTTATCTCGGCCACGCTCTTGCCGGCGAATTCCTTCGACCACCATTTGAGCTGAAGCGTGCGGGCAGTGCGCCGCGTCGAACTCCACCGGGACCGTCTCCGCGCAGTCTTTGCAGAGCGCGCCGAAAGGGGTGGCGCTTCTCGGCAGCGCGCGAGAAGTGGCGGCCTTCTCGGATAGCGGTCTCGATCGAGGTCGTCCAAGCCTCCGCTTCCTTCCGGTTCGGGAATATCGCTGACTCGGACGAGCGGCCCTTTACTCGGACTGCACACGATAGGAAACGTCCATCGTGAGCGGCGAGACGATGCGCTGGATCGAATCCATATGCGCTTCGGTGCACTGCGTGCAGCGGCGAGCAAGTCGCTGCACAGAGTCTGCCCCAAATGACGCATACAGCACCGCTCGCCAGCCTCAGCCTGCTGGCAAGCTCATGATATTTCGAGGGATTTGGTGGGCCGTGTAGGGATCGAACCTACGACCAAGAGATTAAGAGCCGATTCCGACCGCTGCGCGCTGCTACCCTGGGCTACCCTACGGCACCACAACTCGTTGATATATAATGGTACCGTCTACCCACAAATGCGTTGCGACGCTCCAGATTTCCCGTGAATTTGGTGACTCTGTGGTGACTCAAATGGCTCATCTGACCAAGAGATTAATCGACTCTGCCGTGTACCAGGGCACGGGCAATTCTCGCGACGTTCGCTGGGACGACAACCCGCGCGGATTCGGTCTTCGCGTTTATCCTGGCGGCGAGCGCAAGGCTTTCGTGCTCAGCTATCGCGTGAACGGTGTCAAGCGACTCATGACGCTGGGCGACTATGGAGTGTTGACCCTGGAGCAGGCACGCCAGGCGGCTCGCCACGCGCTGCATGCGGTCGAAAGCGAACAAACCGACCCCTTGGTCGAGAAGCGGAAAGCGGCCAGAGCCGCCCGCACGGGCACCGTGCAGGCGATGTTCGACGCCTACGTCGAAGCACGAGTCCACGATCCACGCCGGCCGATGAGGGCCGCGGATTACCCTCGCCGGCTCGCGCAGCTGTACATCAATCCGAGGTTCGGCGCTCGTCAGACCGATGACGTCAGGCGCAGCGAGATCCGCGAGTGGCACGGCTCCCTCGCCCATATCCCCATACAAGCGAACCGCGCTTTGCAATACCTCAAAGCCGCCTTCCAATGGCGACTCGCCCAGAGCGATGACCGGCCGGACAGCCGAGCCGACGTGCGTAACCCCTGCTGGGGTGTGCGGCTCTACCCCGAACGACCACGCACCGTTCGCCTCGAACTCACTGAACTCCCGAGGCTCGAGGCGGCGATCGACGCTGAGGCGACGGACCCCTACCTGCGTACGTTTCTTCGGTTCGTGCTGGCCACTGGCTGTCGACGAGGGGAGGCGCTGAAGCTTCATTGGACGGACGTGACGATCAACGAATCGACCGGGACGGTGGTCTTCCGCGACACGAAGGGCGGAGGCGATCATTCTGTACCGTTGAGCGCCTATGCGGCGAAACTCCTGCAAGCGCTGCCCAAGGTCAAGGATAATCCCCATGTGTTTGTCGGTCGCATCCCGGGTGCACCCCTGGTTGCGCCAGACAAGGCTTGGGGCCGAATCCGGGCCAGGGCGGGACTTCCAAATTTACGCATGCACGATCTGCGCCGGACGTTCGGCAGCTGGCTGGGGGACGCAGGATTTACGAGCAAACAGATCGGCTCAACACTGGGGCACAAAACAGACATCACCTCTCGCGTTTACATGTCGCTCGGCGAGGCTTCGAAGCGCGCCGCGGTCGACGCCGTCGAGCAGCTCATCACGGGTAAACCGGCACCGATCTGAGACGACCAGCGGCCCGCTCCCATTGCGGGGTCTGAACGCGGAGTTCACTTTTTTCGGGCCGTAGGTGTCGCAGGTTCAAATCCTGTCCGGGGAATTGCCTGCATCCACTGAAGGCTACTGAGCACCCTGGAGTGCTGCTCAAGTAGCATCATCGCCCGCGCAGGTCGACAGGAGCTTGTACCCGGCGATAGTTCTATAAACTGGAATCCGCATTTCCATTTTATGGAATTTTTGGTATTATGGCGACCCATGATCGTCATCGGCACCGACGTCGTGGAACGCTATTTCGCGGCTCGGGCAGGCCACCGTGGGATCAAGGCTGCACGAGCACAGTACGATGCTTGGGCGGCCATATTAGAGAAGGCGCAATGGAGAAGGCCGGAGGACGTGAAGAAGGCTCACCCGAAGGCGAGCATTCTCAAGGGCAGCCGGGTGGTATTCAACATCAAGGGCAATGACTATCGGCTGATTGCCGTCGTGCAGTACGCCCATGGCGTATTGATGATCCGGTTTTTTGGATCGCACGAGGACTACGACAAGGTTGATGCGGAGACCGTGTAATGAAGACCACAGTGATCGTCATTCAAAACGACGCGGATCATGCTCAGGCCAAGGCGCTGGTCGAGAGGCTGATGAACTCGAGCGATCCGGCAGACCAAGCCAGGATGGTGGCTCAAGCATGCCTTACCGAGGCGTATGAGCGCTCTCGATGGCCGCGACGTGTGCCGTCGCTCCCCGACCTTCTCACCTATTTGATGGATCAGCACGGACTGTCGCGTGGCGACCTAATACCCCTTCTGGGAACGGCCAGCCGTGTAAGCGAGGTACTGACCGGAAAGCGCGAGCTGAGCATGACCATGGTGCGCAGACTCCGCCAGCGGTTTCATATTCCCGCGGACCTGCTCATCCCGCCAGTGCGATCGTCCGAAATCGCTGCGTGACCGTCTCGCGCCTCGACAGCGCAGCGGGCGATCGCAGGGTCACCTCAGGCGAACTCGAACAGAGATTGCAGGAACAGCGTGTAGCGCTTCACCCCGACCAGTAAATCAAAGGCTTACGCTCGCAATCCGAGTCCGCTGGAAAGCATCCGCCAATCGGGGACTCAAGGCCCATTTTCCGCACATCAGCGAAGGCATTTGCGCCAATTTCCCGCCAGGCGATCTGAGCGGGAGGGCTACTCGGGCGCGTTGAGCGCGATCAGTTTCTCAGTCTGTACCTCCCAGGCGCGCAGGAGCTTCTTGGTCTTGCGGTAATTGGCGATGGCCTGGCGCATCAGCTCGGCCTGCTTCGGTGTGAGGCTGCGGTGGTGCAGCCGGCCGCCCTTCAGATAGCTCCATTCATAATACGGCCCGTGTCGCGCCGCCGGATCGTGCGCGCAGCGGCAGCCGGGATTGCCGCAGACCTTGGTGCGTTTGAGGAGCGTGCCCGAGGACAGGTACTGCATGGCAGTGATCGTTCGCTGGATCGCGGCGATCTTCTGTTCCGTTTTTGCGCGGGCGATAGGCTCTGACTGCGACACAGGATTGACGTGCTGGGGGAGCTGGCGATATTATTATCGCCAGAGTGATGCCAGCGCAACCCCGTAAGTCGCTTGCCGAGAACTTCGCTCTGTCTACCGAGCGGCTGGGACCGCTTCCCCTCGTTAATCACTTCATCGAGCGGCTCGGGCTCACCGAGCTGCTCGACCAGTACGTGCCCACCACCGATCGACGCTGCGCGCTAGCCCGACTTCGCGGATTCGCGGGGTAGAGCGAGGGTAAGGCGCTGATTTTTATGGAGAGCGACCCGGCAGGTCTGCACTACACGGGGGTCGCGGCAGCGGCCTGGGCGGCGATGATTTTTGGCGGTGGCTGGGCCGGGAGGACGAGCTTCAGGCGATCGAGCAGCAGCTTCAGATCCGGCTCGGGCTGGGTGTAGCGCGTCAGGGCGAGTTCCCGCCCATCGCTGGTCGGGATGCGCACGTCGATCATCTGCA
>DAHVTM010000114.1:0-3397 GCA_027324195.1 Gammaproteobacteria bacterium | reverse complement strand
CTGCGTATTCCGGCGATCGTGAACAGTAAATCCACGCGATGGTGAACGGTGCGTGGAGCCGGAAGCTGGAGATCAGTTTCTACGTCAGGTGTTCACGATCCGTCAAGCCGAAGGCCGTGTCGGCGTCGGTGACGGGCTCTTGCATCTCTCGCTCAGCGGCGAAGACCGCGACGCGGTCTCACCGGCCGTCCGGCCGGGGAGAAGCTCCGGCATCCGCCGTTGCCCGGTTCTTGCGCATCGACTCGCCCGGCAGCTTCAGGTCGATGCGATGACTCTGGTGCACGAGGCGATCGAGGATCGCATCGGCAAGCGTGGGCTCCCCGAGGTAGGCGTGCCAGGTGTCCACCGGCAGTTGGCTCGCGATGAGCGTGGAGCCCGTGTCGATGCGATCGTCGAGGATTTCCAGCAGGTCCGCGCGATCCTGCGCCGAGAGCGCAGACAGTCCCCAGTCGTCCAGTACGATGAGGGCGGCTTTGGAGAGGCTCTTCAGGAACTTGATGTAGCTGCCGTCGCCGTGCGCGATGCGCAGCTCCTCGATGAGGCGCGGCATCCGCCAGTAGAGCACCGAGTGCCCCTGGCGGCAGGTCTGCTGCGCGAGGGCGCAGGCGATCCAGGTCTTGCCCGAGCCGGTGGCCCCGGTGATGAGCAGGTTCTGGGCGCGGCGGATCCACTCGCCGGTGGCGAGCTGGGCGATCTGGCGCTTCTCGAGCCCGCGGGCCGCCTTGTAGTTGATGTCCTCGATGGAGGCCTGCGCGACCTTCAGGCGCGCTCCGCGCAGCAGGCGCGTGCGGCGCTGGTTGTCGCGGTAGAGCCGCTCGCGGTCGATGAGCATCGCGATGCGCTCCTCGAAGGACAGGCTCTGGACGGTTGGGGTCTGGTGCTGCTCTTCCAGGGCTTCGAGCAGCCCGTAGAGCTTCAGGGTCTTCAGCGTCTCGATGGTCGGGTTCGTCAACATCGTCATCTTCTCCGTCGTGGTGGTGGATCAGTGGTAGTAGCCCGGGCCGCGCACGTTGCCGTGCGCCGGGAGCTCGAGTGCCAGCGGCTCGGTCGCACTCGGCGGACGCAGATCCCGCCCGCTCTCGAGGATCGACTTGACGCTCTTGCGGGTGGGGCTGCCGAGGTGCATCGCCAGGCGGCAGGCAGCCTCGAAGCGCGGCTCGCTGTATTGCCGGGCGAGCGCGAGGAGACCCAGACAGGTGCGATAGCCCTGCTCGGGGTGGGGCTTGGAGCGCAGCAGATGCTCGACGACGGCACCGGCGCTCGCGCCGATCGACTCACCCCACTGGATCAGCCGCCGCGGCGACCACTCCGCGTGCGCGCGGTGCGCCTTCGGCATGTGTTCCGGGATGGTGGTGTGCCCGCCGCGCTGATACGAGCGGACGTGGGTGGCGATGCGCTGGCTGCGGAAGAAGATCTCGACCGTCGTCGCGGTATAGCGCGCCCACACCGAGTGCCCGACGAGCGCGTGCGGCACGCTGTAATAGTGCTGCTCGAGGTCGACGTGGTAGTCGAAGGCGACCCTGCGCTCGCGCCACTCGGAGTACGTGTACGGGGCCGGCGGCAGCGCTCGCATGGCCGGCCGGTCGAGTGCTTCGAAGACGCTGCGCCGGCTGCCCGGCAGGCGCTGGTAGGGCCGGTCGTTCAGCTCGGTGAGCAGCGGCCGGATCGAGGCGTTGAGCTCGTCCAGGCTGAAGAAGCGCTGGTGGCGCAGCCGCGCGAGGATCCACCGGTACACCAGGAGCACGCTGAGCTCCGCGCGGCTCTTATCCTTCGGGCGATACGGCCTCGCCGGGATGATCACCGCCCCGTAATGGGCGGCGAGCTCCTCGTACGAGCGCTGCAGCTGCGGCTCGTACCGATCGGCGCGTGTGACGCCGACCTTGGGGTTGTCCGGCACAATGATCGTGGGCGCGGCCCCATAGAACTCCAGCGCCCGCACATGGCTCGCCAGCCAGTCGGGCAGCGTCTGGGTGCGGGTCGCCTCCGCGTATGCGTAGCCGCTCGCTCCGAGCGCCCCGATGAACAGCTGCGCCCGGAAGGACTCCTCGCCACGGGCTCCGTAGATCGGCACCGTGCGACCGGCGTAATCGACGAAGAGCTTCTCACCGGCAAAGTGCCGCTGGCGCATCGAGCGCTTCAGCCGCCCCTCCCAGCACCGGTAGCCCTGGCAGAAGGCGCTGCGCCGGTAGGCGGCATCCCCGTGCCGCTCGACGTACTCCTCCCACAGCAGCTGCAGCGTCACGTGCCGATGGCGCTTCAGCTCGGTGTGCACCCACGCGTAATCCGGCGGCGCCAGCTTCGGCGCCTTGGTGGGCGCCGTCGGGCCAAATACCCGCTGCTCAAGCTCGCTCTCTGGCAGTGTCTCGGCCTCAGTGGGGTCGATCCCCGCCGCGCGCACCGCCCGCAGGTACTTCGAGACCGCCCCGACCGAGAGCCCGAGCGCCCGGGCCATCGCCCGCACGCTCAGGTTGCTCGCCTGCAGGGCGATCAGCTGCTTCAACTTCGACATGGAGACCCTCTCGTTCGGCATCGACCTCGCTCCCCCGGGGCAAAACCCCGAAGGCTACGCGCTCGACCCGCCGATCAATCTCCAGCCGCCGGCTCCCTCCGCCACGATCGTGAACGGCAATCCGCGATCGTGAACGCCGCGCCACGCGCGGCGCCAAAGTGTTCACGATCCCCTGGAACGCTGTTCACGTTGCCGTGGAATCGTGTTCACCATCCCGTGGAAACCCTGTTCACGATCGCGTGGAATACGCAGCGGCGGCGACGATCTCGATGTACGTCGAGAGTGTGGCGCATTTCGCCTACTGGATGCGAGGCAAGCATCTATCGCGTACTGAGTTGAACGAACGCCTCGTGCGGCGGTTCATCGGTCAGCATTTGCCGACGTGCCGGTGCGCACGACGCTGCCAGCGATCCGAGCATATCGTACGAGCGGCACTCATCCAGCTGCTTGCGGTGCTTCGGACCACCGGACAGCTCCCGGCGCCGGCCTCCGGCGAGCCGGAGCATATCGGCACGGAGCTCGATGAGTTTGTCCGCTTCTTGACCGACGTCCGAGGCGTCGCAGCTCCCACGCAGCGGGCCCGGTTTCTCCTGAAGTGGTCCCCCGTTGACGGACCTCCAATGGATGGACTAAACCAACCGTTTGGAGGTCGTTATCGAACGTCAGGTTCGTGGTCAATATACCGCCGATTACAAGGCGCAGGCAGTGTCATTGGCAGAGACTCTGGGAGCCACAAAGGCGGCTCGAAAGCTCGGTATCTCGGTCAAGACGCTGGCCAATTGGATCCGCATTTCCCGTGATGGAGCCGGATTCGTGAAGGACGGTAAGCGCCGTCCTGTGAGCGATCTGGAAGCTGAAGTCGCGCGGCTGCGAGCCGAGAATTCTCAG
>DAHVTM010000082.1:0-4533 GCA_027324195.1 Gammaproteobacteria bacterium | reverse complement strand
TGCTTGACCATCGCGGATGAAACCCGGATTATTGCGCGGCTCATTGACAGGCGACTTTCGCTCGCATGGAATGCTGGCGGCGCATCCTACTCCAATCGGCCGGAGCGTTTCGCATCGGGTGTATGCGTCGTAGGCTCGAGGATGCGCCACCGGGCCGAGCAGCGGATGTCGAGGAATTCGACCCCTTGGGCCGTGCACACACTTGGTGTTGCGCGGCCGAGCGTGAGACCGCATGACCGAACCGCCAAAACTGACAGATATCGATCCCGTTGAAACGCAGGAGTGGCTCGAGTCGATCGACTCGGTGCTGAAGACGCACGGGCCTTTGCGTGCGCACTTCCTGCTCGACAGGCTGATCGACTACTCGCGCAGAAGCGGCGCGTATCTGCCGTTCAAAGCCAATACCGCCTACGTCAACAGCATCCCGCCGGGGCGTGAGCCGGTGTATCCCGGCAACCGCGAGCTCGAGAAGCGGATCGAAGCCTACATCCGCTGGAACGCGCTCGCGATGGTGGTGGCGGCGAACCGCAAGTCATCCGAGTACGGCGGCCATCTGGCGAGTTACGCCTCCTCGGCGACGTTGTACGAAGTCGGCTTCAATCATTTTTGGCGGGCCGCATCGCCGGAGCATCCGGGCGATCTGGTGTTCTTCCAGGGCCACTCCTCCCCGGGGGTGTATGCGCGAGCCTATCTCGAGGGCCGCCTGAGCGAGAGTCAGTTGCATCACTTCCGGCAGGAAGCGGGCGGTCCCGGAGAGGGTCTCTCGTCCTATCCGCATCCGTGGCTGATGCCGGATTTCTGGCAGTTTCCGACGGTGTCGATGGGCCTCGGGCCGATGCAGGCGATCTTTCAGGCGCGCTTCATCCGCTACCTGGAGCATCGCGGGCTGCTCGCGCCCTCCGACCGTAAGGTCTGGGCGTTTCTCGGTGACGGCGAGATGGACGAGCCGGAATCGATGGGTGCGCTCACCATGCCGGTGCGCGAGGGCCTCGACAACCTCGTGTTTGTCATCAACTGCAACCTGCAGCGCCTCGACGGCCCGGTGCGCGGCAACGGCAAGATCATCCAGGAACTCGAGGCGGCGTTCCTCGGGGCCGGCTGGAACGTCATCAAGGTATTGTGGGGCTCGCGCTGGGATCCGCTGCTCGCGCGTGACACACAGGGTCTGCTGCGTCGGCTGATGGAAGAGTGTGTCGACGGTGAGTACCAGAATTTCAAGGCCAAGGGCGGCGCCTATACGCGTGAGCACTTCTTCGGCAAGTATCCGGAGTTGCGCGCCATGGTCGCCAACATGTCCGATGAGGAGATCTGGCGACTGAACCGCGGCGGGCACGACGCGCGCAAGGTGTTTGCTGCGTATGCGGCTGCAATGGCGCACCAGGGTCAGCCGACGGTGATCCTCGCCAAGACCGTCAAGGGCTTCGGGCTCGGCAAGGGCGGTGAGGGGCAGATGGTCGCGCACCAGCAAAAGAAGCTCTCCGAGGAGGACCTGCGCGCCTTCCGCGACCGCTTCCACATTCCGATCTCCGATGAGGAAATCGCGCGTCTGCCGTTTCGCAAGCCGCCGGAGGATTCCGAGGAAGCCCGCTACCTGCGCGAGCGGCGCACGCAACTCGGTGGCTGCCTGCCGGCGCGCCGCCGGCAAGCGCCGCCGCTGCCCGTGCCGCCGCTCGAGGCCTTCGCGCAGGTGCTCGAAGGTACCGGCGAGCGCGAGATTTCGACCACCATGGCGTTCGTGCGCATCCTGACGGCGCTGTTGAAGGACAAGGGCATCGGCAGGAACATCGTGCCGATCGTGCCCGACGAGGCTCGCACGTTCGGCATGGAAGGTCTGTTCCGACAGGTCGGCATTTACTCCTCGGTCGGACAGCTCTACACCCCGCAGGATGCCGATACCCTCATGTCCTATCGCGAGGACAAGAAGGGCCAGATCATCGAGGAAGGCATCAACGAGGCCGGTGCGCTGTGCTCGTGGATCGCCGCCGGCACCGCCTACAGCAATCACGGCATCAGCATGGTGCCGTTCTACATCTTCTATTCGATGTTCGGCTTCCAGCGGGTCGGGGACTTCATCTGGGCGGCGGGCGATCAGCAGGTGCGCGGTTTTCTGATCGGTGCCACTGCCGGGCGAACCACTCTCGCCGGGGAAGGTCTGCAGCACCAGGACGGGCACAGCCAGTTGGTGGCGACCACCGTGCCGAACTGCATCGCCTACGATCCGGCCTACGGCTATGAGCTCGCGGTGATCATCCAGGACGGCATGCGCCGGATGTACGTCGAGCAGGAAAACATCTTCTATTACATCACCACGATGAACGAGAACTACCCGCAGCCGGCGCTGCCGCAGGGCGCCGAGGCGGGCATTCTCAAGGGCGCATACCGCCTGCAGGCGCCGGCCAAAGGCGGCAAGCTGCGCGCGACGCTGCTCGGGTCGGGCACCATCCTGCGCGAGGCGCTGGCGGCCGCGGCGCAGCTCGAAGCCGATTACGGTGTACGCGCCGAGGTGTTTTCGGTTACGAGCTTCAGCGAGCTGCGGCGCGAGGCACTCGAGTGCGAGCGTTGGAACCTGCTGCATCCGGGCAAGCCGGCGCGCACGCCCTACGTGCGCGAGTGCTTTGCGCAGGCCAAGGGGCCGTTCATCGCGGCGACCGATTACGTGCGCACCGTGGCCGACCAGATCCGTGAGTGGATGCCGGGTCGTTACCTCAGCCTTGGCACGGACGGATTCGGCCGCTCTGATGCGCGCGCAGCGCTGCGTCAGCACTTCGAAGTCGATCGCAACTACATCATCGTCGCGACCCTGAAGGCGCTTGCCGATGAGGGCAAGATCGAGCCATCGGTGGTGAGCGGTGCGATGGACAAGCTCGGGATTGACGCCGAGAAGCCGGTTCCCTGGAAAGTCTGAATGCTGAAGGCAATATCGCGATGAGCGCGGCAGAGAGCCTCGTTGAAGTGCGCGTGCCCGACATGGGCAATTTCAAAGACGTGGCCGTCATCGACGTCCTCGTCAAGGCGGGCGACTCCATTGATCCGGAGGCACCGCTGGTCACGCTCGAGACCGAGAAGGCGACCATGGACGTCCCTTCGAGCGTCGGCGGGGTCGTGGAGAAAGTGCATGTCAGCAAAGGCAGCACGGTCTCGGCCGGCGATCTGGTCGCCACGGTTCGCGCCCAGGGTGTGAGCGGGGCCGCAGCCGCAGCCGCGCCGCCCCCCGCGGCCTCGGCGCCGACCCCAATGCCGGCCGCCGCGGCCCCTCCGGCCCCCCCGGTAGCGACCGACTCCGCAGCGCCCCCACCTGCACCGGTGGTTGCCTCCGCACCGGCAGAGCCGCCGCCGATCAACGAGCCCGGTTTCTCGCGCGCCTATGCAGGGCCCAGCGTGCGCAAATTCGCACGCGAACTCGGCGTGGATCTGTCCCGGGTGAAGGGCAGCGGCCTGAAGGGCCGAATCACGCACGAGGACGTCAAGGCGTTCGTCAAGGGCGCGCTCGCGAGCCCGAGCGGCGGTGCGCTGCCGGCAGTGCCGGTCGTGGATTTCGCCGCTTTCGGCCCTATCGAGACGCAGCCGCTCTCGCGCATTCAGCGCATCTCCGGGCCGCGCTTGCACGCCAGCTGGGTCAACGTGCCGCACGTCACTCAGTTTGACGAGGCGGACATCACTGAACTGGAGGCGCTGCGCGCAAAGCTCAAGGACGCGGCAGGCGAGCGTGGCATCAAGCTCACGCCACTCGCCTTCATCGTGCGCGCCTGCGTCAGGGCGTTGCAGGCGTTCCCAACATTCAACGCCTCGCTCGATGCCACGGGCACGAATCTGATCCTGAAGAAGTACCTCAACATCGGCTTCGCCGCCGACACGCCGAACGGCCTGATGGTGCCGGTGCTGCACGAGGCCGACCGCAAGGATATCTATCAGCTGGCGCGCCAGCTCGGGGAATTGTCCGCCGCGGCGCGCGGTGGCAAGCTCTCCGCGGAGCAGATGCAGGGCGGCTGCTTCACGATTTCCAGTCTCGGTGGCATCGGCGGTACGGCCTTTACGCCCATCATCAACGCCCCCGAGGTGGCGATTCTCGGGGTATCCCGCTCGGCGTACAAACCCGTCTACCGCGATGGTGCGTTCGTGCCGCGGCTGATGCTGCCCCTGTCGCTGTCGTACGATCACCGGGTGATCGATGGGGCCGCCGCCGCGCGCTTCACGACCTTCCTGGCCCAAACCCTGGCCGATCCGCACGCACTCATCGAGGCGGTGCCGTGAGCCGCATCGAGCTGCGGGTTCCGGATCTCGGCAACTTCAACGAAGTCGCCGTGGTGGAGGTGCTGGTCAAGGCCGGCGAGCGCATTGAAGTCGACGCGCCGCTGCTGACGCTCGAGACTGACAAGGCCTCGATGGACGTGCCGGCGACGGCCGCTGGTGTCGTTGCCGAGGTCTTGGTCAAGGCGGGCGAAAAGGTCTCCAAGGGCACTCCGATCGTGCGGCTCGACACGGAGTCGGCGGCTGCTGAGGCACCTGCCGTGCCGCCGGTTGCGCCCGCCGTCG
>DAHVTM010000067.1:0-48644 GCA_027324195.1 Gammaproteobacteria bacterium | reverse complement strand
GACCACGCGCGCTTCTCTGCGTACAGTGCCGCAACGGGTGACGTGACGGTCTGGAAGGGCTTTCAGCGCTCCTTTGCCGTAGGGCTCACGCTGCGCCGAGCGGCAGCTGTGCCGGTGCACTGAATCGTGAACGGATGAGGGTGTCCAGGTAGCGCTAGGAAGGTCGGCATGCGGCGGTGCATGACAGTTTGCGGTGCCTGACTGATGGTGGCTGCCGGTTTGAATACATGAAGGACGGGATTCTCTTCAGAGACGGCGCTGGTGACTATCGATCTCGATACGTCATGGAGCTCAAGGGCTAAGCGATTTGAGTTGAACCTCGCAGCTCCTTTCGTTTAGGCGGTATACGCGGCGCTGCGTGGCCTGGGTGCAGTCTCGACGAGTGATTGGTGCGCACCAAGGTCGCGGGATTCGACCCCGTTCTTGAGCATGCGATCGGCGGGGCTGAGCATGGATGCGACGACAGCGAGGATGGTCTTCTTAGCGCCGCGCCGGCCCTTCAGGCGCAGGCGTGGGGAGCGATGTGGCGGCCAAATCCCCGTCGATTCGCCATTGAGCCGTTCAAGTCATGCGCACCACCCAAATGGGTGATGACCACCGTCCGCGCCTCGAGAACAATCGCTCGCATAAGGAAGATCCGCAGCCGGATGTGCGCCTCGGAACGCGTAGCGTGCAGAAGAGCGCCGTGCGGCAAATGAGGGCGTGCAGAAACCAAGCTATCGCGCGTTGCTGGGGAATCGCACCAACGACTGGGTGGGTACGGCGAGGTCAGTACGAGTTTGCCGATATGGGAGTCCGCTGAGCGGGTACACCAAAGAAGAAGGGGGAAACTTGTCCACCAAGGCGAAGACACTCACCGCCACGCACCGTGGTGTGAGGAGTGCTGCACGGAAGCCGAGAGTGCGGCCCCACTTGATCATCGGGGCAGAGCGTAGGACGGTCGAAGGGGCCGACACGGAGCTGAGCGCGCAGGAGGCGTCCGTCAGTGCAGCGGGGCTTTTGTCCGCGCACGGAGGTGAGCGGGAGACCGCCCGAATTGCCGCGCCAGCTCAATACAGCCCTCATTGGGTTTACGCTGCTCTGAAGCGCCTCACTGATGTCGGGGGCGCTCTCGTACTGAGCCTGGCTTTCTCGCCTTTGCTTCTCATCATTGTGGTGCTCACGGGTCTCGAGTCCGGTGCCATCCTCTTCCGTCACCGGCGCATCGGTCAGGGCGGCCGAACTTTCGATTGCCTGAAATTTCGCACCATGGTCCCGAATGCCGAACAGAGGTTGCTGGACTTGCTCGAGAAGGACCCACAAGCCAGAGCCGAATGGCTGCGCGATCACAAACTGCGCAACGATCCCAGAGTCACCCGGCTCGGGCGCTTTCTGCGCAAGAGCAGCCTGGACGAATTGCCACAGCTCTGGAACGTGTTTCGTGGCGAGATGAGCCTGGTCGGTCCCCGGCCCATCGTCAAAGAAGAGATGCTGCGCTACGGGCGATACCTGCGCGCCTACCTCGCGGCCAAACCCGGTATCACAGGGCTTTGGCAGGTCACCGGACGTAATGACACGGACTACCGCCGGCGCGTAGTCATGGATACCTATTACGTGCGTAAGCAAACTTTCCTGATGGACATGAAGATCCTGCTCAGGACAGTAAAGGTCGTAATCTGGGGGCGTGGGGCGTATTGACGTGAGCGTTCCGGAGCAGAACTGTTCGGCTATCAGCGTGCGATTCTGCGACGCCGCGAACCAGTAATCACGTGCAAGCCCGACGGCGTTGGTCATTGATTAGAGAGTGATGACCTGCCGTACGGCTACGGTGCGCATCCCGTCGGTCCGGCCTGCGCCGAGCCGACCGATCATTGCCGTCTGCAGGGTCTGTGTGCCGGTCTTGCCGGACACAGATCGAACTTCAGCGCACATTCACCAGCGCGATGACCATTGCGACTATGACGGCAGCCAATAGCGCTGCGCGCCAGTACGAAACGAAATATGGGGCTTTCTGAGTGGGCACGCCTGACTTGAAGCCGTGAATCATCGCCGGCACGAGGCGCTCGTGGCGTACAAAGCGATAGAACGAGATGGCACTCAGGTGCACGCCGATCATGATCAGTAACAGATTGAAATTCGCGGCATGCCAGTGAGCGAAGCGGCGGGCGGTCTCGAACGAAACCCATCGGGAAAGTGGTCCGGAGGCGATTCCGTCGACATCCACTGCGAACAAGCCAAAAGTCGTTTGCGTCAGCAGCAGCGCGAGCATGACGAGGATGCTGAGCGCGCCGAGTGGATTGTGGCCGACGGTGACGGACGAAGCGGCTCCGTCAGGTTTAAACAGCTTGCGCACGTAACGCAAGACACCGGCAGGACCCCGCACGAAATGGCTGAACCGCGCCGTCTCTGCGCCGCAGAATCCCCACAGCAGACGAAAGCACACAGCGCATAGCACGCCGTATCCGGCGATCCGGTGCCACTTCATGTGGTCGGTTTCCGCTGTCAGCCAGCAGGTCGCAAACAGAATGACGATCGCCCAATGCGTGAGCCGGGTAGGCAGGTCCCAAACCCGAACCCGCAGGGGTCTTGCAGTTCTGTCGGTCACGGTCAGTTACCACCAGCTCCGGCGCGCACGGAACTGACGGTGGCAGCTGCCGCAAGCTCGTCCGAGTGCTCTTTCGCGCACTCTCAGCGCGCGCACGTCGTGGCTGGCAGCCGCTTGTGCCAGGGTTTGCGCGTCGTTCATGAGGCGCTGCGCGGCTTGCGTAAACGCCTGAGGCTTTGTCCAGATGACAGCGCTCGCCTTCGTCTTGACGCCGTGACCCTGGCCGCTGCCGGCTGGAAACCAGGTGGGCAGTGCTTTGGCAAGACGCTGAATCTCGCTCACGTCGCGTGCGACGAGGTTCCAGTCCGGCTCAACCCGCCACATCTGGTCCCGCAGGGACTTGGCGGTTCTGCCGAGCATTCGGAAGTGATCTTGGCGTGCATGGACGATGGCGGCTGTCGCTGTGGCATTGGCACGACCCGCAGCGCCGATCATCAGCGCAGCGCTGACGACCAGCATTCCCCAGCGGATGGTGCCGCTGCGTACTGAATTGATGCTCATTTTGTTCAACTTTCGATGCGTGACAGAAACGATGAACCTCGTACGCAGGCACAAAGGCGCGCACAAGGGTATGCGATTCTCGGCGATTCGCGCGGCGGGTCGCGTGCCTTCAGCGTCGCTCAGCCGCGGTTGGCCGATTTTCCCGGTCGGCTAAGCCGGATGCAATGCGAACTCCTGTGCGGTGCTGAACCGCAGAACTCCCGAACTGCGTGTGAGCGGGCGGTGAGCAAGAGGTGGCAAGTGAAAAATCTGCTCCCCGGATCGCGCACGATAGCCGATGAGCGGCGGGAGCATAGCGGGGATTTATGACAGGTTTGCGTCATCGGCGCTGCCTGCGCGGCGGTGTGGTTCGTACTCAACGCCCGGTATTGCTCCCTGGCTCGGGACGTCCTTAGGTCACCGGTCGCGGCGCTTGATCGGCTTGCTTCCCGGTGTTCGCAACCTGAGGTTCGGACAGGCATTGCGTGGCGCGCAGGCGGCTTTGAGCCGGTCACGATTTCTGTACTGCCAGCTCCAGGCCGATTGCGACGAATAC
The DNA here is from genome assembly GCA_027324195.1 of Gammaproteobacteria bacterium. Classification (GTDB taxonomy): domain Bacteria; phylum Pseudomonadota; class Gammaproteobacteria; order Steroidobacterales; family Steroidobacteraceae; genus 13-2-20CM-66-19. The sequence goes on along the minus strand of DAHVTM010000067.1, from coordinate 45,024 downwards.
AGCACCCATGCCCCGCTGCAGCCACCGCGAGATCGACTGATTGCGCCGCAATGCCTCGGTCAGGCGCGCCGAGAAGGCGACCAGCAGCAGATTGATGGCGAGACACACGAGGTTGACGGTGAAGCCGAGCAGCAGCAACTGCAGGGTCGGACGGCCGGCGCCGGCATTGACGAACTGTGGCAGGAACGCAAAGTAGAAAAGGATCACCTTGGGATTGAGAATGTCGGTGACGAAGGCCTGCCAGAAAACCGATGCTCCGGGGCGCTCACGGGCAGCATTGCTCGCGAGCTCCAGACCGCCCTGCCGGCTCGTGAGTGCGCTGATGCCGAGATAGACCAGATACGCCGCGCCCAGCCATTTGATGCCATCGAACGCCGCGGCTGAGGCGGCCAGCACCGCCGAGAGGCCGAGTACGGAGGCGGAGAGGTAGACGTAACTGCTGGCATTGAAGCCGAGCGCGGCGAGTACCCCTGCGCGGCGTCCCTGGGCGATGCAACGTGCGAGCATGAAAGCCATGTCGGGCCCGGGCACCAGTGCAAGCGCGATGCTCGAGAGCACGAAGAGCAGATAACTATGGAGCGTCATGCCCGCAGTGCCTTCGTCCGTGCCGGATGCGTCTTACCCGTGGCGCTCGCGCGCGAGCGCGCGATGGCCGATATCGCGCCGGTAGCGCATCCCTGGCCAATGGATCGCCTCGGCCAGTTGGTAGGCGCTCGTGCGGGCGGCGTTGACCGTTTCGCCCAAACCGACCGCGCACAGCACGCGGCCGCCATCGGTGAGGACCTGTCCGTCCTCGAGTCGGGTACCGGCATGAAATACTTTGCCGCGGTCGGCCGCGAGTGCCTCGGCACGCTCCAGTCCCTCGATGCGATCGCCTTTGCGTACCGTGTCCGGATAGCCGCCTGCGGCGAGCACCACGCCGAGTGCGGCTCGCGGGTCCCATTCGGCGCGCACCGTGTCGAGCCGGCCGGCGAGCGCCGACTCGCATAGCACGGTCAGGTCCGAGCGCAGGCGACTCAGCACCGGTTGAGTCTCCGGATCGCCCAACCGGCAGTTGAATTCGAGGACATTGGGTGTGCCGTCCTCGGCGATCATCAGCCCGGCATAGAGAAAACCCGTGTACGGCATGCCGTCAGCGGCGAGTCCCGCAATCGTCGGATTGATGACCTCGCGCATGATGCGTGCGTGCAGCTCCGGCGTGACACACGGTGCCGGGGAATAGGCGCCCATGCCGCCGGTGTTCGGTCCACGGTCGCCCTCATCGCGTCGCTTGTGATCCTGCGAGGTTGCCAGCGGTAAGATGTGGCGACCGTCCGCCATGACGATGAAGCTGACTTCCTCGCCGCGCAGGAATTCCTCCACGACCACCTGCTCGCCGGCAGTGCCGAAGCGGCCAGCAAATATCTCCCCAATCGCTGCGCGCGCCTCATCGAGGGTCTCTGCGATGACCACCCCTTTGCCGGCTGCCAGCCCACTCGCCTTAATCACCACGGGCAGCGCATGATGCTCGAGCCACGACGGGTCGTAGCTCTCACGCGTGAAGGTGCGCGAGCGGGCGGTGGGAATGCGGTGCCGCTCGAGGAAATCCTTGGTGAACGCCTTGGACCCCTCCAGGCGCGCCGCGGCGCGGTGCGGACCGAAGCAGGCGAGGCCGGCTGACTGAAAGGCATCCACCACGCCGGCGACCAGCGGTGCTTCCGGGCCAACGATGGTGAGGGCGACCTGCTCGCGCCGGGCCAGTTCGATCAGCGCCTCGGTGTCCTCAGCCCTGACGGCGACGTTGCGACATTTTCCCTCGAGTGCGGTGCCGGCATTGCCGGGCGCTACCAGCACCTCGGCGACGCGCGCCGATGCGGCGCACTTCCAGGCGAGCGCGTGCTCCCGGCCGCCTGCACCGATGATCAGCACTTTCATCATCAGTGCCGGAAGTGGCGCATGCCGGTGAACACCATGGCCATGCCATGTTCGTCCGCGGCGGCGATCACCTCGGCGTCGTTGCGTGATCCGCCCGGCTGAATGACCGCCTTGATGCCGTACTCGGCAGCCACGTCTACGCCGTCGCGGAACGGGAAGAATGCATCCGATGCCATCACCGCGCCGTCGATCGCGAGCTTCTCATCCGCGGCTTTCATGGCGGCGATGCGGCTCGAGTACACGCGACTCATTTGTCCGGCGCCAACGCCCACCGTGCTCCGCTCGTGAGCAAAGACGATGGCATTCGATTTGACGAACTTCGCGACTCGCCACGCGAACAGCAGGTCGTTGAGCTGCGCCGGTGTCGGCTGACGGCGGGTGACCACCTTCAGCTCGGCTGCGCTGACGTGACCGCTGTCGCGCGTCTGGGCAAGCACGCCGCCCGACACACTACGCAGTTCGAGTCCGGTCGAGGCAGGCCCGACCATGTCCGCGAGCACCATCACCCGTACGTTCGGCTTGGCTGCCAGCACTTCCGCGGCTTCGGGCTCGACCTCCGGCACGGCGATCACCTCCACGAACTGGCGGCTCGTGACGGCGTGCGCGGTGGCGGCATCGAGCGGGCGGTTGCAGGCGATGATGCCGCCGAAGGCCGAGGTTGGATCGGTCCGGTAGGCCCGGTCGTAGGCCTCGAGCAGCGTCGTGGCGAGAGCCACGCCGCACGGGTTGGCGTGCTTGACGATCACGCAGGCCGGCTCGTCGAACTGACGAACGCATTCGACGGCGGTGTCAGCGTCAGCAATATTGTTGAACGAAAGATCCTTGCCCTGCAGCAGTCGCGCCCGGGCGAGCCCGCCGTCACCAAGAGAGTCTCGATACAACGCTGCGTGCTGGTGCGGGTTTTCCCCGTAGCGCAGATCCCGCACCTTCTCTAGCACCAACGGTAACGAGGCGGGCAGCGGCTCACCGCCGGCGTGCTGTCGAGTGAGATAGGCGGCAACCATCGCATCGTAACGGGCGGTGTGCGCGAACACCTTGGTGGCCAGATGCGCACGCGTTGCGGCGCTGAAAGCGCCCTGTGCGTCGAGTTCCGCCAGCAGACGGCCGTAATCCGCCGGATCGACCGCAGCGGCCACCGCATCGTGATTTTTTGCGGCGGCGCGCAACATGGCGGGGCCGCCGATATCGATGTTTTCGATGGCCTCCTCGTAGCTGCAGTTCGTGCGTGCCACCGTTTCGGCGAACGGATACAGATTCACAACCAGCAGATCAATCGGCTCGATGTCGTGCAGCGCCATCACCTGCTCATCGGTCCCGCGCCGGCCGAGCAGTCCACCGTGGATTTTCGGGTGCAATGTCTTGACCCGTCCTCCCATGATTTCCGGAAACCCGGTGTGATCCGACACTTCGCGCACCGTCAGTCCCTGCGCGGCGAGCAACTTCGCAGTTCCGCCGGTGGAGAGCAGCTCGATTCCGTGGCGAGCGAGCCCGCGCGCCAGGTCCACCACGCCGGTCTTGTCGGAAACGGAAAGCAGTGCCCGCCGCACGGGCCGCGCAGTCTGATTCATCACGACGCGTCAGTTGGCCAGACCGAATTGCCTGAGCTTCTTGCGCAGCGTACCGCGGTTGATGCCGAGAATGTCGGCCGCGCGACTCTGATTGCCTTCGGCGTAATCGAGCACAACCCGAAACAGTGGCTCCTCGACCTCGCGCAGTACCAGGCTGTACAGATCTGCCGGATGCGACCCGTTCAGATGGGTGAAATAGTCGCTGAGTGCGCGCTCAGCGTGACTGCGCAGCGGCAATTCGTGGCCGTTGACCCGAATGCCCCCCTCACGCCACTGTCCGCTCTTTTTTTTTGCTGTCATGTGAAATTCTCGAGTGATGTTGCCTGCTCAGGCGGCGCGCACCGAATGCGCTGCGCCCTCCCACCCGGTCTGTCCTGGCCGGGAGTTCGCCGCTGAGTGATCCGCCCACGCGTCGAAATACCGGCGTGCGCGCTCCAGCTGCTCGCGTGCGCTCGAGGCCGCCATCAAATCGAGACGGATCGGCGTCGGGTCGGAAAAACATCGTTCGCAATACCAACCAATGTGCTTGCGAGCGATGCGCACGCCACTCTCCTCGCCGTAAAAATCGTACAGGGAATCGAGGTGAGCGAGGATGATATCACGCACCTCCGCGCCCGACAGCGCCGGGTCGGGGCGGCCCTCGAGCAGCGCGTCGACCGCGCCGAAAAGCCAGGGCTGCCCAAAGCTCGCGCGCCCGATCATGACACCGTCGGCCCCAGTGAAATCAAGCACTTTGCGCGCATCCTGGGGCGTGCGGATGTCGCCGTTTGCGAACACGGGAATGCGCACCGAGGACTTGATTTCGCGCACGGTTTCATATTCAGCCTCGCCTTGGTAAAAATCGGCGCGCGTGCGGCCGTGCACGGCGAGCGCCTGAATGCCGCTGCACTCGGCTATGCGCGCGATCGTGACGCCATTGCGGTGCTCGCGATCCCAGCCGGTGCGGATCTTCAGGGTTACGGGGACATCGACCGCGTGTACCACCGCTTCGAGAATGCGCGCAACGAGCGGTTCGTCGCGCAGCAGCGCTGAGCCGCAGAGCTTGCCGCACACCTTCTTGGCCGGACACCCCATGTTCAGATCAATGATCTGCGCGCCGTGCGCAACACTGAGACGGGCCGCTTCGGCGAGCACGTGCGCCTCGGCGCCCGCGAGCTGCACGACGCGCGGCTCGGGTTCACCGCTGTGATTGAGTCGCCGTCGCGATTTCGGGGTGTCCCACAGTCGCGCATCAGAGGTGAGCATCTCCGATGCAGCGAGGCCTGCGCCGAGACTTCGGCACAGGATGCGAAACGGCCGATCGGTGACGCCTGCCATGGGCGCGAGCACCGCGCGCGACGGTAGCTTGTACGGTCCGATGCGCAGCATCAGCGAGGTCCGTGTGCACACACGACGGCGCCGCCCTCACGCAGGCAGGCGTCGATCTCGAAACCGATTGCCTGCGGGCCGGGGTTCTCGAACGCCACGATCGCATCGATGCGCCCGCCGGCCGGAAGCATCGCGGCAGGCGGAGCAGACGTCGGCAAATAGTCGCGCGGGGAGATGTCGCGCGCGGCTATGGTCCGCCCGTATCGATCCTGCAAGGTCACTCGCAACAGTGGCAGCGGCAGCGGCCAAGGGCCGCGATTGGCTATGCTGGCCCGCACCGTGATCTGGCGAGGGTTGCTGCCGCTCACCGTGGCACCCAGCTGGCGCGCCTGATACGCGCGCACGTTCCAGCGCGGTACGATCGGGATGCCGAGCGCGCCGTAGACCGCGCGCACCGTCGGCCCCACCGACGGCACGGTGGCGAGCATGCCGCGGAAGTGATTGACGAGCTGGCCGGCGAGCACCAGCAGCAGCACGAGACTGGCCGCGAACCAGGCGCCGGTGTGCGACTCAGTCGCGGGTTCGAGCTCGAATTCAGCGGGCGCCGCCTCGTCTGTTGTGATCGACTCCGGTTCCGGTGCCGTCTCGGCGGGACTTTCGGGCAGCGGTGAAGGCGGTTCGGCCGGGGTCAGCACGGGCTGCTCGTGAGGGGGCGCAGACTCCGTCTGTTCCTCGCCCAGTGTCAGCGCCGGTTCGCGCGGCGCTGGAGCCTCTTCCGGCCCGACCCAGACGTCCTCATCCGGTGCGCTCTCGAGGGTGTAGTGCACCGATGAGGGCTCCTCCGCCTTCCCGGTGCCGACCGGCGACGCTGAGGTGGGAGAGAGCTGTGAGGGCTCGGCCGCCGCGCTCGATGGCACGGGTGCCTCCTGTACCGGGGCCGACTCCTGCGGCGAGGTCTCGGAGAGCGATTCCAGTGCGTTGAAGACGCTGCGGCAGCGCCCGCAGCGCACATGCCCCTGCGCGGCCCGCAGGTCTGCGGCCGTGACCACCAGCATCAATCCGCATTTCGGGCAGACGGTGAACATTCAGGTCGGTGAATCAGTCGTGGAGGTCGAATTGCGCCGGCCGCTGAGGGCGACCCAATCGTCCCGCAGCGCATACGGGCGCAGCTCAAACCAGCGAGCGTACGCCACGGTGAGCTCGTGCGTGTCCGCCTCGAGCACTCCGGAGAGCAGAATCGAGCCGCCCGGCGCGACGAGCGCCGCGAAGCGAGCTGCCAGGGCGACGAGCGGTGCGCACAGGATATTGGCCATCAGCAGTGTCACCGGTGCGCGCAGATCATCGACCGAGGCACAGGTGCGGATCTGCGCCGCCAGACCGTTTGCCGCGGCGTTCTCGTGCGTTGCGAGCAACGCTTGCGGATCGATGTCGAAGCACTGCACGGTGCGCGCGCCGAGCCGGGCTGCCGCCAGCGCCAGGATGCCCGAGCCGCAGCCATAATCGATGGCCTCGCCCTCAATCGGCGGATGGGCGTCGAGCCACTGCAGGCACAGTGCGGTGGTCGGATGGCTGCCGGTGCCGAAGGCGAGGCCCGGGTCGAGTCGCACCACCGCCGCGCCGGGGTCGGGGACCGATTCGTGGTGCGGACAGACCCATAGCCGCGCACCAAAGCGCATGGCGTGAAAGTCCCGCAGCCACTCGCGCTCCCAGGCCCGGTCCGCAAGACGACTCACCTCGAGCTGTGCCGGCGGCACGCCGAGCGCGGCACTCAGAGCCTGCACCGTCTCGCCGGTCGGCGCATCAGGGGCAAACAGTGCCTGCAGCCGCGTCGAGGTCCACAGCCGCAACTCCCCGGGGGCGGGCTCGAGAACCGGCTCGTCGCGGGCATCGGCAAAGGTGACGGCGCTCGCACCGCACTCGAAGCAGGCCTGCTCGGCGCTGTCCGCCGGCAGGGCGCCGAGCTCGAAGCTGATCTGCAGGAACTCGCTCATTGCCGGTGTGCGAGCGCGCCGACCCGTCACGCGCTGGCTTCGCGCGTGCGCGCCAGCCGACTCATTTCAGGCCCAACCGCCGTTCGAGATAATGGATGTCGGTGCCGCCCTTCTGGAAGGTCGCATGATTGCAGATCTCCTGATGCAGCGGAACGTTGGTCTTGATGCCCTCGATCACCATCTCCCCGAGCGCATTGCGCATGCGCGCGATCGCTGTCTCGCGCGACTCGCCGTGCGTGATCAGCTTGGCGATCAGCGAATCGTAGTTCGGCGGTACGTTGTACCCGGAGTACACGTGGCTGTCGACCCGAACGCCGGGGCCGCCGGGGGCGTGCCAGAGCCGGATCGGCCCGGGTGAGGGCATGAAGGTCTTGGCGTCCTCGGCGTTGATCCGGCATTCGATAGCGTGACCGCGGATCTGCACGTCGTTCTGCACGTACGGCAGGCGCTCTCCGGCGGCAATGAGCAGTTGCATCTTGACCAGATCGATCCCGGTGATCAGCTCGGTCACCGGGTGCTCGACCTGGATGCGCGTGTTCATCTCGATGAAGTAAAACTCGCCATCCTGATAGAGGAACTCGAGCGTGCCGGCGCTGCGGTAACCGACCGCCACACACGCCTCTACGCACCGCTCACCCATTACGCGCCGCTGCCGGGGCGTGATGCCGGGGGCCGGAGCCTCTTCGAGCACCTTCTGGTGCCGGCGCTGCATCGAGCAGTCGCGCTCGCCAAGGTGGATCACGTTGCCATGGTGATCCGCGAGCACCTGAAATTCGATGTGCCGTGGCCGCTCCAGGAATTTCTCCATGTAAACCTGGTCGTTGCCGAAGGCGGCTTGCGCCTCGCTGCGGGTGACGCCGATCGAATTGAGCAGCGATGCGTCGCTGTGCACGACGCGCATGCCGCGTCCGCCACCGCCCCCCGAGGCCTTGATCATCACCGGGTAGCCGATGTCGCGGGCAATGCGGAAATTCTCATCGGGGTCGTCGCCGAGCGGACCGTCCGACCCGGGAACACACGGCACGCCGTGCGCCTTCATCACCCGGATTGCCGAGACCTTATCGCCCATGGTGCGGATGGTTTCGGCTTTGGGTCCGACGAACACGAAGCCGCTGTTCTCGACCCGTTCGGCAAAATCGGCATTCTCGGAAAGAAAGCCGTACCCCGGGTGGATCGCCACCGCATCGGTGACCTCGGCTGCGCTGATGATCGCGGGCATGTTCAGGTAGCTGGCCGCAGAGGGCGGCGGGCCGATGCATACCGACTCGTCGGCGAGCAATACGTGCTTGAGGCTGTAATCGGCCGTCGAGTGCACCGCGACGGTCTTGATGCCGAGTTCGCGGCAGGCCCGCAGGATGCGCAGGGCAATTTCCCCGCGGTTGGCGATGAGCACCTTTTCCAGCATGGCGGGACGCGCTTATTCGATGACGAACAGCGGCTGACCATACTCGACCGGGTCGCCGTTGCGCGCCATGATCGAGGTGACGCGGCCGGCCCGGTCTGCTTCGATCTGATTCATCATCTTCATGGCCTCGATGATGCACAGGATCTGTCCCACTTTGATTTCATCGCCGATGTCCACGAACGGCTTGGCCCCGGGGGTTGGCGAGGCATAGTAGGTCCCGACCATCGGCGCGGTGATCACGTGCTCGTTGGCGCGCGGCTTGGCGGCCGCCTCGAGGGCGGGCGCCGGGGCAGTGGCCTCGACCGGCACCGCCGCGGCGATCTGTGGCATGGCATGGATCACGGCATTGCCGGTCGGCATGCGGCTGATGCGCACCGCTTCCTCACCTTCCTTGATTTCAATTTCAGCGATGCCGGATTCCTCCAGCAGCTCGATCAATTTTTTGATTTTGCGAATGTCCATGTGGGAAAGCCCCCTTGCGTCATCGGACGGTGTGCAACGAAATGCCCTTGGGCTCAGCCGCGCTGCGGCGCTCGGGCGAGGTGCTGCGCAGCGGCGCGCACGGCCAGCTCGTAGCCCAGCGCGCCGAAGCCGGCGATGACCCCGAGGGCGATGTCCGAGAAATAGGACCGGTGCCGAAACGGCTCCCGGGTGTGTGGATTGGATAGGTGGATCTCGATCAGCGGCAGCCGTACTGCGAGTATCGCATCGCGCAGCGCGATGCTCGTGTGCGTGAAGGCTCCGGGATTGAAGATGAGGCAACTCACCTTCTCTGCACCCGCCTGATGAATACGCTCGATCAGCGCATGTTCGGCGTTGCTCTGAAAGCACAGCAGCTCGCAGCCGGCCTCGCGTGCGCGTTCGCCGGCGCGCTGTTCGATGGTCTGCAGGGTGTCGGCCCCGTAGATCCCTGGCTCGCGGGTTCCGAGCAGGTTGAGGTTTGGGCCGTTCAGCAGCAACAGACGGGTCATGCAGGATGCGAGAGACGTGCGCACACGGTGGGCGCAATTTACCCTAATTCCACAAAAAATGAATGGATTTTGTCGACATCGGCGGGGATCAGGCCGTAATGCGTCAGCCTGAGGCAGGCTGCGCGCGGCGCAGGGCCAGCTGCGCCATGCCGGCGTCGATCTGGCGCCTGGCGGCGGCCAGATCGATTTGGCCGCGGTCGAGGGCACCGATCTGCTCCAGGATCAGACGGGCCTCGGCAGGCTGCAAGCGGCCGACCTTTACCGTCACAATGCGTCCGTGCGCATCCACGAAGATTGACAACGGAAACGCCGCAACCATCCCCAGTGCACGGATGGCGCGCATTCCCGGACGTAGCCCGATGAGCAAAGGATAGCGGATTCCGGCATGCCGTGCGTAGCGCAGCACCGGAGCGCGTCCGTCCACCGCCACCCCGATCACCTCGATGCCCTGCGGCCGCGAACGGCTGAGCTGCTCGAGCAGCGGGATTTCGGCCCGGCAGGGCGAGCACCAGGGCGCCCAGAAATTCACCAGCAGCGGTCGGCCCCGCCAATGCGAAAAATGGCGAATTTTGCCGCGCCGGTCCCGGAAGGGGACCGCAGGTAGGGAGTCGGGCAAGGGCTGGCGACCCGTCCGGCTCGGCGCCGGGACATCGCTCCGTGAGACGCCCGCGGCCGCGTGCATTGGGGCGGTCAGTATCGTGCCTCCGTGCTGTCCCTGCATGGCGCGTAGCGCGAACCCCGCTGCGGCCGCGGCGAGGATCAGCCCGGCGGCCAGCACGCCCCGGGCGAGCGTGCGGGCGGGGCTCATGCGGCGGGCTGTCCGGCCAGGGCGGCCCGCAGGCGGTGCAGGAAGGCCGTGGCATCCAGGTAACCGACCACGCGGTAACGGCGCCGCTCATGGCCGGTGCGAGTGTAAAACGCGACGGTTGGAGGGCCGTAGATGCCGAAGTATTTGAGCAGCGCTTGATCCTGTGCGTTGTTGGCCGTGACATCGGCTCGCAGCAGCACCGTGTGGGCGAGTGCGCGCCGGACGGCCGGGTCGGTGAAGGTCGTGGCCTCCATCTCCTTACAAGAGGTGCACCAGTCCGCGTAGAAGTCGAGCATGACCGTCTCGTGCTGCGCCGCGGCTCGGCGCACGTCGCGCTGCAGGCCCGCAACCGAACGCACGGGTGTAAAGCGCAGGGTGGGGGGCGTTGCGGCGAAGGAGAGCGGGGCCAGCGGATCGGTGGCGCCCAGGGCTGCGCCGGCGAGCAGTACCAGCGCATACGTGCTGCACAGGCCGGCCGCGGACCGCAGCGCGCCGCGCGCCGTGGGCCGCTGTGTGCGCTGTGAGGCGAGTGCCCACGCCGCGGCGAGTGCCGGTACCGACCACAGAGCGAGCGTGAGGCGGGCGGGGGCCAGGCGCGCGAGCATCCATACGGCCACGGCGAGCATCAGGGCCCCAAAGAGCTGCTTGACCAGGTTCATCCAGGGTCCGACTTTGGGCAGCACTCGTCCGGCGGAGGCGCCGAGGACGAGCAGCGGAGTGCCCATCCCGATGCTGAGGGCGAACAGCGCTGCGCCGCCGCGCACCACTTGGCCGGATTGGCCAATGACTGCCAGCGCCCCGACCAGCGCCGGGGCGACGCAGGTCGTGACGATGAGTGCCGAGAGGGCGCCCATGGCCGCCACGCCGCCGAGGGTGCCGGCGGTGCGCCGGTTGCTCAGGTTTGCCAGACGGCTCTGCAGCGCGGAGGGCATCTGCACGGTGAATAGCCCGAGCATGGCCAGACCCATGGCGGCGAGCAGTGCGGCGAAGGTACCGAGGATCCAGGGCTGCTGGAAGGCGGCCTGAATCTCCCCGCCCGCCGCTGCGGCGGCGATGCCGGCGAGAGTATAGGTAAAGGCCATGCCGAGCACGTAGGCGCTCGAGAGCAGCAGTGAGCGGGCCGTTCCGAGGGAGCGTCCGCCGGCGATCAGCGCCGAGAGGATCGGGATCATCGGCAGGCAACATGGGGTGAAGGCGAGGGCGAGGCCGGCCAGGTAGAACGCCCCGAGCATCACCAGCAGGTTGCCCGAGCGCACCAGGCCTGCAAAGCGCGCCTGGCCAGTGTGCGCTGCGCCGTGCCCCGGCGTGCGTCCGGCGCTGTTGCCGGGCGTGGTGGCGGCCGGGTGCGCCCGCCCGGCGAGCGTGACGGTGAGCGTCTGAGTGATCGGCGGGTAGCACAGGCCCGCATCGGCGCAGCCCTGATACGTCACCGCCAGGGCGGCGTCCCCGGGGGCTGCGGTCGTGCCCCGGATGACCGGCAGCTCACCGGTGACGGCCAAGCGGTAGATCTGCTCGCGGCCGAAATACGGATCAATCTTGATAATGCCGGGCGGCAGCGCGAGCGTTCCGATGCGGGTGCCGGAAACGGCCCGGACATGGATGCGAGCCCGATACAGATAAAAGCCCGGGCGGATACGCCAGGTGAGGCGGATGTGGTGTGCGCCGGCGCGGGCCTTGAGGTGAAAGACCTCGCTCGGCGGCGGGAACCGTGTGCCGCCGACGGCCGCACCACGCACCGCATTGAGCACCGCCGGGGAGAACGCCGGACTCTGTGCAGCGAGGGCCGAGCCTGCCGCGCACCCCAGCAGCGTCACGGCGGCCCAGGCGAGCCACCGGCAGCGACTCGTTCCGACGCGCAGTCTCCTCACGAGGCCACCTCCGCGCCCAGCCAGGCTAGATAGGCGGCCGAGCCGGCCGCGATCGGCAGAGCGATGATTTCAGGCACATCGTAAGGATGCAGGGATTTGAGGCGCATTTCGAGATCCGCGAAGCGGCGACTGTGGGTTTTGATGAGCAGCAGCACCTCCGGTTCCTCCTCGATACGACCCTGCCAGCGGTACAGCGAATGCACCGCCTGATGGGTGATGCAGGCCGCCAGGCCGGATTCGAGCAATGCCCGGGCGATACGCGTGGCGGTGGTCGCGTCCGGGCAGGTCGTCAGCACCACGAGATATTCGGTCATCGCGCCACTCATCGCACTAAATCATGAGTTTACAGCCAATGGCGCGTGCGGACCTCCGGGCTGTCCGCAGGCGCCGTGCGCCGGTCCGTAAAAAAAATGTCCGCCCCCGGGTTGAAAATCGGCGTCGCCTACCTATGATTAGCAGCCACGCGGGTAGAGTGCTAATAGCTCTCCCGTGGCTTTAACTTAACCCAATCGTGTTCTTAAGGAGCGTTCACCATGAAGATTCGTCCTCTTCATGATCGCGTCATCGTCAAGCGCCTGGAAGAGGAGCGTACCTCTCCGGGTGGCATCGTCATTCCCGATACCGCGGCTGAGAAGCCGATTCAGGGAAAGATCGTCGCGGTCGGAAACGGCAAGATTCTTGAAAACGGCCAAGTTCGCGGCCTCGATGTGAAGGTCGGCGACAAGGTCCTTTTCGGCAAGTACAGCGGAACGGAAGTGAAGGTCGAGGGAGAGGAACTCCTCGTGATGAGGGAAGAAGACCTCATGGCCGTGATCGAGAGCAAGTAAGCGAGGAGCACTCACAATGGCAGCCAAAGAAGTCCGTTTCAGCGATGACGCCCGCCAACGCATGTTCAAGGGCGTCAATATTCTGGCGAACGCCGTCAAGGCGACGCTCGGCCCGAAGGGCCGCAATGCCGTGCTCGAGAAGAGCTTCGGCGCACCCACCGTCACCAAGGACGGTGTGTCGGTCGCCAAAGAGATCGAACTGAAGGACAAGTTCGAGAACATGGGCGCGCAGATGGTGAAGGAAGTCGCCTCCAACACCTCAGATGAGGCCGGCGATGGCACCACTACTGCGACGGTGCTCGCCCAGGCGATCATCCGCGAGGGCCTGAAGGCCGTCTCCTCGGGCCGCAACCCGATGGACGTCAAGCGCGGCATCGACAAAGGCGTGGCCGCGGCGGTCGAGGAGCTGAAGAAGCTCGCCAAGCCCTGCAAGGATTCCAAGGCGATCGCGCAGGTCGGCACGATTTCCGCCAACTCCGATGAGTCGATCGGCAAGACGATTGCCGATGCGATGGAGAAGGTGGGCAAGGAAGGGGTGATCACGGTTGAGGAAGGCTCGGGTCTCGACAACGAGCTCGAGGTGGTCGAGGGCATGCAGTTCGACCGCGGCTATCTTTCGCCGTACTTCATCAACAGCCAGCAGAACCAGACGGCCGAGCTCGACAAGCCGTACATCCTGCTGGTCGACAAGAAGATCTCCAATATCCGCGAGCTGCTGCCGCTGCTCGAGGGTATTGCCAAGGCCGGCCGGCCGCTGCTGGTCGTTGCCGAGGACGTCGAGGGCGAGGCGCTTGCCACCCTGGTCGTGAACAACATCCGCGGTATCCTCAAAGTAGCTGCCGTCAAGGCTCCCGGCTTCGGTGATCGTCGCAAGGCCATGCTGCAGGACATCGCCATTCTCACCGGCGGCACGGTCATCTCCGACGAGGTCGGTCTGTCGCTCGAGAAGGCGACACTGAATGACCTCGGCGAGGCCAAGAAGATCGTCGTGGAGAAGGAAAACACCACGATCATCGACGGCGCCGGCAAGCAGGCCGACATCAAGGCCCGCGTCGAGTCGATCCGTCAGCAGATCGAGGAAGCGACTTCTGACTACGACAAGGAGAAGCTGCAGGAGCGTGTCGCGAAGCTCTCCGGCGGCGTCGCCGTCATCAAAGTCGGCGCGGCCACCGAGATGGAGATGAAGGAGAAGAAGGCGCGCGTAGAGGATGCGCTGCACGCGACCCGAGCGGCCGTCGAGGAAGGCGTTGTGCCGGGCGGCGGTGTTGCCCTGGTGCGCGTGCAGAAGGCCGTCGAGAAGGTCGTGGGCACCAACGAAGACCAGCAGGTCGGCGTGCGCATTCTCGCCCGCTCGATCGAGGAGCCGCTGCGTCAGATCGTCGACAACGCGGGCGAGGACGCCGCTGTTGTGTTGAATCGCGTCAAGGAAGGCAAGGGCGCGTTTGGTTACAACGCCGCCACGGGCGATTATGGCGATATGATCGACCTCGGCATTCTCGACCCGGCCAAGGTGACGCGCCTGGCGCTGCAGAACTCCGCTTCGGTGGCGGGTCTGCTGCTGACCACGGAGGTCATGGTGGCCGAGGCCCCGAAGGAAGAGGAGCACAGCCACGCCATGCCGCCGGGCGGCATGGGCGGAATGGATATGTAAGCACCCCTCTAAAGAGGTATCGATTCCAGCGGATGGAATCGATACCATCTCAACATCGGTTAGGGATTGTGCCCGACCCCAAAGCGGGGACAGTCCTGAAAGACGCGGATCAAGACCCCCCTATTCCGCGCAATCCTCGAAGCCCCGCAACTTGCGGGGCTTTTTTTATGTGCGCCCGGCACGGGCGCACTCTTGTGGGTGCAAGTCCCACCGCGAGCTGGTCACGGCGAGCGAAGCGAAGCGCAACTGCGGGCGGGCGACCGACCGTGGGGAGGAAGCGTGGAGCGAAGCTGCGACCCGATGAACAAGAACCGGATAGAAGGCGCTGCCGAGCAGGGCGAGCGGGCATGAAACCGCAAAGCTCTCGTGACCAAGGTTCAGGCGGCGTAGATCCGGCGGGTGTGCAGTGACGGAGTGCGTTCTTACCCGGGGAGATCCCGCCTTGCGGCCGAAAGGTCGACGTGGCGACACGGAGCGGGAAGTCAGCAGAGGCCGTAGTAGCCGCAAAGCGAAGGGCCGAACGAGAAGGAGCGTTTCAACGGCGGATCGATGACGAACGGAAGGCATCAGATGCCCGCTGCGGCGGGGCGGGGTGTGGTGAGGCGGGGTGAAGCCCCGTCGGAAGCGCCCAGCGATGAACCGGGAGTCCCGCGGTCCGAACCGAAGGGCGCAGGGTCGGCACTGCTTTGGCAGATGCTGACGAGGGAGAACATGCAACGCGCCTGGAAGCGCGTGAAGGCGAACAAGGGAGCCGCTGGGGTGGATGGTCTGGACATTGACCAGACCGCCGAGCAGTTGAAGCAGGCATGGCCTGGGATCAGGGAGCGATTGCTGAGCGGGACTTACCGGCCCAGTCCGGTGCGCCGCGTTGGCATTCCCAAGCCAGATGGAGGCGAGCGGGAGCTGGGTATCCCGACCGTGACCGACCGGCTGATCCAGCAGGCGCTGCTACAGGTGCTGCAACCCCTACTCGATCCGACATTCAGCGAGCACAGCCACGGCTTCCGTCCCGGACGCCGTGCCCACGATGCGGTACTGGAGGCACAGCGTTATGTGCAAGCCGGCTTCCGCATAGTGGTGGACGTGGACTTGGCCAAGTTCTTTGACCGAGTCAACCACGACATCCTCATCGACCGCCTACGGAAGCGCATTCCGGATGCCGGAGTAATCCGCCTGGTCCGGGCGTATCTGAACAGCGGGATCATGGCCGATGGCGTGGGGCAGGAACGGTACCAGGGTACGCCGCAAGGCGGGCCGCTGTCCCCGCTCCTGGGGAATGTGCTGCTGGATGAGGTGGATCGGGAACTGGAAAGGCGCGGCCATCGCTTCGTGCGCTATGCCGACGACTGCAACGTGTACGTGCGCAGCCGCCGAGCGGGTGAGCGGGTGATGGAGCTCCTGAGGTGCCTGTACGGGACACTGCGCTTGCAGATCAATGAATCCAAAAGCGCGGTAGCGAGCGCCTTTGGCCGCAAGTTCCTGGGTTACGCATTCTGGGCGGCCCAGGGAGGAG
Source organism: Gammaproteobacteria bacterium (assembly GCA_027324195.1). Taxonomy (GTDB): domain Bacteria; phylum Pseudomonadota; class Gammaproteobacteria; order Steroidobacterales; family Steroidobacteraceae; genus 13-2-20CM-66-19. The sequence goes on along the minus strand of DAHVTM010000067.1, from coordinate 29,200 downwards.
AGGTCAAGCGCGCCGTATCCCGCAAGGCCCTGGCAACGTTCCGGCAGAACGTGCGCTGGCGAACCCGCCGCTCCGGCGGACGCAGCATGGCGCAGGTGATCGAACGAGTACGGCCCTATCTGCTCGGCTGGAAAGCCTACTTCGGGTTGGCACAAACCCCTCGAGTCTGGCGGGAGCTGGACGAGGGGATGCGTCACCGGATGCGGGCAATCCAGCTCAAGCAATGGCGGCACGGCCGCACGATCTACCGCGAACTGCGGGCGTTGGGGGCACCGGCCGACGTAGCTCAACAGGTGGCGGCAAACAGCCGCCGCTGGTGGCGCAATAGCGGCCTTGCCCTGAATCGCGTTCTGACGATCGGCTACTTTGACCGCCTCGGCATGCCTCGCCTCACCTGACCTCAACTTCTCGAACCGCCCGGTGCGGACCCGCATGCCGGGTGGTGTGGCAGGGGTGCGGTCCTCAGGGACCGCCCCCTATGCCGATCTCCAGCGCAACAGTGTCGCGCGCAGTCCGCGCATGCTGACAGTCGGCCGCTGTTGTCTCCATCCAACGCCATCGGCGGTGCTCATCTTGCAATTCCGGTTGGCTTCGGGCTGTATTGCGCCCCATGAGTGTCGAGCTTGATGCACGCGTACAACGCGCTCTGACGGCGCTGGACGGGGCGGCGCCGGGCCTGCGTGCAGCGTTGGCGCCACAGGTTGCGGCGAGCCTGCCGCAGGTATTTGCTGCGAGTGATTTCGTCGCGGATGCCTGCATCAGCGATCCGGGACTGCTGGCGGATCTGCTCGGGCGCTTTGCCCTCGAGCGTCCGCTCGAGCCCGGGGAACTCGCCGGCCGTGCGCCGCCGGCGACAGGCGCGGAAGCGCAGATGCTCGCGGCGCTGCGTCGCTGGCGCAGACGTGAACTCGTCCGTATCGCCTGGCGGGCATTGGCTGGCTGGGCCGACATCGAGGAGAGTCTGCGTGATTCGTCCGATTTCGCCGACGCGGCGATCGGCGTGTGCGTCGAGTACGCGCGTGCGCAATTGACGGCACGTTTCGGCGAACCGCGCGGGCCGGAGGGCGTGGTGCAACCGCTCGTCGTGCTCGCGATGGGCAAGCTCGGTGGTCGTGAGCTGAATTTTTCGTCCGACGTCGACTTGGTGTTGCTGTTTTCCGAGCAGGGCGAGACGGATGGTGCGCGTCCGATCAGCAACGAGGAGTTCTTCACGCGGCTCGGGCAGGGGATGATCCGTTTGCTGGAATCCCCGACCCACGAGGGTATCGTGCTGCGCGTCGATATGCGCCTACGGCCGTTTGGCGACAGCGGTCCGCTCGTGTGGAGCTTCGCGGCCCTGGAGGATTACCTGCCCCTGCATGGGCGCGACTGGGAGCGCTACGCGTACGTGAAGGCACGCGCAGTGGTCGGCGCGGCGCCTTTCGGGCAGATCCTGAGCACGGCGTTGCGTCCGTTTGTGTATCGACGTTATCTCGATTACGGCGTGTTCGAGAGCCTGCGCGAGATGAAGTCGCTGATCGAGCGGGAAGTCGTGCGGCGCGAGCTTGCCGATAACATCAAACTTGGCCCGGGCGGCATCCGCGAGATCGAATTCACCGCCCAGACCTTCCAACTGATTCGCGGCGGGCGCGACCCGCGCCTGCAGACGCCCTCGCTTCTGGCGGCGCTGAGGCTGCTCGGCGAGGAGCGGGTCCTGCCGGCGGATGCGGTCGCTGAATTGATTGCGGCCTACCGGTATCTGCGCCGCCTCGAGAATGCCCTGCAGATGCTCGATGACCGGCAGACGCACCAGCTGCCATCGGATGCACTGGCGCGTGAGCGCCTGGCTCTGGCCGTGGGCGAGGCGGACTGGCCGGCGCTCGAGCGGGCCCTCGGCAGCCATCGGGCGCGGGTCGCGGCGCATTTCCACCGTCTGGTGTTGGGCGGCGCCGAGCGCGCTGGTGCGGAGGTACGCATCGATCTGGGTCGCGCCTGGGATGACCCGGCCGAGACGGCCTCGCTCACCGAATCGCTCGACGAGGCCGGGTTCGCCGCCCCGGCGCCCGCCGCTCGTCAGCTGCTCGAGCTGCGCGCCTCGGCGCTGGTGCGCAAACTCGATGAGGCGGGCCGGCGGCGCCTGCAGGCGTTGCTCGGGCCGCTGCTCGCCGATATCGCCGCGGCGATACCGGGCGGTGACGAGCAGCTCACCGTGCTGCGGCGCATTCTGGCGATCCTCGAGGCCATGGGTAAGCGCTCGGCCTACTTTGCGCTGCTCAGCGAAAGTCCGGCGGTGCGGGTACGGCTGGTGCAGATCTGCCGGCGCGGGGAGTTCCTGGCGCGCCAGATCGCGGCCCATCCGTTGCTGCTCGATGAATTTATTGATGAGCGTTCGTTCGAAACGCTGCCGCAGCGTGCCGAACTCGAACGGGAACTGGATACCGCGCTCGAGCGTGTCGAGGCGGACGATCCGGAGCGCCAGGTCGAGGCGCTCTGCCATTTCCAGCGTGCCGCGGTGTTTCGCGTGGCGGTCGCAGACCTCTCCGGCCGACTGCCGGTGATGCGGGTGAGCGACCGGCTGACCGAAATCGCCGAGATCATCCTCGATCGGGCCATCGCCATTGGCTGGCACCAGATCACGGCGCAATTCGGTGTGCCGAGCTGCGGTGAGCCGCGCCGTGCGGTGCAGGTCTGCGCCATCGGATACGGCAAGCTCGGTGGCATGGAGCTCGGCTACGGCTCGGATCTCGATCTGGTGTTCCTGCACGATTCGCGCGGCGAGCGCCAGGAGACGTACGGCGAGCATCCGATCGACAATCAGATTTTCTTCGTCCGCCTGGTGCAGCGCGTGGTTCACCTGCTCACTATGCACTCGGCGGCCGGCCGCCTGTACGAGGTCGATGTACGGCTGCGACCGAGCGGTAAGGGCGGGTTGCTGGTGACGCAGATCGATGCCTTCGCCGAATATCAGCGCCAGGAGGCGTGGACCTGGGAGCATCAGGCGCTGCTGCACGCGCGTGCGGTGGCCGGCTCGCGTGCGCTGTGCGCTGAGTTCGAGCGAGTCCGGCTCGAGGTGCTGCGCATGAGCGTGCGCCGTGAGCAACTGCGCGAGGACGTGCGGGCCATGCGCGAGCGGATGCGTCGTGAACGCGTCGGGGGCGAGCCGGGCTGGATGGACCTGAAGAATGACGCCGGCGGCATCGCGGACATCGAGTTCCTGGCCCAATACTGGGCCCTGAGGTGGGCACAGGATTTTCCGCCGGTGGCCCTGTTCGCCGACACCATCCGCCAGCTCGAATCGGTGGCCTCGGCGAATTTGGTGCCGCAGTCGAAGGTGGATACCCTGACCGGTGCCTACCGGGCCTACCGGGAGCGTCGTCACCACTTGGCGCTTGCCGGCGGGGGCGACGAGCGCGTACCGGCCGCCGAGTTCGCCACCGAGCGTGCCGCGGTGAGCGCGATCTGGGCGGAAACGTTCGGCTCGACCGGATAGGGGCGAAGCGGCGCGCCTGGCCGTTATAATGCGCCACTGACCGATCCCGCCCGCAAGGAATTGACATGGCCGCAGCCGCGCAGCCCCTGATTCAGCCAAATGCCCAGCAGCAGTACGAGGTGGGCCCCGAGGACCTACCTTTGGCCTGTCCCATGCCGCAGATGCAGCTGTGGAACTCGCACCCGCGGGTATACCTGCCGGTCGAGCAGAGCGGCTGGGCCAAATGCCCCTACTGTGGGGCAGAGTTCACGCTCAAGCGCTGAGCGCACTCAGCCCTCGCGGCTCCTGAGCAGCGGGGTGATCAGTGCCAGAATCCGTTCGAGGGCACCGCGATTCTCCGCGACGACCGCCTCGCCGAGCGCGCCGACCCGGGCGCGTTGCGCCGGGTCGTGCAGCCACGTGATCAGCGTGTCGGCGAGTTCAGCCGCGTTGTGAACCAGCCGTACCGCACCACGTGTCACCAGCAGCTGCGCAATGTCTGCGCCATTGAACTGATGGGGTCCGGTGGCAATCGGTCGGCCGAGCGCTGCCGGCTCGAGCAGGTTGTGCCCTCCGACCGGTACTAGGCTCCCGCCCACGAATGCCGCATCGGCGGCGGCATAGAAATCGATCAGCTCCCCGAGCGTATCGAGCAGCAGCACCTGCGCCCGCGCCGCCTGTGACGGTTGCACGGAGTGCGAGTGGCGCACGTGCGCCATGCCCTGCTGATCAAGCAGCGCGGCAACGGCCTCGAAGCGCTGTGGATGACGCGGCGCGAGTACCAGGAGAGCCTCCGGCTGCACCGCGAGCACCTGCCGGTGGGCGGTGAGCATCATCGACTCCTCGCCCTCATGCGTGCTGCCCGCAACCCATAGCGGCCGGGCCGGAGCGTAGCGCGCGCGCAGCCGCTTGCCGCGCAGGCCGATATCCGGTGCCAGGGCGCAATCGAACTTCAGATTGCCACTCACGTGCGTCCGCTGTGGGTCAGCACCGAGGGCGCGGAAGCGGGCGGCATCCTGTTCACTCTGCGCGGCAATCACCACGCCGCGCAGCGTTTCGCTGAGCAGTGCGCCGAAGCGGTGGTAGCGGCGCTGCGAGCGCTCGGAGAGCCGGGCGCTGGCGATGATCAGGGGGACGCCGCGGCGGCGGCACTGCCGGAACAGCGTCGGCCACAGCTCGGTCTCGAGAATGACCGCCAGTCGTGGCTGGACGCGGTCGAGGAAGCGGCGCACCGAGCCCGGCAGGTCATAGGGCAGATATCGCACCGTGATGTCCGCGCCGAGCGCGGTGGCGCGCGCCGCGCCGGTCGGCGTGAACGCGGTGAGCAGAATCGGCAGGTCCGGGTGGCGTGCGCGCAGGGCTTTAACCAGCGTGCCGGCAGCCTGCATTTCCCCGACGGATGCGGCATGGATCCACACCGGTCGGCCGGCGAGTGGCGCGCCGAAACCAAAGCGCCCGGCGAGCCGCGCGCTGTGCGGGTCGCGCGCGGTCCGCGCACGCACTGCCAGCAGCGCCGCATGCAGTGGCGCGGCGAGGTACACGGCAATCAGATAGAGCCACCGCATTAAGGTGCCCGTGACCCATCCACGGGCGAGTGCGATTGGTAACCGTCAAGCAGAGCATGCCAGTCCGAATCCGTGAAGCGCTCGGCCGCCAGTCCGTAGGTCACCTTCTCGAGCGAACGGCGCAGCCGCACCAGATTGCCGTCGCGCCACAGGCCATCGGCGCGCAACTGGCAGCGGTCGAAATCCACCCAATACACCGCCGAACCGCCGAGCAGCACGTTGTGGGCGTTGAGATCGGCATGACATACGCCGAGGTCGTGAAAGCGCCGGATGCACCGCCCGATCGCGATCCACGTGAGCAGCGGCAGTGCCGCCTCTTGCAGCGCCGCCGCGAGTGGTGTCGTGCCGATCAGGCGCTCGGTGATGATGTCACCGCGGTACACATTGCCCTCGCGCTGATAGCGCGCGGCAACAGGCGCCGGCACCGGTAACCCGGCGCGGTGCAGTCGATGCGTGAGCAGCCATTCGGCAAACGGCCTGCTGCGCTGCTCGTCGTGCCACAGGTAGCGGTCCCCGAACACTCGCGCGATCACCCCGCCCCGATGGTAGTGACGCAAAACCAGCTCGCGATCATCGCCGCGTATGAAATGAGTAGTGCCGCGACCGCGTGCGGTGCCGAGCAGCCGGCCACGGGTGTGCCAGAATTGCGGCTCGAACCACTCCGGTTGGCAATTGCGGGCGAGCGCCGCGTTGTATAGCATGGCGCCGCCCGCGATGGTCACATGCTTGACCAGCGGCCCAGGCGGCCAGTTCGCGCTCACCGGTTCGCGCTCCTCATTCCAACAGCCCTGATGTTGCCCCTAGATCGACCGCCGCGCTCAATCTGCCTGCTCAGGCTCTCGGCGCTTGGCGACGCATGCCACGTTGTTCCAATCGTGCGCACGCTGCAGCGGGCGTGGCCCGAGACGCAATTGACCTGGATCATCGGTAAGGCAGAGGCACGGTTGCTCGGGCTGATCGAGGGAGTGGAGTTTATCACCGTCGACAAGCGCACCGGGTTCGCCGCGGGTCGTGACCTGCGCGCGCGGCTCGCCGGTCGCCGGTTCGACGTATTGATGCACATGCAGCTCGCGCTGCGCGCCAGCCTCATCTCGCGGCTGGTCCCGGCGGCGCTGCGGCTGGGCTTCGACCGTGCTCGGGCGCGCGAACTGCAGTGGCTCTTCACCAATGCGCGGATCGCCGCCCGGACCCGTGAACACGTGCTCGACAGTTTCTTCGGCTTCACCGCCGCGCTCGGTATCGCCGAGCGCACGCTGCGCTGGGACGTGCCTTTGCCTGCGCAGGCGCGCCAGTACGCCGAGCAGCTCATCCCCGACGCACGCCCGACGTTGCTCATCAGCCCGTGTTCGAGCCACGAGCTGCGCAACTGGCGGCCGGAACGGTATGCGGCACTGGCCGATTACGCGGTGCGCCGCCACGGTATGCGCGTCATCTTGGTCGGCGGTCCGGCACCTGCCGAGCGGGCGATGGGGATGCAGATCGAGCGAGCCGTGGGCGTACCGCTCATCAATCAGGTTGGCCGCGATACGCTGCCACAGCTGCTGGCGTTGCTCGCACGCGCCACTGTCCTGGTGAGCCCGGATTCAGGGCCGGTGCACATGGCGAGCATGGTCGCAACGCCCGTGATCGGCCTGTACGCCGCCACCAACCCCGAGCGCAGCGGACCGTATCTCTCGCGCCGCTGGTGCGTCAACGCCTACGCCGAGGCCGCGCGACGCTTCCGGGGCTGTGCACCGGAGCAGTTGCCCTGGAGCAGCAAGATCGAGGTGCCGGGGGTGATGGACCTGATCGAGGTCGAACGGGTGACCGCCAAGCTCGATGAATTGTTAGGATATCGCGCATGAAAGACATTCTCGTGCCGATATCCCCCGGTGAGCTGCTCGATAAGATCACCATCCTCAGGATCAAGTCCGAGCGCATCCGGGATGCGGTCAAACTCGACAACGTGCGCCTGGAACTCGAGCTGCTCGAGCGCACCTGGCGCGACGCGTGCGGTGAGGCGGACCTCACCGCAGAGGAGCAGGCGCTGCAATCGGTCAACGAGCGGCTGTGGGACATCGAGGATCGGATCCGCGAGCAAGAGGCGCAGCAGCGCTTCGATGCGCAGTTCATCGAGCTTGCCCGCTCGGTCTACATTGCGAACGATGAGCGCGCAGCGGTGAAAAAACGCATCAATGTCGCGCTCGGCTCGCGGTTGATCGAAGAAAAATCCTACCAGCCTTATCGCTGAGACGCTCTGCCGCCGCGCGCCTCTAGGGCGCCGGCGGAGGGGTCATGCTCTCTGGGGTCATCTGGCCCGGGGTGACCCGGATCAGGGTGGTGAGCCAGCTGTTGATGGTCGCGACCTGAGCCGGATCGAGCGTGCCGGCGGCGTAGCGCAGCTGGATAAGGCTGTTGATGTAGTTGTAGCGGCTGGTGGCGTAGTTCGTCTGAGCGGCGACCAGGGTGCTCAGTGCGTTCAGCACGTCGACTTCGGTCTGGGTGCCGACCTTGTAACCGGCCTCGGTGGCCTTGAAGGCCGTCTGGCTGGAGGTGAGCGCCTGGCGCAGGGCGCGCACATTGGCGATGCCTGTGATGACCCCGAGGTAGGCGTCGCGAGCCTGCTGGACGGTGATCCGCGAGGCCTGCTCGACGGCATCCTCGGCAGCCATGGCTTGGTATTGGGTCTGATGGATGCGGGCCTCGTCGCCGCCACCGCTGAACAACGGCAGGGAGAATTCGATGCCGATCTGGCGATCGTTGCTGGTGCTGCCGAGGCCACGGAACTCCTGTCCGAAGAGCGTCTCATTGGTGCCGGTGCTGCTGTAGGAGCGGCTGGCGACGAGGCTGACCGAGGGGATGTCGGCGCCGAAGGCGGCGCGCACGTTCTGCCGAGCGACATCAGCACCGAGACGGCTGGCGATGAGGGTGAGATTCTGGCGCAGGGAGGTCTGTACCCAGGCGTTCTGGTTGGCCGGATTGGGCATGGTCAGGGGCAGGTTCGCGCCGGGCTCTGCGAACGAGTCGTACTGGCGGCCGGTGATGACCTCGAGCTGGTCTTCGGCATTGGCGAGGGTCTGCTTGGCGCTGATCACCGCCGCGGCGGCGGTGTCACGCGCGGCGCGGGCCTGCTCGACACCGGTAATGGCGATGAGGCCGACTCTGAAGCTCTCTTTGGCCTGGGTGAGCCCCAGGGTGAGGGCCTTGAGGGAGGACTCCTGAGCCTGCAGGGTGTCGACGGCGGCGAGCACATTGAAGTAGGCGGTGGCGGTGCGCAGGATGAGGTTCTGCGTGGCGGCCTCGTAGGTTGCCTGGGCTTGGGCGACCTGGCTGTTGGCGGCCTTGAGGTTCATCCAGGCAGTCCAGGAGAAGAGGTTTTCAGAGAGGTTCAAACTCCACTGTTCGCCGTTGCTGTTGGAGCTGCTGAGGACGCTATAGGTGTAGAAATTCCCGCCCGCGGTGGAGCCGATCTGGCCACCGTCGCCGGCCGAGTGGCTCCAGGTCTTCCCGGCGGTGGCGGTGAGCTGCGGCAGCAGCGCCGCCCAGGCCTCTGGGCGCACCTCGCGCGCGGCCATGTAGTTCGCGTACGCCTGCTGGTAGGTCGGGTCGTGCTTCAGCGCCTGCTGATAGACCTCGAGGAAGTTCGTCGCCGAGGCGCTCCCCGCCAGTCCGAGGGCCAGGCTGGCGCCAAGCAGCGCCAGGATGAGATGACGTGGGGTGGTTCGCATGATCTTCCCTAAAACACCGCCGGGGGCGCAAAGTTGCACACTGGCCGCCGCGGCTCGTACTGCGGCCGCTCGACCAACGGTCTGCGCCGCAGGCGTCCGGCCGGCGTGAATCAGAAAACGAATGCCACGGGCCGCTGCGCGTGCACCAGCGGGTCGATGACCGTTTCGAACAGGCTCTCCTCGGTCCAGGCATCTTCAGCAACCCGGCGCACGAGCTTCGCCTCCATGACCGGCGCGGTGCCGACCACGACGAACAGTCGGCCGCCAACGGCCAGCGCGGACTGCCAGCGCTGCTCGTACGCGGGTAGGGAGGCTGTGACGGCAATCGCATCGAAACGGCCCGTCGGCTCGAAGGTCATGGTGTCCGCGGTGACCACGTCGATGTCGCGAATGCTGCGCGTCGCGAGCGTGCGGCGCGCCATGTCGGCGAGTTCGGGCACGATCTCGAGCGACTGGACCGTCTTGCTCAGTGTGCGCAGGCAGGCAGTGATGAATCCCGTGCCGGTGCCGATCTCGAGTACCCGCTCGCGGCCGGTGAGTTCTAGCGCCGTGAGCAGCCTGCCGACCACGCTGGGACGCAGCATGTGCTGGCCGCCCGGCAGTGGCACCTCGGCATCGGCGTACGCCAGGAACCGATACTGTGGCGGTGTGAACGCCTCGCGCGGCACCGTGCGGAAGGCATCGAGGATGCGCTCATCGAGCACGTCCCAGGCTCGCACCTGCTGTTCGATCATCTGTTCGCGGGCATCGGCCGACATCGTGACGGGACTCCAGTCGTATCAAAGGCTTCCCCGCATCCGGGGCAAGCGAAAATTACGGGTTTTCGGCGCTCCTGCCAAGCCAATTTGCGACGAGATATGGTGAAATAGCGCTAGAACGCCCTGGCCCGTGCGCTATGCTGCTCCCGTTCGCGTTCCGTGGGTAAGGATATAATTAATAAATCGGGAAGCAGCCGGGACGCAGCCGCCCGAGGGAAGTTGAGCTGAATGTCGATTGTCTGGGCCTTCTTCCTCCTGCTGGCGCTACTCGCGGCCGTATCGCTGCTGCTGCGCTCTGAGCGAGCCCGTCGGCGGGAGCGCGAGGGGCTCGCGGCGCTGACCCGCCAGATTGAGCAACTTCCCCCTGAGCGCCCGACGCCTGTGCCGCTGGCCGCCGGCGAGGCCGGGAGCGAAGTTGGCACACTGGTGAGCGCGCTCAATCATCTGCTGGTTTCCCCCCTGGCACAGCGCCGTGCCGTGGCCGACGCCCATCGGCAGTTCGCTGCCCTCGGCGCGCGGGTGCAGCAGGCGGTGCTGGTGCATCGGGACACCATCGTGTACGCCAATGCGCGGCTCGCGCATCTGTTGGGCGCCGACCCTCAGGAACTGCTCGGCCGCTCGCTCGGCGAGCTGGTGACGCCGGAATACACCGAACTCGTGGCCGAGAACCTGCGCCGCCACCTGGCGGGCGAGCTCGCCGCCGAGCGGTACGAAGTCGAGCTGCCTGGGGCCGATGGCCTGGTGCGATTGGAGCTGGCGGTCGCGCCGATCGAGTTCGACGGCCGTGCGCTGCTCGTGACTGCAACCGAAGTGCTGCCCGAGCAGTTCGCGGCGGCGCCGGGCAGGGATGTGCCGAGCGAAGCGGTCCATCTGTCCGCGCTCGATCTGCTCTCCGAGGCGGTCATGGCGACCGACAGTGCCGGACGCATCACCTACGTCAACTCCGCCGCGGCACGCTTGACGATGATGGCGCCCGAGCAGGCATTTGGTAGGACCCTCGAGGATGTGCTGAATCTGGTCGAGGAGGCCGACCGACGGTTGCTTGCCGAGCCGGTGCGCCAGACGCTCAGCAGTGGGATCGCGGTCAATCTCGGGCGCCGCGCGCTGCTCGTGGCGCGCAACGACGGCAGTGAGCGCTCGATCGAGCTGTCGGCCTCGCCGATTCGCAGCGCTGGCGGTCGGATGAGCGGGGCGCTGGTTCTGCTGCATGACGTCTCGGAGCTGCGCGGCATCGCCCGGCAGATGTCCTATCAGGCGACCCACGATGCGCTCACCGGACTGGTGAACCGCCACGAGTTCGAGCGTCGTCTGCAGGAGTCAACCGAGAGTGTCCATCGGGGCGACGGTCAGCATGTGTTGTGCTGTCTTGATCTGGATCGCTTCAAAGTGGTCAACGACACCAGCGGGCACGTCGCCGGCGACAGCGTGTTGCGCGAGGTGGCCAAGGTGCTCAGGGACGCCGTGCGCGACAGCGACACCGTGGCACGTCTCGGCGGTGATGAGTTCGGCATGCTGCTGATCGGCTGTCCTTTGGAAAAGGCCCGGCAGATTGCCGATGATGTCTGCCGGGCCGTCGGCGATCACCGTTTCGTCTGGCGGGACAAGATTTTCAATCTTGGCGTATCGGTCGGGCTGGTGGAAATCTCGCGCGTGAGCGGCGCGCCCGAGGAACTGCTGGTCGCGGCCGACTCGGCATGTTACGTCGCGAAGAAGCGCGGCTCGGGCCGAGTGGCGGTGTATTCGGCGCATGACGAGGCTCTCGCCCGCCACAGCGGTGAGATCCAGTGGCTGCAGCGGCTGCAGACGTCGCTGCGGGACGGGAGCTTCCAGCTGTACCAGCAGCCTATCGTGCCGGCTTACGGGGACGACAACGGCGGGCCGGCGATGGAGGTGTTCGTAAGGCTCGGCGACGAGGACGGGCAGGGGATCCCGCCGTCGGAATTCGTGCGCGCTGCCGAGCGTTACCGGCTGATGGGCCTGGTCGACCGCTGGGTCGTGCAGACCACCCTCGCAGCGCTCGGCCGCGGCGCATTGCCGGTGCCGCCACGGCGCTGCGTGGCCATCAATATCTCGGGGCAGACCCTCGCCGATCCGGACTTTCTCGAGTTCGTGGTCGAGTGCCTCGACAGCACGGGTGTGGCGCCTGCGCAGGTGTGCTTCGAGCTCAGCGAGTCGGCGGTGGTGGCCAACCTCGAGCACGCGCGGCGCTTCGTCGGGGTGCTGCACGGCATGGGCTGTCGCTTTGCACTCGATGATTTCGGCTCGGGCGTCGGCTCGTTCTCCAACCTGCGCAGCCTGCCGATGGATTACCTGAAGATCGACGGCTCGTTCATGCGCAATCTGGCGCGCGACTCGGTCAATCAGGCGATGGTGACCGCCATGATCGATCTGGCGCGCAAGCTCAACTTCAAGGTCATCGCCGAACAAGTCGAGGACAGCGCGGCGCTCGAGATGGCGCGGCGCATGGGTATCGACTACATGCAGGGCTATGCGATTGCGCACCCAAAGCCGCTGCCGCTTGCAGCGTAGCGGCCGGCCCTGTTAACGCGGCGCGAAGCGCAGCGCCACGCCGTTGATGCAGAATCGCTGACCGGTCGGCGGCGGGCCGTCCGGGAATACGTGCCCGAGGTGTCCGCCGCAGCGCCCGCAGTGCACTTCGGTGCGCCGCATCAGCAGACTGCGGTCCTCGCGAGTGCCGATGGCTGCGGGCAACGGCGCGAAGAAGCTCGGCCAGCCGGTGCCACTTTCAAATTTAGCTGCCGAGGAAAACAACTCCTGTGCGCAGCCAGCGCAGACAAATACACCGCTGCGGTGCTCGGAGTTCAGGTCGCTCGTGCCGGCACGTTCCGTGCCGTGCCTGCGCAACACACGGTATTGCTCGGGCGTGAGCGATTGCCGCCACTCCTCGTCGGTCTTATTTACGGGGAATTGTTCCGCTGATCGCACGGGTTAGCCTCCGGCGCGGTCGGCGCCGCACGGCCTAACAGTAACAGTCTGTTACTGCCGAGTCGAGCCGTCCCTGCCGCATCAGGCCCGGGTTGACGCAAATGCAACGCCGCGGGGGCGGAAATTGTCTCTTGTGCATCAACCGCTTATGGCTCCGGGCGCAGTCCTGGTGTCCATTCTGTTGGCGTCAGCCAACATCGCGGCCGGCGCATAATCATGAATTCACCGGTGCAACTTGCAGGTGGCCATGGTATGAAGGGCGCCCGTTTCCATACGAATACGAGCGGCAGGGACGCCAGAAGCCTATGCAGCTTGCCCGTCTCTGGTGTGAACATCTGGCCGCAGGTTGTCCGAGCGAGCTCACCGGTGTCGAGATCGCGGGCAGCGATGCGCGCGCTCTGGATGCGGAGATTTCGGCCTGTGTCAGTGCACTCATCTGCCGTTCGATGACGGTCGATGAACGTATCGAACGGCGCCTGGCCGATATCCGCGAGGCGTTGATCGGCAAGCAGGCTGAAGCCGATGCACCGGTCGCGGCGTATTGTGAGCGGCTGAATCGTCTGGTCAGCGCGGTACTGACGCAGTCACGCGCCGGTCGCGCCTAGGGACACGCACCGCCGGGCTCGGTCTGCGACCGCAGGCCGCGGCCGCAGACCGAGCTGTGAGGCCTCAGAGCAGCGGAATCATCAGCAGCGCGACAATGTTGATGATCTTGATGAGCGGGTTGATTGCCGGCCCCGCCGTGTCCTTGTACGGATCCCCGACGGTGTCGCCGGTAACCGCGGCCTTGTGCGCCTCGGAGCCTTTGCCGCCGAAATTGCCTTCCTCGATGTACTTCTTGGCGTTGTCCCAGGCACCGCCGCCGGTCGTCATCGATACCGCGACGAACAGACCGGTGACGATGGTGCCGATCAACAGGCCGCCGAGCGCCTTGATCCCGGCGCCGGGGCCCATCAGGTAGTTCATGACTACCACCAGTACCACCGGCACGAGGATCGGCAGCAGCGAGGGGATGATCATCTCGCGGATTGCCGCGCGGGTCAGCATGTCGACGGCGCGCGAATAATCCGGCTTGGCGGTGCCTTCCATGATGCCCTTGATCTCGCGGAACTGCCGCCGCACCTCGTTCACCACTGCGCCGGCGGCGCGTCCGACCGCCTCCATCGCCAGTGCGCCGAACAGGTAGGGCACCAGACCGCCGATGAACAGGCCAATGATCACCGCAGGATCGGACAGCGAGAAGGCGACCAGCTTGCCCGCCGCCTGCAGGTTGTGGGTGTAGTCGGCAAACAGCACCAGGGCGGCCAGTGCGGCCGAACCGATCGCGTAGCCCTTGGTCACCGCCTTGGTCGTGTTGCCGACCGCATCCAGCGGATCGGTGATGTCGCGCACCTGCTTCGGCAGTCCGGCCATCTCGGCGATGCCGCCGGCGTTGTCGGTGATCGGCCCGTAGGCATCGAGCGCCACGATCATGCCGGTCATCGAGAGCATCGCGGTGGCCGCAACGGCGATGCCGTAGAGTCCGACCCCGTGGATCGCACCGAGCCGGTACGAGCCCCAGATCGCCAGACAGACCGCGATCACCGGCAGGGCAGTTGATTTCATCGACACGCCGAGGCCGGCGATGATGTTGGTGGCGTGTCCGGTCTGCGAGGCCGCCGCCACTTTGCGCACCGGACTGAATTCGGTGGCCGTGTAGTACTCCGTGATCACGATCAGCGCGGTGGTGAGCGCCAGGCCGATCAGCGTGCAGCCGAACAGTGCCATGGCCTCCTGCGGCATCAGCGAGCGGGTGATGTAGTAAAAGCCCACCGCCGAGACTAAGCCGGCCACGACGACGCCCTTGTAGAGCGCGTTCATGATCTTGCCGCCCTCACGGGTGGAGACGAAGAACGTGCCGATGATCGATGACACGATGGACATCGCGCCGAGGGCAAGCGGGAAGACCGCCGCTTTGAATCCCGATCCCGGTGTCTGGTGGCTGAACAACAGACCGCCGAGCAGCATCGTCGCGACCACGGTGACTGCGTAGGTCTCGAACAGATCCGCCGCCATGCCCGCGCAGTCCCCGACATTGTCACCGACGTTGTCGGCGATGACCGCGGGGTTGCGCGGATCGTCCTCGGGAATGCCTGCTTCGACCTTGCCGACCAGATCCGCACCGACGTCCGCGCCCTTGGTGAAGATACCGCCACCGAGGCGGGCGAAGATCGAGATCAGCGAGCCGCCGAAGGCGAGACCGACGAGTGCATGCAGTGCCGCGTCCTGACCAATCAGATGGCGCAGCACGGTGAAATAGCCGGCGACGCCGAGGAGGCCGAGGCCAACGACTAGCATGCCGGTGATCGAACCGCCGCGAAAGGCCACGGCAAGCGCCGCATTCAGGCCCTGCGTGGCCGCTTGCGCAGTGCGTACGTTGGCGCGCACGGCGATGCTCATGCCGATGTAGCCGGTCGCGCCGGACAGCAGCGCGCCGATCGCAAATCCGCCGGCGGTCGGCCAGCCGAGGAAATACCCGAGAATCACGCACACCACGATCCCGACCAGCAGGATGGTGGTGTACTGGCGATTGAGGTAAGCCTTGGCTCCGGCCTGCACGGCCGCAGCGATTTCCTGCATGCGGGCATTGCCTGCCGGCAGGCGCAGGATCGCCGTCGTCGAAATCACGCCGTAGAGCACGGCGAGCACACCGGCGGCGATGGCCGCCCAAAGCCACATATTGGCACTCATCAGATTGTCTCCCCCTGAAAGCAACTCCGAACGGGACCGCGAACTACGAGAACTCGACCGCCCGGCTCGCGGCAGCCGCGCGGACGCTGCATGGGTGAACGGTCAGATCTTGAACGTCGTCTTCAGCTTGCGTCGCACCGGCGCACCCTTGATGCGCACGTAATCGGGCAGGCCGTCACGGTAGGCCGGATAGGCCTCCCCGGCAATGAGCGGCTCGAGATAGCGCCGGCAAGCCGGCGTGATGCCGAACCCGTCCGCCGTGATGAATTCGCGTGGGACTTTTTTCTCGCGATTGGCCACTTCACTGAGCGGCACGTGGCCGATGGTCCACTGGTAGGGCTTGGCACGCTTGCGCACGATCGTCGGCATGACGGCGTTGACGCCTTTGACGGCAAGTTCCACCGCCGCCTTGCCGACCGCGTAAGCCTGCTCGACGTCCACTTTCGAGGCAATGTGGCGCGCGGCGCGTTGCAGGTAATCGGCCACGGCCCAGTGGTGCTTGTAACCGTGTCGCTGGCGGATCATATCGGCCAGCACCGGCGCGACGCCGCCGAGCTGGGCGTGCCCGAAGGCGTCCCGGGTGCCGGCTTCGGCGAGGAACCGGCCATCGGCGTAGGCAGTACCCTCGGAGACCACCACCACGCAGTACCCGTAGTCCTGAACGCATTGCTGAACGCGCTCGAGAAAGCGCTCGGCATCGAACGGGATCTCGGGGAACAGAATGATGTGCGGTGGTTCGCCGCGCTTGCGGCCGGCGAGCCCCGCGGCTGCCGCGATCCAGCCGGCGTGACGGCCCATGACCTCGAATACGAACACTTTGGTCGAGGTGCGCGCCATGGAGGCGACATCGAGCGCCGCCTCGCGCGTCGAGACGGCAATGTACTTCGCCACCGAGCCGAAGCCTGGGCAGCAGTCGGTGTGCGGCAGGTCGTTATCGACGGTCTTCGGCACACCGACGCAGGTGACGGGGTAGCCGAGCGATTCACCAATCTGGGACACCTTCAGCGCGGTGTCCATCGAGTCGTTGCCGCCGTTGTAGAAGAAGTAGCCGATGTCGTGCGCGCGAAACACTTCGATCAGCCGCTCGTACTCGGCGCGGTTGTGCTCGATGCTCTTGAGCTTGAAGCGTGCCGAACCGAACGCTCCGCCCGGGGTGTGCCGCAGGGCGCGGATGGTCGCCGCGCTTTCGCGCCCGACGTCGATCAGGTCCTCAGTGAGCGCGCCGATGATGCCGTCGCGGCCCACGTAAATCTTGCCGATGTGTTTGCGCTGGCGCAAAGCGGTCTCGATGACCCCGCACGCCGAGGCATTGATGACGGCCGAGACACCGCCCGATTGGGCGTAGAACGCATTTTTCTTAACGGTCTGTTTCATGGCTCAGGAGCGCTTCGGGCGCAGGTCGCCGCGTCACCGGCAAGGATAGCGCAGCGCCGCGCGCCTCGCCCGGGAGAGGCGGGGGATGGGGTGAGTTTGACCGCCCGGGCCTGCCCCGGTATGGTGCAAGACCTTTCGCACCAAATTAGTCATACTCATGCGCATCGTCCTGTTGGGGGCTCCAGGCTCGGGTAAGGGTACGCAGTCGCAGAGGCTGGTCGAGCGGTTTCACATCCCGCAGATCTCCACCGGCGACCTGTTGCGCGCCGCCGTTGCGCACGGTACGCCGCTCGGCCTGCAGGCCAAAGAGGCGATGTCCGCCGGCCGCCTGGTCGCCGATGAGATCGTGCTCGGCATGATTCGCGAGCGCCTCGGGGAGCCCGATACCCGCGACGGATTCATTCTCGATGGTTTCCCGCGCAATATCGCCCAGGCGCGCGCGCTGGACGACATGCTCGCTCAGGTTGACCAACCGCTCGATACGGTCGTGCAGATGAACGTGGATTACGGCGAGCTCTCGCGGCGCATCGCCGGGCGGCGCACCTGTACGGACTGCGGAAAGGTCCTCAATCTGCTGACTTCCCCCCCCGCGACGCTCGAGCACGAGCGCTGCCCGAAGACTGGGCAGCCGCACCGGCTGTTTCAGCGTCCGGATGACAACGAGTCGACCGTCGCGGAGCGGCTGCGGGTTTACGAGGCGCAGACCCGCCCGCTCATCGATTACTACCGTGACCAGGGGTTGCTGCGCAGTATCGAGGCGGAAGGCGAGATCGCCGACGTGTCCGCCCGCCTCGAGCAGGCGCTGACGGGCGAATCGCGCGCCTAGAGCGCCGCGAGTAGCCGCTCGCCGAGCACCGCGCGGCGCCAGCCAGTGAGTACCTGTGCGGCCTCTCGCCCGGCAGCAAGCTGCTCCAGATCGCGCCGTGTCGCCAGCACCTCGGGGCTCAAGCCGAGCTCCGCAGCCGTCGCTCGCTGGATCGCGGCGAGCTTCTTCAGCAGCGCGTTCAGGTTCGGATCGGGCGGCGGGCGCGTCACCGGCGGGGCCGGCTCGGGAATGTCGGCCGCGCGCACGCACTCGAGCAGCTCATCGCCAGATCGCTCGAGCAGTGCTGGCGGCATGCCCTCGAGCGCACCGAGAGCCTGCAGCGTGCGCGGTACGCGTAGCACGATCTCGCGCAGCAGCACGTCATCGAGGATCCAGCCGCGCGGCCGGTTGCGCGCCAGCGCCCGGCGCTCGCGCCAAGCGGCCAGCGCCCGCAGCAGCCGCTGCCGACCTGGATCGAGCCCGCCGGGGCCGCGCAGACGCCGCCAGGCCTGCTCCGGGTCGACGCTGAGGGTGGCTGGATTCTCGAGCGCGGCCAGCTCCTCGGCGAGCCACGGCAGGCGGCCGAGCCGATCGAGTCGCTCCTCAAGCGCATTCTTCAGCGGCAACAGATAGCGCACATCATCGAGTGCGTATTCGATCTGTTCGGACGAAAGCGGCCGGCGCGACCAGTCGGTGCGGGTGTGCGCTTTGGCCAGTGCCTGTCCGAGCAGCCGACGTACGAGCTCCGCGTAGCCGATCTGCGCTGGCTCTCCGGCGAGCGCCGCGGCGAGCTGAGTGTCAAACAGCGGTCGCACAGGTCCCACGGCTGCCAGAAGCACCTCGAGGTCCTGGCGCGAGGCATGCAGCACCTTCACGGTCGCGGATGTGCACAGCGGCGTCTGCAGCGCCGACAGATCGCTCACCGCGAGTGGATCGATGCACGCGGCGCCGCTCGCCCAGGCGATCTGCAGCAGGCACAGCTGGGCGTAATAAGTGCGCTCGCGCAGAAATTCGGTATCGAGTCCGATGGCCGGCTCGCCCGCCAGGCGCGCGGCAAGATCGGCGACGGCGGCAGGTGTGGTGGCTGGGTGCAAGGGCGTTCTGATCGGTACAATCCCCGACCATTATGCACGTTCACGTTCTGGGTGTTTGCGGTACGTTCATGGGCGGAGTCGCAGCGCTGGCGCGCGCCGCCGGGCATCGGGTGACGGGCTCCGATCACAACGTCTATCCACCGATGAGCACGCAGCTCGCGGCGCTCGGCATCGAGCTGATCGAGGGCTACGGCCCGGCGCAGCTCGAGCCGCGCCCGGACGTGGTCGTCGTCGGTAATGTGATGCGCCGCGGACTGCCGGTGATCGAGGCGCTGCTCGACAGCGGTATACCCTATGTTTCCGGACCGGAATGGCTGGCGCGCGAGCTGCTGAGGGAGCGTTGGGTGCTCGCCGTCGCCGGCACGCACGGCAAAACCACGACCAGCTCGATGCTGGCGTGGATTCTTGCCCATGCGCGGCTTGCGCCGGGATTTCTGATCGGCGGCGTGCCGGGCAATTTCGACGTCAGTGCCGAGCTCGGCGGCGGCGCGTTCTTCGTCATCGAGGCCGATGAGTACGACACGGCGTTTTTCGACAAACGCGCGAAATTCGTCCATTACCGGCCGCGTACGGTGGTGCTGAACAACCTGGAATACGACCACGCGGACATCTATCCCGACGTCGCTTCGATCCAGCGGCAGTTTCATCATCTGGTGCGCACCGTGCCGGGCAGCGGCCGCATCGTCTGGAATGCCAGCGACAAGCACCTACGCGAGGTGCTCGCAATGGGATGCTGGACGCCGCTCGAGGGATTTTCCCGCGATGGCACGGTGCAAGCGCACTGGAGTGCCCGCCCCGTGGGGGCGACGGCGGATTACTCCGCCTTTGAGGTGCTCGAACATGGTGAGCCGTGCGGTACGGTCCATTGGGACCTCATGGGAGTGCACAACATGGAGAATGCCTTGGCGGCGATCGCGGCGGCACGACATGCCGGTGTGCCGGTGCGTGAGTCGATCGAGGCGCTCGCTTCCTTCCGCGGCGTGGCGCGGCGCATGCAACTGCGCGGTGAAGTCAACGGCATTCGGGTTTACGATGACTTCGCACATCATCCCACCGCCATCGCCACGACTCTCGATGGCCTGCGCCGCCGCGTCGGGACAGCAAGAATCATCGCCGTGCTCGAACCGCGCTCTAACACGATGCGCATGGGTGTGCACCGTGATGTGCTTGCCGGCGCGCTCGCTGGCGCGGATGAGGTGTGGTTGTATATTCCGGCTGACCTCGATTGGGACGCCACGCCGGTGCTGACCGCGTTGCAGGGTCGTGCGCACGGTCGCGGCGACGTCACTTTGTTGGCAAAGGATCTCGCCGCCTCGCTGCGCCCGGGCGATCAAGTGCTCATTATGAGCAATGGCGGATTCGGCGGACTACACGAGAAGCTCTTGGCTCAGCTCGCGCACGCCGCGCCGACCGCCTGACTAGCGGGCGGCGGTGCTGAGTTTCCCGCGCGTGCGCGCCCGATAAAATGCGCTCAGTCCTACGCCGAGCGGCACGGTCCACAGCAGTACCAGCCAGCCGGTGAAGCCATCGTGCCGGCTGAGCAGGAATTGCATTGGCGCAGCGCGGTTGGGTTGCGAGAGGCCGTGCACTACGAGCATCACCCAGACCCAGCCGGCGTGCAGGCCCATGCTGGCGGCGGTGTTGCCGGTGATCGAGCGGACCAGGGCGAGGACGACGCCGACCGCTGTGAGGCACAGAAAGGCATCGGCGATGGCGAGCGGATGGTCGAATTCACGCAGCGTGCCGCCGAGCAACGCCAGGCCGCTCCAGGGATTGACGGCAGCCGGTGGGATGTGAAAAACGCCAAGAAAATGGGTGAATGCGAACACGATCGAGGTGAGCGCAACGGCCAGGACGACGCCGGATTGGCGTTCGATGCCGGTGAACATGGCCCCGCGCAGCGCGGTCTCCTCGATCAGCCCGACCGCCAGCCCGCTCAGCAGCCGCTTGGCAATCAACGCCGCGAGCGCGCCGGCGCTGTAACGGGAGGCCTGCTGCCAGTCGAGCAGCCCGAGCGCGGCCATGCTGCCGACCACCGCGCACATCGTGAGCGCACCCAGTACGAGCGCAAGCGTGAGCTCGCGCAGATAGGTCCGCCGCGGCAAGGCAAAGCCGAGACTCGCCCGATCGGCGAGCCCGAGCCGCCGGGCGATGAGCACGAAGCCGAGCAGGAAGCCCAGCATGCCGATGCGCTCACCGATGCGGTGGAAGGGAAAATTGAAGTGCGGATGCAGCAGCAGCCAGGCCGGATAGGTGAAAGCGGCCATGCAGGCGAGACTGAACGCGATCAGCAGGATAAACCAGGCAAAGGCGCGCATCGGGTCGGCATCCTCGGTAACGGGCCGGGCACTGTACGGTTGCCGCGCCATGCGAGGCAAATCTGCCGCAAAACGCCATCTGGCGCACTGGCGAGCGGCCTGGCGCGGCCGGACACTGGCGGACAGCCCGCCCCCGTGCGGGTATTGCCGGGGAGCCCGCGTATGCCGCCATCGCAGACCATTGCAACGCTCCAGGCCCTGATTCAGGGACGCGATCCGGCGAGCGGCGTGCCTTTGCCCGCCGAGTCGGTCCTGCACCGTGCCGAGGTGCTGCGCGCATTGCTCGCCGCGGTGAGTGCGCTGGAGCAGTCGGCCCAGCGCGCCCAGCGGCGCGCCCAGCTGCCCGAAAATGTCGGACGCTCCTGGAGCGAGACCGAGCAGGCGGCGCTCGTGGCGGGCTTCGAGGCCGGCGAGTCACCTGCTGCGTTGGCTGCGAAGCACGGGCGGACCTTGCGAGCGATCGAAGCCCGTCTCGAGCGCCTCGGTCTGTTGCGTCCCGAACAGCGTACGACGCGTGGTGGCTTTGCAGGGGTCTCGGACGCGCCGAGCCGCATACGCTCGCGCCGCACGCGATCGCCGTCTGCAGCGCGTTCGGCGCGACGTGCCCGTCATTGAGCGGCTGGGAATCCTCTCCTGCCCGGCTTGACGCGGGTAGCGGGGCAAACTGTAAGCTTCGCGCCGAGCGGCGTCCGGGGTCTACCGGGCTGCAGCATCCGCCGCAGCCGCGGCAAACCGATGGGACGAACATGAAGACGCTGAGCAGCGAGGCGCAGACCGCGGTACGGCGGGCTGCAGCGAAAATCCTCGGCGCGTACACACCGCCGCAGCTGCGTCACAGCGAGGAACTGCTGGCCGGACTTGATGCTGCCGCCGCACGTGGCGCGGCGGCAGGGGAATGGGCACACCTCGCCGAGGCGATTGCCACGGCGCTGCGCACCGAGGGCGCCGATCATTTCCTGCGGCTGCGCCCCATCGCCAAGACCGTCCACCCGCGCATCCGCAGCCACAGCGCGGATTATCTGCGCTATGTACTCGCCTCGCGGCACTGCTCCGCGCAATTCCAGCGTGCGCTGACCGAGTCTCCGGTGGGCCAGCCGCTGGTCAATCCGTTCTACCCGCTCAGCAGCCCGCTGCTGATCCAGCACGGCTATCACCTCATTCGCCTGCTCGAGGCGACGGAACTGGATCTGGCGGCGCTGCGGCTGGTCGTGGATTTCGGTGGCGGCTACGGTAGCTTTTTCCGGCTGCTGCGCAATCTCGGTTATCGCGACGCCTATCGCATCTGGGACATACCGGTCATGTGCGCGCTGCAGAGGTTCTATCTGCGCAACGTATTTCCAGAGGGCGCCAGCGGCGAGCCGCCCGCGAACCTCGATTGGCTGGTTTCGGGCGACCCTGAGGCGCCCCACGCGGTGGGTGAACTCGCCGCAGGTGCGAGCCAGTCGCTGTTCGTGGCCACTTGGTCGCTGAGTGAGACGCCACTGGCCGTGCGCGCAACCATCACGCCGGTGCTCGAGCAGTTCAGCTTCGTCCTGTGCGCCTACCAACGTAGCTTTGCCGGCATCGACAATGCGGCGTATTTTGCCGAGCTCGCCGCGCGGCTGGGGCAGTTCCGCTGGGTGCACGCCGAGTGTCCGGTGTACCCCAACAACTTTTACCTGATCGGTGCGCGCAATGCGGGTCGCGGAGGGCGCGCCGCAGTGCGGCAATGAGCGCCATTGCATTTTACGACCCGGTGTGTGCCCGTCCGTATGACACCGATACGTTGCGGCGGGAGGCTCTCGGCGGCACGGAGGCGACGGTGGTGCGCATCGCCGATGCGCTCGGCGCCGAGGTGGCGCAGCATAATCGCACGCGCGCCAGTGGTCGCTACGTGCTGCCCGAGCGCGACCCCGGGGTCGGCTGCGTAGTCGTGAATCGAGATTCGCGCGCCCTGCCGACCGTGCAGCGGTTGTATCCGAATGCCCGTATCTTTCTCTGGCTGCACGATCGCATGCGTCCCGGATCACGGCGCGCGCGCTGGCTCGCCGCAACGGCGGATCTCCTGCGCGACCTCGATGTGCGCATCATCTGCGTCTCGGACACGCACCGCGCGGAGGTGGATGCGACTCTGCGCTGGATGCGTGCAGACGACAGGATACGCACGCGTACGATCTACAATCCGATCGACGATGCGCTGCAGCCGGACGACTCGCCCATTGATGAGCGCAAACTGGTTTTTCTCTCCTCGCCGAACAAGGGTCTGAAGTTCACGCTGGATGCGCTGCGCGCCTTGCGTCGGCGCATGCCCGATCTGCAGCTCGTGGTCGGCAACCCCGGCTACAAACAGGGCGCATGGGCGCAGATCGATGGCGTGCGCTACCTCGGGCCGCAGCCGCAGGCGCGAGTGCACGCCGAGGTCCGCACGGCGCTGTGCACGTTCTTTCCGAACTTCGTGATACCCGAGACGTTCGGCCTCGTGTTTGCCGAATCGAACGCACTCGGCACGCCGGTCCTGACGCACGACTGCGGAGCGGCCCGCGAGATCATCGGGGATTCGCGGCAGATTCTACCGGTGACGCCCGGAGTGCGCATTTACGAGCGGCTGCTCGGTCCCCTCGCACCTCGTTGGCGCGCATGGCCGGCGCGCGTAGCCGACAGCCTCGGTCTATTTGATGCATACATCGAGCGCATTGGCGCCTGGCGCGCCGGTGATCGGCCTGTCACTCGACCGGATCCACGCTTTCGGCTTGCGAGCGTCGTGGCGCGCTGGCGCGAGGAACTCGCGAGCTGAGCGGGGCACGCAGCAAGCGGCCTCAGGCGCTCTTCGCAATTCCTTACACACCCCGGACATCAGGCGGGCACAATATCCGATCGGGCTTGAGCCGCATGGCAGCGATGAGCGCACGACCTCTTCATCCATTTGTGTTCCGTCATGGTCGCGTCGGCGACATGATCATGCAGACCGCGCTGCTCGAGATGCTGCACCGCCGTTACGGCGCGCCCTGCCACGTAGTCGGCGCCGGACCCTGGAACCCTAGCATCTTTCGCGCTCATCCGGATGTCGAGCACTGTTGGACGCTGCCTCGTCACGCGCCGTTTCTGTTAACCCCGCAATGGCCGCAGCTGGTCCGCGCGCTGCGCCAGAGCGAGCCGGGTCCGATCTACATCTCCGAATACCAGTATCGCCAGTTGCCACGCGTGAAGCGGTTGCTGGCCACCAGCGGCATTGACCGGCGTCGTTGCGTGTTCATTGACGAGGAGCCTGGCGAGGACGGCCATTGGGTGGATGCTCTGCTGCGGCTTGGTGCGCGCACGCCGCATGCGCTGCGGGAGGTCGATTATCCTCTGCCGGCGGATTACCGGCACTGTGCGCCGAGCCTCGCCGTGCTCGAGTCCGAACGCCGTGAGTGCGCCGTGTGGCTGCGGGCGCGCGGCTGGTTCGGCCGGCCCATCATCCTCGTGCAGCCGGGCAACCACCGCAGCATGAGTCCGCGCCGCCGCCGCCGGTGGGAAAACCGGGACGACAAGGTCTGGCCGGTCGAGCGCTGGCGTGAGCTGCTGCGGGCAATACGGCAGCGCCTGCCCGAAGCGGTAATGATGCTGCGCGGGGCGGTCGAGGAAATCCCGATGCTCGAGTCGATGCGGGCGGCGATCGGGCTCGAGGGGCTCGAGGTGACGGGACTTGAGCTGCGGCCGCTGTTTGCGTTGACAGAGGCGGCGCACAGCATGATTTCGGTGGACACCGGCCCGGCACATGCGGCCGCCGCGTTGGGACTGCCGGTGGTGGTGCTTTACGGCGCCGGACCGCAGGCGGTGTGGCTGCCGCGCAGTCCGTCGGGGTCTCCCGTGATTGGTCTTGGCGGACCGCCGCAGTGGAACCGCGCGGACCGTATTCCGGTACAGGCCGTGCTCGATGCCTGGTATTCGTTGCTCGCGTACCGAGAGGGCGCGCGTGCTGCGGCGCGCGCGCCGGCGCCGCTTGCTACTCAGACCTGATCGGGGCATGGTGATTGCAAATCTCAATGCGACGCCGCCGCCGAGGCCGTGCCAGTGGTGCCGATGAAGCTGTTGTTTGCCGACTCCACCACCCGCGGTTACGGCACTGAGCAGCACGCCGCGGCGCTCGCGATTGCCACGATGCAGCGCGGTCATGTGGTGCGCTGCATCGTGCGCGGCGGCAGCTCGATGGAGGCCATTTTGCGCCAGGCCGGGGTGCCGTGCGTGGCGGTGCCACCGGGACGCGCAAGCGGTGTACGCCTGGTGCTGCAACTGCTCCGGCTGGCACAGCGCGAGCGGCCCGACTGGCTGGTGACCGGTGACGGTCGCTTTCATTGGGTGTTCATGGGCCTGCGCCGAGTGCTCGGCGCGCGGGTCGCATTCTTCCGGCACTGGCCGGTAGTGCCCAAAAGCGGCCGGACCCGCAGAATGCTCTCCCGTCGGGCCGACCGCTTCATTCTGGTCTCGCGGTTCCACCGTGACGAGTACCGGCGTCAGGGCATGAACGTTGCGCGTGCCGCGGTGCTCTACAACCCGATTGATACCGAGCGGTTCCGCCCCTCACCGCAGTGGCGGGCGAAGACGCGCGCTGCCTTCGGTATCGACAGCTCGAGCGTGGTCGTTGGATACGCTGGGCGAATGGTGCGGGACAAGGGCATTTTTACGCTGCTTGAGGCACTCGAGTCGGTCCTGGCTGATGATCCTCAGGTGCATGCGCTCTGGGTCGGTGACGGTGCCGATGCGGCGGCGCTGCGCGAGCGTGTGAGAGTCTCGCCGTGCGCGGCGCGGCATCATTTTCTTGATTGGCAGTCCGATCTGGCGCAGCTCTACCCGGCCTGTGATCTGATCGTTGTGCCATCCATCAGTGCGGAGACCTTCGGTCGGGTGTCCGTCGAGGCGCAGTCGGCTGGTGTGCCGGTCGTGGTGAGCGATGCCGGCGGACTGCGAGAGACGCTGATTCCGGGCGTGACCGGACTGGTCAGTGCCGCTGCAGACAGCGCCGCTCTCGCGGCACTCATCAGCGGACTGATTCGCGACGGCGAGCGGCGCGCGAGCATGGGAGCTGCGGGACGCGAGTGGGTGTGCGAAAATTTTTCCTTCGGGCAGATCGCCCGCGAGTTCGAATCGCTGCTAAGCGAAGAAACGCCGCCGTCACCCGACTGAGCCGACGGCGGTACGCTTAAAATCGGCGCGACACGTAAAGCGTATAACTGTACGTGCTGGTGAACGAGTCGGGTCCTGCTCCCCCCTGGGGTTCGCCTGGCAGATCACGTTGGCGGGTGGCATCGACTACATTGCGAAAATCTAGGCCCAGATCCCAGCCGGGCATGAACTGCCGCCACTGCACGCCGGCCCCAAGATACAAACCCAGTGCGGGCGTTGCCAGCGAATAGCGGGCTGCACCCACGAATGCGTGGACGGCGATCGGCCAGTCGAAGCGATAGCGATAGTCGAGCATGCGCAGGCCAAGCAGCAATCGGCCGCTGATCGCATCTGCATCGAGAGCCACGCCGAGGTCCTGGTGCTTCGAGACCCGGCGCAGGGCGCCGATCGTCAGGTCGGGGCTGCCGGCCCAGTGCGTATAGAAGCGTAGCGTGCTGACCGGATTGACCAGCATCCGGTAGTAGTTCACCCCGGTCTGCACGAACAGCCAGTCGCCGTTGGGGCGCGCGCCGGCGAAGGCGGCCGCGCCCGAGGAGTCCCCGCCGAACAGCGCCTCGCCGTCGCGCAGCGTGCCCTCGATACGGATGAAGTGCCCGCCGAAAACGTCCCGTCCCGCCTGGATTTCCGCACCGACGGCGTAGCCACGCCAGGGACGCTCGTAGCTGAGCGAGCCGAGGTACTCGTTCTTGTAGGGGTAGGTCGCGTAGATGGTGTTTCCCTGGTTCGACAGCGACCGCAGCCGCAGTTGCAGGTAGCCGCCGAACGACGGGGACCAGCCGATGCGCAGCATGTTGCTCTGTCCGCCAACCTGATCGGCAACGGTCGTTGGCGTGGCGAGCACCCGCTGGTCGCCGAACCAGTTGCCGATGCTCGCGCCATAATTGGTGATGCCGTCGAGGTAGCCGGTTTGCACCGTGGATCCGGGGTGAACATACCAGGTTGGTGAAAACGTATCGATCTCGTAAGTCAGATCGAATGCGCCGATGTGCGGGAATTGGATGCCCACGGACAGATCGGGCTTGCCGAGCAGGTAGTTCTTGCCATCGGCGGTGTCGTTGCCCGCGTACTCGGTGTACACGGCGAATGGCACGCGACCGGGGAAGATGAACTCACTGCTGATAGACGCTTCTTGTTTGCCCACCACATGTGTGCCGGCGTTGAAGCCACTCGTCTGCGCCTTACTCGGATTGAAAAACGCCTGCATGACGTCGCTCACCGACTCCCCGCCGGCGGCTCCGCCGCCCCAGATCAGCACGCGCTGAAACGACAGCCCCCAGCCGCTCACCGGCTCGATACCGAAGCGCACGCCGCCCATCTTCGGATGGCCGCGGGTCAACGTTCCGGTCGTCAGCTGGATGCGGCTTGACTGCGACATCTGCGCCACGAAAATCTCGTACTGCAGGCCGAGCCGCGTCAGCGGCAGGGTGTTCGAGAGCGTCACCGAGGGCATCGTGGGAGCTTCGGTGCTGATCAGCATCGAGCTGTCGGTGAGCGGTGACCACCAATGATCGCGGTAGCCGATATCGAGCTGCGCCCAGTCGAACCCGAGACTGAGCATGGTGCCCGTCGGGGTGAGGCGCCCCTGGTAGGCCACGCCGCCGAGATTGAACAGGATGTGCGAGTTCGGCTGAATATATCCCGCGCCGGCCACCTCGAAGGGGCTCTGGGCCTTCATGCCATGTTGATTCGGCAGAGTGGTGTTTGATTGACCCAGGGTTGCCCCCAAAGTCACGCTGGTGAATTCAACACCATTGGAATGCATGTAGCGCCCGAGGTAATGGCGCACGCGCTCGCACAGCGGACGGTCGACGCGGCAGGCTTTGGGCAGCGCGCGCAGCACCAGGGCGGCGGGAATCGGTCGTGACAACACCGGCTCGTCGCCGAGGATCAACACGCGCTCTATGGCATTCTCGACGGCCGGATCGAGGTTCAAGGGCAGGTAGGGGCTGACGCCGCTCGCGAGTACCGTTTGCGACAGCGTCAGGGTAGTGAGGAGCAACAGTCCCAGAGACAGGGGGCGGCGGGTCATTCCATTCTCGCGTGGCTCTTTGCCGTGCAAAGTAGCCAGCCGCGCCGGAAAGATCAATGCCCGCTTGCCCGCTCGCTCACGCTGCGCTCATCGAGCCATATGCGGCGTCCTTGTCGAGCCACACCAGTTCGGTGCGGATCGTCCCGTCAGCGTGCAGCTCCAGCGTGCGGTATGCGCCGGGGCGCGAATCGAGCTCGAACTGCTCGGCGCGCGGGCGGAACTGTACGCAGGTCGCTGGTGTGGCGAGCAATCGCACGCCATTGCGCAGCGCATCGAAACCCTGATGCACGTGTCCCCACAGGACCCCGCGTACATTGGGGTGTTGGTCCAGCACGTGAAAAAATGCTGCCGCGTTGGCGAGCCCGACCGCATCCAGCCAGCGGCTGTCCATCGGTACCGGATGGTGGTGCAGGCACACCAGCGCCGGGCGCTCGCCCGCCTGGGCGAGCGCCGCATCCAGGGCTGCGAGGCTGGTGTCACTCAGCGCCCCGCCGGCGCTGCCCGGCACGACGCTATCGAGCAGGATGATGCGCCAGCGGCCGAGCTCAAGGTGGCCACCCGCGACGAACGGCGGCCCGGCCAGCGTCTGACGCATCAAGAGGGGGACATCGTGGTTGCCGGGCAGGCACAGCACCGGCAGTCCCAGCGTGCCGAACAATCGGCGAAAATGCGCATATCCGTCCGGATCGTCATTCACGATGTCCCCGGTGACCAGCAGCGCATCCGGCGGCCAGAGGCCGCGCTGCGCATGCGCCAGTGCGGCACTCGCGGCTGCCAGCGTCGGCACGCCGCGCAGCGCAGCGCTCTGCGGGCCGCTCAGGTGCAGATCCGTGAACTGGACCAGACGGACGACGTTCATCGCGGCAAGGGTAACAAAGTCGGCTTAACGCGCAGTGAACTGGGTCGCGCCGCGCCTCACCCAGAACCGCCGAAGTCGGGGGGACGTGACGCCGGTTGTGCATATTGTGAAAGACGTCGGTGCCGAGCCTGCGGCCGCGGCGGCGCGCGGTCATTGAGCATTGCGCTCCACTGGGGGACAATGCGACCCCCTTTTTTCCTCGTGTCGCTCGGCCGCGGCGCTTCAGCGGCCGGGCGTGATGCGGTTCCGAAGCCGCATGAAAGGACCTGATGAGCACACGCCGAGAGCTTGCCAACGCCATACGCGCTCTGTCGATGGACGCCGTCCAGCAGGCCAATTCCGGTCACCCGGGCATGCCGCTTGGGATGGCGGACATTGCCCAGGCGCTGTGGGGTGATTTTCTCAAGCACAACCCGGGCAATCCG
>DAHVTM010000059.1:0-21343 GCA_027324195.1 Gammaproteobacteria bacterium | reverse complement strand
GCCGCTGGTCGACGTCATGTTGGTGCTGCTCATCATCTTTCTCATCACGATCCCCGTGATCACCAAGACCGTGCCGGTGAAGCTGCCGAAGGCGAATAACATCCCGACGCACACCACCCCGCAGGACATCACGATCGCGGTGACCAAGGACGGGTCGATTTTCTGGAACAACGAATCGGTGAGCAGTGACACCGTGCTGCTGCAGAAGATCGAGCAGATCGCCGTCGAGGTGCCGCAGCCGTCGGTGCACATCCGCGGCGACCGTGACGCCGATTACAAGGCGATCGGACACGTTCTGTACGAATTGCAGCGCGGCGGCATGGTGAAGGTCGCCTTCATCACCGAGCCGCATTCCGGCGCGCTCGCCGCGCAGTGATCAACCTTTTTCGGGCCCGCAAGGCGCTCGAGGAGTTCTGAAGTTATGGCCATGTCGACGGGATCCAGCTCCGGGCCGATGGTCGAAATCAACACTACGCCGTTGATCGACGTCATGCTCGTGCTCCTGGTCACCCTGATCATTACGCTGCCGGTGATGACCCACTCGGTGAAGATGGATCTGCCGCAGAATCAGCATCAGCCGCCGCAGAAGCCCCCTGAGGTGATCAACCTCGGCATCGACTTCGACGGCACGATTACCTGGAATGGCACCGTGGTGCCGAACATGCAGGTGCTTGACGGTTACTTTGCCAGCGAGTCGGGCAAGGATCCGCAGCCGGAGATCCACCTCAACCCCGATGGCATGGCCAAGTACGGCATCGTGGCGAAGGTGCTGGCGGATGCACAGCGCAACCGCCTGACGAAGATCGGCTTCGTCAATACCTCCGAATTCGCTCAGTAATCTCACCCCCTATATCCATGCGAGAACGTTTCATGAAGGTGAAGGGCATAGTTGCGGCAACCGCGCTCGGCGCGGTGCTGCTGTGCGGTGGCGGCATTCTCGGCGTGCAGCCGGCCTACGCGGCGGCGCCGCCGAAGCTGACCCGCGATGTGGCGCTGAAGCTGCAGGCGGCGCAGAAGGACATCCAGAAGGGCAATTACGCCGCCGGCGAGGCTGCACTCGACCAGGTGGCCGGCATGGCGGACGCGCGCAAGAGTCCGTACGCGATGCACGTGATGAACCAGCTGTACGTGTTCGCGTACGAGAAGAGCAACAACTACCCGAAGCTCGCCCCGAAGCTCGAGGCGCTGCTGCACGACGCCTACGCGACGCCGGCGCAGACACGCCAGTTCACGGTGGCGCTGGCGCAGATCTATTACCAGCTGCACAACTATCCGAAAGCAGTGGAGTACGGCACTGAGGCGCTGCAGAAGGGTTACGCCAGCGGGCCGCAGATGTCGACCCTCATCGGCCAGGCGTACTACCTGCAGGGCAACTGGAAGCAGACCATTGCCTTTGAGAACGGGCTGATCAAAGCGGCGATCCGCGCGGGCAAGAAGCCGAGCAAGCAGTCGCTGCAGCTGGTGCAGAGCTCGTGCATGAAGCTGCACGATCAGACCTGCCTGCTGAATTCACTCGAGCAGCTGGTGGTGTACTACCCGCAGCCGCAGTACTGGCAGTATCTGCTGTTCCAGACGTTCAAGAGCATCAAGAGCGATGCCAACCTGCTCGAGGCCTACCGGCTCGCCTTTGACGTCAAGGTCATGCAGCAGGCGCATGAGTTCACCAGCTATGCCGAACTCGCCATCGAGGCCGGCTCTCCCGGTGAGGCCGAGCAGGTGCTGACCGCGGCCTTGAAGAACAACGTGTTCACCGATCCGCACGCCAAGGCGAAGGCCCAGCGCATCCTGAGCGATGCCCAGGCGCGCGCGGCGAAGGATCAGCAGACCCTCGGCAAGACCGCCGAAGAGGCCGCTCGGCAGCCGACCGGCAACTCCGACATCCGCGTCGGGCTGGCCTACTACGGCTACCAGCAGTATGCGAAGGCCATTCATGAGTTTACCCTGGGCATCGCCAAGGGCGGGCTCGCCAATGCCGCCGAGGCGCATCTGCTGCTCGGCATCGCGCAGCTGAAGGCCGGCAACAAGGCCGCGGCCCTCAACGCTTTCCAGAGCGTCAAGGGCGATCCGACCCTGCAGCGTCTTGCGGAGCTGTGGAGTCTGAAGGCGAAGTCGGCCTGAGGCCGGCCGGCGCAGAGCCGAATACGCAGGAGGAGACGGGATATGGCAATTCAGGCCGGTGAGCGCATGCCCTCGGGCGTGCTGAAGACGATGAGTGCCGAAGGACCGAAGGACGTCGCGACGGCCGAGCTGTTCAAGGGCAAGAAGGTGGTGCTGTTCTCGGTGCCGGGGGCGTTCACGCCCACGTGCGACGCGAAGCATCTGCCGGGCTTCGTGCAGCTCGCCGATCAGTTGCGTGCCAAAGGCGTGGATGTGATTGCCTGCATGGCGGTGAATGACGTGTTCGTGATGAACGCCTGGGGCAAGGCCTCCGGGGTGGCGGACAAAGTCATGATGCTGGCCGACGGCAACGGGGATTACGCCAAGGCGCTCGGGCTCGAGCTCGATGCGCGCGGCTTTGGCATGGGACTGCGCGGTCAGCGCTTTGCGCTGGTGATCGAGGATGGCGTGGTCAAACACGCCAACGTCGAGGCACCGGGGCAGTTCAAGGTGTCGGCCGCCGAGCACGTCCTGAGTCAGCTGTAAGTCTGCCGCGGGGCGCAATGCGCCCCGCTCGCACCCGGCAAGGGGGTTCGCTGCACGGCGAACCCCCTTGTTGTTTGGGCGGAGAGCAACGGCCGTTTGCTCAGCGATCGCGCTACACTCGGCCGATGCTCGGTTACGCGCTGCGCCGCATGGCGGGGATCGTCCCGGTCCTGCTCATCCTGCTGACGGTCTCGTTTTTCGTCATTCGCTTGGCGCCGGGCGGGCCCTTTGCCGGTGGGCGAGCCCTCTCGGCACGCACGCACGCCGAACTCGCGCGGCGTTACGGCCTCGATCGGCCGCTCGGGGCGCAGTACGTGGATTACCTCGA
The DNA here is from genome assembly GCA_027324195.1 of Gammaproteobacteria bacterium. Lineage (GTDB taxonomy): Bacteria > Pseudomonadota > Gammaproteobacteria > Steroidobacterales > Steroidobacteraceae > 13-2-20CM-66-19. The sequence goes on along the minus strand of DAHVTM010000059.1, from coordinate 18,372 downwards.
TGCACTCGCACACGGCGATCTCGGTCCCTCCTACAGTGTCCGCGGCGAGTCCGTTGCTGCGCTGATCGCGGCCGGCTTGCCCGTGAGCGCAACGCTTGGCGCCGCGGCTCTCGGCTTGGCCGTGTTGGCAGGACTGCCGCTCGGGGTCGGCGCGGCATTGCGCCGGGATGGTCTGGTGGATCGGAGCCTCTCGGCATTCGCGGCGCTCACCTTGGCATTGCCGAGCTTCGTGACCGGCCCGCTGCTCGCGCTCGGGTTCGGGCTGTGGCTGCGCTGGTTGCCCGTGGCCGGCTGGCGGGCGGGTGCGCCGCGCTATCTGCTGTTGCCGGCCGTGACGCTTGCACTGCCGCTGTCGGCGGCGATTGCTCGGCTGATGCGCGCCAGTCTGCTCGAAGTGTTGAACGCAGCCTATATCCGCACCGCACGCGCGCGTGGCCTCGGCCGTGCACGCGTGTTGTGCTGGCATGCGCTGCGTCCGGCGTTGGTGCCAGTGGTGAGCTACCTCGGACCGGCTGCGACGTACCTGGTTACGGGCTCACTGGTGGTCGAGACGGTGTTCGAATTGCCCGGAACCGGGCGTTATCTGGTGCAGGGAGCGATCGACAGGGATTACCCGCTGGTGATGGGCATGGTGCTCGTGTACGGCACGCTCACGCTGGTAGCGAATCTCGGTGCGGACCTGCTGCATGCCTGGCTCGATCCGCGCGTGCGTCATGCGCCGCAGTGAGAGGCGAACGCGCGGCACGATGGCGGTCGCGGCGGCGCTGATCGCCGCGCTTGCGCTGTTGGCGGTGTATGGGCCGCAGCTGAGCCCCTATTCCTATCGCGCGATCGATTGGCGCCATCTGGCGATTGCGCCAGGCCGGGTCGGCGAGCATTGGCTCGGCACCGATGCGCTCGGCCGCGATCTGTACGTGCGCACGCTCTATGGGTTGCGCCTCTCGCTGCTGATCGGGGTGCTCTCGAGCGCAGTGAGCGTGTTGATCGGGGTGGGGTGGGGCATGCTCGCCGGTTGGGTGGGGGGGCGAGTCGATGCCTGGATGATGCGCGTGGTGGATGTGCTTTACGCGCTGCCGTACCTGTTCATCGTGCTGATCCTGACCGCGCTGCTCGGACGGGGTCACCTCACCGTGCTGCTGCTGGCGATCGGCGCGGTCGGCTGGCTGACACTGGCGAGGGTCGTGCGCGCGCAGACGCTCTCGCTGAAGCAGCGCGAGTTCATCGAGGCGGCGCGCGCCACCGGGCTCTCGTCCGGGCAGATGCTCTGGCGTCACGTCCTGCCCAACCTCGCCGGCACCATTGCGGCGTACTCGACGCTGCTGGTGCCGCAGATGATCGTGTACGAGAGCTTTCTCAGCTTCCTCGGGCTCGGCGTCGAGCCGCCGCGGGCGAGTCTGGGCAGTCTGATCAATGCCGGGGCACGTCAGATGCTCAGTGCCCCGTGGCTGGTGCTGGTGCCGGCGGCGGTGCTGGTCGTGCTGCTGCTGGCGTTCAATCTCCTCGGTGACGGATTTCGCGATGTCCTCGATCCCAGCGGACGGTGAGAGCGCCGTGGCGCCGGCGGCGCTGTTCAGCATCGAGGCGCTGCAGGTGCGCTTCGCCGCCCCGCCGCGGGCGGCGGCCGTGGCTGAGGTGTCGCTCGCAGTTCAGGCCGGGGAGTGCCTGGGGGTGGTCGGGGAGTCCGGCGCCGGGAAGAGTCTGACGTTTCTGGCGGCGCTCGGATTGGCCCCGCCCGGCGCGGCGGTGAGCGGACGGGCGCGGCTCGGGCAGACCGAGCTGCTCGGCGCGGGCGAGGCGCAGCTCGATCGGGTTCGCGGCGCCCGGGTCGGGTTCGTGTTCCAGGATCCGATGAGCTCGCTCACTCCGCACCGGACGGTCGGCGCGCAGATCGCCGAGCCGATCGTGCGCCACCAGCGGCTCAGCCGCCGTGCGGCGCGCTTGCGCGCGCTTGAGCTGCTCGAGCAGGTGCGGATGCCCGAGGCGCGGCGGCGCATGCGCCAATATCCGCACGAGCTCTCCGGCGGCATGCGTCAGCGCGCGATGCTGGCGATCGCGCTCGCCTGCGACCCGCCGTTGGTGATTGCCGATGAGCCGACTACGGCTCTCGATGTGACTTTGCAGGCTCAGATTCTGGCGCTGCTCGCGCAATTCAAGCGCGAACGGCGCATGGCGCTGGTGTTGATCACGCATGATTTCGCGGCCGTCGCCGGCATCGCCGACCGCGTCGCGGTGATGCGGGCGGGGCGGCTCATCGAGTCCGGGACGGTGCACGAGGTGCTGAAAAATCCTCGCGAGCCGTACACGCGCGAACTGCTGAGCGCATCGGCCGAGCGGTTCGCACCGTCCCCGCCAACGCCCCCCCGGGCGAACGCCGAGGACACACCGGTGCTCGCGGCCAGCGATCTCGAGGTGCGCTACGTCCAGACCATCGGGCGGGTGCGACGGCGAGCATTCACCGCCCTCGAAGCGGTGAGCGTGCGTGTGGCGGGCGGCGAGGCGCTGGGGGTCGTTGGGGAGTCCGGCTGCGGCAAATCCACGCTGATGCGCGCGGTGCTGCGGCTGATTCGGCTGCAGCGGGGCCGCGTGCAGTGGCTCGGCGAGGACCTCACAGGAGTGGCGCCGCGGCGCATCCGGCGTCTGCGCCGCAACCTGCAGCTGGTGCTGCAGGACCCGCTTGCGAGCCTCGATCCGCACCTGAGCGTCGAGCGCCTAGTCGGCGAACCGCTGCAGATCCACGAGCCGTCGCTTTCGAGTGCGGCGCTGCGCGCTCGCGTGCACGCGATGCTCGAGCAGGTCGGGCTCGAGCCGGCCTTGTACCGACGCCGCGCGCACGAACTGTCCGGCGGACAGTGTCAGCGGGTGGGCATCGCCCGGGCGATGATTCTCGCCCCGCGACTGCTCGTGTGCGATGAGCCGCTGAGTGCGCTCGACGTGCGCGCTCAGCGGCAGATCCGCGCGTTGCTCGCGCAGCTGCGCGACGGGCAGGGAACGAGTCTGCTCTTTGTCAGTCACGATCTGGCCGTGGTGCGTCAGCTGTGCGAGCGCACCCTGGTGCTGTACGGCGGACGGATGGTGGAACTGGCGCCGACCGAGGCGCTGCTCAGCCGCCCGCTGCATCCCTACACGCGCGAGCTGATCGAGGCGATTGCGCTCTGCGACCCGGACCTGCAGCCGGCGCGCCTGGCCAAGGTGGCGCTCAGCTTGCCCGCCGCGCCGCCGGAGCGGTCCGGTGGCTGCGCGTTCCGGGCCCGCTGCGCCCACGCCACGGGGCTGTGTGCCGAGCGCATGCCGCCCTGGGTGAACGCTGGGGCGGGCCGATGGGTGGCGTGTCACCACTTCGGCCAATGGGCCGATGGTATGCTCGCCCAATGAACGAACCAACCATCCGGCCGAGCGAGAGCCTGCGGCATGTGCGCTACGAGATCCGGGGCCGCCTCGCACGGCGTGCCCACGAGCTGGAGCGCCAGGGCTACGAGATCGTCTCGCTGAACATCGGCAATCCGGGTGCCTTCGGCCTGCGCACCCCTGAGACGATGCGTCTGGCGATGATCGAGAATCTCGCCGAGGCGGAGGGTTACTGCCATCAGAAGGGGATCTTTCCGGCCCGCGAAGCGGTGGTGATGCAGCAGCAGGCGCGCGGGGTCAGCGGCGTGACTGCCGAGGAAGTGTTCATCGGCAACGGGGTGAGCGAGCTGATCAACCTGGTGCTGCGCGCACTGCTCAACGACGGCGATGAAGTGCTGGTGCCGAGTCCGGACTATCCGCTGTGGACCGCGGCGGTGACGTTGAACGGCGGGCGTGCCGTGCACTATCCCTGCCGACCCGAGAACGGTTTCGTGCCGGATCCGGAGGAACTGGCCGCTCTGGTGAGCCCGCGTACGCGCGCACTGGTGGTCATCAATCCCAACAACCCGACCGGCGCGGTGTACCCGCGGGCGGTGCTCGAGGGGCTGGCCCGACTCGCCGAGCGGGCCGGTCTGGTGCTCTTCAGCGACGAGATCTACGATCAGATGGTCTACGACGGCGCCGAGTTCATCCCGATGGCCACGCTCGTCGAGGACACGCTGTGCGCGACGCTCTCGGGGCTCTCCAAGGTGTATCGCGCCTGCGGCTATCGGGTGGGGTGGGCGGTGTTCTCCGGTCGCACGCATGCGGCTGCGGAGTACCTGAGTGCGATCGACCTGTTGAGTTCACTGCGCCTGTGCAGCAACGTGCTGTCCCAGTGGGCGGTGCAGACCGCTCTGGGCGGCTACCAGAGTATCCGCGACCTGGTCAGTCCGGGCGGACGGCTCTACGAATCGCGCGCGGCGATTGCGCGTGCGGTCGGCGCCAGCCGCTACCTGCGGCTGAAGCAGGCGCCGGCCGGCGCCATGTACGCCTTCATCGGTGTCGATACGGCGCAGCTGCCGGGTTTCGACGATCAGCGCTTTGCGCTCGATCTGCTCGAGCAGAAGCACGTGCTCGTAGCCCCCGGGGTGAGCTTCAACGTGCCGTACCGCAATCACTTCCGGGTCACGACGCTGCCGGACAGCAAGACGTTGGGGGAGGTCTTCGGCCGCATCGAGGATTTGCTCAACGGCTACGCGGCGAGCATGCCGGCTGACAACGTGGTCGCGGCGAGTGCCCGGTTCAAGTGAACGAAGTTCAGGTACATTCTTTAAAGTTTTTGTTAAAAAATAATTTCTAATAGATTGTTTTGATAGAAGTTCCCTCTCATCTCGCGGCCGTAATCGAGGCGGGGGGCACGGTGGTGACGCCGACCCGTCAGCGCGCGCACGCGCTGCGGCTTGCGCATGCGGCCGCGCAGCTGGCTAGGGGCCGGCGGGTGTGGCCGAGCCCCGATGTTCTGCCGCTCGAAGGGTGGCTGACGCGCGAGTTTGAACGGCGCGTCGCGCTCGAGCCCGACGCGCCGCGGCTGCTGCGCTCGGCCGAAGAATGGCTGTTGTGGCGCGAGTGTACGGCCGCGGCCACCGGGCATCTCGCCCTGGTCAACCCCGGCACGCTCGCCGAGGGGCTGCTGGCGGCGAGTCGCCTCGCCGGTGAACTCGGCATCGAGCCGCACCGGGTGTCGGCGCTGGCGCAGTCCGAGACCGAACTGTGGCTCACGGTCGAGCGCTCCGTCGCCGAGCGGACCCACGCCCTCGCAGCCCAATCGCTCACTGAGGCATTGCGCGGAGCCGGCGCGCTCGGCGATGCGCGCAGCGTGGCCTTCTGTGGTTTCCTGCAGCGCAGTCCGCGTCTTGCGGCGCTGCTCGATGCGCGTGCCGCTCGCGGCTGGGAGAGCCTGTGGTGCGAACCAGAGGGCCGCGCGGTCGAGCCCGAGGTCGTATGCGCCGCCGATGAGCTCGAGGAACTCGATCGCATTGCCGGCTGGTGTCAACAACGCCTGCGCGAGACGCCCGGGGCGCGCCTGCTGGTGGTGCTGCCGGGCGGTGCGGGCCGCTGTACTCGGCTCGCGGCGCTGATCCGCCAGGCGCTCGATCCGGCCGGCAGCGCGGCCGAGGCGCAGTGGGTCGGCATCGAGGGCGGTGAGCCGCTCGCGCAGCTGCCGGCGGTACGTCAGGCGCTCACTGCGCTGGCGCTGCTGGCTGGCCAGCCGCTCGACCTCGAGGCGCTGCTCGAGTGGCTGCGCAGCCCGTTTTGGCGTGAGAGCGCCGAAGGGCGCGCGCGGCTCGATCTGTGGCTGCGCGAGCACGCGCCGCCGGCACTCGAGCGCGAGCGGCTGCTGGCGCTGCTCGCGGCGGCACCGCTGCCGATCGCTGCGGCCATCGCTGCGCGGGTGCGCCAAGCGGGCGAACCGCTGGCGTACCCGAGCGGCTCGCCCGAGGAGTGGTCGGAGCGCTTCCAGGGTGCGCTGGAGGCGCTCGGCTGGCCGGGCGCCGAGGGGCTCGACAGTGCCGCCCAGCAGACGCTCCTGCGTCTGCGCGCGTTGCTCGATGAGTATGGGCAGCTCTCGCTCGCCGCCCCGCGGCTCGAGCGCTCAGCCGCACTGCATCGCTTGGGCGAACTCGCCGCGCGCACCGCCTTCCGCCCGGCGGAAGCAGACGTTGCCGTCACCCTCACCACGGCACTACTCGATCCGCTCGCCCGATACGATGGCATCTGGGTTGCCGGCCTGAATCACGAGACGCTGCCGCAGCCGCCGGCACCCGATCCGTTTGTACCGCTCGGCGCGCAGCTCGCCCACGAGTGGCTGGCGGGGAGTGCAGCGGGGCGGTTGCGCGAAGCGCAGGCGTTGCTGCGCGCCTGGCGCAGCGCCACCGACCGGCTGGTGCTGTCCTGCCCGGTGCGCGCCGCGGATGTTGCGCTGCTGCCCAGTCCGCTGCTCGCCCCGTGGCGCGGCACGCCGACCTCGTCCCTCGTACCACTCATCTGGTTGCCCGAGCGGCTCCAGCGGGACGGTCAGCTCGAGTCCTGCCCGGACGCCGGGCTGCCCTGGGACGGCCCGCCGGTGCTGCCCTCGGGCACGCGCAGTCTCGAGCTGCAGAATACCTGTCCGTTTCGCGCGTACGCGGAGCTGCGCCTCGGCTGCGAGCCGCTCGGGCAGAGCGAGCCTGGGGTACCGGCGGATCTGCGCGGCCGGCTGCTGCACGCGGCGCTGCAGGGCCTGTGGGGCGAACTGGGCGACTCGAGCGCACTCGCGGCGCTCGGCGCCGCGGCGCTCGAGGAGCGCATCGATGCCTGGGTGCAGCGCGCCACGGTGGCAGTGCTCGGCGGGCAGAGCGCACCGCCGTCGGCCGCCGCGCTCGCGCGCGAGCAGCGTCGCGCGACGCGACTCATTCAGCTGCTCTGCGAGCAGGAGCGCGCGCGCGCTCCGTTCACGGTGCGCAACACCGAGTGCCTGGTGCAGCTGCAGCTCGCCGGCCTGCGGCTCGATGGACGGATCGACCGCCTCGATGCGCTCGAGGGCGGCGCGCTCGCCATCCTCGATTACAAGAGCGGCCGACCCGCGCGCCCCGACTGGTACGGGGAGCGACCGTCGCACCCGCAGCTGCTGGTGTATCTGGCCGCCGTCGGTGAGGCGGTGCAGGCGCTCGCGACGGTGCATCTGACGGCGCGCGAGATCGGCTTCGCCGGCATCGGCGCGCGCGCCGATCTGCTGCCCGGCCTCGAGGCGGTCAAGCCCGCTGCCGGGCACGCCGATGCCTGGGGCGAGCGGCGCGCGGCCTGGCGGGCGGTGCTCGAGCGCCTGGCGGGGGATTTCGCGCGCGGGGAGGCGCGCGTCGATCCCAAACCCAACGCCTGCGAGTACTGTCATCTGGCGGTGCTGTGCCGCATCGGCGAGCAGCACCGGCCCGAGTCGGAGCGCAGCGCATGAACGCCGCGGCGGATCGGGATCCGGGCACGGACGAGCGGGCACGCGAGCAGGCCACCGACCCGCGCGAGTCGATCGTGCTGCAGGCACCGGCCGGTTCCGGCAAGACCACGGTGCTCACCGAGCGGCTGCTGCGCCTGCTCGGGGAGGTCGAGGATCCGCAGGAGATCCTCGCCATCACTTTCACCCGGCGCGCCGCGGCGGAGATGCGTGAGCGGATGAGCCGGGTGCTGAACGGGCACTGCGGCGAGGGGGCGCGCGGGGAGCGCCTGCGCGCGCTGGCGAACGCGGTGCTCGAGCGCTCGGCGCGGCGTGGCTGGCGGCTGCAGGAGGATCCGGCGCGGCTGCGCATCCAGACCATCGATGCCTTCAACCTCAACCTCGCCAACCGTCTGCCGCTCGCGGCGCGCGCCGGCGGGCCGCTCACCCTCGCCGAGCGGCCCGCCGCGCTCTACCAGCTGGCCGCGCGCGAGACGCTGCAGCGAGCCGAAACCGATGCGGCGCTCGCGCGCGATGCGGATCTGTGGTTCGAGCGGCTCGACAACCGCTGGGGCAATCTCGAGCGGCTCATCGCGCAGATGCTCGCCGAGCGGGCGCACTGGCTGCCACACGTGCTGGGCCATGCCCCCGAGGCGCTGAGTGAGCGGGTGGGCGAGAGCCTGCAGCGGTTGGTGTCGGCCGCCCTCGGTGCGGCGCTTGCGCTGCTCGATGCGCCGCTGCGCGCCGCGCTCGAGCGGTTGCCGGGAGTCGGGGCACTCGCGAGCGATGCGCACACGCTGCCGGCATGGCAGCGCCTGAGCGCCTTGCTGTTGACGCAGAAAGGCGAGTGGCGCCGCGCGGTCAACCGCAGACAGGGTGCGGAGTATGCCGAGCCGGCCGCGCGCAGCGCGTTGCTCGAGTGCATTGCGACCCTCAGCGCACTCGAGCCGGCGCGGGAGCGCTTCGCCGCGCTCGCCGCATTGCCCGATCCGGCGCTCGCGCCGGCGGACGCGCACGCGCTGGCGGCGCTGGCGCGGCTGCTTAAGACCGCGGCGGTGGAGCTGGAGATGCGCTTTGCGCTCGCCGGTGAGGTCGATTACACGCGCATCGCCACCGCGGCGCGCTCAGCGCTCAGCGAGGAGGGCGAACCGAGCGATCTGGCGCTGCGACTCGGGGTGCGCCTGCGGCACATTCTGGTCGATGAGTTTCAGGACACCTCCGCGGCGCAAACCGAGCTGATTGCGCGGCTCACCGCCGGGTGGGAGGCGGGCGATGGCCGCACGCTGTTCGTGGTGGGCGACCCGATGCAGTCGATCTACATGTTTCGCGAGGCGGAGGTGGGCTGTTTCCTCGCGGTCCGCGACAGCGGCATCGGCTCCTTGCCGCTGCGGCCGCTGCACCTGACACGCAACTTCCGCTCCGTCCCGGCGCTCATCGAGTGGTCGAACCAGACCTTCGGCCAGTTGTTCCCGGCCGCGGACGACCTGCGCCAGAGCGCGGTGCGCTTCACCGCGAGCGCTGCGGGCACGAGCGCTGCGCAGGCTCGCACGCCGGCGCCGGTGGAGCTGCGCCTGTTTGCCAGCGAGAGCCGCGAGCGCGAGACCGATGCGCTGGCCGAGCGCATCGCGACGCTGCGCGCGGCGGATCGGCAGGCCTCGATCGCCGTGCTGGTGGCGGCCCGGCGTCATGCCGAGGCACTGCTCGGGGCGCTGCAGGGGCGTGCCGTGGAGGCGATCGGCGTGCACCTGGTGCCGCTCGCCGAGGTGCCGGTGGTGCGCGACCTGCTCGCACTGACGCGGGCGTTGTGTCACTTGGGGGATCGCACCGCCTGGCTCGCGGTGTTGCGCGCGCCGTGGTGCGGGGCGACGCTGGCGACGCTCAGCGTGCTCTCGCAGCGCCACGATCCGCTGTTGCCCCTCGAGGCGCTGCGCGATCCGGGACGGCTCGGGGCGTGTGCGCCGCTCGAGCGGGTGCGGCTCGAACGGGTCGCTGCGGTGCTGAGCGAGGCGTTGGCGCAGCGCGGGCTGCAGCCGTTTGCCGATTGGCTGGAGGCGACGTGGCTGCGTCTCGGGGGCGCCGATGCCTATCCGCGCGAGGCGCTGCAGCACGCGCGTGCTTTTTTGACGGCGCTCGCAGAGCGCGGTGCGAGTCTCGAGCGCGACGGGGCGGCGGCTCTCGATGAGCTGCTCGCCAATCTTTATGCCGAGCCGCGCGCCCAGGGGCCCAATCCGGTGCAGATCCTCACCATCCACCATGCCAAGGGGCTCGAGTTCGACCACGTGTTGATTCCGGGGCTCGACCGACGCGCCAACCACGATCGTGAGCCGTTGTTGCGCTGGCTCGATCTGCCGGGCGCACAGGCCGGGCAGAGCGATCTGTTGCTCGCCCCGGCACCGGCGATCGGAGCGGAGGATCCGCGCGGCATCGGGGTGTTCGTCAAACGGTTGCGTGAGCAGCGCGGGGAGCACGAGCAGCTGCGGCTGCTGTATGTGGCCGCCACGCGCGCCCGCCGTTCGCTGCATCTTTATGCCACCCTCAAGTCCAAGCGCGACGGCGAGCCGCCGCAGCCGGCGCGCGGTACCCCCCTCGCGCGGCTCTGGCCGGCGCTCGGGGCGGGCTTTCTCGCCTCGCTCGAGGACGGACCCGGCGCCGGACACTCGGGCGAGGTGGACCCCGTCGCGAGCGCGATCGTGCGCCTGAAGGCGGGCTGGCAGCCGGCGGGCGCGCCGGCGCCGGCGCAGCTGATACGGCTGCCGCTCGGGGACCAGTCGCTCGAGCCGCCGCAGTTCAGCTGGGTGCAGCAGACCGCCCGACAGATCGGCACCGTGGTGCATGCGGCGCTGCAGGGGTTCGCGGCGGCCCCGGCGCTGCCCACTCCTGAGGCGATCCAGGCGAGCGCGCCGCAGCTGCGTGCGCAGCTCACTCGCAGCGGGGTCGCGGCGCGGCAGCTCGAGCCGGCGCTCGCCCGAGTGCTGGCCGCGCTCATCGGCACGCTCGAGGATGCGCGCGGTCGCTGGATTCTGGCGGCGCACCGCGAGGCGGCGAGCGAACTGGCGCTGACCGGGCTCGCCGAGGGGCGGCTGCGCAACATCGTCATCGATCGCTCGTTCATCGACGAGCAGGGCGTCCGTTGGGTGATCGATTTCAAGACCAGCACCCACGAGGGCGCCGAGCGCGAGCAGTTCATCGCGCGCGAGATGCAACGCTATCGGGCGCAGCTCACCGTCTACAGCGCGCTCGCCCGCGAGCTCGGCCCCGAACCGGTGCGCGCGGGACTGTACTTTCCGCTGCTCGGGGCATTTCGCGAGCTCTGAGGCGGCCCATCAATAGGTGCCCGACAGAGCGAATGGACGGCGGCCTTGCGCGTCCGGTGCGCCCAGGTATTGCAACGCCTGACGCAGCGAGGGCGAGGCGTCGGCCCGCGCGGCGAGACGGGCGTGCAGCACGTAACCGGGCTCGGCAGTTAGGCGCAGCGTGCCGCTCAGGGCGAGCGGACCACCCAGATCGTGCAGTCGGCCGCGCGGTTCGCCCGGGCCGCCCGGGAAGTTCACGGTGAAACTGCCGAGCGGAGTGACCTGACCGCTGCTGTCGATCAGGTGGCGCACGGTGAGCCGTCCCTGCAGTCGGGTGATGGCCCCATTGCGTTCGAGTTCGAGGCGGGTGATGTCGGCGCGCAGCGTGCCGCGGATCACCGCAGGCAGCATCGGCAGCAGCGCCGGGTCGAGCGGCAGGTGCACGTTGAGCCCCCGGGCATCGAGCGTCCCGCTGAGGCCGACACTGAGCTCACCGTTCGCCGCCGCGTTGCCCCGTATCGCGCTCACATGGGCGCTCAGACGCCCGCGCAGCAGCGCTTGCGGATGCAGCTGCCAGACGAGCTGATCGAGCGTGACGCCATGCACGCGCGCGCCGGTGCACTCACCATTCCACAGCGAACCGGAGACGCTGCCGCAGGTGAGCTCGGTGTGCAGCGCCGGTACGACCCAGGCGGCCGGCAGGCGTGCGATCAGCACGACCGCGAAGACCAGTGCCGCCAGCACCAGGATGGACGCGCGGCCCACGGCTCAGGGTCGCTTCAGTTCGAGCGAGGCGTTGACCAGCCCGGGCCGGCCGGTGGCCTCGATGCGCGCGGCGGTGACCTCGACCCCCTCGTTCTGGTGCAGCCGCGCGAGCCAGCCGACCATCTGGTCGAACGGCGCCTGCTGCAGCTGCACGCTCAGCTCGCCGCGCCCCATCGGGCTGCTGCCCGCGAGCGCCCCGCCGAGACCGGCCTGACGTGCCGACTGATCGATCAGCACGATCAGCGGCAGGGTGCTGTCGCGTCGCGCCGGGCCGGCGGCGGCCAGCTGCGGCCCCACCCGGCGCATCCAAGCGAGCTCGGCGCGCTGGTGCGCCACGCGCCGGTGCAGCGCACTCACGCGGCCCTCGAGCGGCAGCACCACCGCGAGCACGAACAACACCGCGGCGATCGCCCCGCCGATGCCGAGCGTGCGCCGATCGCGTGGCGAGAGTTCCTGCAGCGAGGGAAGGGCGAGTCTGGCCATCTCAGCTCCCGCGCCGCATGCGAATACCGCCCGCGAAGCCACCCGGAACGAGCCGCCCGCCCGTCAGGCGGGCCTGCCACCCCTGGCGCGCAAGCGCCTGGGTGAGCTGATTGAGCACCTCGACCGAGGGGGCGGTGAGGCTCAGCGTCACGCTGCCGGCCTGGAAGTTCAGTGCCTTCAGCTCGGTGGCGGGCGTGACGGCGCGCGCGCGGGCGATCGCATCGAGTGCAGCGAGAAACCCGCCGCTCGCCTCGCTCGATTGAATCTGCGCCAGGCGCGCGGCCATGAGCGCACGGGCCTGCTCGGTATCGCTCTGCCCGGGCATGACGGTGCGCACCAGCTGTGCGATTGCGCCATCGAGCGCCCGCTCGCGCCGATGCAGCACGATTAGCTCGGCGACCTGTCCGAGCAGATGCAGTCCGATCAGGGCCGCGAGCAGCACCGCCGCCCAGCGCCAGGCGCGCCAGCCGGCGAGCAGCGAGCGGCGGGGGGCGTACGGGCCCTGCAGCAGATTGATCGCCTCGGGGGCCGGGAGCGCGCGGGCGAGCAGCTCGAGCGCATCGCCGCTCAGGCGCTGCACCTGCAGCGCCTCGAAGCGCTCGCGTAGGGCCTCGACCGCCGCGCCGTGGCGCAGCCATTCGGTGGCACCGGCATACAGAATGAGCCCGCGGGTTGCCGGATCGGCCAGGGCCAGCTCGAGCGCCTCGCCGAGCGCCTCGGCGGCGAGCAGGATCACCTCGCCCGAGGGGGTGCGCACGGTGACCGAATCGCCCTCGAGCAGCGCCACGGCGTGACTGGGATTGTGCGGCAGCAGTTGGCTGTCGGCGTAGATCGCGGCCGGCTCGAGGCCCGCACCGCGCAGCGCCGCGAGCCACTCGTCCATGCGTTTGCGTGCCACGACCGCGACGCTGGCTCGAGCCGCAGTGCTGCGTCGGCCGATGGCGAAATGCAGCGTGTCGATGTCCTCGGCGAGCTGCTCCTCGAGCGCGTACGGCACCAGCTGCTGCAGCTTCACCCCCGAGCGGGCCGGGGGCAGATCCGCATGCGTCAGGAGCACATCGGCGCCCGGCACGAGCACGATGAGCGTGCGGCCCGCGGCGCGCGCGGCGGCGAGACTGAGCGGTCCGCTCTCCGGACCGTGCCCGGCGCCACCGGCGAGCAGCCAGCTCGCCTGCGAATGAGCGCTGTCGGGAAGCCTGAGCACAAGCGAGTCGGCCATCTGCCAATCCTAGCCCAACTCAGTTGGGCGTGTCGCTGCGCAGAATCGGCTCCACCGTACCGTTTGAATCCCGGTAGAGCACGCTGTAGAAAACGAACGCCTCGCCGTCGGCGCGCACCACGCTGGTCAAGCGGAACCAGCTCGACTTCATGACAAAGAGTTGCTGGAAATTGCTCTGCGGCGCAGCCGCGCCGCTCGCCCCGGTGTTCGGCGTCGTGCCGAGCACGCTCGACATCGAGGCCTCGAACTCACTGGTGGTCGGGAAGCACCCGCCGGCGGCGACGCGGTCCTTGGCGAACTGGGGCGGGTCGGAGCTGAACTGCGTGTGGCCGAGGTACGCGTCGAGCACGTACGGGGAGGCGGTGCAGACATTCAACGCCACGCCGACCGGCAGCGCCGTGACATACGGGGCGATACGCGCGAAGCGTTCGCGACCGAAGCCCGGCAGCGCCAGCAGCTCGCTCGAGCTGGTGATCGGAAGGTTCGGGGTTTGGTACGGCGGGTTCATCTCGACGTAGGTGCTATCGGCGGGCGCATCCGCCAGTGCCGGCGTCGGGCTCTTGTCAATCCAGTTGACGAAATCGTCGGCCCATTGCGGGCGCAAACCGACCAGGGTGAGCAGACGGCGAAATGCATTGAGCTGTTGCGTGTTGACCGTGACCCCGTCGGAGTCGATGAGGTTGTTGAGGTTGAAGCGCCCCTGCAGATCCTCGAGCGAGGCCTGCAGCGTCACCCCAGGAGCCACCGGAATCGGGCCGATCGGACGGGCCCAGGGCTGCTCGAGATCGGTCGTGTTCGGTTGCGCCTGAAAAGTCTGCTGCAGCGCGTAGGCGGCAAAGGCCTCGGTGCCTTCGGTCACGAGCAGCGCCCGGTCGTAGTCGAGCGCTCCGATCGTGCGCCGCGCGGTCATGGCGTTGTGATAGGCGAGCGAGGCGGCAATCATGGTGGCAAGGGCCACCAACAAGATCGCTACGAGTAACGCCACGCCGCGCTGGCGTGTGCGGCCACATCCACGGTTCGGGCGCGGCACCGCGAAGGCGCGTAGCCTCATTCGGCCACCTCGAAGATGCGCACGATCTTGCCCCACTGACGGGTGCGAAGCGTGACCTCGACGGCGAGCGGGCGCATGCGGTAGTAGGTGTCGAGACTCCCCTCGGCACCCACCGCGGGCGGGGGCCACTGGCTGACCCATTGTCGCTCGAGGTTCAGGTAGCGCAGCTGCACGCTGCGCAGATGCTTCAGCAGATTGCGCTTGATCGGAGGATCGTCGAGCGTCGGGTCGAGCACGTTCCAATGCTCCCGGATCAGGGTGCCGTGTTCGAACACGTAGGCCACCCGTTCGAGTTCCGGACGCTGCAGTCCGAGCGGGTTGCTCCAGCCGTCACGGGTCAGCATCACCATCGGCTCGCTCGTCGGGCTCGCCATCAGGGCCGGCTGCCAGCCCTGGCCGTTCGGGGAGCGGATCGGACGCGGTGCGAGCTGCACGAAGTCCTGCTCCATGATGCGCAATGCGGTCTGCAGGGCGAGCAACTGATGCTGGTCGTGGCGGATCGCGCCGCGGGCGCGCAGCGCCTGCGTGATCACGCCGTAGCCGATGGCGAACATGATGGCGGCGATGAAGATCGCCACCAACAATTCGATGAGCGTGAAGCCACCGCCGGTACGGCGCGTTGCGCGGTGCATCATGGCAGCGCGAGCGGCTGGGCGAGGGGCGCGGCGGCGCCGTTTGTGCCACTCGGTACCCCGGCGATCGGGCCGGCGATCCATTGCGGCGCGAGCGGATTCGGCGGACCGATCGCCCGGCCCATGTAACCGGTGACGGTCGCATACCACTCGTGCGCGTGCTTGTGCTTGGCCGGTCGCGTGCTCACCTCGATGCGCCGCACGCCCGGGATCTGCGTATCGATGACTTTCTCTCGCCACTGCCAGCGGTGCCGGGCGTAGGTGAGGTGACCGGTGCTCGTACCGGTGCGCGGCACGATGCCCGTGAGCCGCACGCGCTCGATCTGATTGAGTGCCACCCATTCGGCGAAGGTCTTGCGCCGCAGGTAGAGCGTCGCGCTCGCCGAGGAGGTGAGTGCCTCGAGCACCGCGGCCATCCCGATCGTGACGATCGCGAGCGCCACCAGCACTTCGATCAGCGTAAAGCCGCGGGATGCTCTCATGGCGAGTGCGCCGCAGCGAGCCGGCGCTCGATGATGTGCCCGTCACGGTCGGGCTTGATGAGAAAGCCGCGCGCAGTGCCGGGGCGGCGCACGGTCAGCTCGAAGGTCGACAGGTCCCCGCTTGAGTACAACACGACCTGCGGGGCGAGCGCGCCGTTGGATTTGGCCTTGGCATGCAGCTTGACGGTACGGCCATCGACCACCACCTTCAGCTGCAGTCCGTGCGCGAGGCGCCGCGGCCGCAGCGCGCCATCGCCGCTCACCGCGCGCCATTGATTGCGCTGCTCGGAGAACACCACGAACGCGTAGCCCCCCGAATCGAACACCACCCCGTAGTCGCGGGTCTGCAGCTCGGCTTGCTCGCGCGCGTAGTGCAGTAGCGAGCGCAGGCGCCGCGCGTCGGTGTGCAACGCCGGGTCGTGTCCGGAGAGGTTCAGCGACAGCAGCACCCCGGCGGTGACGATGCCGATGATGGCGAGCACCACCAGCATCTCAAGCAGCGTGAAGCCGCGCGCCGGCACGCCGAGCCGCCGGGGCGCGCCGCACACGGCCGGATCAGTTGCTGTTGCCGAGGTTCCAGTTGCCGATGTCGGCATTGTCGCCCGTGCCGCCCGGCTGATTGTCAGCGCCGAGGGTGTAGAGGTCATAGGGCAACCCGTGGGTGCCGGGGTATGCATAGTGATAGGGGTGGCCCCAGGGGTCTTTGACCAGCCGCTGAATGTACGGACCGTGCCAGTTGTCGAGCGCTGCGCCCGTCGGCCGCTTGACCAGCGCCTGCAGACCCTGCTCGTTGGTGGGATAGACGGAATTGTCGAGTCGGTACTCGGTGAGCGCGGTCTCGAGGCTCTGAATATCTTCCTTCGCCTTGGCGATGCGCGCCTCGTCCACCTTGTTGACCACCTCCGGGACGATAACCGCGGCGAGCAGCCCGATGATCACCACCACCACCATGATCTCGATCAGGGTAAACCCGCGCGCCCGCCGGGTGTTCGCGGCGCGCAGCCGCGCGTGCAGACGCTCGATTCGCTGTGTCATGAATGTTCCAGATGCCGCTCGCGCACATCACGGCGCGCCTCGGCTGGATGATAACAAATGCCCGCCGGCGCGCCGTGCCGCCGTGGTGCTCGATTGGACCGGTGCCGCACGGGGCGGTTCCGGCCGGTTGCGCTCAGCCCGCCGCTGCGGCGGCTCGTCGGCCGGCACGGTATACTCGCGGCGCTTTTTTTTCATTCGGGATGGGTGCATGGGGTTTGGCTTTGTATTTCCCGGGCAGGGCTCGCAGTCGGTCGGCATGCTCGCGGAGCTGGCCGCCGGAGCCGATGGCGCGCTGGTGCGCGAGACGTTCGCGCAGGCCTCCGAGGTGCTTGGCTATGACCTGTGGGCGCTCGCGGCGGGCGGTCCGGCCGAGCAGCTCAACGCCACTGAATGCACCCAGCCGGCGATGCTCGCCGCAGGGGTGGCACTGTGGCGGCTGTGGCGTCGGCGCGGCGGTCCCGAGCCTGAGGTGCTGAGCGGCCACAGCCTCGGGGAGTTCACCGCGCTCGTGGCGGCCGAGGCGCTCGAATTCACCGAGGCGGTGGCGCTGGTGCGCCGGCGCGGACAGCTGATGCAGCAGGCCGTGCCGCGCGAGCGCGGGGCGATGGCCGCGATTCTCGGGCTCGAGGATGCGGTGGTGAGCGAGGTCTGCGCCGCGGCGGCGCTGAACGAGGTGGTCGAGGCGGTCAATTTCAACGCGCCCGGACAGGTGGTCATCGCCGGGGAGCGCACCGCAGTCGAGCGCGCGATCGAGGCGGCCAAAGCACGCGGCGCCAAGCGCGCCCTGATCCTGCCGGTGAGCGTCCCCTCGCACAGCAGCCTGATGCGTCCGGCGGCCGAGCGCTTCGCCGAGCCGCTCGCGGCGGTGCGCTGGCGCGAGCCGCGTTTGACCTTCGTCAGTGCGGTCGATGCGGCCGAACACCGCGATCCGGCCGAGCTGCGCACGCTGCTCGTGCGCCAGCTGGCCAGCCCGGTGCGCTGGACCGACACGGTGCGCGCGCTCGCGGCGCGTGGGCTGAATCCGCTCATCGAGTGCGGCCCCGGCAAAGTGCTGACCGCACTGAACCGGCGGGTCGAGCGCAGCGGCGAGCGACAGTGCCTGGCGCTCGAGGATGAGACCACCCTCGCCGCGGCACTCGCGGCGGTCGGTGCGGGTTGATGCGCATGCAGCAGGGGACGAATTCGATGCTCGAGAATGACGTCGCGTTGGTCACGGGAGCCTCCCGTGGCATCGGTCGGGAGATCGCCCTGGCGCTCGGGCGTGCCGGGGCGCTCGTGATCGGCACGGCCACGACGCCCGAGGGCGCCGCGGCGATCGGCGCAACGCTCAGCGCCGAGGGCTGTCGGGGCCGCGGCGCGGTGCTCGATGTGTCGCAGTCGGCCTCGATCGAGGCGCTCTGTGCGGCGCTCGAGGCGGACGGCCAGATGCCCACCATTCTGGTCAACAACGCGGCCGTGACCCGCGATGCGCTGCTGCTGCGCATGAAGGTGCAGGACTGGGAGCAGGTGTTGAGCACCAATCTCACCTCGGTGTTCCACCTGAGCAAGGCGTGCCTGCGCCGGATGATGAAGGAGCGGCGGGGGCGGATCGTGAACCTGACCTCGGTGGTCGGTCTCACCGGCAATCCCGGCCAGGCGAACTACGCGGCGGCCAAGGCCGGCATTCTCGGCTTCACCAAATCGCTCGCACAGGAGCTCGCCTCGCGTGGCATCACGGTCAATGCCGTTGCCCCGGGCTTCATCGACACCGACATGACGCGCTCGCTCGGGCCCGAGCAGCGCTCGGCGCTGCTGGCGCGGATTCCGGCCGGACGCCTCGGCAGCGCGGCCGATGTGGCCGCCGCGGTGGTGTTTCTCGCCTCCCCGCAGGCCGGCTACATCACCGGTGAAACGCTGCATGTGAACGGCGGGATGTACATGCCCTGAGGGGGCGTGCGCGTGCCCCGTAGGATTTCTCTTTCCAAATCAATCACTCACGAACCTGAACGGCGAGTGGCGGGCCGTGGGGTGTTCCCCTAAAATACCGCGCCCCCACCGCGCCTCGGCCGGCGAGGGATCTGAAAGTCCATTCACCCAGACATAAGGATCCATTTCTAATGAGCACCGTTGAGCAGCAGG
>DAHVTM010000049.1:0-5596 GCA_027324195.1 Gammaproteobacteria bacterium | reverse complement strand
GAAACCAATGTCGTACTTCGAATAGCGGTAGCCCGGGTTGATCGAAATTTCCTTGGCCCACGGCTTGTCCTCAACCAGCGGCAAGCGCATCTCGATGAAGCCTTCCTTGACGCTGAGCCCGGCATTGATCGGCAGGATCTTCTGACCCTGGCCCGCGAGGTCGCCCGTCAGGTACTCCTCGTCCGGGTGCAGCACCGCAAATTCTTCGCGGTACTCGGCACCGAAGTTGGTCACCAGACCCTCGTTGGCCCACGGCGTCTTCAGGCCCGCCGAGGTGCCGTCATACGTGAAGTCCGCGTGATAGATCCGCTCCTCGGTCTGGCCCTGCTCGGAGCCCGGAGCCGAGATGTAGGCCACTGCGGCCGCGCTCGGGCCTCCGGCGGCGTTGGTGTACTGGCTGGAATAGGGCGTACCCTGGCCCCACATGTCGTATGGCACGCAGCCCGGCGCACCGTTTGCGCCATTGGCGTTCGCGGCGCAAACCACCTGCCCCGTCGCCGGATCGAGCACTGCGTTCAGCGCATTGCTCAGCTTCGGCTTCGAGACGTCGTTGTTGTAGTGATCTGCGAGCAGCGTGATGCCTTCCTGGAAGTACGCGTTGTACGTCAGGTTGTCGTTGATGTTGCCCTTGGTGCCGATCACGATGCGGAACGCGGTGTGCCGCAGATCGTCCTGCCGGTTTCCGCCCTCGACGTTGCGCCGCCCGAACAGCACCGACGCATTGCCGGTGGTCGCGCCCTCGCACATCGTCTGCTGTTCCTGCGCGGACAACAGCGGATTGTTGCAATTGACCGACCAGCCGCCATCGGGCAGCCCGGTGACCGGATTGACGCCCAGACCCGACACCAGGAAGGCGCCGCTCGGTGCAATCTGCGCCACGGTGTGGTCCGACATCATCATGAATTCACTGAAGACCTGATGATTGTCGTCGATGTTGTAATGAGCGAAATAACCGCCGTTCCAGCGTGTATCCGAGCGCTGGTAGTAGTTGTACGGTCCGTAGTTGAAATCGGTGGTGAAGGGAACGAACTGGCCGGTCTTTGGATCTATGGTGGACTTACCGAGGCCATTGAACGAGAAGTCGTACCCGTTCATACCCGGCGGGTTGGTAAAGAGGAAGCCGCCGGTAGGCGAGGTGCTCGATCCGCTGCAGGACACTACGCCCTTGGAGTTCGAGCCGAGTGAGCAGCGGCTGAAGTCGCGAGTCGACTGCAGCACCGGCTGCACCTTGCGCCAGCTGACGTAGGCCGTGGCGTTGCCCTTGCCACCGGCAAAATCGCTGCCCATGATGAACGTGATGTTTTTGTCGGCCCCATCCATCGTGGAGCTGGAGGCCGAGCCATAACCGGCCGCCGGCGCTAAGCTTCCGTAGAAGCCCTCATGCTGGCTGTGCTGATAGGCCGATGCGTTGGCATCGATCTCGAAGCCCTGGAAGTGGTCGTTCATCACGAAGTTGACGACGCCCGCGACCGCGTCGGCGCCGTATACCGAAGAGGCGCCGCCGGTCAACACGTCGACGCGCTCCACGAGCGCGGTCGGAATGTTGTTGATGTCCGCGGCGTTCGTGATGCCGCCGGAGGGAGACAGATCGCCCGGCATCAGACGCCGGCCGTTGATCAGCACCAGGGTGCGGGTCGGGCCGAGGTTACGCAGATCGACCGTGGAAATGCCCGACGAGCCGTTCGAGTCCATGTTGCCGTTGCTCGCCGTGACCTGCGGCAGCTGGTTCAGGACCTGCTCGACCGAAGTGGCGCCAGTATCCGCAATCGCCTTTGCACTGATGGACGTCACCGGGCTCGTTGATTTCAGGCCCGGGATGTAGATGCGCGAGCCGGTGACCACCACCTCCTTGAGCATGTTGATTCCCTGCGCCGCCTGGTCGGCGGAGGAATCGTTCTTCGTGGTCGGCGTCGGCAGCACTTGCGGCTGCGGGGCGGGTGCGGCAAACGCAGGCAGCGCAACGGTCACTGCGGCTGCGTTGGCGAGCGCAATTTGTATGGCCCGCCGAACAAGCGTGTTGTTCGTCATCAGTATGTTCTCCCAAGTGTTCTGTTCTGGGCGTCGTCGCCTGTCTGTAGAGGGTACAAACCCTCGCTCACGCCCGTCGCAAACGCGCTACGGGCGCAGCGTGTGGCGCGGAGACTATTCCCAAAACTGTTGTTCTGTAAAGCCCAGGATGGCCAACGAATCCCGGTGTCGTATGGCACGAGAGACTCAATTAATTGAAATATAAGGATAAAATACCGGAATCACCACTCCCCGAATAGTTGTTCATGCGCAACATATTAGAGACCCAGATTGTTGCACTGTAGCCACATGTACACGAAATCTGGCTGCGGCGATAATGCCGCATGGCATCGGCGACAGCTCTCGAGAATGCAACCACCCTCCTGAGGGAAGGCAAGCCAGCAGCGGCCGCCGCCGTTTTGGGCGCGCTCCTGGCCCGTGAGCCGCGTCACCCCGTCGCGGCCCACCTGATGGGCTTGGCCCTGAAGGACACCGGGGATTGGGATCAGGGCGAGCAGTGGCTGCGTTTCAGCATTCAACTCGAGCCCAACCAAGGGGAGTTCCACGCCAATCTGGGTAACCTCCTGCGCAAGAAGGGAAATTACACCGGGGCCGAGCAGGCATATCTCGAGGCGCTGAAGCGTCTGCCCCACCATCGCCCGGCGCGACGCGCGTTGGCCCTCACGCTGCATGATCTGCAGCGCCCGGCGGAGGCCGAGAGGCAGTGCGAAATTCTGCTGCAGAGCAGCGCGGATGATGCGGAAGCGTGGGAGATACGTGCCATGGCGCTGACGGCGCTCGGCAGTGCGGCCGCAGCGGAAGCGGCGCACCGGCGCGCCATCGCCCTGGACCCGGACAATGCAGTGGCCCACCACAATCTCGGCGCCCTGCTCGTCGAGCTCGAGCGCCCCGAAGCCGCGACGGCACTCGAGACAGCCCGCGCCCTGGGTGCGGACGGTTACGAGGCGGCATACAACCAGGGGCGGGCCGCGATCAACGCGGGCGACCTGGAGAATGCGGAGCGCGAATTCGAGAAAGCGGTACAGCTGCAGCCTCTCGATGCCGAGGCCCAGCAGACGCTGGCCCGGCTGCGGTTCATGCGCGGCGATCCTGCATTCGCCCGTACCCTGGGCAGCACCGTCCGCGCCAACCGGGACAATGTGCCCCTGCAACGGCTGCTGGCCGAGTTGCTCTGGCAGGCGGGCGATCTCGGCGCGGCTGAGACCTTGCTGCGGGATCTGGTGGGGCGCGGCACAGGCACTGCGGCCGTACGCTCGACGCTTGCGCTGGTGCTGCTCGATCAGGGTCGGGCCGATGAAGCCGAGGCGCACGCGCTCGAAGCCGCTGCGGCCAAACCGGACGGCCCGGCCGTTGCGCTCAATCTGGTGACCATCCTGATCGCGCGTGGACGAGCCGAGGATGCCGAACCCTTCATCGCTGCGCAGCTTGCACAAAATCCGCTGGCACAGGAGTGGCTGGCCTACGACGCCACGGTCGCGCGCATGCTCGGCAAGAGCCGGTACCGCGATTTGTACGATTACGAGCGGTTTGTCCGGGTCTTTGACCTCGCCCCCCCGCCCGGCTTTTCCTCAATGAGCGAGTTCAATCGCGCACTGAGCGGGGTGCTTGCCGATCGGCATCACTTCAGCCGCCAGCCGCTCGACCAGACTCTGCGCAACGGCACACAGACCTCACGCAGCCTGCTCACCGATCCCGACCCGCTCATCCAGAGTGCGCTCGAGTTGTTTCGCGCGCCGATTCAGGAGTACTGCGGCACACTGCAGCTTGCGCCGCAGCACCCACTCGCCCAGGCGCAGCAGCCAAGCATGCGGTTCACTGGCGCTTGGTCAGTCCGCTTGCGCCGCGAGGGCTTCCATGTCAATCACTTCCATCCCCAGGGGATGGTGAGTTCCGCGTATTACGTCGAGGTGCCCGAGGAAGTGCAGGACCAAACTCTGCAGTCCGGTTGGATCAAATTCGGCGAGCCGCGCTATCCTGTGCCCGGCCTGACCCCCGAACTGACGGTCCAGCCCCAGCCCGGCCGGCTGGTGCTCTTTCCCTCCTATATGTGGCACGGCACCAATCCCATCCATGGCCCCGAGGCGCGCACCTGCATCGCGTTCGACGTGCGTCCCGAATCGATCTGAAGCGTTATCGCCGCAGCATATTTCTGCGTTTGATTACGGCGCCCCCGGCTCGTGGTACGCTGACGAGCATGCCTACACTCGCGGCTGGGAAATGCCTCCGGCGCGGGGCTGTCATCAGCGCGCTCAGCCTCGTCGCTGCGGCAATGGCCTCACCGGCAGGGGCAAACGCCCCGCCCGGTCCGGGCATGAGCCATGGCACCGTGTTGAGCACCCGGCAGGTTCGCTATCAGTCGCTGCTTGCCTGTCCGACGACTCTGGATCAAATCGGGCGAGTCGTCATTCCCGTGATGGTCGATGGCCAGGGCCCATTCCGCTTCGTCGTGGATACCGGCGCCGGGCACTCCACCGTCTCCCCACGCCTGGTTCGCGCTCTGCACCTGAACGTGAAGCACGTCCCACGGATCGAAGTCCAGGGCATCACCGGGTCGGCAGCCATCCCTGCCGTGAGGATTCGGACCCTGAGCGCCGGCTCCCTCCTCATCCGCAACACGTATGCGCCGGTTCTGAGCACCCCGATGATGGCCGGCGCGGACGGGATACTGGGTGTTGCGGGCCTTCCAAAACTGACCCTGCTCGTCAACTTCGAAGACAACAGAGTACAGATCGCCCGTTACCTCGAGCCCGATGTTCGGTTCGATTATTCCCGAGTGCATACCTTGACCGTCTCCGGAGGCCTGATGGCCATACCGGCATACGTGGGCGACATCCGGACCCTCGCGATCATCGACACCGGGTCGGAGCGCACCTTGGCCAACAAGGCGCTGCGTGACGCCCTGCATGTTGGAAACGACGCCGGCAGGCCGGAGCCGGTCACGGTGGTCTATGGCGCGACCCGGCAGGTCGAAATGGGCCGCATGGCGACCAGCCCGGTGATTTCGGTCGGACCACTGCGCGTCCTCGGCGCGCAGATCATCTTCGGAAACTTCCACATCTTCAAAGTCTGGCATCTGGACAAACGCCCCGCCGTGATACTCGGCATGGACGTGCTCGGCACTGTAAGCGCGCTCGGGTTCGATTTCCGCCAGCACGACTTGTTCGTGGCGAGCGCCCGCGGGCAAGGCAATTTCCGCTTCCGGACCCGCGCCATTCAGGCGAACAGCAAAGCCGCTCACTGAGCATGCGACATATGTGCCAGAAGGGGCCAACCGCCCCCCTGTCACCGCTCACCCGATGCTCTGTTGTGCACCGTTACCGTCGGCAGCCGCTTCGCAGCCCGATCCTGCCGGCTTGCCCGAGCGGCTGGTTCGTGGAGTGCACCCTTCTTGACGGCCCATCACACGCACCATCCATACTGAAGGTGCGCGTGTGCCGGGATGCCGTCCATTCGCTCATTGACTCCACAGCCGCTGCAGATTGGTAGCGACGTACTCGAGCCGCATGCGGTTGTTCCAGTCCATCTTCAACCCCTCGAGTGCGCGGACCTCGTTGAGCGAGAACAGCAG
>DAHVTM010000029.1:0-14423 GCA_027324195.1 Gammaproteobacteria bacterium | reverse complement strand
CACCCTCTCCGCCAGTCTTGATGGTTCGCGCAATCCCCAGGGTCGGGCGAATTCGCGAATCAATACCTCGCTCAGGATTGTCCTGGGCCCCGGTCGGTGCGGCGCGCACTGGAGCGCTGGCGTCCCTTGGCGCGACGAACGCGCCCGCGCATCTGCCCGCTCGCAGCCTTCTCGATGATTCTCAGCGCTCGAGCGAGCGCATTCCGCTCGGGAGACAACGGACAGGTGTCGAGTGTCTCCGAGAGGCTGTTGCGAGCGACCTGCGCACACTGATCACGCAAGCTGGTCAGGTCCGCATCCGCCACTCCAGCGATTTCTTGCAGCTGCCTTAGGCCCTGCGAGTCGAGCCACTGCTCGGCGGTCGGATCGGATGCGAGGATTGGCAGGGCAGGTGTATCTCCGTGTATCCATGTCTGTGTGGTCAGCACGTCATAGACGGGAGCTAGACGAGGTTGCGCCAAGTCCTCGCCGTAGAGCAAACCGAAATTCTTCAAGTGTGCATCCCCATTGCGCAGTACGTCGTTTAATACGATCAGGGTGAGCAATGCGCGGCGGTCTGTGGCTTGGTGCGCGGGGTCAACAAAATTCTCGATCATTCGAAACAGGTGCTCGATAGAACCACTGTACTTGCCCGTCCGTCGAATGCCGGAAAGAGCACAGGCGTCCTCGAACCCCAGGCGACCGCCGGTATCATCAATGTCAAAGCGCTCGACGATGATCGAGGTGAGGTCCGGTGCCAGTTCGACGGATGGCACGGCGAGGTTGGCTGCCGCACATGCCTTGAGACACGCGTACTCCACCAGGCAGGCGCCGGTGAAGTTGGCTGTGTCGAATTTAACGATGGAACCACTCCCGACAACCGTGCCGGGCCGCGTTCGGCCGTGTGGATGCACGGACATCTTCGGCATCACTCCGGCGACGCCGAACAGCTGCGGCGATTTGCGCAAAATCGTTGAGAGACGCCGTGCTGCGCCTTCCGAGCGCGCAGCTTCGAGAATTTCTTCGTCCAGTCCCTTGTCCCGTTCGAGCGGACCACCGAAGGTTACGCGGCCAAGGGTATGCTTGCCAATCAGCCGCAGTAGCAAGAAATCGCTGTCGACATCAATGTGCTTTCCGAAGCGGTTGCGGATCGCTTCGAGGAGCATGCCCTCAGGAAGTGAGACCTCGAACGGGGGCGGCAGCCCGTTGTAGCCTCGATACTCCTCGGGCGGTTCCCCGGGTGGCATCACGAGCGATACCGCGAGCTTTGGCAGAGTTGCCGGCCGATATTCGAAATCGATCAAGCCCGTTGCAACGTCCTCGCGAAGTACGCCGACGTGCTCATCCGAAACGTAAACGTCAAGCTCGCTCACGCCGGACTTTCATGTCAAGCCGATCACGGCGCAAACGCTCCGCCGTCATGAGCTCCTTGAGTAACGGGCGCCGGTGAGGTTGCTGCTCGACTGTTTGTGCCACCTCCGTATTCGTGATGTCCTTGCCGTGCGGTTCCACTTCATTCCGCGCAATCGACGGCAACGCAGGTTCCAGCTGGACACGCCGTCGGGTCTGCCGTTTACGCCCGGATCTCATCAAATCCTTGCGGGGTGGATGTGTTGGAGCGCTCAGGTGCGCAAAGTCGAGCGCCAGCACGCCCATCATTGCGGCCAGGCTTTGCGAAGACACTCCGCGGCCCGCTTCGGCGGCAATGACCGTCGGGCGCGATACCGAGGCCGCCTGAGCCAGTTCTGCCTGCTTCAACCCGCGCCGCCGCCGCTCGGCACGTAGCCGCATGCCGAGCTCCTTCAGCATGCGTAGCGATTGGGTTTCGACTCGCAGAATCATTGAATCCTAGAATCTCCGGCCGCCGACGGACCGGTGTGTTCTGACGGTTCGAATCATGATGCGCTAGGCCCATAGAAATGTCAAAGAATATTGACATTTCAGCCTCGGATTGGGATGTTGGACGCCAGGAGTGCCTCCGAGCGCATGGATGAATCGGCACATGGTCCGACGATTGGAAGATCGAGTGGGCCTGGGGCCGAATGGATTCGCATGATGCGCTGACTGGACAGGCCTTCACTGGCGCCGATGATTACGCACGCAGTGCGCACCAACGGTGCGAAACGCCTTAATCTACGTCATTTGTTGCGGACACCCTCTCTGCCAGATTTGGTGGAGCGCGAAGTAGGGGTACGCATGAATGCTCCACTGCCACCAGCTCTTGCATTGTCGGTTGGTGTCGGGCAAACGCGTCGTTGCCGGTGCGGCCGAGCAGAGACACGCGAGCAAAACGCTTTCAGAGTCCGGGAGAATCCCGCTATGCGGACTTGACTGAACCGTTATCGAGATAACCAGTTTTCAACACTCAAGTCGGGAACTCGTGAAAACTCTCGAACGTTGTCTGTCACGACGGTCAGATTGAGCATCCGGGCGTGCGCGGCGATGAGAAGATCATTCGGACCAATCGGGTTGCCCTGCCGCGCGAGATGTTGGCGGATTTCCCCATAATGCCAATCGGCTGGCGGTTCCACCGGAAGAACCTCAAGCGCTGAGAGAATCACCTCGACTCGTTCGCTCAGGCGGGTCGAGCCGGCTTTACAGGCTCCGTAGCGAAGTTCACAGGCAACGATGGTGCTCGTGCATACGCTATCCTCTCCCCGCGAGGCAATCTGCTGCGCAATTTCGCCCTGTGGATGTCGCATCAGCTCGGAGAGGATGTTGGTGTCCAACAAGTAGCGGAAGGGCATCCTCAAAGCTCTACGTCGTCCATCCGGCCGAGATCCTCGTCCACATCCGGAAAGGGCTCTTCAATGGGCTCCAGAGTCGCGAGTCGGGCGAGCAGGCGTCCCTTGTGCACCGGCTCGATCACCAATCGATCCCCCTCCTTGCGCAGGATGGCTTCATCCGCTTCGAGTTCGAATTCTCTGGGGATACGCAAAGCCTGGTTACGTCCATTGCGGAACAGTCTGACGTGGCGTTCTGAGTCAGGCATTCGGGCCACCGGCGTGGACATGGCATATGCTTGAGCATATGCCTTCGTGGGGGCGCCGTCAATCTCGGTGTGCGCTGCGGTCGGCATCGCAACGGCCGGCGTGTCATCGAATCGGCGATCCTCGAGAACACTCGTCCCTGAGACGCGTGGAATGCGCACAGGAAATTGAAATCATCTGGATTCCATGCTGGATGTGGTGGCCACCCTCTGCGCCAGATTTGCGATGAACGGATGGGAAGGGCCGGCAGTGATGGTTTCGCCGCTGGGTCGGGACCGCTCACGTTCCGTGGCGCTAGTCGCACCGCTTCAGTCGGATAGCCAGTTTCGACCTCTAGATGCGAGACACGCGAGAACTGGGGCTCGTTGTCGGTTGCGACGGTGAGATCGAGCGTCCGGGCGGGATGGCGGCGGATCTGTCCATTGGGCACTCGACTGTGCGGCGCTGAGACATTCTTCCTGTGCTTGGACTGGCGCGCGACCATGCCAGATGGTCGGCGTGGATGTCTGGAGGAACGAGCGCTACCCGAGGCGCTGCTCGCGCCAGCTGCATCCAGAGAAGGTTCCGGGAAGCTCAGCCGTTTCGCCTCTGCCGCCTGCGCCGCCACGCTCCCCCACCGAGCAGCATCATTCCGCAGGTCAGCAGCGAGAGCGAGCCCGGCTCCGGTGCGCCCGTGGGCGGAGCATCGAACAGATTCAGTACGAGGCTGGATCCATTCTCCGCAACAACGGAGTAACCCAGGGTCGCAGGCAATCCGCTCACGTTGATTGTCGCCAGGTCGAAGTTGCGCAGTCCGGTTGCCCGCAGAAACTGGAAGCTCTCGCCCGCATACTGGGCGGCATCGCCGCTGAGAAAAAAATTGATTCGGGTGGTTGAGGAAAACCCACTCATGCCGAGCACGTCGAGATGGCTGTAGGATGTCGGGCTATAAATGTTGATGTTGAGGGTGCCAGCGAGGCTCAGCCCAGAGGTCGCGCTCACCGTCATGGTGTTCAGGCCGGTGCCGCTCTCGCCCGGCGCAAGCAGGGCGTCGGGACCAAGTGAAATGGTACTGAGGGAGGCGACCTTGCCTGCGCCCGAGAGCGCGCCGCCGTTGATCTGGATCGCCTCCTGCGACAGCAGCGCGTTCGACTCTACGGTCGTCGTGCCCGCAGTCTGGACGAATCCGCCGCTGCCTGAAACCTCCGATGCCGTGGCAATGTCCAGCCGTCCGGTGTTACTGAAGCTCACCTGATTGCTCAGGGTTGCGCCGGCCTCGTTACGAAAGCTGCCGGAATTGGTGATGGTCTGCACATTGTCCAAATTGCCGAAATTGACGAAACTGGAGCCGATGTTATTGGTCAGGGTTCCGCTATTCAGCAGTGAAGCGCCCGGTAGGTTGCTGATCTGGCCGAAGTTATCAATGGAATGCAGGTTCTGAGTGCTGCCGAGGTTGCTGAAAGTACCTGCGGTGACGTTGGTGACGGTGCCGAGGTTGATGAGCGTGCCGTTACTGAGGTTCTCGAGGCTGCCGAGATTGATGATCGTGCCGTCATTGTTCAAGGTCCCGCCACCGGCGTTGATCGTGGCACCGCTGTTTTGAACGACTCCGCTCGTGGAATTGAGGATTGATCCGGAGTTGGACAGCGTTGCGCCGGGGGTGTTGTCGAGATTGGCGTTATTGGTGAGCGTGCTGCCGGGACCGACAGTGAGGGTGCCGAGATTTCCGAGCGAGCCGTTCGGCGCGGCGATCGTCAACGCCGTTCCAGCCTGCATGGTGCAGGCGTCGCTTGCGGGCAGGCTTTCGGTGTCGCCTACCGTGACGGAACTCAAGGGCGCATAATCCGGCAGCGGGCAGACAAATGTGCCGGCACGCGCCGCAGGGAATGCCCCTGGGGCGAGGGTCAGTGCGAGCAGCAGGAGCATCCCGGGATTCGTGACGGACGGATGTGTTTTGCCACGCCGGTGCGTCGCGCTTGCCAAGGATTCAATGCCCCGACCAGTGGTTTTGAGCTGGTTCATGAATGGTTCTTCTTCTGTGCAGCCCGGAGTTCCAGACCACTTCCATCCTACGTCAACCGTCCCACGTTCGTCACGCGAGTCCGAGCGGTGTCCGGCGACGCGCCAAGCCGTCGATTTCGGGCAAGAATCGTACCGATCCTGGTGAAGGAACTGCAGACAGGTACCGAGATCTTCGCCGGCGGGCTGCGACAGTTACGGCGGATCACGGACGGCCGTTCGCATTCGCGGTCCGAACCCGAATGCCGCGGGGGCTTCAGGCTCAGTTGCCCGTGCCTGCTGAGCCCATCGCATCCGTGCGGTTCGCGCCGATGTCCGCAGCTGGAGGGTCGAGGCCTGCCGGCCCTTGCCTCGAGGTCATGGGGCGGTGCGCGCATCGGGCGTATACTGCCTCGAATTATCCGCGGTACGGGCAGGGGCGCAGCGTATTTGCCCGAGCGTGCATCGCTCGGGCCGGCCCATCTCCGCCGGGCGCTCCAGGCCCCGGAATTGTCCCGACGGCGTAACATGCAAACCGGGATCCCGCGGGAGCAACTGATGCGCACGGGTGACCTGAGCGGCGCGGTGAGCCCTCACGCATCGAGCAACTGCTGGCGGGCGAGCAATGCGCGGTAGGTGGTGGTGCGAGCGGGGCGCTGCTGTGCGCCAACACCATACGCAAGGTTGCAATGGCGATCGAACATGTCACGGGGGGGCGGCGTTCATCCACATTGTCGATCCAGCTGCCGCCGAGTTCCCTGCCAGCGCACTAACGGTCATTGCTCGCAAAGCCTGGCGTTGGTTGTTGCACAGGCTTATTTACGCGGCTCTCCGCCACGATCGCCTCAGCGAGCCGCTCCGGTTTGCACTGGCGGCCCGCGGCGAGTCGCGGCAGCACGCGAGCATCCAGGGTGCAGTGCCCGACTGCACCGGGCTCGGCCTGCTGCTCGCGGGGCAGTCACAGCGGCACCGGTGTTCGATGCCGTGCGAGGGCGGGCGCGGGGCATGATGAACTCGAGTGACTGCAGTTTGAGCATTCCACCAGATGGGCCGTGCCGGGTGAGCCGGCCGACGCAGTTCAAAGGAGCGCGGACACATGTGTTGCAGATCCCGCAGTAATTTGGCGCCGCGCGCGCGGACGGCGCAGCCCGCCGCATCCGCCAGAGGCAGCGCGTGATGCGTGCCCAGTTCGTGATTCTCGGAGCCGGTGCCCTGGGGTCGATACTGGCTGCACATTTGGCGCGCTCCGCTCACCAGGTCATCGTGCTTGCGCGCGGCGAGCGTGCCAGGCGCATCGAGCGCGAGGGACTGCGCATCACCGGCCTTGCCGAGATCAGTGTTCCGGTGACGGTGCTCACGGATCCGGCACAGCTGGAAGCGGCCGAGTGCCTGATCGTAGCAACCAAGACACCCGGAACCCGCGCAGCGTTGCAATCCCTGCGCCACGTGGCCGCTGACTGCGCGTTTTCCGTGCAGAACGGGGTGCTGAAGAATGAATTGCTCTGCGGGGCGTTCGGCACCGATCGGGTCTTCGGAGCGCTGGCCAACACCAGCGGGGAGGTGCGCGAGGACGGCGCGGTCCTCTTCACACGGAACGTGAATTTGATGCTCGGGGAACTCGATGGCCGCGAGAGCGAGCGCGCACGTGCGCTCGCCTCGATGATTGACGCCGCCGGGGTGCGCGCCAGCGCCGTGCCACGAATTCTCAGCTGGGAGTGGAGCAAGTTCGTCGCATGGCTGCCGCTGATGAGTCTCGCCGTCATCACGCGTGCACCGACCTGGCAGTACCTGAGCGATGCGGGCACGGCGCTGGTGCTCGTGCGCATGGCGCGCGAGGCGGTTCGGCTCGCCTCTGCCTGTGGCGTGTCACTGCTGCCTGAGGGGGCGATCCTGCCGCTGCAGGCGATCCTCGCCGGCTCGGAACGCGAAGCAGTCGAGTCGGTACGTGCGGCCGGAGCGCAGTTCGCCGCGCAGGCGCCCGGGCACCGCATGTCGGCGCTGCAGGATCTGCAAGCTGGCCGGGCGCTCGAGGTCGAGGAAACCTTCGGTGATGCGGTCGAGCGAGCGAGCCGGGCAGGGCTCGAGGTGCCGTTGCTCGAGGCGTTCTATCACGTCGTGGCCGCGATTGATCCGGCGCGCGCGGCTGTACGCTGAGTGGGCCGGCCGATCGATGCCGGCGCCCTTGAGCGGCGTAAGGTGATCCTGGCCCCGCCAACTGCACGCGCAGAATGGCGGCAGCACTATCGCCGGAGCGTGCAGTCGGCAAAACCGAATCCCGAACTGTCGCGGCCTATGGTGGTCTGCGGCGGGCCGTGCGCTATTGCAGACGCAGTTGCAGTCGTACCCGATCGTGCCAGGGCTGCCCGGACTGCAGCGTGGTGATGAAGACGCGCTTTGGGCTCAATGTGCCGGCGGCGAGCAGCGCGTTCTGTACGACCTGGGCGCGAGCCAGTCCCAAGGTCACCAGCGCACCCGGAGCCAGATGGACTGTCGGGCGCAGTTGCGCGCGCAGCCAGCGGATTTCGCGGTGGATCTGGGTCAGCTGCTGTGCGGCGGCGGACGGCTTGGCGGCGCTCTTGCTCGCAGTTGCCCCGGACGGCGGCGCCGGATAGGCGGGCCGTCGGTGCAGGCGGGCGCGGAACAGTGCCGCGAGCGCCCGGCGCTGCTCACGCGCGGGTAGCGCGGTGAAGCGGCCGGGCGGAGCATGGCGCAGATGCGCCAGGGCGAGGGCCTCGATCCGCTGGTTCTCCAGGGCGAGCGCGTCCGCGGCGGTAGCCGGACCGGCAGGGATCTCCACTCGCAGCGCCGGCCGTGCTGCGAGCGCGTGCGAGAGTGCTGCGAGGCTTGCGCCAGCGGCGTGCGGCAGCGCGGCCGAGCCGGGTCGGAAGGCGATGTACTGCGCCTGGGCGGCCCCCGCGAACAGATGACCGATCAGACTGAAGGGGGCGAGTGCGGCCTTCTCGAGCAGATGCACGAGCATCGTCCAGACAATCGAGGCGATGTGGAAGTCCGGATTGCTCAGCGAGCCGGTGACCGGCAGGTGGATGCGGATCACCCCATTGCGGTCTTTCAGCAGGGCGGTCGCGAGCCGGATCGGCCAGCCGACACTCTGCTTGCTCGCGCTCGGTCCGCCCCACTGCAACTGATCGATCTCGACGCGATGATCGGCGTCGAGCCGGCGATTGTCGATCCGATAGCGGAAGCGGGCGCTGAGGATGCCTTGGGCAATCGCATAGCCGGCGTAGCGGTCGGAGTACGGATCGAAGATCGGCAGCTGGATGTTCTTGAAAGCGGCGCGAATGTCGGTGTTGCGGCCGAGCCCGTAGGGATTGAACGCGCCGCTCACGGTCACGGGCGAGTACTGGTCGATGACCTGGCCGCCCAGGGCGATGTGTGCGATCGCCTGCTTGGAGGTCGACACGTTCGTGATCGTGCCGTGCAGATTGTCGATCGGTGCGTGGAAATTCGGCTCGATCGATTCGTCGGCGAAGTTGATCGAGCCATCGGTGATCTCGAGACGTTCCAGCAGTGCGGCGAGCGCCGGTGCGGGCGGCCGACGGCCTGCGCGCACCGGGTGCCCCGCCGGGCGCGCTTTGCCCGCTGGCGCACGCGGTGGCACCAGTGCCGCGAGGTTGAGCGTGCGATTCGGCAGGATGACGATTTGTCCCTCTGGGGCGGTGAGCTGCGCGTCGCTGACCACCAGATGCCCGGGCCGGTATGCGATGCCGCGCACACTGAGCGCGCGCCAGCCGAACAGACCGATCCCCGTGCCGCGCTCGATCAGGCGCAGGTGACGTACATCGGCGCGCCCCTCGAGGTGCGCGAGTTGCCCGCGCACGAGCTCGGCAAAGCCTCGTGTGCCGAACGTGCCCGAGTGCAGCTCGGCGGTGCGTGCCAGGGGCAGATACGGCACGAACGGGCGTAGCGGCAGTCGCGACAGCGACACCCACAGTGCCGCGCTCGTGCGGGCGGGCGTGACCCGCCCGCTGAGCACCAGATAACCGCGCGGAGCAATCCCGGCGTGCACCGTGAAGGGCACCGGGCGCGCAAGATTGTTGCTGAGCCGGCGCGCATCGAACGAATACACCCGCAGCGCAAAGTGCGCCGCGGGTGTGACGGAGCGGTCCTGCACGGCAATGACAGCATCACGTAGCGCCAGCCGACCGAGCTGCACGTGCCAGCTCGCCGTTGCCGCGGCGGGCTGCGCTGCAGACTGCCGGTGCGCCGCGGCGGCGTGTGGCAGCAGATTCAGCAGTGCGAGCCGCCCGTGCGGGCCGCGCTGCACGGGCAGCCGCAATCCGCGCATCGCCAGCGTGCCGATCGTGATGCGGTGTGCGTGCGGATCGAAGCTGCTCTGCGCGAGCGAGAGCCGCTGCAGGCTGAGGTCCTGCCCGTGGGCCGAGGCGGTGCCCTGCAGCTGCAGGTGAGTGAAGGTCAGGTGCGCCAGCGAGGCGTGCAGGGCCTTGCCAAGGTGCACCGTTCCGCCCGCGGCACTGATTCCCTCGATGCGCACGGCGCCCTGCAGCAGTGAGCCGCCGTCGAGTGCCAGTCCGGTGGTGGTGATGCCGAGCTGCGCAATCCCGACATCCAAGCCGTGTGCGCCCGTGCTCAGCGTGTACTGCGCGCTCAGACCGAGCCGCCCGCCGCGCGCGCTCACCGGCAGGTGTGGCAGGAACCTCGCCAGGGAGATGACCGGAATGTCGGTGAGCGAAAGAGCGCCCGAGGAGGCGAGCGGCGCCATCGTGATCTGCCCCCACCAGCTGAGACGTGCCCCATCGGCACTCGCAGCCTGCAGCGCGAACCGTCCGCCGGTGCGCCCCCAGGAGCGGAAGTTCACCAGCCGCAGCGTGATCGGCGCCAGATGCTCGCGTGCCGCCGGGGAATGCTCCAGATCGGTCACACTGAGCTGCCCCTGATCGATGCGCAGAGCATCGATGCGGATCTGCGGCATCGGTCCGGTCGGCTTGCGGTTTTCCGGCTTGGCGGGCGCCGCGGCACTGAGCGCGGCCAGATTGAGCTTACCGGTCGCGCCGATCACCAAGTTGAGCTGCGGCGCATCGAGTTCGAGTGCGGTCAGGTGATACGTGCCGACGAGCAGCGACAGCGGTGCGAGGCCGACGAACAGTCGCTGCAGGCTGGCGAGCGGTTGTCCCTGCGCGCTCAGCTGCACATCGTGCACCGTGACCGTGAAGTGCAGCGGGTCGACCCGGATGGTCCCGAGGGTGAGCGCGACGGTCGGCCGTGCGTGTGCCCAGCGCATGGCCTCGGAGCGGATCAGTCGTGGAGCGAGCACATAACCCGCCCAGAGATAGCCCAGAAACAACACCAGCACCACGGCGAGGGCAGTGAGCCAGCGGCGCTGTACGCGGCGCAGGGCGCTGCCCAGACTCATGGCGATCTCCTGCGATCCACTGCGCCCTGCGGGCGCGCACGGCAGTGTGCAGCGCGCATATCGCTCCTCGGCTCCTCGGTGGCGGCTCTGTGCGAAGTCCGACGTTCGCGTTGGCCGGCGTTCGCCTGCGAGTACGAGTCTACAATATAATCACCGCTTAAGACTCCCTGGCTCGAGTCTAATCACTGTGCCGCGAACCGGAGGGCGCGATGACCCCGATCACCCCAATTTATACTGCGCACGCCAAGGCCACGGGAGGGCGCGACGGCAATGCCGCCTCGAACGATGGGCGGCTCAGGGTGAAGCTGTCCGTGCCGAGCGAGCTCGGCGGCCCGGGTGGTGAGGGTACCAATCCGGAGCAGATGTTTGCCGCAGGTTACGCCGCCTGTTTCATCGGTGCGCTGAAGTTCGTCGGCGGACGTGACCGGATTGCAGTCCCGGCCGACACTTCGATCGAATCGTCCGTCGGCATCGGCCGGCTTGCGGCCGGCTTCGGCATCGAGGTGGAGTTGAGAGTTTCGCTGCCCGGGGTGCCGCGCGAGATCGCCGAGCGCCTGGTGAGCGAAGCACACCAGGTCTGTCCCTATTCGAACGCGACCCGCGGCAACATCGATGTCAGGTTGATCGTCGTTTGATGCGCAGTTCGGGCTCATGTGCGACGGCGCCCCACCGCCAGCCGCATGGCGGTGTGTGCGGTGTGCCGGTGACGGTCGGCTAAGTGGAGGCGTTTCTCGCCAGTCTCTCGACGGTGGCGGTCGCCGAAATCGGCGACCGCACGCAGCTGCTGCTGTTGATGCTCGCGGCGCGCCACCGCCGCCCCTGGCCGATTCTCGCCGGCATGGTCTGCGGCACGGTCGTGAGCGCGGCGCTCGCGGCGTTCATCGGCGAGCGACTCGGCCATGCGCTCAATGCCCGCGTGGTCAATCTGGTGGTGGGCGTCAGCCTGGTGGTGATGGCGGCCTGGGAACTGAAACCCGAGCGCGTGCACGCCGAGGCGCAGGGGCCGGCCCGCGGCGGGGTGTTCTGGACCACGCTCGTGACGTTCTTCCTCGCCGAACTCGGTGACAAGACTCAGATTGCCACCGCAGTGCTCGCCGCCGCCTACGCCAATTTCACCGCGGTGGTGGCCGGCTCGACCGTCGGCATGGTGCTCGCCTGCGCCCCGGTGGTGTTCATCGGCAAACTGCTCGCCGCGCGACTGCCGCTGCGGCTGATCCGCATCGTGGCGAGCGTGCTGTTCCTCGCCCTGGGCGTGTTGTTTCTGGTGCGCGCCGCGCAGGGCGCGTAGTGCGCGCGGCGCCGGGCGCTGTTCAGCCGCTCCCGGCGGGCAGAGGCGGGCGCTGCGGCGGCTCGGCAATCGGTTCAGCGTCCCCGCCGAGGGCGCGCAGGATCGGACAGTCGCTCGGCTCGCCGTGCCCGGGGCAGGCTGCGATCAGGCTCGCCAGCCCCGCGCGCACGCGCTCTAGCGCGGCGATGCGCTGCTCGACATCGGCGAGCTTGGCCTGAGCGGCGCGCTTGACCCGGGCTACGTCGCGGCCCTTGGAGAGGGCGAGCAGCTCGCGGATCTCTTTCAGCGAAAATCCGAGTGCCTGCGCACGGCGGATGAAGCGCAACCGGGCGAGCTCCGCGCCGCTGTAGCGTCGGTAGCCCGACTGCAAGCGCGTCTTCGGGGCGAGCAGCCCGGCGCGCTCGTAATAGCGAACGGTGTCGATGCCTACCCCTGCGCGCTTGGCGAGTGCACCGATGCCGAGAGTCTCCATCGCTGAGTCCCGCACGACCAATTGATTCACTCTACACCCTGGAGCAAGGTCCGGGGTCAAAGGTCCTGATTGGGCCGGC
Organism: Gammaproteobacteria bacterium; assembly: GCA_027324195.1. Lineage (GTDB taxonomy): Bacteria > Pseudomonadota > Gammaproteobacteria > Steroidobacterales > Steroidobacteraceae > 13-2-20CM-66-19. Next base: position 2,246 of record DAHVTM010000029.1, on the reverse strand, counting down.
TGCGGGTTGTGCGTATTGACCCTGGAGTGTGCTCCTCGGGCTAATCTGCCGCGCGCCGAGCGGTGGCGATGGTGCCGGGTCCGCAGGGAGAGCTTCATGAGCGATGTCCCGATCAATCGTCGTGCGTTTCTGTTGCAAGCCGCACTGGCCGCCGCAGCCTGCACGCTCGGGGCGCGAGCCGAGCCGGTCTGTGCCGCCGGTGCGAGCGCCCGCGAGCGGCGCATGCTGTTTCACGGCACGGGCTTTCAGCCCATGACGGCCATCGTGAGGCGCGGTGAGATGCTGCGAATCGAGTCGGTGGCCGCACGGATGCTGCATCTGCGCAGCGCTCCGACGGCGCCGCAGCCGGTGGACGTGCGCATCGCACGCGGTCATCCGGTGGCGCTGGCGCTGAGCGCGCCGGGCGTATATTTGCTCTACGACGCGCTCACTACGCGTTTCGATCCGCAATTCGGCCAGGTTGTCGCGCGCGCCGATGCGCCGCATTTTCCGCTGCCGGCATACGCGGCCGTCCTCGTCACGGACGGTGCCGGCGGCGCAGTGCCGCTCACCACCACCGAGGTCACTGTGACGGATACCGCCATGACCTTCCAGCCCTGGTCGGTGGTGTGCCGGGCAGGCGCCGCGCTGCGCTTCACCAATGATGATATGGACCCGCATGTGCTCATGCCCGTGCCCGCGCCGGGACGGCACGCCCCGTTCCGTGGGGTGCCGCTGCCGGCGCACGGCGGCCGCGCAACGGTCCGCCTCGATGCGCCGGGGCTGTATCACTACTACTGCCCGCTGCATGCGCGTTATCGCCGTGCGGAGTTCACCTTCGAGCCGTTGCGCACGTACGGCTCGTTTCCGTTTGTCATGGACGGGTTGATTGCGGTGCTGCCGGCGAGCGGCCGTTGAGCCAGTGGGCGGCGGTGCGCTTGACGGTCGTGTGGGCCCGTGTCTGAATCGGCGCAGCGGACGCTGCAATCGCCAGCGGCCCGAGCGGGAACTGCTGCCGATATGAGCCGACTACCTCGCCGCGGGGCGCCGTGGATGGGCGAGCTGCTGAGTACGCTGTACATCGGGCTGATCGCCCTCATTGCCCAGCTGAGTGGCCTGTACTACCTGCTGTTTCCGGAGCTGGGTGCGCTCAGTCACGATGTGTTCAAGCGGCCCGAAGGCCTCTGGGCGCGCGCCCCGGCGCTGCTCGTGATCACTACGGTGTTGACGGCGATCAGCGGTACGCTGATCACGCGTCATCTGGCGTATGGCGTGCCGGCAGTGCTGCTCGATGTGGGCTGCTCGGCACTGGTAATTGCCGTGCTGCGCTCGCCATTTGCCCCGGCGCTCTCGGCGGGACTGATGCCGCTCGTGCTGGGCATCCGCAGCGGGCTGTATCCGCTGGCGATTCTGTTCGGTACGGGCGTGCTGGCCGGGGCGACGCTGCTGTGGCGGCGCGTCGGCTGGACGAGCCCGGAGCCGGCGGCCCATGACCCGGATGACGATGTGGTCGAGCGGGCGCCCCTCGAGTACCGCTGGGTGCCGTATTTCGTCGCCTTTCTGATTCTCGCGATCGTGCTCGGGGAGCGTCTCGGCCTGCGCTTCGTGCTGTTCCCGCCGCTCACGGTGATCGCGTTCGAGACCTTCGCGCACCCGACGCACTGTCCGTGGGCTCAGCGTCCCGTGGCGCTGCTGGTGGTCTGCACGCTCAGCGCCGCCATCGGCGTGGCCTGTGTCCGCTTCATCGGCGAGGTGCCGTGGGCGGCGATGCTGAGCATTCTCGCCGGCACGGTGCTGCTGCGCCGGCTCGATGTGTACGTGCCGCCGGCGCTTGCGGTCGGACTGCTGCCCTTCGTGATCGCGCACCCGGACTGGCGCTTCCCGCTCGCCGTGTTGCTCGGCACGGGGCTGCAGATCGGCATTTTCGCGCTGTGGCGACTGCGGGTGCGGCTCGCGCTGCGGGTCGCGACCGGCGGGGGGCCGCCACCGGGCTGAGCCGGCAGTCGGCCGAAGGCCCACACGGGTCGCCGCGCGCTGCTATCATTACGCGGCCCGAAGCAGATTGCGGGCGGGGCCCGGTGCGGGCCTTGCCGCGGCGGGTGAGCCCGCGTGGGCGGGACGAGTAATTTTTTGGCTGTGGTGGCCCGCATCGGCTACTCCGCGACGACCAGTCGTGAACCCCGTCAGGGCCGGAAGGCAGCAGCGGCAGCGGCGATGTCGGGTGCCGGAGCACCCGCTGGTGCGGGCCGCCTCCCATTCCGGTTGGG
>DAHVTM010000026.1:0-81163 GCA_027324195.1 Gammaproteobacteria bacterium | reverse complement strand
GCCCGTGCAGCCGCGCCACGCGTGCGCGGGTCTTGGCTCGCCTGCGGGACATCCCGAGCCGCACGCCCTTCGGGCAGGGCTTCGTCGGATCGAGCCCCTGGGCGCGCATCTGCGCGGCCACCTGGCGGCTCTGGCGCCGCTGGTAGCGGCGCAGCCGGGTGCGCTTCAGCTGCAGGGCCTTCGGGGCGCGCAGGGTGTGGACGTGTGCGCCATCGCTCACCACCGCCAGATCCCGCAGTCCGAGATCAATCCCGATCACCTCGGTGTGAGGCTCTGGCCATACGGCTTCAGATACCTGATCGGCACAGAGCGAGGCGAAGTACCGTCCGGCCCCATCCCGGGACAGCGTCACCGAGCGCAGCCGGCCCTGTAAGCCCTCGGTGCGGCGCAGCTTGACGCGTCCCAAGCCCGGCAGATCCACGAAGGCCCACCGGGGGGTGGCTTCCCGCTCGACCTGCGCCCGGCGCTGATCGAGGGTGAAGCGCACGCGCTCAGCTCCCCCTCGGCGCCGAAAGCGCGGATAGCGGGCCCGGCGGGCAAAGAAGTTCTGAAACGCCCGCTCCTGGTCGCGCAGCACCTGATTGAGCGGCTCTCGAGGCAACTCGGCCAGCCAGTGCGTCTCGGGGGCCTGACGTAATGCCGTGAACTCCCGCGACAGCGAGATCCAGTTCAGGCACCTCTGATCGGCTCGATAGGCGTTCGTGCGCCGTGCCAGTCCCCAGTTCCACACGAAGCGCGAAGCGCCAAACAGTCGGCCCAGCACACGCCGCTGCCGTGCGCTCGGGTAGCAGCGCAGGCGGTAGGCTCGCTCGCGGGTCGTCGGCTCGGCCATGCGCGCATGGACTGCCCTTGAGCACAAAAAGTCAACGGCCTGGACACAACTTCAAACAGCCGTCGGACGCCCTGCTACGCATCCTGACACGTCCTCATCACCGACGTCGTGTCAGGATGCTGCGCAAATGACCTGAACCGACGGGCTAGCGAGCATCCTTGCTCGCTTCAAGGCGCCCGGCCTGGGCTAGGCTACGCCTGCCGAGCGCAGCGCCGCATCAATCCGTGCCAGCGTCCGATCCCGTCCCAGCAGGCCGAGCGTGAGGTCGATCGGCGGGGAGACCGTCCCGCCCGTCACCGCGACACGCAGCGGCTGCGCCACCTTGCCAAGCCCGGAGCCGAGTTCGACGGCCAGGGCATTGAGCGCCGCATGCACAGCTGCCGCACTCCATTCCCCCAGCGCCGCAAGCCGTTGGCGTACCTGCTCGAGGATCTGCCGGCCGCCGCCAGCAAAATGCTTGGCTGCAGCCTTGGGATCGATTTCTACGGTCTCGACGAAGAAGAAGCGACTGTTGAGCGCCATCTCCTTCATCGTCTTGGCGCGCTCACGCTGCGCGAGGATGATGCCCTCGAGCTGCATCTGATCATCAGCGTCGATCCCGAGGCGTCGCAGCTGTGCACGCAGATGCGGCACCAGCGTTGCCGGTTCGGCACGCATCATGTGCTGCTGATTGAGCCACAGCAGTTTCTCGGGATTGAACGCCGAGGCTGCTTTGTTCACGTCCCGGATGTCGAATGCGGCGATCATCTCCTCGCGGGTGAAGACTTCCTGATCGCCGTGCGCCCAGCCGAGGCGCACCAGATAGTTCAGCAGCGCATCGGGCAGGTAACCCTCCTCCTCATACTGCAACACGCTCACTGCGCCGTGCCGCTTGGAGAGCTTCGCGCCGTCGGGACCGAGAATCATGGGCACGTGCGCATAGGTCGGCGGTGTCGCGCCGAGGGCGAGCAGCATGTTCATCTGCCGTGGTGTGTTGTTCAGATGGTCATCGCCACGGATCACGTGCGTGACGCCCATATCCATGTCATCGACGACCACGCAGAAGTTGTAGGTCGGCGTGCCATCGGAGCGGGCGATGATGAGGTCATCGAGCTCCGCGTTCTGGAAGGTCACCGTGCCGTGTACCAGGTCCTCGACCACCACCGCTCCGTCGTGCGGGTTGCGGAACCGCACCACCGGTTCGACCCCCGGGCGTGCAGTGCGTCCGGCGCGGCACGTTCCAGGGTAGCGCGGCTTCTCCTTGCGAGCCATCTGCTCGGCCCGTACCGCCTCAAGTTCCTCCTTGGTGCAGTAGCAGTGGTAGGCCTGCCCGGCTGCGAGCATCTGCGCGATGACCGCCCGGTAGCGATCGAAGCGCTGCGTCTGATAGTACGGACCCTCATCCGCGGCGAGCCCGAGCCACGTCATGCCCTCGAGAATCACTCGCACGGCCTCATCCGTCGAGCGCTCCCGATCGGTATCCTCCACCCGGAGAATGAATCTGCCGCCCATCCGGCGTGCGTACAGCCAGCTGAAGAGCGCCGTACGGACCCCGCCGACGTGCAGCATGCCTGTGGGACTGGGCGCGAAACGGGTGACGACCGTCATGGTGGCAGGAACCATCTCACTGAGGGGGGCGCATCGTACCAAGTGCACCGGCCGCTGGCACCCCGGTTCACACTCCCGCGGCGGCCTCGTGCGCAGCGCGGACTGCGGCATTCAGCGCGCCGGTGGCGCCGTTTTGCACTCCAATTGAGAACTGCGCAAGGTTCAGCGCCCGTTCAGTCCCACCGATTCAGGCTGCTCCCTAGGGGAACTCAGCGGAGACATCCATGCGCCTGCGATTATTCGGTCGCCTTCTGCCCGCGCTGATCCTGGCGGCGCTACCGATGGCCGCCTCGGCAGGACTGTTCATCGGGGTCTCGGTCGGCGTGGCGCCCCCGCCGCTGCCGATTTATGTACAGCCACCCTGCCCGCAGCCCGGCTACATCTGGATCCCCGGCTACTGGGCGTGGGGCCCGTACGGCTACTACTGGGTACCGGGAACCTGGGCGCTACCGCCACAGGTCGGACTGCTCTGGACACCCGGGTACTGGGGCTGGGACGGAGCCGACTATCTCTGGCATGCGGGCTACTGGGGGCCGCGCGTCGGTTTCTATGGCGGCATCGACTACGGCTTCGGCTATGACGGCGACGGGTTCGACGGGGGCTTCTGGCGCGGCGGAATCTTTTTCTACAACCGCGCCATCATGCATGTCGGACAGGGTTTCGACAGCGATGAGTACTATCGCCGACCACCACCGCATCCCGTCTACTGGCGCCACCGCTTCGAGCACGTCAGTTTCAACGGCGGGCCAGACGGCGTGTACGCACGCCCGACCCGCATGGATATGCGGGCAGCGCGCGAACGGCATTTTGCGCTCACCGCTCAGCAGCGCCAGCACGAATTCATTGCGCGCGGCGATCGGGCGCTGCGAGCCAATTTCAACCACGGCCGCCCGCCGATCGCCGCCACCCCGCGGCCCAGCCGCTTCCACGGTCCCGACGTTTTTGCGGCCCGCGCAGCCGGCGGGCCTTTCATGCATCGCAGCCCGCTACGCCGACCGATGGCCATGGATCGACCCGGTTGGGCAGCGGGCCCGCAACACCCTGCGCAGCGCGCCTGGCAGCGCTACGGGAATGGCCCGGCTCCGAACTTCGCCGCGCACCCGGGCAGGACTGCCGCCTTTCACGCGGGCAACCGCTTCGCGCCGCATCCGTGGAACAATCCGCGTTACCCACAGCGACAGGCATACCATCCCGCCCCGCGCTTTGCAGCTCACCCGGCACCGCAGTACGGATACCGCGCAGCACCGCGTGTGCAATACCACCCGGCGCCGAGGTTTCAGGCGCAGCCCGCGCCCCGGTATGCATACCGACCGGCGCCTCGCTTCCAGCCGAGACTGGCGCCCCAGTACTCGTACCACCCGGCCTACCATCCGGCCCCGCGCTTCCAGCCGCGCCCGGCACCCCAGTACTCGTACCACCCGGCCTATCATCCCGCATACCGCCCGGCGCCGCGGTTTCAGGCGCACGCGCGGTTTCAGCCGCATCCCGGTCCGCGTCGACCGCCCCGCTAGGGTTACAGACCGGAATGCGCGCGACCATCAGCCGCCCGGCGTTGCGCGCCGGGCGGCACGTCCCACCCGGGCAAATTGAGTCGCGGCGGCCACGATGAGTCCAAACAACACCATAGCCAGCAGGTTCTCCACCACCTTCAACGGCTGCAGGGAGGGGTGAAAGGGTGCTGCGGAAAGCGGCACAACCACCCCATTCATAACCAAGAAGATCAGCACGCCATAGGCAATGCCCCCCACGATCGCGCGGCGCCGCAGCGCCGCCCAGCGGCTCGCCGCGACCGCATAGATGCCGGCGATGAGCAGCGACATCGCCCACTGCAGGGCGAGACCGGCAAGCTCGGCGCGCAGCCCGTCTTGAAAGGACGCTGCCCCGAGCAGGCCGCTGGCAATCGACTCGAGGATCACGCGCGGCGGCAGTGAATTGATCAGACAGGCCGAAACGATGTCGAGCGTGCCGGCAATAAGCCCGCCGCTGAGCACGGCCGTGAGCAGCGCCGGCAGCCGGCCACCGCTCTCAGCCCTCGAAGATTCCGGTGGATTGGACATCGCACCCCCGACACCGGCACGTTGAGTCAGTATCCGGCACACACGGGGCGTAGGCAATTTCCAGTATGGAGGCGCCGCGGCGGGCTGAGGAAACTCAGCACTCACCGGCCGCCCAGCCCGAGGAGCGCGCATGACCCTCTTTGTCCTGCTGACCGTCGCTGTGGCACTCCTCGCCGCGGCGCTCCTCGCGCAGCGCTGGACCCGATCCCGACCGGCGATCGCGCCGGTGATCTGGACCGCTCTTGCCTGCACCGGACTGCTGGCGGTCGGTTCGGTGGCGCTCTACGCCGCTCTCAACCGTCACGGCGCGCGTCCCTTACAGCCCCCCCCCGAGGCCCAGGCGATGGTCGGGCAACTTCAGCGCAAACTCGACGCGCATCCAAACGATCTCGCCGGTTGGCTGATGCTCGGACGCTCCTACCTCGTGCTGCAGAAATATCCGCTCGCCGCACGCGCCTACCAACAGGCACTGCACCTGTCCACCGGCAACCCTCTGGCGCTGCTCGGCGAGGCTCAGGCACTGATTCTGAGCGGCCAGAGCTCATTTGCCGGCCGGGCTGGGGAGTTGATCGAGCAAGCCCTCGCACGCTCACCGCAGGACTCGCAAGCGCTGTTCCTCGGCGCGCTCGTTGCGCTGCACCGCGGTGAGCTGCATCGGGCCCGAAGCCGCTTCGAGCAGGTGCTGGCCCTGGCGCCGGCACCGAACGTCCAACACATCGCTCGGCATCAGATCGCTGCCATCGAGCGACAGCTCGCGGCGCGGCGCACACACACGACACACGGCACCGCCGACGCGAGCAACGGCACCGGCAGTGCGTTGATCCGTGTACGCCTGCAACTCGCCCCTGAACTGCGCGCACGTGCCTCGAGCAGTGCACCGCTTTACCTCTTCGTGCGCGACCTGGCGCACCCCGGGGCGCCGCTGGCGGTCAAACGTTTAAGCAGTCGTTTCCCACAGACCGTGGTGTTACGACCAAGCGACGCCATGGTACCCGGCCACGCATTCACCGCCGGCGAGCGCGTCGAGGTCGTTGCGCGCATCTCGCCCTCGGGCAACCCGCTGGCCGAGCGCGGCGATCTGTCGGGCGAGACGCGCTATCTCGTCGGACATGAAGGGCTCGCACAGATCCGCATCGATCAGATCACACCCTGATCGCTCGAGCGGGCAAGCACCTGCTGTGCGCGCCGCGCAAACGCCTCGAGCACCGCGTTCGCTGAGCCCGCCGCGAGCGATTCGATTGCCCGCTGCAGCAGCGCGGCGCGCACTTCGAGTTCCACCCCAAGCCCGACACGACAGCCGCGCGCTGCATCAGCCGCAAATGTCCATGCCAGTCTGAAATGCTTGAACTGCGGATCCTCCGATGTCACCTCGATCGCGAGCGGCCGCTGCAGAATCGCCGTGGTGCGAAACTGCAGGCGCACCGGACCAATGCCCACGGACTGCTCGGCCAGCAACCGCCCCGCCTCGTGCGAGGCGATCCAGGCCGAATGCCAGCCGGGCAGGTAGCGAGGATACTGCTCGATGTCGGCCGCCAGATCGAACAGCGCCTCGGGGGCGAACGGCAAGCAGCGCTCAGCGTGCTCGCTCAGCACCTGACGGTCTCGGTGCGCGCACTGCCGGCATACTCGATGAGCTGTCCATAGCTGATGCCCCCGTCATTACACGGCACCTGCTCACCGAGGCAGATGCTAACACCCTCGCGCGCCAAGGCGTTCGCGGTCAGTTCAGTCAGCAAGCGGTTCTGGAACACGCCACCGGTGAGCCCGACCCGGGCAAAGCTGAGCGGGCGCAGTGCTGTTGTGATCGCAACAATGACCTCGGCAAGCCCTGCATGGAACGCATAGGCGGCCCTGGCAGCTCCCGCCGACGGACTCAACAGCCGCTCGATCAGCGGCTGCCAATCGAAGCGCCAAAGACCCGCATCGTCCTGGTAGAGATGTACTGCGGCGCCCGGGTGCTCCCCGGGCTCATCCGCACGGACTGCTCGCGCCAGCGCCTCAAGACGCATGGGCGCCTCGCCCTCGTAACTGACCTGCCGAACATCCAACAACAACGCTGCAGCAGCGTCGAACAACCGGCCCATGGCACTGGTCTGCGGTGAATTCACGCCGGCCTGCCAGGCTCGTCGCACGAGCGAGGTCGTTGGCTCGCTCGGTGGCGCACGCCCGATCTCCCAGCACACCCCCGCCGCACACCGCCACGGCTCGCGCGCCGCACGCTCCGCGCCCGGCAGCCGGAAGGGACGCAGACTCGCCACGCGCCGCCACCGTCCCGGGCTGCCCCAGAAGGTCTCGCCTCCCCAGAGCGTGCCATCCTCACCGAATCCGGTGCCGTCCCACGCAAACACCAGCATCGGTTCATTCGGATCGTGCTCTGCGGCAAGTGCCGAGGCATGCGCGCGATGGTGCGACACGACCGTGACCGGCAGTCCCGATCCATACGCCCACGAGCTGCTGGGGTAATCCGGGTGCGCATCGCAGACCACTCCCGCGGCACGCACGTTGTAGAGCCGCTGCAGATCCTCTGCGACCTGGGCCAGCACCTGCACGCTGCGCGCACTCGAGAGATCCCCGATGTGCGGCGAGACCACCACACGGTCCTCCCAGGCGAGCGCCACGGTGACCTTCTGGTAAGCGCCGACGGCGAGCATCGGTCGCTCGAACCGCCACGGCGCGCCGAGCTCGAGCGGACCGATTCCCCGACCGATGCGCAACGTGCGCGGCCGGCCGAGCACGGTACGCACCACCGGGTCATCGGCGGGTCGGGCAATCGGCCGATCGTGGTGGACGATGGCGTCGGCAAGCGGACCCAGCCGCTCGTTTGCGTCTGCAACCTCCGTGATGACCGGCTCGCCGCTGATATTTCCCGAGGTGGCCACCAGCGGTCGCCCCATGTCGCCGAGCAGCAGGTGGTGCAGCGGGCTGTACGGCAGCAACACACCGACCTCATCGAGACCGGGGGCGATCAGCTGAGAAAGCTGCGCTGTGGTGCGCCGCCGCACCAAGACGATCGGGCGCGAGGCCGCGCGCAGCCATTCGCTCTCGAGGGCAGACAGCTCGACATCACGGCGCACCACGGCGAGCCCGTCGGGGCCGCTCTGCGGGTACATCACCGCCAGGGGCTTGCCGGGACGATGCTTGCGGAAGCGCAGGCGCGCCACCGCAGCGTCATTGGCAGCGTCGCACAGCAGGTGGTAGCCACCGATACCTTTCACGGCCACCAGCGCCCCGGCCTGCAACAGTTGCACCGCGCGCTTCAGGGCCGCCTCCCCCGTCATCGCAGGCTGTCCGTCCGGCGCTGCGATCCGGGGCGCTGCGATCCGGGGCGGTGCGTTCCCGCCGCCAGAGCTGTGCTCCTGCAGCCACAGCGCAGGACCGCAACGCGGACAAGCCACCGGCTCGGCATGGAATCGCCGGTCAGTCACCTCAGCATATTCCGCAGCGCACTCGGCACAGAGGACAAACGCTGCCATTGTCGTGTTCGCGCGGTCATAGGGCAGCGTCTCAATGAGCGTATAGCGCGGCCCGCACTGCGTGCAGTTGATGAAGGGGTAGCGATAGCGTCGATCAGTCGGATCGGCCAGCTCGGCCAGGCAGTCCGGACAGGTAAAGGAGTCCGGCGGCACGAACACCCGCGCCGCATCACCGGCCGTGCTGCCGAGGATCGCGAAGCCGCTGCTTGCGTGCGGCGCAACCGCCTCGCTGGCGAGCAGCTGCGGTCGGGCCAACGGCGGCGCCCGCTCGATCAGCGCCCGCTCAAACCGCTCGAGCGCTGCCGCCGGGCCGCTGGCGAGGATTTCAACCTCACCGTGCAGATTACGCACCGAGCCCGAAAGATCGAATTCGAGCGCAAGGCGGTATACGAACGGACGAAACCCCACGCCCTGTACGTGACCGCCGAGGCGCCAGCGCCGCGCCGAGCGCATGGCGCTCGCCTGCTGCCCATCACAAATCGAGGCGGTGTTCATGCTCCGCCACCCTCGACTGGGCCGGCCGCTGCGCCTGCAGGGTCATCGCGGCTGTCCGATGGGTCGCCAGGGCCGCCTCGAGCCACACACACCAGGCACGGATACCCTCGCGCGAGCGGCTCGACACGTGCAGCACGGGCGCATCGCTCGCCAGCGCGCGCAGGCTCGCTTGCGCGCGCTGCGGCTCGAACTCCGGCAACAGCGGCAGCAGATCAGTCTTGGTGATCAGCAGTGCATCGGCGGTGCGGAACAAGACCGGATATTTCTGCGGCTTGTCGTCCCCTTCCGGCACCGACAACAGCGCCACGTCGAGGTGCTGCCCCAGATCGAAGCTGGCCGGACAAACCAGATTGCCAACATTCTCGATGAACAGCACATCGAGCCCGGCGAGCGGCAACGCATCGAGCGCGTGATGCACCATGTGGGCATCCAGATGACATGCGCTGCCGGTGGTGATCTGCACCGCCGGCACACCCTTGGCGCGAATGCGCTGCGCGTCATTCTCGGTGGCAAGATCGCCTTCGATGACCGCAAAGCGCAACTTAGCCCCGAGCGCCTCCACCGTGCGCTCCAGCAACGCGGTCTTGCCTGCACCGGGTGAGGACATCAGGTTGATGACCAACACGCCGTGCGCATCGAAATGCTCGCGATTGTGTGCCGCCAGGGCATCGTTCTCGGCGAGCAGATTGCTCATCACCTGCACGGACTCGACGTTTGGTGCGTCGTGGTGATGACCACCGTGCGCCACGGCGCTCAATGGGTCGGTGATCGCACAGCCGCAGTGCTCACACATTGGAGATCTCCTGGTGTTGGCCACAGCCATCGGCTGCGCCAGGGTCGCTGCGGCCCTGCGGCACGCGCTGAGAGCGGTGCAGCGCCAGGTGCAGTGGCGTGCGCGACTTCGGCACGCGGTAGATGAAGTTGTACCGGGCCACGTGATAGCTCGGATCGAAGCCGTAAAAATTGCGGTACATGCGCTCGAGCTCCTCGCTCCGATACTGCTCGAGCGGCTTGGCGCGCTCATCGGCGGCGCGCCGTTTCTGCTTCGCGGCCAGTCGCGCCGCGTACCGTGGATCGCTGGCGAGCTCGTGCGCCCAAGCGAGGATCGTCTCGAGCGGCTGTGCTTCCCCGGCGGGCAGCAACCGATCGAGGAGTCCGAGGCGGTGCGCCTCGCGCACCCCCATCGGCAATCGCCGCTGCATCAGGCGCGCGGTGCGATCCGCCCCGACACGGCGCGGCAGCAGATACGTCCAGTACTCCGATCCGTAAAGGTTACCCATGTCCTTGTAATGCGGGTTCAGCACGATGCCGGCCGCCGCCCAGACCTCATCGGCGGCGAGCGCCAGAAACACCCCGCCCGCGCCCGCCCCGCCGCGCAGCGCAGCGATCACCACCCGATCGGTCGTGGTGAGGATGTCGCGCGTCAGATCGTCCATGGCGTTGATGTTGCGCCAGGACTCCTCGGCCGGACTGTCGGCCGCCTCGATCATCCCGAGATGGATTCCGTTCGACCAATAGTCGGCCCCACCGCCGAGCACCAGCACGCGGGTTGGACGCCTGAGCGCCAGCGCGTACGCCGCCCGCAGTGCCTCACATTGCGCAGTGCTCATCGCCCCGTTGTAGAACTCGAACTCGAGCAGGCCGACCGGACCGCGCTCGAGGTAGCGGATCGGCTCGTAGCCACGTGCCCTCGGGACTCGGGCGCACTCCTTCGCAAACACCGTCGCCGCCGGCAACTTCAGCGTTCGTCGGGGTCCGGGTGCATCGAGCGGCTCGGCTCGCACATGTCCGATCCACACCGCCCCGTCGCGTGTTGCGCGCATGAGCGCTCCGCCGCCGTGCGCAAGCACGCTGCCCGGCGGACCGGAGGGTCCGTCGGCCGGATGCGCATCGAACAGCCGCACCGGCTGCGCGAACAGAGAATCGAGCACCCCCGGAGCGCCATCGGCGCTGCGAATCTTGCGCAGCACCGTTGCGGTGTCGTCGTGCTGCCAGTCGATGCACCGATCGACCGGCCGGCACGCCGGCCGCTCCCGGCCACGCACCTGCGGATCGCCCGCACGCACGGCAGAGGGCGTGTAGTTCGCCGATTCGACGCGGGCGATCGCTCGCAGCACCGCCGCACTCGCCGCATCGGACACCTCGCGCCGGTACAGACTCGACTTCGTCGCCGCGCGCATCGGGAAGTCCTCGGCGGCCCACACCGCCCCGGCATCCATCTGCGCCTCGGCCTGCACCACGGTAACGCCCCATTCGCGCTCGCCCTCGAGCAGCGCCCAGTCGAGCGCCGATGGACCGCGATCACCGACGATGCCCGGGTGCACCACCAAAGAGAGATGCCGCTGCCAGATCGCCGCCGGAATGGGCCGCTTCAGAAACGGCGCGAGCACGACATGCGGATCGAACAAGGCGACCGCCTCGCGCGAGACGGTGTCGTTGATGTCGAGTTCGACCGACACCTCGTGCCCGCACTCGCGCAGATCGACGTACAGGCGCTGTGCCAGACTGTTGAAACTATGTGTCAGCAGCAATATACGCATCGCAGCCTCAACAGATCCGCGGCAGTTGCTCACCGGCAAGCCAATCGACCATGCGCTCACCGCCGAATTCGGTCGTCATCTGCACGAACCGCCGCGAATCCGCCACGACCTCCCCGATGATGGCCGCATCGCGGCCGAGCGGATGCGCCTGCATGGCCGCGAGCACCGCCGCGGCGGCGCTCGGCGCGACGAATGCAACCAGCTTACCCTCGTTGGCGACGTAAAGCGGGTCGAGACCGAGCAGCTCACAGGCTGCGGCCACCGCAGGCTTGACGGCGATCTGCGCCTCGCGGATGTGCATCCCGACACCGGCCTGGACTGCGATCTCATTGAGCGTGGCGGCCAGCCCGCCTCGAGTCGGATCGCGCATGGCGTGCAGGTCCGCACCACCGACTGCCGTCATCGCGCGCACCAGCTCATGCAGCGGTGCTGAGTCGGAGGTGATCTGCGCCTCGAACTGCAGATCGTGTCGGCGCGACATGACCGCGATGCCGTGATCGCCGAGCGATCCGGAGAGCAGGATGCGATCGCCCGGACTCACGCGTTCGACCGAAACCTCGATCCCGGCCGGCACCACACCGATGCCGGTGGTGCAGATGAACACGCCGTCGGCTTTGCCCCGCTCGACGACCTTGGTGTCACCGGTCACCACGACGGTGTGGGCAGCGCGAGCGGCATCGCCCATGCTGCGGGCAATGCGTTCGAGATCGGCCAACGGGAAGCCTTCCTCGAGAATAAAACTCGCGGACAGATAGCGCGGCTCGGCCCCGGCCATGGCGATGTCGTTGATCGTGCCGTGCACTGCGAGCGAGCCGATGTCCCCGCCTGGAAAGAACAGCGGGGAGATCACGTACCCGTCGGTGGTCATCACCAGCCGCGCCCCATCGATATCGAGTGCCGCCTGGTCGTTACCGCGCCGCAGCCACGCATTATCGAGGGCGCGATGAAATACCTGTCCGATCAGCTGCCCCATGGCGCGACCGCCGGCACCGTGCGACAAATCGACACGGCCGTGGTGCAGATCGAGCGGCGGGAACGTACCGGGCTTCATGCTGCGCTCTCGCGGATCGGACCGGTGCGAAATCGCTTGTACGTCCAGTACGCCGAGCATGCCCCCTCGGGCGAGACCATGCACGAACCCATGGGCGTCTCGGGCGTGCATACCGTGCCGAACAGACGGCAATCGAGCGGAGTCTTGACGCCCCGCAGCACCGCCCCGCACTGACAGCCGGGCACATCACGCCCAACCACATCACGCAGCGCAAAGCGCCGCTCGGCGTCGAATTCTCCGTAACGCTCCTTCAAACGCAATGCGCTGTAGGGCACCTGGCCAAGCCCGCGCCACTCGAAGCTCTTGCGCAGCTCGAACACCTCCGCGACGTCGCGCTTCGCCACCTCATTACCCTCCAGACGTACCGCGCGGCCGTACTGGTTTTCGACCTGGTGGCGCCCCTCGTTGACCTGGCGGACCAGCATCAACACCGCCTGCAGCACATCGAGCGGCTCGAACCCGGCGATGACGACCGGTTTGGCGAACTCCTCGGCGAAGAACGCGTACGGCTCGCTGCCGATGACCGTACTCACATGCGCCGGACCGATGAATCCATCGAGCCGCACGCGTCCGAATTCGCGCAGGTCAGGACTTTCAAGAATGTTCTGAATCGCCGCGGGCGTGAGCACGTGGTTGCAGAACACGGTGAAATTCTCAAGCCCCATTTGCGCCGCGAGCCGCACGACCCGCGCAGTCGGCGGGGTCGTCGTTTCGAAGCCGATGGCAAACAACACCACTTGCCGGTGCGGTTCGGCGCGCGCCAGCGCAATGGCATCGAGTGCGGAGTAGATCATGCGCACGTCGGCACCTGCGGCCTTGGCGCGCAGCAACGAGATGCCCCGCGAACCCGGCACACGCATCAGATCGCCGTAGGTGCACAAGGTGAGGCCGGGTCGCTCAGCGAGGCGGATCGCGCTGTCGATGCGCGCCACGGGTAGCACGCACACTGGGCAGCCGGGTCCGTGGATCAGACGCACCGAGGACGGCAGCAGATCCTCCAGGCCGTAGCGGGAGATCGCGTGTGTGTGTCCGCCGCAGAATTCCATGAACCGATAGGTCGCAGACTGACCTGTCGCCTCCGCACTGATCCGCGCCGCGAGCCGACGCGCCAGCCCGCCGTCACGATATTCCGTCGCGTGCCTCATCGCAGCAGCGCCGGCTCGGCATCAGCGGCGCCGCCGAGGTTCGCGGCCACCTCGCGTAGCGCCTCGAGCGTACGCGCCGCCTCGCGCTCATCGATCACCGTGAGCGCAAATCCCACATGCGCGAGTACGTAATCGCCGGGCTGCGCCTGCGGCGTGTAGGCGAGGCTGATCTGTTTGACCACCCCGCCGAAATCGACCCGTGCGGCAGGCAGGAGCGGATCGTGGCTGCAGATCTCGATGATTTTCCCGGGCACCGCCAGACACATCGCGCGAACCTCATGCAGGGCCGAGCAGCTACCGTGCCGCAGCGGCGCCGCAACCGGAATACGTAACAGCCAGCCATCGCTAAGCATTGCTACGTATCGACCGCGGCCGCCGCCTCCGCAATGCTGACCGCTTGATGAGCAGGCAACCTCATTGCGGTTCGCGCTGGCTGACGCTGCTGGCAGCCCTCGCGTGGTTCGCGGTCGGCGCGTTCGCCTCGGCCTCAGCCGCCGCCGCACCCACGGGTTCGGGCGCTGGTGCACCCACCAACGCGCAGTGCCTGGCCTGTCACGCCACCGGCATGATGGGGGCACCGAAGGTCCACCCGGCGGTACTGGCCCATTCGGTCCACGCCGCGGTCCCGTGCGCGAGCTGCCATGCCTCGATCCGGCAGATTCCCCATCCGATGCATGTGGCGCCGGTGGCCTGCGCCAGCTGCCATCGGGCGGAGGCCCGCGCGTACGCACTGGGTGCACACGCCACCGCCAAGGCACGCCGCCTGAGTGGGGTCACTCCGCCCACCTGCTCGACCTGCCACGGCACTCATCAGATCCCTCCCGCTGCGAGCAGCGTCTGGCGAGGCCGAGTGGTCCGCGCCTGCGCGGGATGTCACCGGCGGGCCTACCGGTCCTACATGAGTACCCCGCACGGGCAGGCGGCCGCCCTCGGCCTGAAGCAGGCACCGACCTGCATCAACTGCCACGATCCTCACCGGGCGCTGCCCGCGGCCAATCCCCTCTCGCGCCTCTCAGCGGCGAACCGGCTGGCCACCTGCCGCAGTTGCCACACGGACGCCAACGCTCGGCTGACCGGCTACGAGCCACATCCCCGGCCGGACGACCCGGCACACTCGCGCCTGATTGCCTACACGCATGATTTCATGGTGGTGCTCCTGGCCGGTGTGTTCGGCTTCTTTGGCCTGCACACCCTGCTCTGGCTGCAGCGCGGCCTGGTCGGGCGGCTGCGCGGTGAGCTGCCTCCATTGCGACGCTTCACCGGCGCGCACATTCAGCGCTTCACCGTCATCGATCGGCTGACGCACCTGGTGGTGATCCTGAGCTTCATGCTGCTCGCACTCACCGGTCTGGCACTGATGCACCCGCAAACCGGGTGGGGACGGGCGATCACCGGCTTTTTTGGCGGCGTCGAGTGCATGCGCGTCATTCATCTGGTGAACGGCGGCATCACCTTCGGCTACTTCATCTTCCATCTGCTCTACCTGGGCTATCGCGCGCTGATCAAGAAGCAGCGCTTCGCGCTACTGGGCCCTGATTCGCTCGTGCCCACCTGGCATGACATCCTCGACATCGGGCGAAATTTCCGCTGGTTCCTGTATCTGGGGCCGCAGCCGCGCATGGGCCGCTGGACCTATTGGGAGAAGTTCGATTACTGGGCGGTGTTCTGGGGCGTCGCAATGATCGGCGCATCGGGCTTGATGCTGGCCGCACCGGTGTTCTTCACGCGCTTCATGCCTGGAATCGCGCTGAATGTCGCCTTCGTCGTGCATTCCGAGGAGGCGCTGCTCGCCACTGGATTCATCTTCATTTTCCACTTCTTCCACAACCACCTGCGGCCGGAGAAATTCCCGATCGACGTGTCGATCCTCACCGGCCGGGTGCCGCTCGAGCGCTTCAAGGAAGAGCGGCCGCTGCAATACGAGACGTTGGTTCGCGACGGCAAGCTCGAGCAGGCGATCGTGCCGGCTCCCTCGCGCTTCATGACGACGGTATCGGTGCTGTTCGGTATGGCCGTCGTCATCACCGGCGTGGCGCTGATTGCGCTCGTGATCTTCGCCGGCTGAGTTTCCTGCGCGGCCGAGACGAGCGCCGGGCAGCGGGAGACTCGAGCCGAGCCTCCCGTACCGCAGAGTCAACGATTGGCGACACTCGCCCAGTACGCCGCCACGTCCGCCATTTGCACATCGGTCAGTGTCAGTTTCTTCGGGTGCATGACCTTGCCGGCCACGACCTCATGGATCAACGCGTCAATTTGCGCCGGAGTCTTACCCTTCCAGGTCGAAGGATCGTGACACGCGCTGCAGACTTGCTTGACGATTGCCCCGCCTGCGGCGATGTCCGCAGCGCTTGCCGCCGTCGGAGCGAGCGCAGTGACTGCCACCGCCATCATCACGAGATGTCTGTACATGGTGAGTGTCTCCTGACCAATCAACCCGCTTATCTCACTCCCGACAGCGATGCCCGCGAATACGTAATTCTGCCTATTTTTGCGCCAATCTGGACATGCGGTTATATACTGGCCGTGTCATTGATCCCAACGGGTCCGACACTCGACGCAAGGAGCCGGCGCGCATGGCGACACATCTGCACTCGAGCCCACATGAACCCACTGTTGCGGCGTTATCCGGCTCTTCGCTGAGCGCACGCATGCGACGCTTGCTGCTCGCCACCCGGCCGGCGTTTGCACCCGCCTCCCTCGCGCCGGTGCTGGTCGGCAGCGCGTGGGGCGCACATGTCGCGCATCACTTCGACGTGGAAGCGGCCGTACTGGCGCTACTCGCCACGGTGTGCGTGCACTTCGGTGCCAATGTGCTCAATGACGTTGCCGACGACCTGTCGGGGGCAGACCGCGGCAATGAAGGTCGCATTTTCCCTTACACCGGTGGCTCACGATTCATCCAGAACGGCATATTGACCGCTCGCGAGATGACGGTCTGGGGCGCGACACTGCTCGGTATCGCCGCGCTGCTCGGGGCCATGCTGGCCGCCGAGCGCGGCCCAGGGGTGATCGTCCTCGGACTGATCGGCGTGACGCTCGCAGTGGCATATTCCCTGCCGCGCGCACAACTGGCGGCCCGTGGCCTGGGGGAGTTGGCCATTGCGATCGCCTTTGGGCTGTTGCCCGTGACCGGCGCTGCGTGGCTGCAGAGCGGACGCATCGATGCCGGCAGCCTGCTGATTTCGGTGCCGATCGGGTTGTGGGTCGCCTCTATCTTGCTGATGAACGAAGTGCCCGACCGGGAGGCTGACGCCCGGGCCGGCAAGGCGACACTGGTCGTGCGCTGGGGCGTTGCGGCCACCCGCTGGGTGTACCTCGGACTGCAGGTCGGCGCCTCGACAGC
Source organism: Gammaproteobacteria bacterium (assembly GCA_027324195.1). Lineage (GTDB taxonomy): Bacteria > Pseudomonadota > Gammaproteobacteria > Steroidobacterales > Steroidobacteraceae > 13-2-20CM-66-19. The sequence goes on along the minus strand of DAHVTM010000026.1, from coordinate 64,640 downwards.
GCTCCTCGCGGCGGCCACACAGCGGCTGCTGCCGCTCTGGACGGCCTTCCTGCCGCTGCTCTTACTGCCGGCGGCTTGGCGCGCCGCACGCGCAATCCGTGAGCCCGCCGACCGTCTCGCCCTGACTGACTCGATTCAGACTACGCTCGTGCTGCAGATGGCCGGCTCGACGCTTGTGCTCGCGGCGGTGCTGTGGAGCATGCTGGTGCGCTGAGCTGCCGGCTGCGGTGCCGCAGGGTCACAGCCGGTACGCGAACGACACCGCAATACTGTCGACGGTATAGCGATACGGTTGGACACCCAGTGCCAACAGCGCAGGGATCGTGCCCGGCTCGATGCCCTGCAGCGCCCAGTCGCTCGAACCGAACTGATCGCGCCGATAACGCATGCGCAGCGACAGCGCGCGCGACCATTGGTAATCCGCATCGAGCTTGACGGTATTGAGCGTGGTGGCATCCTGCGGGAATCCCCCGTAGAGACCCACGACCTGCAGCGACGTATTGCTGCGTGAGCGCGCATGCAGATAATCTGCCTTCAACTTCCAGCGCGTGCTCAGCGCCCAGCTCGCTCCGGTGTCGGCCGTCCAGAAGTACTCCCCTTCCCATTCTCGCCAGGCAATGCCGGCCGGACTCGCGAGACCGTTCTGTGTCGCCTCGAGATGCTCATAGCTGCCCTCCAGATAGGCGCTCCAGCCCTGGACCGCAGTCCAGCTCAGCGTCGAGGAGAGCTCTCGCTGTCGGCCATCCCTCAGCCCAAACTGCGACAGCCGGTAAGCATCGGTAGCTGCCGAACCCTGCAGCGACCAGGCGAGGCGCGCGTCAATCGCCCAAGTCGCCCGCACCTGCAGAAACTCGTGGTCGCGCGGGGCATAGTCGTAGGCGAGCAGCAACGGGTTCTCCCCGAGGGGCAGGGCTGCCGCGTTGAATCGGGAAGCGTCGCGACGGGAGCTGCCACCCTTGACCGTGACATTCCACGCCGCGCGCGGCACGAGGGTGAGTTGTCCCCATGCCTGCAATTCACTGAGCGAGCTCAATACCTGACCCACACCGTAATGGGTATGGACATAGTTTCCACCGGCGCTCACGCGGGCCCAGCGGAACAGGCGGTAATCGGCGCTGCCGGTGAGCCGAGCCCGATCCTCACCGTAACGGGGCGTCACAGCCGTGCCCCCGGGCAGTGTGTCGGTGACGACGTACGGGATCGCGAATACCGCCGTGTGATCGTCACGACCATCGTATGTGGCCCGTCCGCGCAGCGCGAGCCGTGCCGCGGGCCTGAGCGCAAGACCCAGCGCATAATGCGTCAGATCAATATCACCGGGCAGTGAGCCCGGCAGCAGCACCGGGTCGGCCGCGAGCGTACTGCCGGGGATGAACGTGCCCTCCTGGGCGAGGCGCCCGACAGAGCCCAGATAGGTGAGCACACCGGACCACAGCGGCACCGTCACCTCACCCGACACCGAGGCCTGTTGCAGATTGTTGTCGGGCGCCCGGGACAACAGCCCCGAGCTTGAGCCCGGGACCAGCGGCGCGTAAGGATTGGCAAAGAGCAGCCCGTCGAGCCGGTCGTCGAACCAGGAGCCTGAGTACGCAATGCGCATGCTGGCACCGGCGTCGGACCAGAGCGCACCGGCACGCACGTCGTTGGTGACGTAGTCGAGCGGTTCAGGCAACTGCAGCGCCTCGGTCAGAAAGCTCGCACCGGTCGCGTCCGTGCCGGTCCGCTCGGCGTGGCTGAATTGCCCGAACAGTGTCCAAACGCGACTCGTGAAGTAACTGCCGCTCAGCGACACCGTACGCCGATTCGATTCAATCGGCACCGCCGCAAGGCTCGACTGCAACGCCGTCATGCCGCTCGTCGCGTTGGCCGCGACCCAGGTGCTCGGCAGCACGAGTGCCCCCTCGGCAGCGCTTCGGTACGGGGTACGCGCATCGTCATATTGCCGGAACGGCTGCCCCTGGTACCGCAGGTGAATCTCGTACCGACCCTCCTGACCTGCCGTGACCGCAAGGTGTCTCGAGGCGAAGCCGAGATGATCTGCTTCGAAACGAACGTAGGCGCCAGTACTCGTGCGCCAGCGACCCACGAGCGACCCCTGGGCATACGTCCCGGTGCGATCGGCGCCGCTGTAGCGGCCGGAGGCGAAGTTGGCGCCGGCGGCGTAAACCGCTCCGACCTCCACTCTCGCCTTGGCACCGGTGTAAAAGACACACAGTTTGCACTTCCAGGCACTCGTATCCGGCCGCGGCGACTCGGCTCGCGCCATCGACGCCGCGAGCACCGCCGCCACGACCGCCGCGATCGCCGCAGAGGCCATTGAGCGAGCGCGGGAGTCTCGGACCCGAATCGCCTGCCGTGCCGTGCGCCGCCGCCTCATCGTGCCTCCTCAGCGCATCAGCGCTTGCCCCGATGGACTGTTGGATCCATGGATGCGCGAATGACAGTTCACGCAACCGCCGAGGAGCAGATAAGGATTGGGCATGCCGCCGGGCAGCCCCTGCGGTCCATAGGGCACCGAGGGATGACCGGCCGCATCGTGGCATTGCTGGCAGAGGATCGTCGGCTGCTCGGTCAGCAGCGCCGCCACGACCGAGCCGTGCGGCGCATGGCAGTCGAGGCAGTTGTCACTCACCGGCTGATGTTCCCAGAGGAACGGCCCGCGCATGCGCGCATGGCAGCTCGTGCAGGTCTCATTGACCGTTTCCTTCACGAGCATCGCCGGACCGAGCGAGCCATGCGGGTCATGACAGGACGCGCAACTCATCGTGCCGTCCGGTACCGGGTGATGATAGGGCTTGCGGAACTGCGCAACGACTCCCGCATGGCACTTGGCGCACACTGCCGCCTGCGTCGCCGGCGCTCGCACCGGATCGCTCGCGCCGTGCAGATGATGGCAGTCGGCACAGCTGACCTGGTTTTGCGCATGAGCGCTGAGCCGCCACACGTGTCCGACGGTGCTGCGATGACAGCTGAGACACATCGCATTCTGGCGCAACACCGGGGTTGGCGAACGCGCGCCAAAGACCACGATCCCAGCGGGCTTCATGCCCATGGCCTTGACGTGGGCTCCGCCAGGCCCATGGCAGGCCTCACACTGCAGTCCGCCATGCCCGAAGGGGCTACGCGGGTTGCCCGGTTGCGCGTGCGGACTGCGAAAGATCGCCGTCACCTTCGCGTCCATGCCGTGGCAGGCCAGACAGGTATCGGCACCTTTGGCGCTATAGCCGAGGGCCGTCGGACTGTTGGATGCCGCGGGCGGCAATTGAGCAGGTCCGACCGCCTGCGCAGCGGCGCGCATCGGGGAAAGGCCGGTCACGCACACGATCGCCAGCACGATCCCGAGCAGCACGCGCCGGGTCCGCAACGTACTCATGGGGTACCCGTTCACGGCTCAATTCGGGAAATTCGCGAGGTCGTGCATCGCCTTCACGTCTGCGACCCCGCCAGGGCCATGACACAGCGCACACGTCTCAACGCTAGCGGAAATCAGCGCTCCGGATGCGGTCTTGGTCGCCGTGAAATTCGCGCCGTTCTGGATCATGTGCTGCTTGGCCGTCGTACTCGTATGACAGCTCGAGCACACCGCGGCATTCGGCGAGATCACGACATCGTCGGTGAGCGTCGTGCGGTCGTTTGACACGACCGTGGTGCCCTGCACCTTTGAATCATCCACCGGATAGTACGAATTATTGATGTGACAGGCATTGCAATCGGCCAGATTGCCCGGATAGGCAACACTGAAGGTCGTCGGCCGCGCGCCGTAGCTGCAAATCGTCAGGCCACTGGGATAGCGCAGCGTACCGCTCGAGTTGCTCGCCCCAGAGGCATGTATTTCATGAATCAGCACCTTGAAGTCGATCGGCTGCTCGGGATTGGCCCCCGCGCTGCCCAGCGCACTGCACAGCCCGGAGGCCGCCACGTGCTGCCCGGCATCGGTCGCATCCGGGTTGTGGCACCCTTCACACAGCTCGACGTTGTCGGTGCGGTTCTGGCCGTGCACCGTCAGATTGTGGTGGCAGCCGTCGCACTTGGTGATCGAGACGATCGGCGCCGCAGACACCGCTGCCGGATCGGTGATCGCGAACGCAGCGGTGACCCCACGGATCCCGAGCTCGACGTTCGAGCTCCCCGTCCCCGACAGATTGGCCAGGCTCACCACCGCCCGGCCCTCGAGCGCCATCTGCCCCGACCCGACCGCCGTACTCGGAATCGCGACTGGCGAGGTTGCCGTGTAGGTGCCGTTTCCGTTATCGACGGCACTACTCAGCACATTGATCGACACCGGCTGATTGGGGGTGCCACTCGATACCGTCGCGCTGGCGCTGCCGACGTTACTGAAATCGCTCGTCGGCCACGCCATGTCGACGTTGAACGCCGCGCCGCTCTGCTGAAATGGCCCCCCCGCCGCGAGAATGTTGTACGGGGCATCACCAGCGGTCGGATCGACCACCTCCACAGTGACCGAGGGCTTCTCACCGGGGGCAGTATTGGCGACGCTGAGTATCTTGAACGCAAACTTCGCCGCCGCAGCATCGACCGGCAGGGCGTGCGCGGCCGCCACCTGATAGGCGCCATTGGCGAGCGTCGCGGTGGGCCCGTGGCAGGTCGCACACTCGGCATCCGTGGCCGGCAGGTTCCCCGGGCCGTGATTCAAGCCGGTTGCGAAATCGACATCGTCGTGACAGGCACCGCAGGTGGCGGCCGTGATCACCGTCTGGTAGTTGCCGGACTGCGGCGCATTGCTGTCGTTCGGCGTGTGGCAGGTGGCACAGAATCTCGTACCGGATCCGGACACCGCGCTGGTGTTGTTACTGAGGTCGGTCTGCGGATATACGACAGTGCTGAAATCGCTGATCGCATTCTGGTAACCGAAGATGTAGTAGTGTGTCCCGGAGAGCACACTCGGCAGATCGACGCCCATGTGGATCTTGTGGATCATGGTCGAGAAGTCGAGCGTGTTGCCGCTCGAGGGGTCCGTCGAGCTCGGGTTGTGGCAGATCACGCAGTACTGCACATTGGTGCGCGCGCCGCCATGGAAAGCGAGCTGCTGATGACAGGCCGTGCATGCGGTATTGTCCACGACGTCGTTGGCGTCGAAGCCCGTGGTCGCGCCCGTCGCCGGGATGAAGGTGTAGACCGGGCTGTTTGCCGGGGCAAGGCCGCGGATCTCGAGGCCCACCCGGTGCACCAGGGTCGCATCGTAGGTAACGACCGGGTCGGTCTCGATGTCTTTTTTGAAAGTGTACTGATAGCTGCCGTTGCCGTTGTCGAGAAGCGCACCGGAGCTGCCCGATTCGACGCCGGCCTGCGGTTCGGGGGTCGTGCCGGTGACCGGATCGCTCGTGGTGCCGCCACCGGCGGCCGGCTGCGCCATGCTGTAGAGGTAGGACTGCCACTGCGCACGCAGCAGCGGGGCGGGCGCTGTCAGGCCCGGGTATGCATTGAGCTGCGTACCGGCGGGCACGAGCTTGGCTATCGCAAAACTGACATCGGCGGACGGTAGACCGGAAAGCGGCACACCGTTCTGGTCAACGAGCGTGAAGTCCACGATCGGCTGGCCCGAGGGAGAGATCGAGGCTTTGGTGATCGTCGCGGTGATGGTCGTGGCGGTGCTGACATTGAGCGCACTCACCGTGCTGCTTGGACCGGTCGGTCCTGCCGGTCCGCTCGCGCCGGCGGCTCCGGCCGGCCCTTGCGCTCCCGTGCTGCCGGCGCAGGCGCCGAGTAGCAACGCCGCGAGCAGTAGCGTCAGTCTGCCGAACCACCGGCCTGTCACCGCCGTGACTGCGAGAACCCTGCGCATGCTCGTCTCCTCGCTCGATGCGGCGCCGCGAGATACTCCGGCGTCTTCCAGACAGCCGCGATGTTAGTCACTCAGTGGGCTCGGGATATGTACGGATATTCCGCAGCAACATAGCGCTTGCAGACAGGCATGCTGATGCGACCCGCCAAATGTGGAGTTTTGTCATGACGGATCGCACGCACTGGTGCACCGCGTTGTTCGCAACCATCGACGCGAAGGACAGCCGAGGATTCATGGCCTATCTGAGCGATGACGCACAGTTTCGCTACGGCAGCGCTCAACCGGTCACCGGCACAGAGGCAATTCTTGCCGCACTCGATGGTTTTTTTTCGAGTGTAACCGCCTTATCACACCGGGTCAGTGACCTCTGGGAGGTTCCCGGACACCTCATCTGCCGCGGGGAGGTGCGCTACGAGCGCCCCGACGGGACCATCGTCACGGTGCCGTTCTGCAACGTCTTTACGATGTGCGCTGAGAAAATTGCCCGCTACGAAATCTATCTGGATCCGAGTCCGCTGGTGGCGGCGTGACGGATAGCATCGACGGTTGCGAGCGCTCCTCGCGGATGTGCAGCCGCATCGTATCCCGCACCCGATCCACCGCGGTGAAGAATTCCGCCATCATCAACATCCAGCAGTACATGCCCCGGTCGGTGAGCCGGATGGCATCCGGATCGTAGCGCAGAGCGCCGATCAGCCCCATGGCGGCCAATTCAGGCGCCAGGCGCCACCAGAACTGCGCGCCGTATTTCGCCTGGATGTGGGCATACGGCAGAGTGAGGCCAAACAGCCCGACCAGGAAGTCATAGCGCATGCGCTGGCGAGGGGTGAGAACGTTGCAGCGGGTGATCGCGGGCTTGCCCGCGGCGATAGCCTCGCGATAGTTACGCAGCGAGAACGATGTGGCGTAGAGTGCTCCATCGAGGTAACTGAACGCACCGCTGCCGACGCCTACGTAATCGCTCGCCTGGGTGATGTACTCATCAATCGGCCGTGCCACATCCTGCGGCGCGACGCGGGAGAAGCACCATGCCGAGGACGGCTGATACACCGGCCGCATGCCACGCAGAATCTGCTGATAGAACGCATAACGCCGCTCCACGCCGGCGCGACCCAGACGCTTGCGGATGTTTCGCTCGGTCGAGGTGAAGCGCATGAGAGGATAGAATGACACCTGCTCGACTCCGAGCAGATGGATGGTGTCAATGTCACGGCCCACGGACTCCAGAGTCTGAGTCGGGAAATTGAACATCATGTCGACATTCAACGTCGGGAATCGACCGCGCACCGCGGCAAGACGCTCTGCGGTCTGCGCGGCGCTGCCGTAATGCTGGTAACGGCCCATCTGCCGAAGCAGGTCGTCATCGAAGCTCTGCACACCGACCGACAGGCGGTCGATGCCGGCGTCGCTCAGCCTCTCGAGCGTCTCAGGGTTGAGATGATTTGGATTGGTCTCGACCGAGACCCAGCGGATCGGCCAGAGCGAGCGGATCAGCTCGAGGGTCCGCGCGAGCTCCTGCGGCAGCACCGTCGGGGTGCCGCCGCCGATGTACACATCGGTAAACTGATAGCCACGCTCGGCGTACAGTCGAATCTCCCGGCGCACCGCCTCGAAATAGGCCTGTGCCTTGGGCAGCCGGAACTGGACCCGATGAAACGAGCAGTATGGACAGAGCGATTCACAGAACGGCACGTGCACATAGAGCTGGCAGGGTCGCTTCGGCCGCGGCGGCAAGTCGTGAAGATCGGTCGGATCGCAGCGTACCGAGCGCCCGTATTCACGCCGCAACAGCGCCAGCAGCGGCTTGTCGAAAGCTGGTGCGCTCGAAATCCCCTCAGGCATCGCTCCGCCTCGTCAGCTCCACCCGTGCGAGCAGCAGTTCCTCCCCACTCAGCACCTGAACCTGCCAGTGTCCGCAGTGCGCACAGATCAAGCGGTTCGCCGCCGCCTGCGACTGCCCGCCACAACGCTCGCAGCGCACCTGCAGCGGTGCCGGCTCGAGGATCAGCTTCGAGCCATCGGCGATCGTTCCGGCGCTGGCGAGCGGATAGGCGCTTTTGAGCAACTGCGGCTCCACGCCCGCGAGTGGGCCGATGCGCACGGTCACCGCCACCACCCGGTCGGCTGCGGCCGCACGCGCAACCCGCTCCACTTCCCGCATCAAACCCTGACAGATGGCCAGTTCATGCATAGTCCGCGCCCGGTGCGCCGCTGCGAGCGTTCACACCACCCGCAACTCGAGCAGCTCCTCGCCCGAGGGGTCGCTGAGATGCACCGCGCAGGCAATACACGGATCGAAGCTGTGAATGGTGCGCAGAATCTCCAGCGGCTGCGTCGGCACCGCCAGCGGTTGTCCCTTGAGCGAGGCCTCGTAGGGGCCTTCCTGACCGAACGGATCGCGCGGTCCGGCATTCCAGGTGCTGGGCACGACGGCCTGGTAATTGCTGATCTTGCCCTGCTCGATCACCACCCAATGCGCCAGCGCACCCCGCGGCGCCTCCGTGAAGCCGACCCCCTGGGCGTGTGCGGGCCAGCGCTCCGGCTCCCAGAGGCGCTCGTTGAAGGTCCGCACGTCCCCGGCGCGGATGTTCTTCATCAGCTCCTCGTACCAGCCCGACATGGCATCGGCAATCAGTTTTGCCTCGAGGGTCCGCGCCGCGGTGCGACCGAGCGTCGAGAACAACGCCTGGATCGGCACATTCAGCTGGGCAAGCGCCTTATCGGCAAGTTCGCGCGTCGCTGCGTCACCGCTCGCGTAGAGCATCAGTACCCGCGCCAGAGGACCGACTTCCATCGCATGACCGTTCCAGCGTGGTGATTTCAGCCACGAATAGCTCGCGCTCGGATCGACGTGCGCATAGGGCGGCGTCGGGCCCGTGTAGTGCAAATTCGTCTGACCGTGGTAGGGGTGCAATCCGGAGTCTTTGCCCGTCGTATAGTCGTACCAGGAGTGCGCCACGAACTCCTTGATCTGCGCCGGGGCGTTCAGATCGACCTCGTGAATGTGGCTCAGATCGCGCCCCAGAATCGCCCCGCGCGGGATCATCATCTGTTTCGGGTCGGGCAGGCCGCGCGCCGGGAAGTCTCCGTAGCACAGGAAGTTGCCCACGCCCTCGCCGTGACCCGGCGTCAGCCAGTCCTTGTAGAACGAGGCAATGGCGAGCGTATCGGGCAGGTAGACCTGCGCGACGAAGCTCTGCATCTCGGCGATGATCTGCGCCACCCGCGCAAGCCCGATCGTGTTGACCGCCGTGGTCCCCGTGCCCTCGCCCTCGTGCACGCTGATTCCCACCGGGCTGCCACCGACGACAAAGTTCGGGTGCGGATTCTTGCCGCCGAAGATGGCATGCAGTTCCGCCGCGCGACGCTGCCAGGCGAGCGCCTCGAGGTAGTGCGCAACCGCCATCAAGTTCGCCGCCGGCGGCAATTTGTACGCCGGGTGTCCCCAGTACGCATTGGCGAATATGCCCAGCTGGCCCGACTCGACGAGCGTCTTGACCCGTTGCTGCACGTCTGCGAAATACCCGGGAGAAGACTTCGGAAAGGTGGAAATCGATTGCGCGAGCGTGGAGGTCTCCTTCGGATCGGCCGACAGCGCCGAGACGACATCCACCCAGTCGAGTGCGTGCAGATGATAGAAGTGCATGACGTGATCGTGCACAAACTGCGCGCCGATCATCAGATTGCGGATCAGATTTGCGTTTGGCGGAATCTCGTACTGCAGTGCGTCCTCGACCGCACGCACCGAGGCAATGCCGTGCACCAGCGTGCATACGCCGCAGATGCGCTGGGCAAACGCCCATGCATCCCGTGGATCACGGTCACGAAGGATGATCTCGACGCCACGAACCATGGTGCCTGAGCTCGTCGCCCTCGTGATGACGTTGCCGTCCATCTGCGCCTCGATGCGCAGATGTCCCTCGATGCGCGTGATCGGATCGACCACTACCGTTTGCGTGCTCATGAAAGCCTCTCTCAGCCGCCCTGCAGTTGCTCGGCCACGAGCTCGAGCAGGCTGCCCGGCGTCAGTTCCCAATTGAAGCGCTGTTTGCCGTCATCGAACGTGCGGCGGCAGTCCGAGCAACTGGTGAGAAACGTCTGTGCGCCGGTCTGGTCGATGTCGTGGAACTTCTCCTCCACGACCCGATGCCGCAAGGGCGCGGCGCGTTCGATATCGAACACGCCGCCGCCGCCGCCGCAGCAGATGTTGTAGCCGATGTGCCGCACGGTCTCGCGCGGCTCGATCCCCATGGCGCGCATCAGTTGGCGCGGCGCGGCGGTGATTCCGCCCTTGCGCACCAGCTGACACGGGTCGTGAAATGCGGTCGCACCGACCTGCGCCGGGCGCAGGCGCAGCCGGCCGGCCTCGAGTGCCTCGGCAAGGTACTCGGTGATGTGCAGCACCTTGAAGGGCAGCGGCTTGCCGATCAGCTCGGCCGCCTCCCAGCGCAATGCCGTATAGGCATGACCGCACTCCGGGACGATCAGCACCTTGGCCTCGCAGGCCACCGCCTGATCGATCAGCCGACGGCTGATCTCGCGCTGCCAATCGCGACTGCCGGCATAGTAGCCGTAGTTCTCCGCGATCAGCCCGTCGCTGCGGAACGTGCAGTCGGCCTTCAGATGGGCCATCACGCGCACCAGGGCGGCGACGGCGGCCGGATAATGCTCAATGTCGGTGCGCGGCACGGTGAGCAGGATCTGCGCTTTGGGCTTATCGAGCGGGATGTCCACATTGAACTGCCGGCCGATGGCGAGCAGCTTGTCCCGGTACGGCTCCTCCGAGGGCTCCGGCTGACCGGTGCGCCGTTGATGCGCCGCCTTTTCGTACAGCTCCTTGGGCGCCAGACCGGCCTCGAACATACCGCGGCGGGCTTGTTCGATGAGTTCGGCAATGTCGATTCCCATCGGACACATCAGCGAGCAGCGCCCGCAGAGATTGCAGCTGTCGTAGAGCAGGTGCTGCCAGCGCTCGAGTTCCTTCCCGGTGATCTTCGCCTTCAGGCCAAACCAGCGGAACATCGGCGCGAACGCCGAGGCTTCCCGCTTGAACACCTGCTTGAACGGCTCGACCTTCAGCACCGGGGTGTACTGCGGATCTTCCGTAGCGATATAGAAATGGCACGCGTCGGCGCACATGCCGCAGTGAACACACGCCTCCAGGCGCAAAGCGCTCAATGCACCGATTTCCCGCGCGAAGCCTCGCATCGCACCTGCAACTCGCTCGCGCTCCCCGAGGTTCGCCTCCTCCGGCGCGAGACTGGCATGGAATTGAACCGGTGAGGTGTTCACGATGGCGCCCCCTTTCTGGTCATGACATAGCCATCCACCGCCCGCGTCGGGAAGATGTAGAAGGCGTGCATGAGCTTGCCGAACGGATACCAGATGAGCAGCAGATCGAAGCTGAGAATGTGCAGACCGAGGATGGTGTGGTACGGCGCACCGACGTGCGCGGTCGCCATCAATCCGCTCACCAGCAGCAGGGCCACCACGAACCAGCTGAAGAAGTCATCAAAATTGGACAGTCGGCGCAGCACCGGGTGACCCAAGCGCCGCGCGAGCACCGCGACGAACAGCGTGAGGGTGATGACGGCGAAGATCGTCACCACGCTGTTCGGCAGCGCTGGCCAACGCGCACCAATGAAACTGCCAAAGAAGATGATGTGCGGCGCAAACAGCAAAATTACGATGAACAGGCCGATGTGATAGGAGTACCCGAGCGCCTCGCCGGTCACGGTACGTTTGATGAACTCCGGGTGTGGCCAGGAGCGTGAGCCGGTGCCCTTCAGGCCGGCGAGCAGCGCCGCCCCGACGCTGCGGCGCGGTTCGCTCAGGATGCGCTTGTGGCGCAGCAGCAGGACATTGACGATCCGCCAGACGATGCCAAGGATGAAGATGATGAATGCGGCCTTCAGTGCCGGGCCGCGCGCGAAGTCGACGAGGTCCATGGGCCTACTCCTCGTTGCGGGGTTCGGATTGCTGTGGGGGCTGGCGCTGATAGCGCTTGATGCGCTGTCGGGCGAGCATGACGCTGCCGAGACCGATTGCCGCTCCCGCGACTGCCGCGCCGGCTGCGATGTCCCCGGCCTGCGCAGGGCTCACCTCACCCGCCTTGCCCCAGCGCGGCGAGGGGATGGGACTGTAGAAGCTGCCCCGGTCCCAGAAGTCCGGCTCTGCGCAGCCGAGGCAGGGATGGCCCGACTGGATCGGGAAGCTCACGGCATTGTTCCATTTGAGCGTGGCGCAGGCATTGTAGGTGGTCGGGCCCTTGCAGCCGAGTTCGTACAGGCACCAGCCGCTGCGCGCCCCCTCGTCATCGAAGGTCTTGGCGAACTTGCCCTGGTCGTAGAAGGGCCGTCGGTAGCATCGGTCGTGAATGCTGTTGCCGTAAAAGACCGTGGGGCGCAGATGCGCATCGAGATCGGGCACCCGACCGCTACTGACGTACTGCAGCAGCGTACCGGCGATCACCTCCGGAATCGGCGGACAACCCGACACATTGACCACCGGTTTGTCCGGGACCAGCGTCGAGATGGCGCGCGCCCCGGTCGGGTTGGGGTCGGCGAAGGGCAGCCCGCCGAAGGAAGCGCAGGTGCCGACACAGACCACGGCTGCGGCACCCTTGGCGCACTCGGTGAGAATGTCGAGCCCCGTACGCCCCGCAGCGCAGTGATACACCCCACCGTCGCCCGTCGGCACCGCTCCGTCGACCACCAACAGATACTTACCGTAATGCGAGCGCATCGCCTGCTCGCGCGCCTGCTCCGCCTGTGCACCGGCCGCTGCCATCAGCGTATCGTCGTAGTCGAGCGAGATCACATTGAAGATCAGATTCTCGATGGTCGGTGCAAATGAACGGGTGAATGACTCGAGGCATCCGGTGCATTCCTGAAACGACAGGTAGATCACCGAGGGCCGCTGTGCCGAGCGCAATTGCGAGGCCAGCGCGCGGGCGGCGAGTGGCGGCAGGGCGAGCAGCGAGGCCATCGCGGTGCAGTACTTGAAGAAGCTGCGGCGACTGACGCCATGCCGATCGAGCAGCTCGCCGATGGTGGGTTCCAAATCAGGTCGTCCCATGGGTTGTCCCCCCGTGTGCTGCGCAAAGGGGCGCCAGAACCGCACGCAGCCGCTCTGCGCCCCGAACGAGATCCGCATCGGCAGCAGCGACCATCTCCGGCACACGCGCCACCTCGATCAGCGTCACGAGCAGCACGCCGTCCGAATCGCGGTGCTCACTCCACCAAACGCCGGGAATCGATGTCTCGCGGATGTGACTCTCACCGTTGGCCTGGATGCGGATATCGACTTCCCCCGCCCCGAGAGTCTCGATAAGGCGCATCCGCTCGGTGGGGCTGAGAGGCAGACTGCGCACGTCGATCGCGCCCGGCTCGCCATGCTGAACGAGTCGCTCAAGGAGCACGGCGAGTTCGGTGAGAATTGCGGCCATGCCGCCGCCGACCATGCCTTGAGCGTCTAGCACGGAACCGATCGGCTCGACACAGACTGGAATGTGCCCCAGGGTACTCATAGCAGCCACCGATCGAGCAACCGCAACGCCTCGCTGGCGGCAACTTCAACGCCTGCTCTGACAGGTGGGGTGGGCTCGAGCCCCCAGCCGACCTCGGCGGCCTGGATACAGATGAGCGCTCGGCGCACCGGCAATGCATCCTGCAGGCGCGCCATCGCGAGCAGATCATCGAGGCCCACCTCATGAACTGATCGTCGGCGCGAGCCGTCGGCGAGAAAGTCATCCATCTCTTTGCTCTCGAGGCAGCGGACAGTCCCTGGCTCGGCGCCGAAATTCGCGGCATCAAACACGATGAGGTTCTCGACATCCTCCAGATAGGGCAAGAGCGTAAAACTGAGCGTTCCGGCATCGATAACACGAATGCCCTCGGCAGATTTCAGCCGCTGTGTGAGCGCCTGCGCAGCGTGCACGCCGGCACCATCATCTGTCAGGAGTATGTTGCCGATACCCAATACGACCGAGTCCATAAGCGTACACACCTCGATCCGTGCCGGCTCACGATGCTGCCACCAGCGTTTGCGCGTTTAACTTCGTAGTTGTACGGACCCTCTGACACACCGCCTGCAGTGCAGAGATCTCGCTCACCGCCCTTTCCTGATGATTCGCAGCTCCGCTGCCGACAGTTGCCGCCGGCACGCAAGTTGCGCCACAGCGCGCCCGCTGCGGATACTCGGAAGCTCTCCGCCAGAGCGCACTCACAAGCGACTTCGCCCCTCGATGGCGAGACTGGGTCCAGATCGCGTTTGCGCAAAAGCGCGGAGAAACGTATCCTCTGCCCGCCACTGCGGTGCGTATAACGATGCTTGATGCACCCTGCACTCATCCTCTGGGGGGGGAAGCGCAGCGCCTCGCGGGGGGTACCGGTCTCGCCTCGCACCGCGTTGCACTACTCGTCTCAGCCTGGGCCAGTTGGAGGGAGCAGAATCGCCATGCGCTTGACGCCGCCCGAACTCGCACGCAGCGCGCTCGAAGCGGCCCCCGATGCGATGATTATCATCGACACCGAGGGGACCATCCGTTTCGTCAATCGCCAAGTCTTCGCGCTGTTCGGCTACACACGCGAGGAGGTCGTCGGGCACCCCATCGAGATGCTCATGCCGGAGCGATTCCGGACACGCCACGTCGCGCATCGCGGCGCGTATCTTGCGCATATGCGGGCACGGCCCATGGGCCAGAATCTTGAGCTTTACGGTCTGCGGCGTGACGCCAGCGAGTTTCCGGTCGAAATCAGCCTCAGCCCCGTGGCCGACGAGAATCGCACGCTAGTCGTTGCGGCGATCCGCGACGTCAGCGACCGTCAGCGCATTCAGCGGGAGTTGATCGCAGCGCGGGCGGTTGCCGAGGAGGCCCGGGAACTGGCCGACTTGGCGCGCGAGAGCGCCGATCGGGCCAATCAGGGCAAGAGCCGCTTCCTCGCCACGGCGAGTCACGACCTGCGCCAACCGCTGCAGGCGCTGGCGCTGTTGAACGGTACGTTGCGACGCACGGTCAGCGATCCGCTGCTTGCCGATGCTCTGGCCCAGCAGGAGCAGGCCATCGGGGCGATGTCCCGGCTGCTCAATGCACTGCTTGACATCAGCAAGCTCGAATCCGGCGCGATCAAGCCGGAGAGCTTGGACTTTCCGGTGGCCCGCATCTTGGATGAGATGCGCCGCGAGTTCGCGAGTGTCGCTGCGCGGAACGGGCTCACGCTCGAGGTCGAAACCACGAGCGCCTGCGCCCACAGCGATCCGTCGCTAATCGAGCAAGTGATGCGCAACCTGGTCTCGAATGCGATCAAGTACACGCGGTCGGGGTCCGTCACGCTGCGCTGCTCAGTGCCAAGTGAGTCGCTCGTGCGCCTGGATATCGCCGACACCGGCATTGGCATCGCGACCGATCAGCTGCCGCTCATCTATGACGAGTTCTACCAGGTGGGAGTAAGCACAAACACCTCGCGCGACGGCTATGGGCTCGGTCTGTCGATCGTCAAACGCATCGTGCAACTGCTTGGGGTGAAACTCGAGGTCCGCTCCGAGATCGGCAAGGGCTCGACGTTCTCACTGCTGTTGCCTGCGGCCGAGCTTCAGGTGAGCCCCACAACCGGCGCTCCCAGCGAGGACCTGACCGGCAACGGGGCGGCAGCGCAGGACCGCGGACGACAGAAAGTGCTTCTGGTCGAGGACGATCCGAGCGTCCGCGATGCGACCCGAATGCTGCTGCGCGTCGAGGGCTATGAAGTCATCCCCGCCGCCTCGCTCGAAGAGGCACTCGCTGCCGTGCTCGGCGGCGAGCGTCCCGATTTGCTGATGACCGATTACCACCTGGGCGCGAACCAGACGGGCATTCAGGTCATCACCGCGCTGCGCGCCCAGCTTGGCGCCGCCCTGAAATCGGTGCTGATCACGGGGGATACCTCGACCGCAGTCCGTGGGCTTGCACCGGATCCTCACCTGCGCGTGCTGAGCAAGCCGATTCGAGCCGAAGCGTTGCTGAATTTGGTGCGCGAGTTCCTCGCAGCAGCAGAGTCCCGCCCTGACCGCTAATCGCGCTGTTGCTGACAGCCCTTGAGCGCTCTTGGCCCTGACGGGCCGTGGGGCGAGTTCACGGTTCTGCGTGGGGCGGCGCTGAGCGCACTCGGCGGTCACCCGCCGTGTGCACTCTGCCGCGCAGGCCACCGCCCGTGCGTCACTTCCCGGCCCCTGGTCGTACATGGACGCCCCCACTTTGCCAAGCGACTGGGTCTTTCCGGCAGACAGGCATAGATTGCACCTGTACATTCGGACTACTGCGCGAGCGACGCTCGCTGTCCCTGATGGGTTCTGCTGATTGGCTCCTCTATCGGTAGGACGCACTTTCAGTGCTCCGGCCAGGGCGGGTTTTGCCGACCACGGTCTGACCTGCTTCGCCATCACGACTCAGTTCGCTTGAGCAATCGAGGATCTGATACGGCTTATCGGAAAATGTCCTGCGCGCCTGATACCCTCATGAGCATGATGCGCCCTGGTGCAGGGGCAGGTGATCTGGTCCGTACTGGCGGTCTTTCGCCAGCATCGCCCAGATGATGCGCGCGTTCTTGTACGCTATCGCTACCGCTGCGATATTCGCGTTGCGCCGCACGAGCAAACCGCCTGTCCAGCTGCTTGTGGACACCTTGCGCCGTTGCGCAGCATAAAGCACCGAGCGGACCCCATGGATCAGCAAGGTGCGCAGATACGCGTTACCGCGCTTACTGATTCCCAATAACACGCTCTTGCCTCCGCTCGAGTGCTGCCTCGGTACCAGCCCCAACCATGCTCCCAGCTGCCGGCCGTTGGAGAAGCTCTTCGCATCGCCCACCGTAGCGACCAGCGCGCTGGCGGTAATCGGGTCGATGCCGGGCACATCGGCCAGTTTTCGGCTCAGCGCATTGTTGCGATGCCAGTCGGTGATTTCGCTCTCCAGTCATGGCGACGCATCGCTTAGAATGCATACATCTGCCCAGCGACCGAAAGAGCGAGACTCGAGCACGTGCGACTGCAGTACAGCTTCGTGATCGATGAAAATCCGCGCTTTCTCGCCGAAGCGCGGCTGTTTGTCCGCGCCCTGCTCGGTGCCGGCGTTGCGCCGGCGGACATTGTGGCGCAGGTGACGGCCCGCTGCGGCGAGCCCGGCCGCGCGCTCGCCGCAAGCTTCGGAGTGCGTGCGCTGGAGCTACCGCTCGGACCGGACAGCACGTACTGCAACAAAATCAATCAGCTCTTTACGCTCGCGAACGAGGAATTCGACGTTCTGGTGGCCTGCGATACGGATCTGGCGATCACCCGGCCGCTCAATTCAGCAGCGAGTCTGCACGCAATCCGCGCCAAACGGGTCGATCAGCCGAACCCGCCGCTGGCCGTGCTTGAATCGGTCCGCGCCTTCCTTCAAGTGCCATCACAGCCCGCGCTGCTCGCCCCGAGCATCGCGGCGCATGAATCAACCTATGCTCTGAACTGCAACGGGGGGCTCTTGATGATTCCCCGTGCGCTGATGCGACCGCTCGGCGAGCAATGGCTGCGCAATGCCGAGGTGCTGCACGATCATCGGCATCTGCTGCAGCGGTGGGTCAATCACATCGATCAGGTGAGCTTTGCATTTGCAATGATTCAGCTCGGACTTCCATTTGACGAACTGCCCATCGACTACAATTTTCCGACGACTCTGGCCAAGCAGATCCCCGTTTCCTGCTACGGCGAGCCGATCGTTCTACATTACCATCGGGCCATCGATCGCCGCGGACGAATCAAGCGTTGCGGCGTTCCGTCCGTGGATGCGCTGATCAAGCGGGTTAACCGCTCACTCTACCCCCGCCGCTCTCTCTGGGCGCGATTGTTTAGATGGTCCTCTGCCGTCAATACCCCGCAGCGCAGGCAGTAGGCTCGCTCGTGGGTCATCGGCTCGGCCATGCGCACATTGATTGCCCGTCAGCGCAAAAGGTGAACGGGGCGTGACACAACTTCAAGCAGCCGTCGGACGTCCTGATACGCGCTCTGACACGACGTCATTAGCAACGTCGTGTCAGAACGTTATGCAAATGACTTGAACCGACGGGGTCGCGCGCGCCCTTGCTCGCTTCAACGATCCGGTGCTCAGATCGGGGATTGCTCGGCTGCGACGACCCGATTGCGGCCGGTCCCCTTGGCCCGATACAGCGCGGCATCGGCATCCTGGATGAGCAAATCCACAGTGCAGCGCCGATGGTTGGCCGGCCGGCTCGCCACCCCGATGCTGACGGTGAGGTCGCAATCGCCGCAGCGGGAGTTCTGCACCTGCATGCGCATGCGTTCTGCAAGAGCCAAAGCGCCTGCACCGTCGGTCGCCGGAAGGATCACCACGAATTCGCCGCCGTACCGGGCGGCGGTGTCCGATGCGCGCACCGTGGAGCGAATGACCTTGGCCAGCTGACGCAGGATGTCATCGCCGACCTGATGGCCGAATCGGTCGTTGTATGACTTGAAATGGTCGGCATCGATGAGCAGCAGCGAGAGCGATTCGCCTGAGCGATGGCATTGGGCAACGGCCTGGTTCAGCTGTTGGTTGAGTGCAAGGCGGTTGTACAGCCCAGTCAGAGGATCCGTGATAGCCTGGCTTTGCAGCTGCATGTTCAGTTGCCGCAGCCGAGTCTGGTATTCCTCGAGCTCGTCCTGGTAGGAACGGGCGGCTTCGAGCGCCTCTTGTAGAGCCCGATGCGTCGAGCGCAACTTCAGCTGCGCGGCCGCCTGGCGAGCGAGCGCCTCCAGCGCGGCGCGTTGACGTGGCTCGAGCCGCCGCGGCCTGTGATCGAGTACGCATAGCGTGCCGAGCGCATAACCTTCATCCGTGACGAGCGGGGCGCCGGCGTAGAACCGGAACTGCTGTGCGCCGGTAACGAGGGGGTTGTCGGCGAAACGGCTGTCGAGCGTTGCGTCCGGCACCTCCAGCACCCGACTCGGCTCGAGAATCGCATGGGCACAGAAGGAGACGTCCCGCTCGGTCTGATCGAGCTCGATGCCATGGTGCGATTTAAACCACTGCCGGTGCTCATCGACGAGGCTGACGAGCGACACAGGCGTATCGCAAACGGTTGCAGCGAGCAGCGTCAGATCTTCGAAACCCTGCTCGGGCGCCGAGTCGAGTACGCCGAGAATCCTCAGTGCGGCAAGCCGTTCCTTTTCGTTCTCTGCAAACGCTGCGCTCTTCATGTGGGGGCGGGATGCCTGCGTGCTCTATCCAGCTCCGATCCGGGATCCACTCATCCGCCTTGCGAGGACTGGGCTGAGGGCGGCTCCTTGAGTATACGGGGATTCTCGCCCTGAGACGACACGCGCCATTCCCAGCCACGTTTGCATCCCGCCGCCGAGCTCGCAGCGGAGCCGACGCTCGTGAAGAAGGACTGGCGCCCGCGCGCGCGGACGCCGCGTCCCTCAAACCGTCTGGCGGCGGGCTGCCGCCAGATCGAACGGCAGCTTGCGCAGTCGGATACCCGTGGCCGCACGCACCGCGTTCGCGACCGCTGGTGCAATTGGCGGGGTACCGGGTTCGCCGACCCCGGTTGGCGCGTTGGTGGATGGGACGATGTAGACTTCGATCTTCGGCATTTCGTTGATTCGCACCACCCGGTAGTCGTCGAAATTGGTCTGATTCACGCGGCCGTCCGTGAACGTGATGGCGCCCCACAGCGCCGCGGACAGACCGAAACCGATGCCGCTTTGCATTTGTGCCTCGATCACCCCGGGCGTCACCGCAATGCCACAGTCGACCGCGCACACCACGCGATCAACGGTGATGTCGTTGCCGGACACTGTGACCTCGGCCACCTGGGCCACCACTGAATTGAACGATTGGTGCACGGCGACGCCGCGCCCCCGTCCCCCGCCCCGTGCAAACGGCTTGTCCCAGCCCGCCTTGTCTGCGGCGAGCTTCAACACGGCGGCTTGGCGCGGATGCGTGCGCAGCAGATCGAGTCGAAAGGCCACCGGGTCCTTGCCGGCCGCTTCGGCAAGCTCATCGATCACGACTTCCTTGGAGAAGGCCATGTGCGAGTGGCCGACCGAGCGCCACCACAGTACCGGGATGCCGACCTTGGGGTCGGTCCACTCGATGCGCGCATCGGGCAGGTCGTACTCCTCGGCGGCATTGCCCTCAACGGCCGTGGGATCGACGCCGTGCGGGGTGCCCCAGGGTGCGCCGGCCATGATGGACTGGCCAACCACGCGCTGACGGAAGGCCACGGTCCCGTCGCGATCAATGCCAGCGGCGATGCGGTGCACATTGAGCGGCCGGTATCGGCCATGCTGAATGTCGTCCTCGCGAGTCCACAGCAGCCGCACCGGATAGCGGCCGCCGGTGGCCTTGGCAATGGACGCGACCTCCACGATGTAGTCGGACTCGAAATTCGCGCGGCGACCGAACGTCCCCCCGGCAGCCAGCGTGTTGATCGAAACCTGGTCGGGCTTCAAACCCGTTGCCTTGGCGGCATTGCGCTGATCGATCGTCTGGAACTGGCTGCCGGCCCAGATTTCGCAGTGGTCCGAGCTCAGTCGACACACCGCGGTGAGCGTCTCCATCGGCGCGTGCGCCAGGTACGGAAACTCAAACTGGGCATCGATCCGCTTGTACGCTCGCTCGAGCGCCGCGTCCACATTGCCTCGCTGAATCGCCGTCAGCGCCTCCTTGCCCCGCGCCAGGTGATCGAAATATTCCAGCAGCTGGTCAGTGCCGCGCATCTCGGCCGCCGACTCGTCCCACTTCACTTTCAGCAGGTCGCGCCCTTTCCAAGCCGACCACGTATCGCGGCCCACTACCGCCAGTCCGCTCGGAATCTCGACCACATCCACCACGCCCGGATGCGCTTTGGCTTGCGTCGCGTCGAAAGAGACCACCTTGGCACCGAAACGCCGTGGACGCAGCACGACCGCCGTCATCATCCCGGGCAGCATCACATCGATGGCGTATTGCTGCTTGCCCTCGGATTTCTTGCGGGCATCGAGACGCGGCAGGCGATCGCGACCGATGATCGTGAACTGACTCGGATCCTTGAGCGTGACATGCTCGGGCACGGGCATCCGGGCGGCGCTGGCGGCCAGCGCGCCGAATGACGCCCTACGACCCGAGGCTTGGTGCGAAACCACGCCCTTGCTGACGGTGATGTCGCGGGCCGCCACGCCCCACCGCTTGGCGGCCGCCGCCACCAGCATGGCCCGCGCGCTCGCTCCGGCGTGGCGCAGCTGCATCCAGGAATTGGCGGTCGAGGTCGATCCTCCGGTGCCTTGGATGAGGCCCTTGGGGTTGAAGGCCAGGTTGCCGTAGGTCGGTACTTTGGCGGGCGCGTCCTGAACGCGCATCTGGCTCCACGCGGCATCGAGCTCATCCGCCACGATGGCCGTCAAACCGGTCCACACGCCCTGGCCCGCCTCGAGCTGCTTGCAGATCACCGTCACCGTATCGTCTGGATCGATGTGCACAAAGGGCATCACAACCCCCCCGCTGGCCGCACCGCCGACCTCGGAACTGCAACCCGGCAGGAGCACGCCCAGCGTCAATCCCGTCCCGGCCAGACTCGTCAGCTGTACGAACTGTCGTCGAGTGATTTGCGGCGATGCGGGGCGGGAAGCCGTGAGCGGCTCAATGTCGCGGAATTCCATGGTGCCCTCCAGAGCTTGGGACGGACGTGTCAACCGGCTCCAGAGGCGGCCAGGTTGGCCGCCGCCTGGTGAATCGCCGCGCGGATCCGCACGTATGTGGCACAGCGGCAGATATTGCCGGCCATCGCCCCGTCGATGTCGGAGTCCGTAGGGTGCGGATGGGCTGCCAGCAGCGCCGCGGCCGACATGATCTGGCCGGACTGACAGTAGCCGCATTGCGGCACGTTCAGGTCCACCCACGCAGCCTGTACCGCGCGGCCCGCAGGGCTCGAGAGCCCCTCGATCGTGGTGATCGGCTTGCCGACGACGGCCGAAACTGGCGTGATGCACGAGCGCGTCGGTTGGCCTTCGACGTGCACGGTACACGCCCCGCACAGCGACATCCCGCAGCCGAATTTCGTGCCGGTCAGCGCCAGATGGTCGCGCAGCGCCCACAGCAAGGGCGTATCCGGCGTGACCTCGAGGTGGTGGACCTCCCCGTTCACAGTGAGCTCGACGCTCATCAGCGACCCTCCCGTGTGCGCGTGTACCTTCTACGTCTAGCGCACGCGCGAGATGTTGTCATCTCTCGTTCGAGGGAGTGAGCCGCTCCGGGTTTCCAGGAGGCGGCAAATCTTGCGAGGACAACGCAATAGGACCCTGGGGCGGTTCACTTATATAGAGGACTACAGGCTCCTGCCCCTTGCGACGCTCGCGGCAGGCCCGCTGCTGCGGATGTTCAAGCGTTCCTCAAGTGTCAGCCCGGAACACCTCACCGTCGGGGAGTGAGCGGTGCCACGCTGCATTAGCCTGTGCAACCTACGAGAAATACTTCGCTAGAGCGGGTGAGCCGGAAAACTTCGAGATGCAGGTATTTGGGATAGATCCGCTGTCAACATGGGCACAGCGCCGTAACACGCGCCGCTCAGGATCTAGGTCATGTGTGCCAGGGGATTTATGAAGATCCAGCGCATGGCGGACGAGGTCGCGTGCCACTCGATTCCCTGAGCGCCAGTTCCCAGCCGGACATCTGACAACGGGGTCCGTCTCGAGGATTAAGCTCAGAATCCTCAGCCGGGGATCGCGAAAGGCTTTGCTACTGATTAGGATCGCCCGAAACGGCAAAGCCATCGGAGTACGCCGTCCGCAACGGCAGCCGAAGGACATGATGGTGTATTTTTCGGCACCTTAGCGCGCGATAGCCACTAAGTGCGCGATTTTATGGTGGGCGGCACTGGGATCGAATCAGTGGCCCCTGCCGTGTGAAGCGGAAATTTGGATTCGCAGGGCCATCTGACCGCTTTCACAGCGCGCCGGGCTCATGGGGGAGGGATGCAGACTGGCATTGTATTCCTTTAATGTATGATTATCATACAGAAATGGATCATAATTCGAGGATACTACCGCGGGCTGCCGCCTCGGCCATCCAGCACGCCCTGCGTGTCTTCCCGGTGGTCGTGGTGCTCGGGGCACGTCAAACCGGTAAGACGACACTCGTGCAATCGCTGCCGCAGCTTGCAGGGCGGCCCTACCTGACACTCGATGACTTTGACCTTCGTGCCCAGGCGGCCGCAGATCCCGAGGCAGTAGTCGATCGCGCCCCGTCCCTCGTCATCGATGAAGTGCAAAGAGTCCGGGATCTGATGATCGCGGTGAAGCAGGCAGTAGACCGCGACCCGAATCGCAGGCCCGGCCGCTTCGTTCTCACCGGTTCTGCGAACCTTTTGATGATGGAGCAGATCGGCGAGACGCTGGCGGGGCGCGCCCTATACGTCACCCTATGGCCGTTTACCCGGCGTGAGAGGCTCGGGTTTGGACGTGCCGGTCTCTGGAGCGAGCTCATTTCCGCTCCATCCGCCCGATGGCGCGACGTGATCGATGCACATGCCGGGCCACAAGAGGACTGGCGGGCTGCCGTACGGCTCGGCGGCTTTCCAGTCCCCGCTCACGACATGTCCGATGAGGACGCGCGTGCCAGTTGGTTTTCCGGGTACGTTCAAACTTACCTCGAACGCGATTTGCAAGCGCTACGTGCGGTCGAGAACCTCGTGGACTTTCGTCGACTGATGCGCGCTGCCTGCCTGCGCATCGGCGGACTGCTCAACCAGACCGAGCTCGGACGCGATGTGGGCATCAGCCAACCCCAAGTTCATCGATTTCTGAACCTCATGGAGACGAGCTTTCAGGTGATACGCCTACCGGCCTTTGCAGTGAATCGCACCAAGCGACTCATCAAGGCCCCGAAGCTCTACTGGTGCGATACGGCTCTCGCGCTGCATTTGTCAGGCGAGCCAGAGCTGCGTGGTGCACATCTGGAGAACCTCGTGCTCATGGACCTGCTCGCATGGCGTGACGCCCATGCTCGCCGCCCGGAGGTGCTCTACTGGAGAACTGCCACGGGCGAAGAGGTCGATCTGGTCATCGAAACCCCCTCCCGGACGATCCCCATTGAAGTGAAGGCGGCAACACGCGTAGGCCCAGCAGATGCCCGCGGACTCGAATCCTTCCTGGACGAATATGCCGACCTCACAGACGGCGCCCTGCTGCTGCATGGGGGCACGGAGACGTTTCCCATGAGCAAGCGCGTTCTTGCGGTGCCATGGTGGCGAATCTGCTGAACTACGCCCGGACAGCTCTCCGCCTGGGCTCGCTCGGCAGGCCGAAACGGCCAGGACACTGGCTACTGCAGCAAAGACAGCGCTTACAGGGGAATCCCCTGAGCACCGACCGAGCCCGCCCTTCAATCGCACGAAATAGTCACAACCGGGTCACCGGGTCGGCAGAGGATCGCGATCGCGCTCACGGACGCTGCGTCGGCTTGATCTGCGCCACATTCAAGCGGTCCAACTGTCCGGGCTCTTACGGCAAGCGGCGGGGAGGCAAAGAACCCGCGACAGTCCGTACTTAATTGGACGGACTGCCGGTACATGGGCCGGGGCGGAGGTTGGGAAGGCTGTTCCCGCTCGAAATCCGGACGCCTCGCCCCGCCCACCGGAAGCGTTCCGAAGGCCAGCGGGAATGGCGGGTGGTACTGGGATCGGCTTGCCGTCCAGGAGACGCCTTCCGGTCTCGACACGCTGCGAGCAGAATTCGGTTCCCAAGAGTGGAATTCGCATTTCCATTTTCTGGAATTTCGAGTAGAATACCTGGTCGTGATCGTCATCGGCACCGACATCGTCGAGCGCTACTTCGCGAGGCGTGCCGGGCACCGAGGGATCAAGGCCGCGCGCTCACAGTATGAGGCATGGAGGGCACTCGTTGAGATGTCGAAATGGAATGCGCCGGAAGATGTGAAAAAGGCTCATCCGAAGGCCAGCATCCTCAAGGGCGGCCGCGTGGTCTTCAACATCAAGGCGAACGACTATCGGCTGATCGCCGTGGTGCAATACAAGAATGGCGTGGTGATGATTCGTTTCTTCGGATCACACGAGGAGTACGACAAGGTCGATGCGGAGGCCGTGTAATGAAAGCGACGCTGATCATCATTCAGAATGAAGCAGATCATGCCGAGGCGAAGGCGCTCATCGAGAGGCTGATGGATTCGAGTGATCCGGCCGAGCTGGCGCGGATGGCCGCCCAGGCGCGCCTGATCGAGGCTTACGAGCGTTCGCGGTGGCCGCGCCGGACAGCAACGGTACGGGAGATTCTGACCTATCTGATGGATCAGCACGATCTGACTCGCGCCGACCTCATTCCACTGCTCGGCACGGCGAGCCGCGTGAGCGAGGTCCTCAATGGCAAGCGGGAACTCAGCATGTCGATGATCCGCAAAGTTCGTGAGCGTTTTCGTGTTCCCGCAGACCTCCTGATCCCGCAAGCACATTCGCACGGCATGGCCGGGTAGCTCGCCGCGTTCGCGATTGAAACCGCCTTAACGAGCACTTTCGGCACCTTACTACATAACTATTTGAATTTATTAATATTTTTTGGCGTGCGGTACTGGGATCGAACCAGTGGCCCCTGCCGTGTGAAAGCACGTGCCGCATCCGACACAACGCACTGTATTCCAATTCCTTACTCGCGGCGCTGTCTACTATCAACGTCAAGTTACGACGACTTACTGAGCCGGCCGGTAAACAGTGCGTGATTCTTCAAGCAGCGTAGCGGACATGCCTTCCCTGGAACAGGTTCCGCATGACTTCCGGCTGCTTCTGTCGGCGGCGCAGGTGGCTGCGGACCCCGGCCATCAGTTCAGCGCGATTGGCCGGGCGACTCTTGCCGAGGCCATTGGTTTTGACGTCTTGGTTGAGAAGTTCATCGGGGTTGAGCTCCGGGCAGTAACCCGGCAGTCGGATCAGGCGCAGCCTGGTCTCGTTGGCTGCGACGAAGTCGCGGGCCACGACCGCGCGATGCACCGGGTGGCCATCCACGATCAGATACAGCTTCCCGGTCGCCTGCTGGAGCAGGCGACGCATGTACTGCACGAACAGCCGACCATCAAACTTGCCCTGGAACACCATGAACGCAAGATGGCCGCGGTTCGTGATCGCCAAGATCATGTTGCAGCCAAAGCGCTGTCCGGTGGCCCGGATGATCGGCGTCTGGCCCATCGGGGCATAGCTCGTACCGGCGACGTGGTCACTGCGCAAGCCCATCTCATCGCCCCAGTAAATCACGGCCCTGATCTTGATCCCAGCAAAAAGTCCCGCGTGGCACCGGACGGGTGACTATCGGCCCTCGTCGGTGATCTTCCTGCCTGATCCCAGGCTGACCGGGAACCGACCGTCTCTGGGCAGGGATCGCTCCTGGCGATCTGGGCAGCACTGGAAGGGGGGCGCACCCGCGTATCTCGGCGCCTGACGGGCAGAACTCGACCGTCAATCGCTCATGCCGCCCAGGGCTTATAGACCCAAGATTCGCGGTTATCGCATTGATCCGCTTCGGTAAACGGGGCTTGTCCACCCCGCGTCGTGTACCAGGATGCGGCTGGACGCCCATGATCAAAGCGTATATACATAGCGTATCTATTTACTGAGGATCAAGATGCGATGAAGATGGCCAAGGTATTCAAGCATGGCAATAGTCAGGCTGTGCGTCTGCCGAAGGAATTTCGTTTCGCTGGCAAAGAGGTGCAGATCAAGCGCATGGGCGCCGGAGTCCTCCTGATGCCCACACACGTGACCTACGAGCAGATCATGGCTGTGATTGGGCGCTTCAGGGGTCCGGTCGAACGACATCAACCGGCGGATCAGATCAGGTATTGGCAATGACCTGGATGTTCGATACGGACATCATGATCCACCTCATCAACCGGAAGCCGGGGTACGAGCGCATTGCTCGACGTATGTCGGGGCGCTCGCCCGGTGAGCTTCGGCTATCTGCAATCACGGTTTCCGAACTGAGATTCGGCGCCGCAAACGGCGAGTTTCGCAAGGAGAACGAGGCGGCCCTCGAGGAGCTCCTCGACCTGTTTGAGCTCGAGGACCTTCCCTGCGGGGCGGCCAAGGACTTCGCCGATATCAAAGTCGCCTTGCTATCTAAGGGAAAGCCAATCGGTCCATATGACATGTTGATTGCATCGCACGCGCGCCACATCTCTGCGACGGTGGTGACTAACAATGAACGCGAGTTCCGCCGTGTCCCGGGCCTTTCTGTGGAGAATTGGCTGAAGCCTTGAGTGCTCATGCACGGGGGAGACCACGCAAGGCGGCGGGCCGGAGTCGGCCAAGTGAAATTGTCCCTACGCGACGGACCTCTGAGATGGGCCTTGATCGACGTGTTGCATTCCCAAGAAACTCACGCCGCGCCCATATTGCACTCCTGTAATACGTAGCCGAGATCCTGAGCCCGGCGGCGCAAGTTATCGAGGATCCTCTGCCGGTATCTTTCTTCGTAGTACGTGGCCCCGCGATTGGCGTAATCCATGCCGTGACGCAGGGCGTTATAGAACAGCACTGCGAGCTTGCGTGCGGTCGCCGTCACGGCCTTGGCCTTCCCGATCCGCCCCGATAACCGGCGGTAAAACGCACCCAAAGCGGTTTGAGTGCGGCCCACGGTGGTCGCGGCAAGTCGCAAGGCGGCCCGCCGCACGGCTCGATGAGCACCGAGTGCGCGAGGAGAGCACCTTGCCCCAGATATTTTGTTGCCGGGCGAGAGACACAGCCATGAGGTGAAGTGCTTGACAGAAGGCCAGCGTGAACCGTCCCGTGTTTTCGTGGAGGCTGTTGGGTTTGAGTCAGGCGGCTTGCAGGACCTGACGATTGTGCTGCTGCCAGTAGTGTGCCTCAGCTTCTGCAGGTGGGATGTGGCCGATGGGTTCGAGCAGGCGGCGATGGTTGAAGCAATCGACCCGGTGGACATCAGGGGTGAGCGTCAACAACCGGCGTGAGTCGTGCGCGCCGATGCGCTGGATTTGCCTGCCCCGTGCACGCGGGTATAGACCTGCCGGTCTGGTCGCGGCGCATTCAGTTCGCTAACTTCATCTGCGCCGCCCACTGCTGCAGTTCGGCCTGCGTGATCGGAGCGTGACCGTCGCCGGTTGCGACGGTGTTCCAGATCTCGATTTCGGTGGGGTGGTAGGTGCTGATGGCGTAGGGGATCAGCGTTGCAAAGTCGACGGATTGCCCGGCAGTCTGGAATTCCAGCGGTGAGATCGTCGGCGGCGTGGCTGCCTGCGCTGCGGCGTAGAGCGTCTGGAACTCGGTGTAGATCGCTTGATCGGCAGGGTTCACGAATGGAATGTCCAGGTCGTGGTTGGCGACCACGGCGCGCGTTCCCAGTGAGGCGCGGAAGTTCTGCATCACCTGCACCGTGAAAGCTGTTCCGGCGTTGGATGCGGGATTCGACTGGGTCAGGTACAGCGGGTTGAAGGTGTAGTCGAGCGGGGCCTGCTTCCAAGCCGCGTAATCCTGTGCCGCGTTGCTCAGGCAGGTTTCCATCTGCGCATCGCTGTAGCCGGCGGCCAGCAGCGCCTGCTGGCTCACTGCGTCCCCGGGCAGGACGAAGGGTTCGGCGGTGATCGACGAACACACGCTGATCGCCACTTCGCCCATTGCGGGATTGCTGTCGTAGACCGCGGCCAGGTGGTTCTGCAACTGCGTCCACAGCGCCGTGTACTGCGCCGTCCAGAAGTCGGGGAAGGTCGCCGAGTTGCCGGCACTGTCCGTCAATGTGACCGAGCCGACTTGCTGCATCACCCATGCGGGTGTATTAACGCCGGCAAAGATGCGCAGCTTGCCCACCAGCGGTGTCGCGGGGTATTTCGCGTTGTAGGCGGCGATATTCTGCAATGCGTCGTCGATGACGCTGTCGTCGAACACGCCGGGCTGCGGCTCCAGTTGCGACCAGGTAGCCTGGATGACCGCGGCGACGTAGACACCCGGATGGGCGTTGGCTTCGAGCAGTCGGTTCTGCGGCAGCCCGCCTACGCCCAGGTTGACCCAGTTCTCGCTGCCCATGGTGACGAGGCCAATCAAGGCTGGTTTGGCCTGTGGCGCGGTCTGGATGGCGAACACCGCCGAGGCCGACTGGTTCTGGTTCATCGTGACGGCGCAGTTGGTTGACGATCCACTGCATGCGCCCATCCAACCGCTGAAGAGATAACCAGACCCGGGCGTTGCCTGCAGCGTCACCTGATTGCCTGAGGTGAACGAGGCGCTGCAGGAACTGCCGCAATTGATGCCGGCGGGACTGGACGTCACCGTCCCGTTGCCACTGGTGCTGACGGAAAGCGTGAATGTCACTGTCGGCGTGGGCGCTGGTGTGGACGAACTGCCGCCTCCACCACCGCAACCTGCAAGTAGGCCGAATAGAACCAGCGCAAGAGTCAGGCGCACACTGGCGACCGGCTTGCCTGCAGCGAGAGCGCGACTGTATGGCCCCGTCATCACGAAGAAATCGATGCCCCGCGACGCGGCGCTGTAGCGCATGCAAACGGACGAGGCGTTACAGCGTTGACGCCCGACTCCATTTTGCCGGCGGCGAAAAGCGAGGGGATTACCCAGCGCGCGGCTGGGCATCGCTGGGCTTAGGGGACCATCTGAAAAAGCCACCCCAAGTGCGGCTTCAACATTGCAGCTTGCGTACCGAGCAAGCCGATGTGGATTGGACGCGACGATTCGGCGTGCGCAACGGCCAGCGGCTTCCGCGCGAGATGGGCGCGGCAAGATCGAGCACATGGGCATGCCTGCCCTCGACGGGCGCGTCGCGGCGGGCAGGCAGAATCATCCGCGAGTAACCGGCCGGCCCTTCGACCGAGTGCAGACTTGCTGTGTCCACGCCATGGCCCCTGCGCGTGGTGCATGAAGGGTGCTGGATGTGCTGTTGATGGTAAGCGCCTTGTGATGATCGAGCGTCCCGTCCTTCGCTTTAGGGGCCGCCCAGGTGACCCAGCGGTAGGGCTTCTCGAGAATGTAGCTGTATCTCTTGCCCTCAAGCGCCGCTTCCTGGCGCTTGTCCTCCTCCAGCCCGTCGAGGTATTTCAGGAACAGGAGCCAGGAGGTTTGCTCGGTGTAGTCGAGCTCGGTGGTGCAGCCCGCTTCCTTGCGCAGCACGCCGTCGATGTTGCGAAACGCTTGTTCAAACATTATGAAACCTGCTGAGTCATGCTTCTGTCACTCCACCCAAGGGAGCCTGTCGTGGGAGCGTCGTACCCGCAACGGTCCGCTCCCCTTGCTCCACCGTCCGGGCGTCGAGAGAGCCGCGACTTCCCGGTCTTCGTGATGGAAATGTCGGCTGCAGTGCCATGCCCTTCGCTGCCTCTCCCCTACCGCGGCTTCTTGCGCTTTCTGCGGCGTGCAGCCGCAACCTTGCGCTTCGGTGGGCGCTTTGCTTTAGGTTTAACGCCGAGCTGCGTCAGCAACTGCCGCGCGGTGAGGATCCGCGTGCGCTGAAAGACCTTGAGCGCGAGCAAATCGTGCTTATCGCCGGTGACGAGCACGTCGGCCTCGCCGGCCTGGGCCATCGCCAAGAGAAAATTGTCTCCTGGGTCTTTCGATGCGTCGATGACGGGGAGTGTTCCCAGCGGGATCGCCAGGCGCCGCAACTCGTTGTACATCGCACCGGCTGCGGCGGGCTCGATGAATGGTCGCAGATGGGGATAGCGCGTCACGCGTCGGAACTCTTCCAGCTGCTCCTCACTCGTCAGCAGTTGGAACCGCCCTTCTCGCCAGGCCCCATAGAGCCGATCGGTCGGGCCTCCCGGGGTCAGCAGCGCGCTGCAGAGAACGTTGGTGTCGAGGATCGCCCTCATCTGCGCGCGGTAGCAAATCGCTCCGCGCGCACGAAACGCAGCGCCTCATCGATCGCCGCTTCGATCTCGGCAGGAGGCACATTGGCATTGCGCGCCTTGGTCTCTGCCACCGTCTGATCGAGTACCCGCCAGCGCACGGCTTCCTCGATGAACTTGGCGAGATCGCCCTTCTTCATGCCCCGCTGGGCCAGGAAGGTGCGCACGGACACATCCGTGTCCTTGGAAACCCGGACGGTCCACCTCACTGGCTGCTCCATGATCACACTCAATTTTACGCCTAGACGTCTAGGCGTCAGTGTACACCCGGACGGGTCCTGCGTACACGCGAGATCGTTCGCCCATTGTTCGAGCGCCCGCCGCATCTCCTTCACATAGGCGTACCGATTGTAAATTGCGGTCACGCTGCCATCGGAGTGCCCGAGCACCCGTTTGGCGAGCTTGTCGCCCGCGTCACCGAGGCTCTCCGCAAGGCGCGTCGCGACCGGCCGACGCAGATCGTGCGAGGTGAACTTCTTCGAAGACTTCTCTCCAGTGATCGCAAGAATCGCATCCAGAAGGCGCGCCTGGAAATACTTCGGCACCCCTTGGATTGGCGCCCGCCCATCAGTGCTCGGCAAGAGGTATTCACCATTCTTCGGCTTCGGTATGCGCTTGAGAATCTCCATCGCCTGCGACACGAGCGGCACGACGTGGACGTGATCGCTCTTGTATTCGCCAGCGGGAATCACCATCAGCGCCTGATCCGTGTCGATCCAGCTGACGCGGGCCGAAGCCCATTCATCGCACCGACGCCCCGTGAGGAGCATCAGCTGCAAATGTGTCCCGAACGGATATCCGGTCAATTCCGCGGCCTGCCACACGATGCGGGCCTCGTTCAATGACAGAACGACGTCCCTCGCTTTCTTTATTCGGCAGGTTTTTGACGATTCACGGGGTTCACTGCCGCACAGGCAGCTCAGAAGTCCACACAGTTTGAGGCCCGAGGAGTTCCCCCCGCCCCGCGATGGGCGCTCGGTGCGGCTCATAGTCTTGGCGGATCTGCTCATCGGGCGTGAGTTCCTCGGCGGAGGGTTGCTGCGGCTCGGCCGTTGCGCCTGCCTCGGTTCCAGCACCGTGGCTGCGGGCTCATGGGGCAAAAGCCACGCCGGGCCTGCTTGAGATAGGAGTGGGCTCAGTACAAACGACTCACGAATCGTGGCTCACCGCTTGAGATCGTCTCCTCGAGATCGGACGCGCAGAGCCGAAGGCGCGCTGCAGCCACCTCGCTGAGGTCGCGCGCTCGACGTTCGTTGCGATCCGCATACAGATCGAGCACGGGCCTCAGGGACGACTGGAATCCGGGTACCGCCACCGATCTATCTCCCCAAGGAGGGCTTGCCCGCAGGTCCGGACGTTCCAGCGGGATCGTTCTTCTCCGCAGCCATACGGCCACCGCCAGGCTTGTACTCCCGAGAGATTGCACCGCGCACGTCGGCTCGATCTGCACTGCAGCGCCGGCGGTCACTGCTCGCGGTCGGCACATCCAGCCGCCGCGGCCGGGGCTTGCTGGTGCGGTGAGCGGCCGCGGTAAATTTGACGGCATGCGCGATCCCCGACTCGAGCTCACCGCCCAGGAATTGATCTACGCCGCGAGGGCGCTGCGCGCCCAGGCTCGATGCGCATCGGAATGTGGCGCCGACCCGCAGTATGGGTCAACGCGGGAGATTTTCCGCATCGCGGCTAGAAACACGCAGGACCTGGCGGTGAAGATTCAGCGCATCGCAGAGGAAATCGCCCGCCGCTCGTTTCCCGGAATGCCCGTGCCCTGACCCCGAGCGATCGGGCAACGACGCCCGCCGTGCGGATGAACTGCAGATCCCCAGCCAGTCGCCACCGTGAAAACGCATCGACGGATTGGAGCGGCGTCCCATGGCCGCCACGGCTATTCGCGTCCACCGCCAACGACGGCATTCTGCAGGTAGCTATGCCGTACTTTTGCCGTACTTTTTGGGGCGATAATCGCTAAGTACTTGATTTTATGGTGGGCGGTACTGGGATCGAACCAGTGGCCCCTGCCGTGTGAAAGCAGTGCTCTACCGCTGAGCTAACCGCCCATCCCTCAAGGGACGGCAAGTCTAGCGATGAAGTCCACCGG
Source organism: Gammaproteobacteria bacterium (assembly GCA_027324195.1). GTDB lineage: Bacteria > Pseudomonadota > Gammaproteobacteria > Steroidobacterales > Steroidobacteraceae > 13-2-20CM-66-19. The sequence continues at coordinate 31,883 of DAHVTM010000026.1, read as the reverse complement.
ACGCAACGCGCGGGCCCCGGGCAAGGCACTGGTAGATTCCACCATCCCAAATGCGACCGGCGTCACACTCCCCCCGCCTTGCGAGGCTCAAGTCCCGGCGCGTCCCCGTCGATACAGCTCGGAAGACGAACGTCGCCCCCCTTGCCTCACGGGCGGCCAGGGGTTCACTGCGACTATGCCTGCCACCGCTGCACTGCGTGTCATTGATTCAGTGCTGATCGTTGATGACAGCGGTGTGCAGCGCAGTCTCGGCGCGGCGCTGTGCCGGGAACTGCGCATCACGGACGTTCACCAGGCCGAGGACGGCGTCGCCGCGCTCGCGCTGCTCGACACCCTGGCAAACCCGCCGGATCTGCTGATCGTGGATCTGGAAATGCCGAACATGGACGGCCCGGAGCTGCTGGCCGCACTCTCGGCGCGGCGCCTGCGCTCCCCGATCATCGTCGCCTCTTCACGCGAGAGCGCGCTGCGCCAGTCGGTCGAAGATATGGGTACGGCACTGGGTCTGCGTATTCTTGGCAGCCTGCCGAAACCCTTGACCCAGTCCGCGCTCGGTACATTGTTGCGCCGCCAGACGAGCATAGGACCTGCGGAGAGCCCGGAAAACAAAGCCACGCCGGTTGACCCGCAGGAGCTGCGCCTCGCGCTCGAGCGCGAGGAGATCATCGTCTACTACCATCCTCAGGTCGAAATCGGCACCTGCCGGGTCCGGGGGCTCGAAGCGCTCGCCCGCTGGCATCACCCCAGCCGCGGCTGGATCCCCCCCGATGCCTTCATCCCGGTCGCCGAGCAGCACGGACTCATTCACGCCCTGACGCTGCGCGTGATGGATCTGGCGATGGCCCAGACCGCGCAATGGTCACGCCTCGGACTCGACCTGTCGATTGCGGTGAACATCTCGCCTCTGCTGCTCGAGCGCGGCGAGCTCGTGCAGGAAATCTCGGATCTGCAGCGCAAGCACCATCTGCGCGCCGAACAGGTGGTTCTCGAGGTCACCGAGAGCTCGCTGCTGCGCGAGCTGGCGGTCGCCCTCGGCGTGCTGACGCGGCTTAGGCTGCGCGGCTTCAGGCTGTCACTCGATGACTACGGCACCGGCTTCTCCTCGATGCAGCAGCTGGCGCGCATTCCATTCACGGAGCTGAAGATCGACCGCAGCTTCGTGCACGGGGCGGCCGAGCGCGAGAGCCTGCAGGTGATTCTGCGCTCAGCGCTCGACATGGCAAGTGAGCTCGGCCTGGAGACCGTCGCCGAGGGGGTCGAATCGCTGCAGGACTGGAAACTCGTGCGGCAGTACGGCTGCACGCTGGCGCAGGGCTGGTTGCTCGCCAAAGCGATGTCACCCGGCGATTTCGAGCCCTGGCTGCGCCGGCTGCGCACGCATCGGCCCGAACTGCTCGGCTGAACTCCTAGCCTCTCTCGCCCGGCGGACCGCCCCCTCCGCCGCTTGCCGGTTGCGCGCATGGGACGCACGACCCGATACTGGCCGACTCGCTGCCCTTATCACGGCCCCTCGTGTCCCGACGCCTCCCGCACAATGTTCGCTGCCTGCTTGCTGCCCGGGCGACGCGCAGCGTCGGCCAGGGTGCAACGGTTGCGAGCTTCAGCCTGTACCTGCACGCGCTTGGCTTCAGCGGCACGGCCATCGGCGTGATTCTCATGGCGGGACTGGCCTTCGGCGCGCTCCTGACGCTGATCATCGGCCCACTCGGTGATCGCATGAGCCGCCGACGGCTGCTCATCGCCTATGAACTCGCCGCCGCGGCCGCCGCACTCGCCGCCATCCTCACCCCGAACCAGGCGGTGCTCATCGCCGCCTCGACGCTCGCGGGCTTCGGGCGCGGCGCGAACGGCGCGGCCGGGCCATTCTCTCCGGTCGAGCAGGCCTGGCTCGCGCGCGAAGTGGACGGGGAGGAGCGCCGGCGTGCACTGTCATACAACGCGACTCTCGGCTTCCTCGGCATGGGCGTGGGGGCACTGCTCGTTGCCGTGCCGCCGCTGTTCGGCCTCGGCTATACCGATCTCGGCAGCTTCCGCGTGCTCTTTGCGCTGCCGCTGCTCGGCTCGCTCGTGTCGCTCGGCCTGGTGGCCTGGACCCGCGAAGTGCCCGAGGTGCGCCGCGCTGCCGCCCACGATCAGCACCACGAGGCACGGATCAAGCGCGATGAGAACCGCCGGATCCGCAAACTCGCCCTCACCAACGCCATCAACGGACTTGCCATCGGCATCATCGGACCGCTGATCGCCTACTGGTTCCTGCGCCGTTACGCGCAGGGCCCGCAAGTGATCGGTCCGGCGCTCGCGGCGAGTTTTGCACTCGCCACGCTCGGCTCGGTACTCGCGCACCGGCTGAGCCGACGCATCGGTAGCGTGCGGGCCGTAACCGCCATGCGGGTGGTGGGACTGGCCATGCTGCTCGGCATGCCCTTCTCGCCCGACTTCGCCCTAGCCGCCGCCCTGTACGCGCTGCGCAGCGTGTTCAACCGCGGCACGGCCGGAGTCCGTCAAGCCGTCGCGGCGGGACTGACCCGCGCGGAACGGCGCGGCGTGGCTGCGACGGTGCAGAACCTCTCGATGCAGATTCCCCGCGCAGTCGGTCCGGTGATCGGCGGCTGGTTGATCCATCGCGGCGAGTTCACCACGCCGTTTCTGATCGCCGTGGGGCTGCAGGCGCTGTACATCGTGCTCTATCAACGCTTCTTCGGCGCCATCGAGCCCGCCGCCCGCAGCGTGCCCACCCCGAGCGGCGATGCCTCCCTGTGAGGCCCTGCGCAGGCGCTGCGCCTCACAGCGGTTGTGCCAACAACATATCGAGCGCCGCCTGGGCCTGTTGTAACCCCGCCCGCACTGCGATCACATCGGCTCGCACTGCATCGAGCGAACCAAGCACGGCGCAATAGCCGGCGAGCGTCAGCTCGCCGCGACGGTAGCTCAGATCCGCAGCAGCGCGGGCCCGCTCCAGATGCTCAGCGCGCGCATCGAGCACACGCAGTTGCCGATGCATGATCCGCACGGCGTGCTCGACCTGATCTGCCCCATTGATCGCCGCATCGAGCCGAGCCTGATACTGCCGATACAGGTAGGCGCGCGTCGCGCGCGCAATCGCGATCCCGCCCCGGTTGCGATTGAACAGCGGCAATGTCAGCTGCACATTGAACCCCACGGTGCGCACGCCCTGATCGGCGCTGTGCGCATAATCGACGCCGACGCCCAGCATCGGATACTGGCGCAGGATGGCCTCGCGCAACTGCTGCTGGTCGCTGGTATAGCCGGCTCGCAGGGCGAGCAGGTCCGGTCGGCGGTCGGGCAACGCCGCCAGCGCAGCGCGCAGCGTCGCGTGCGACAACGGCATCACCTCTGCCGTACCGCGCAGCATCAGGTGCGTCCCGGGGCGCAGTGCCAACAGCGCATCGAGCCCATGCCAGGTGCGATTCTGCGCCAGCTCGAGCGCACGCCAGCGCTGCTGCGCGGCATCCCAGGCGGCGAGCGCGGCGGCGGTGCGCGCCGCTGCCACGGTTCCGCGCGCCAATTCGCGCTGCTCACGCTGCACCAGCAGACCGAGCAGATGCCGCAGCGGACGCAGCACCTGCGCCAGCGCCTGCTCCTGACGGGCCTGGATGAACAGCACCCGGGCCCGTTCGGCCACCTGCCATTCCTGCCAGAGCACCTGAAGATCGACCTGACGCGAGCGGGCGCGGGCCGCCGAGCGCGCGGCCCGCAGAGTCACGAGCGCACGCACGTCCTGCATCAACCCGATGCTGTAGCCGATTCGAGTGGGGGATTTGCCGAGCCCGCCCGAGAGCACCGGGTCGGGCAGCAATCCGGCGGCGAACAACTGCGCGCGGGCGATTCCGAGGCGCGCACGCTCGGCGCGCAGGAGCGGATCGGCGGCCACGGCGAGCTGCATGATGTTCACGGCCGTCAGGCCAGCCGCCGGATCGAGCGGCTCGGCTTTCAGGCCAGGCAGAGCGAAGGTCCGGCGCGAGGCGCGCAGCTGCGCGATCCGCAGCAGCGTGCTGCCTCGAGGGAGCGGCTTGGGATGATAGATCGCACAGCTGGCCAGCATGGCGCACACCACCCCGAGAGCGACACACCCGACGGTGCTCGGCCGCGGCGTGCTCATCGCGCCGGCTCCCGCGCGAGCTGCTTGCCGCGCCAGTACAGATACAGCGCGGGGATGAGATTGGTCGAGCGCACGGCGCTCCAGAGAAGTCCGCCCAGAATCACCACCGCCAAGCCCTGCTCGGGCGCGGCGCCCTGCCCGAAGCCGAGCGCAGTCGGCAACATCCCGAGCGCAGCGGTCAGTGCGGTGAGCACGATCGGTCGGAAGCGCACCTGGATCGCCTCGCGCACCGCCAGCTCGAGCGGCATGCCATGCGCCTCGTTCTGCCGCGCACGATCGAGCAACACGATGCTGTGGCGCAAGCCGATGCCGATCAGGGTGAGAAAGCCGATGATGCCGGTGGCATTCAGTCCGACCCCGCTCACCAACAGCGCCAGGGTGCCGCCGGTGATGGCGAGCGGGATCTCGAGCAGCAAGATCCCGGGCACCAGCAACCCGTCGAACTGCAAGATGAGGATGCCGACCATGAGAACGAACGCGGCGAGTACCGCAAGGAGCAGGCCGAGCGCGGCATGCTCGAGCTGCGCGAACAGTCCGCCGAAGGTGATCCGATAGCCCGGCGGCAAGTGCAGTCCGCGCAGCGCCCGCCGCGCCGCCCGCACGGTGCTGCCGAGCGTACCGTTCGGCGTCGCCAGAATATCAAGCACCCGCGCCCCGGCAATGTGATCGATCTGGTTCGGGGTGCTGAGCAGCGAGAGGCGCGCGAGCTCACCGAGCGGAGTCCACCCGCCGGTGCGCACCGGCAGCGCTGCGAGCTGCGCCAGGGAGCGGCGCGGCGCATCGGCGAGGCGCAGGTACAGATCGAGCGGCACGTTGCCTTCGGGCACCTGCGCGATCACCTCACCGTTGAGCAACGGATCGAGCTGCGCGTAGAGCGACGCCGGAGTCAGTCCGTAGGCGGCGAGTGCCGCCGTGCGCGGCGCAATCGTCAGTTGCGTGACGGTGTAGCCATCGTTGTTGAAAATTCCGGAAAGCGCCGGGATGTGCCGCAGGCGCGCGGTGATCTGCTGCGACAGGCGGCGCAGCTCCCGGATGCTGCTGCCGAAGACGTGCACCACGAACGGCTGCGGCAGACCCGAGAGGCTTTCCCCGAGCCGCTCGATGGTCGGGGTATCGACCGACAGCTGCACGCCGGGCAGATGGGACTCGCGCTGGATGCGCTCACCGATCTGATCGAGCGCATTGACGCTGATGCCACGCTTCAGGGACACCTGCATCTCCCCGGCGTACGCCGGCTCGGTGTAGGTGGTACCCCCTGAGGAGCCGATGCGAGCATAGACGTGCGCCACGGCCGGGTCGGCGAGGATCCGCGCCGTCATCAGATCGACCGCCGCGCGGGTCTGGCGCAGCGAAGTGCCGGGTGCGAGCGTGAACGACTCGAGCAGCACCCCCTCGTTCGGCAGCGGCAGAAAATCAATGGGCACCAGCACCAGCCCGAGCAGCGACAGCAGCAGCACCCCGACGGTGAGTGCCAGACTGAGGCGCGGACCACGCATCACAAGCGCGAACAGCCGCTCGTTCCAGCCCCGCAGCCACTCGAGCGCGCGTGCGCCGGCCGCAGTGGCCCCCTGCGCGGAGGCTCCGAGAAAGCCTAACGCCAGCGGAATCACCGTCAGCGACACCAACAGCGAGGCGAGCAGCGCGAAGGTCATCGCCAACGAGAAGGGAATGAAGAAAAGCCCGACCAGACCGCCGACAAACAGCAACGGCACGTAGATCGCGACGTTGGTGAGGGTGCCGGTGATATCCGGCACGAGGATCTGACGCAGACCGCGCGCAATCCCCTCCCAGCGCCCATCGCCCTGCTCCCAGCGGTGATAGATGCTCTCGAGGACGATGATTGCATCATCGGCGAGCAGGCCCACCGCCACGGTGAGCGCCCCCAAGGTCATCAGATTCAGATCCTGACCGGTGTAGTAGAGCGCCGCGATGCCGATGCCGAGCGACAGCGGAATGCTGAACGCGAGGATCCACACGCCGCGGCCGCCGCCGAGCACCCAGAACAACACCGCCACGGCGAGTCCCATGCCGATGAGCAGATTGCGCCCGAGGTCCGCCCCGATCGCATGCACGATGTGACCCTGATCGTAGGTGCGCACCCAGCGCACCCCGGGCGGCAGCTCGGCGCGGGTGGCCGCCAGCGTGGCGGCGACCTCGCGGGTGACCGGCGTGGTGGCCGCACCGGACTGCTTCAGGATCGTCAACTCGACGCTCGGCCGGCCATCGAGCAGCACGGCATTGTGGACCGGCACCGCCGCACGCACCACGCGCGCCAGCGCCCCGAGCGGCACCACCCCGTGCGCGCTCGGCACCGGCGCTCGCCGCAGCTGCGCGCTGTGCACGGGCAGATGCCGCGCCTCGATCAACACGTCGTTGTGCCCTTGAATCACGTAGCCGGCAGGCTTCAGCAGCACCTGTGCGCGCACCGCGCGCACGAGCGCCGCGACCGATACACCGTATCGCTGCAGCGCCCCGAGGTCAGGCTGGACCCACAGCGCCTCCTCGCCCTGACCGTACACCTCGACCCGCTGTACCCCCGGCAACGCGCGCAACGCCGGGGCGATGGAGGTGAGCACGTCCCGCTCGACTTCCGCCGGCGCAATCCTCGCCGGAATCTGCGCCGAGTAATCATCCACCTCGTTGATGGCGTTGCCCATGATCTGCGCAAAGGGGTGCACCGCGGCGGGCAAGCGCCGTCGCGCCCGGTCGATTGCCCCGTTGACCGCCTGCAGATCGATCAGCGCCGTCGAGCCACTGCGAAAGCGCACGTCGATCTCGACTGTGCCGCTGCCCATGCTCGAGCGCACGCTCTGCAGGTGAGGCAGCGCCAGAATCTCCCCCTCGAGCGGATCGACGATGAGGCTCTCGAGCTCGGTTGCACTCGCGCCGGGCTGGTGCACGAAGATGCTGACTTCCGGGTAGTCGAACCTCGGCAACACCTCGACCGGGATATGCACCAGTGCGTTGGCGATCCAGGCGAGCAGCGCGCCGAGCAGCAGAACCCAGAGCAACGGCCGGCGCAGCACGTGCGGTACAGTCCGTGTCACCGCCATCGCCCGGCCTCAGTTCGGCGGAGTGTAGTGGCTGGCGATGTCATGGTGGAACGCCAGATCGGCGTTCTCGACCACCACCGGCTCGCCGGCCTGCACGCCGCTCTCGAGATACGTCAGCCAACCGCGCGCCGGACCCGGCACGACCCGCTGAGGGCGATCGCCGTGCGCCGTACGCAGCACCACCCACCAGTGCGCCCGATCGAGGATCAGCGCGCGGGTCGGAACGGCCACCAGCGTGCGGGTGGCCAGGGGCAGAGTGACGGTGCCCCATTGACCGCTGCGCCAGAGACGAGCCGCGGCGCCGGTCATGCCCTTGGGCTGCAACAGAACACGTGTGCCGCCATCGGCAGCCAACGCACCGGCCACCGTGACCACCCGTACGGCCACGCTCGTTGCGCCGGCGACCGGTCTGAACCGTCCCAACAGACCAGGGTGGACAGCGCGCGCCGCCGCACCGTAGAAGCGGGCCGCCAGCCACAGGCGGCCTGCCTGCAGGGTGAGCAGTGGCTCACCGGCGGTCACCTGCGTGCCGTCGCCCACCGCGACACTCAACACCCGTCCGGCCACCGGCGAGCGCACGGTCAGCGTGCGCAATGCCGCCCGCAGCGCGCCGCGAGCGCTGAGGTAGGCGGCCTGATCCGCCGCGAGCTGCTGGCGGGTGACCAGCTGGGCGGCAAGCTGGCGCCGATCGGCATCGAGCCTCACCCGAGCGGCCCGCAGCGCGCCGCGGCGGCGTGCGAGCAGGGCTTGGGCCTGCGGGCCGGCGATCACGGCCAGCACCTGATTCATCCGAATGCGCTCCCCGGGCAGAGCCAGTCGGCTCACGATCCCGGCCTGCATCGCGCGGGCCAGAGTCAGCGCAACCGGCCGGATCTGTCCGTAGGCGCGCAGTCGGCGCCGCACCGGCGCAGCGCGTGCGATCACGGTGCCGCTACGCAGCGAGCCGAGCGTGGCCGCCTGGACCCTGTGCGCGAGCGCCGCTGCGAGCAGAGCGAGCGCGACAGCGCTCACGAGGGCGCCCCGTGCCCTCACGCCGTCAGTCCGAGCAGCGGCCGCATGACCGGTGCGCCATAGACAATCCCGAGCCACAACACCGCGAGCAGCAGCGGGATCCACACCGCGGCCTGTACGAGCAGCGCCGGGGCGCGGGGCCGGCGCGCCGGCTCGAGTGCGCGCAGCGGAGTGAGCAAGCGTGCCACTCGGCGCCGCAGCGCCTGACCGTCACCGATCAGTCGCGCATGGGCCACCTGGGTGCCCGAGAGCGCAGCGCGCTGCGGCCCGCTCAGCGCTCCGAGGAACCGCACCGAAGCGAGCACCGCAGCGGCGAGATCCGATCCCTCGACGCCCGCTCGGCGGGCCTCCTCGTCACGGGCCCACTCGAGCGCCTCGAGCCAGACCCCCAGCCGGCGCCGGGCCTGCGGCCAGGGCCATTGCAGATCGGTGATGAGCTGGGCGATCCAGATCCGCAGCGGATCGCGATGCCGCCCGTGCGCCCGCTCATGCGCCAGCGCCGCGCGGATCACCGGCTCATCGAGCTGTCGGGCGAGAAACGGCGAGAACACGATCTGCGGGGCCATCAGCCCGACGGTTGCCACTGCGCACTCGGGCGGCTCGCGCAGCAGCGCCCACAGGGCGCGCAGCAGCGCGCGCAGGAACAGCAGCCCGAAGGGCAACCACAGCGCCACGATCACGAGCGGATTGAGCGGCACGCGCACCGGATCGGGCTGGGTGAGCGCCCAACCGGCGAGCCACGGAGCGATGAGCAGCATCGGCAGCGCCGGCAGGCACACTCTCAGCCACGCGGTGCGCTCGAGCGATGCGGCCTCCGCGGCCGAAATCGCCGGGTCGGGCCAGCCGGCGAGCGCCTGCAGCGCACAGCCGCCGAAGATCATCAGCAACATCGTGAGCAGCGTTTCACGTTCCACTTTTTGCCCTCCGTCGCGCGGCGACCGCCTGCTCGAGCTCCTCGAGCAGCGCCGGGTCGAGATCCTCCACCGCCTCAACCAACGCCGCCGCGGCTGCGCGCGGGGCTGCCCCGAGCAGACGCGTCAGCGCATTGCGGGCGCGCGCCCGCTCGACCGTCTCGCGCGCCACTTTCGCCCGATACTGAAACGCCGCGCCCCTGCGCTGCCGTTGAATCAACCCTTTCTCGCGCAGGCGATCGACCACCTTCGCCGTGGTCGTGTACACCAGGCCCTGCGGCACACCGAGCCGCTCGTGCAGCTCGCGCACCGATGCGGTACCGAGCTCCCAGAGCGAGGCGAGCACGGCGTACTCGAGATCGTCGGCAGGCAGTCGAAACGTACTCATTCGGCGCAGTCTACGACTGCCGTCGTAAGTAAACAAGCGAGCCGCGGCCGACGGTCCGGCGGGTAGCGCAGCGCTCCGTCGAGTTCTTGCCTGAGTTGGCGAAACTCGCTAGGGTGATCGCGAGCCGCTAAGCGCCTCGCGCCCGGCGCGCATACGTGCCGTTCGCCGCGGCGCAGAGGTGAACGGCGCGGCACGCCGAACGGGCGCCGCCGCACAGCGCGGACCGAGCACAGCGTCCCTACCCGCTCGGAGCACGCCCACCCTGCGCTGCATCGGCGTGCGGCACGGACAGGCGCTCGACGGCCACCAAGGATCACCGTGCCCACACTTCAGGCGAGCTTCGCGAATGACATCATCTGGCTGATCGGCGCATGCGCCGTGGCAGGCATGCTGTTGCGTCCCTGGGGCATCTCCGAGACGCTGTGGGCGGTAGCCGGAGCGGCGTTGCTCGTCCTCGGCTCGCTGGTCTCATGGCATGCGGCCTGGCTCGCCGTCGGGCGTGGCACCGACGTATACCTGTTTCTCGCCGGGATGATGCTGCTCGCCGAGCTGGCACGGGCCGAGGGTCTGTTCGATTGGCTGGCGGCGCACGCCGTGCGGGCCGCGCGCGGCTCGCCGCGCCGGCTGTTCGTCCTGGTCTATCTGGTCGGCATCGGCGTGACGGCGCTGCTCTCAAACGATGCGACGGCGGTGGTGCTCACCCCGGCGGTCTACGCGGCGGCCCGCCAGGCACGCACCGAACCGCTGCCGTATCTGCTGAGCTGCGCCTTCATCGCCAACGCGGCGAGCTTTCTGCTGCCCATTGCCAACCCCGCCAACCTGGTGGTCTACGCCAGTCACCTGCCGCCGCTTGGCGCCTGGCTCGGTGCGTTCCTGCTGCCTTCGCTCCTCGCCATCGGCGTGACCTACCTCGCCCTGCGCGCCACGCAGCGCGGCGCCCTCGACGGTATCTTCACCCATGAGGTGCCGCTGCCGCCGCTCACCCGCGCCGCAAAACTGGCCGCCACCGGCATCGGCCTGACGGTACTGGTGCTGCTGGGCGCCTCGGCGAGCGGGCTGCAGCTGGGTGCGCCGACCTTCGCCGCCGCGCTGCTGACACTCTCTCTGGTGCTGCTGATCGAGCGGCGCGCCCCCTGGCCGCTGCTGCGCGAGGTGCCCTGGAGCGTGCTGCCGCTGGTGGCCGGACTGTTCGTCTTGGTGGCCGGACTGCAGCGCACCGGGCTGTTCTCGGCGCTCACGGTGCTGCTCGAGCGGCTGGCACAGCACACCGGCTCGCTCGCACCGCTGCTCGCCGGCGGGGGCGTCGCCGCCGCCAGCAACGTCATGAACAATCTGCCCGTGGCGCTGATCAGCGCCACGCTCGGCGGGGCCCCCGCACTGGCGCATCTGCGCGCGAGCCTGCTGATTGGCGTCGATCTCGGCCCGAATCTCTCGGTCACCGGCTCACTCGCCACCCTGCTGTGGCTGATTGCGCTGCGACGCGAACAGATCCACATTGATGCCGTGAGCTTCCTGAAGCTCGGCGTGCGTGTGATGCCCCCTGCGTTGCTCGCGGCCCTCGCCGCAGTCGCATTCGTTCACGCACTGTGAGCGTCGCGATGCGCCATCCTTCTGCAGGCGGCCTGACACCCCGCCGGCGAACCGTGCCACGCCCGGCCAGCGCGGGGAGCGCAAATTATTCACCGTCCCCCTCTACCGGCGCGGCAGGAAATCCCTAAAATCCGCCGATGAGGATCAAATACCCGCACCGCCACGCATGGCTCCTCGGCATCACGCTGCTGCTGGGCGGCCTGTGCCCCCAGGTACAGGCCGCACAAACCGCGGCACAAACCACCGCGGCACCGGCCGATGGCGCAGAGCTGCCCGCCCCGCTCACCTCGCCGGCGGCGATCCACTACGGGCGGCAGCGCTCGACGGTGAAGTCGCTGTTCTTTCGCTCCCTCGGGGACATGAAGGCGTATTACACCGACCCGCTGCACTGGCGGCGGCGCAACTGGGAATACTTCGGCGGTGCGCTCGCGGCGATCGCGGTGGCTCACCACTACGACACGCAGGTGCGCACGCACTTCGACAGCGGCTCGAGCCGCCCGCTCGGCGGCAAGCCCCCCTCGAGCGCCACGATCAGTGATGCGCTGCCGGGCTTTGCCGCTTTCGCGTTCACCTTCGGTTATGCCTCCCTGACGCACAGCAGCGCCGGGCGGTCCGAGTCGTGGAACATGTTGGAGTCGGCCGGTCTCGCCTCCCTCACCGGCTTCGCCATGAAATACGCCTTCGGCCGCCAGCGGCCGTATCAGACCACCGATTCGAACAAGTGGTTCGCCGGCGGCAGCTCCTTCCCCTCGCTGCACGTGACCGCCGCGTTCGCCATCGGCACCGTGCTCGCCGAGTCGGGTAACCCGAAGATCCGCTGGCTGCGCCGCACGATCGGCTACGGCATCGGCCTCGGCACGGCGTATCTGCGCATGAAGCACAACGCGCACTGGCTCTCCGACACGGTTGCAGCCGCCGCACTCGGCATGGCGACGGCGCATTTCGTGATGGATCGGCGCGCGCACGACGGGATGCAGCACTCCATGGTCTCGGTGGTGCCCGTGCGCGGCGGTGCCATGCTCGCCTACGTGCAGGATTTCAACTGACGCCCGTTGCGCTCTGCCCCCTCAGCGGGACAGAGCGCGCCACGGGACTCACCACGACACCTCCGGGTCGTGACCCGCACGCGGCGCGGAGCCATCGGGCTCAGGCTCGGCTGCGGACTGCGCAGACGGCTCATGCGCCGTTGCCGTCGCGTCTCGATCATTCGCCCGATGAGCCCGCCAGGCCTCGAGCGCCTCGCGGCGCAGCGCTTCGGTGAGCGAGTTCCCTGCGCCCACCTCACGGCCGCTCGCCTGACGGTACTGCAACCACTCGCGCACTGCCTCACGCCGGCGTTGCTGCGCCTCTGAGGGCGACGCAGCACTCTCAATCGCTCGCAGCGGTGCGGCCGGCGGCGAACCCACGCGCTCGGCGCGCGCGGCCACTCGGGCGCGATAGCGCTCCCGGATGCGCTCAGCTACTTCGCTTCTCTCGCCGCGCCGCTCGGCCGCGATCGCCGCCCACGGCAGGCGGGGCCGCGGCTCGCGCTCGATGCCGCGCTCGGCGAGACTGCGGGCATCGACCCGCACCTCCAGATGCGCGGCACGCAAGTGCTCGTTGACCAGCTCCGCCCAGCGTTGCCGCAGCGCAGTGAACTCCCGGCGGTTCGTGGGCAGTCCGAGTTCCGCACGCGTCGTGCCAGTCATGTCCAGGCCGCTCTTCGGTCCGAGCCCCTCTGCTCTGAGCTCGCGCGTCGTGGTGAGCAGATGGGCATGGAAGTTGCGCGGATCACCGAACGGACGCGGCGCATGGACGGCGAGGTCCACCGCCACGTTGTATCGATCGGCGATGTCCCGCGAGAACGCCCGAGCGAGCTGCACGCGTTGCGCGGCGGACAGTTCCGCCGGCAGTGCCACCATATACTCGCGCGCGACGCGCGAGTTCGCGCGCTGCTCGATCCGTTCGGCCGCATTCCACAACTGCGCCCGGTCGCGCGCCCACTGCGGTGCCGTACCGGCCTGCTCGAGCCGCGATGGCAGTAGAATCTCCTTGTGCAGCACGTCGGCTCGCGCGCGGTGATCGTAGAGTGCCCCCGTGCGCTCATCGCGGATCCGCTCCCCGGCCCGATACGCCGCCGACGCCGGGGCGTTGCGTCCGCTCGAGCGCGAGACGGTGTTGATCTGCATATGAAAGACGGCCATCGCGCCCTACCCGGTGCGACTCAGCGCCTGCGCGCCGGCTGCGCCCGCACACGCACCTTGAGCCAGCACGGCGAACCGGCCGTCTTCAGGAAGCCCTCCAGATCCGCCAGTTGCTCGATTTCCGAGGGCAGCACTGCGAGTTCCGTGACGCGCTGCTCGCTGAGGTGCACCGAGCGGCGGGCTGCGCGCGGTCCGCCGCCGAAGCCACCGAGCCCCTCGCGAGTGCGTGCGACCGTGCGGCGCGCGATTTCCCGCTCACCGATCAGTCGCGAGCAGAACTGCGCCGTGCCGCCCCGCTCGCTCGCCGAGCAGCGCAGGATCAGGGTGTTGCCGCAATTCTCGACCAGGGTCTGCGCATCGCCCATGCCATAGAGCGCGGCCACCTGACCGATGGATTGAAAGCCGAGCACGCAGCGCCCGCCGAATTTGCGCAGCCGCGCCAGCGCATCGCGCAGACCATCGATCGCGCCGAGGGCATCGAGCTCATCGATGACGAACCACAGGCGCCGGTCAGCCGGTGGTCCGTCCATCGTCTCGAAAATCGCCAGGCGCATCCAGCTGGCAATCAGCGTGCGCAGCGCGGCGATCTCGCCCGCCCGGTACGGCAGAAACAACACCCCGCGGCCGCCACGCACCCACCGGCGCACCGAGAAGTCACGCGCACACTGCGCACAGACATGTTCGAGCGCCGCGCAACAGGCCGTAGCCACCGAGCGGATCGAGCCGAACATGCGCGCGTTCTCCGGCTCGAGAAACGGCTGTGCGGGGGTGTCCTCGAGTAGTGGTCGCAATTCAGTGCCTGGAGCCACGGCGATCAGGTGCCACAGCTGGCGAACGTCGCCACCGCGCTCGTGTGCGCGGCGCAGCACGCTGGCGAGAAACGTGCGCGCGTAGCCGCGCCACTCGCGCCCGCTCGCATCTTCCCCCGGGGCAATCAGGCTTGCGGCCAGTTGTTGCGGATCGGCCGGTCCGTCGAGCTCCGCGAACGGATCCCAGCGCGGGGCCCGCCGCTCGAACGGGTTGAGAATGACATCCCCCCGGCCGGGAGCGTGGAAATGCTCGAGGTAGCCGCCGTCCGGATCGGCGATCACGGCCCGATCCCCGCGCCCGAGCGCCCCGCCGATGAGCTCGGCAATGGCCGTGGATTTGCCGGTCCCGGTCGTGCCGATGAGCTTGAAGTGTTTGGTTTCCTCGAGCGGCGCAATCGCAACCGTCGCCAGGCTGATGGGCCGCAGCGTGCCGAGGCCAGGCACTCGGCGCAGGCGGCGGCGGGACCGGGAAGCGGTCTCAATGCGAGCCCCGCGATGATGCACATCGCGGCCGCGCTGGCGGCGGACTCGCATCAGCGCCGCCAGGACGAGCCCAAGCAGCAGTGCACCCAGGAGCTGGTGGCCGACCGGTGCACTGCGCAGAGCGCGGTACGACGGCAGGATCATGGCGCCTTCACGGGCAGGAAATCGCCGTGCGAGCCATACGCCGGCCCGCTGCGCACGACACGCACGCAGAGTCTGCCGCGCGCGCCGCATCGGCGCAGCTCGACCGAGCCCCCATATCGGCGCAGACGCGCGATGTCCGCGGCAAATACTGCTCGGCGCGCACGCAACGCAGCCACCTGTTGGGGCGACGGCAGCAGCAATCGCACAGCGCTCAGCGCGATCAGCGCACTCAGCAACGTGGCCACCGTGCTGCAGACCATCCAGCGCACATCCGCCGCTTGATGCAAACGCCGCAGCCCGGCCGCGGCGTCATCCACTTCGCGACGCAGACCCGCGAGTGCCGCCTCGAGTGCGCACTCGACCTGCACGCCGAGTCGCTCATCGAGTGCCTGGGCATACCCACGCAGGCCGGCGAGCGCCGCTTCGACCTGACGCTGCTGGTTCTGTGCGGTCTCCAACAACAGACCGACCCGCAGCGTTTCGTTCAACGGCTCCGGCTCACCCATGAGTGCAGCCCGCCTCGGTCCGGTCCGCGTGCGCATCGGCAGTCCGCTCGGGCAATGGCGGCCGTTGCACGGTTTGATGGCCGAATGGCTCGCGTTGCGGATCGGCGGGCGGCATAAGATGCACCCGCCGCCAGTCTGGCACCGAGGCGAGCTTCAGATAACCCGACAGATCCGCCAGCCGCTCGATCTGTGCATCCATGACGGCCGGCTCGACCTGCCAGTGCTCCGCATCGCTCACCGAGGGCAGCAGATCGCCCGGCCGGCGCGAGCGCGAGCGCGTCACCCTCACGATCTCCCGCTCACCGATCAGGCGCGAGGCGAACCGCGCCGTACCGCCATGCTCGCTCGCCGAGCAGCGCAGAATCAAAGAATTGCCGCAGTTCTCCACGATGGTCTGCGCCTCCCCGGTACCGTAAGTGCTCGACACCTGCGCAACGGACTGAAAACCGAGCACGCAGCGACCGCCGAATTTGCGCAGACGGGCCAGCGCATCCTTCAGACCGTCGATCGGGCCGAGCGCATCGAGCTCATCGACGATGAACCACAGCGGCGCCACCTGCGCCGAGTGCTGCATGGATTCGAAGATCGCGAGCCGCATCCACGCCGAGATACTCGAGCGCAAGGCGGCAATCTGCCCGGCCCGGTACGGGATGAACAGCACCCCGCGACCGCTGCGCACCCACTCGCGTACCGACAGCGGCGGGGCGCTCTGGCGCGCCACGTATTGCAGCGCCCCGACCGCCGAGCTGGCGACGGAGCGGATCGAGTCGAGCATGCGTGCGTTGTGCTCATCGAAGAAAGGTTGTGCCGGCGTACCGCCCACCAGCCGCTTCAGCTCGGCCGCATCGGCGAGCACCAGCAAGTCGTACAGCTCCCCGATGTCGCTCACACCGGCGGCGCGGGCCTGTGCAGTCACGGCACTGAACAGGGTGCGGGCATACCCACGCCAGCTGCGCTCGGCACCCTGCTGATCCGGGATCAGCGCGAGCGCGAGCTGCTCGATGTCGTACGGCTCGCTGATCTCCCCGAACAGATCCCAGCGCCGGCCGGCCGGCTCGAACGGACTGAGCACGACATCACCACGCGACTCCTGCAAGAAGCGTTGCGCATAGCCGCCATCCGGATCGGCGATCACGGCGCGATCGCCGCGCGCGAGCGCCCCGGTGAGCAACTCGGCGATCGCGGTGCTCTTGCCGGCACCGGTCGTGCCGAGGATCTTGAAATGCTTCGACTCATCCAGGCGCGCAATCGGCACGCCGGCGAGCGTCACGCTCTGGCCGTCGTGGCCGCGCGAGCGATCCGCCCCCCAAGCACGCTGCGCGGCCGCCGGCTCGGCGCGCTCCTCGCGCACCACCGCGCCCCGAACGTGCGTAAATGCTCGCCGCCTGCTGGTATGACCCAGTGCGCGGCCGGCCACATAACCGCTGAGCACACTGAGGCCCGCGGCACCGAGCACCTGGCCGGCCGGCCCGATCAGATGCCACAGCGGCCCGGCAGCCGACAGCGCCATCCCCAGAGCTGCGCTCACGGAGGCCGCCAGCGCGGGAGAGACCAGCCAGCGCTCCCCTGCCGCACGCGCGCGCGCCATCGCGATCCACATCGGTCCCTGCACACTGCCATAGGCGAGCATCAGCCCGGGTGCGCCGCGTGTCAGCTCGGACAGCAGAGCGTCTGGCACGGCATTCAACCCGATCGGCGCACCCGGGCGGGCTGCGCCGACCGCTCGGTGCGCGCCGCGCGGGCGCGACGCACCGACTCGGGCCGGAACCAGATCTCCCGCACCGTGCGCCGGTGTCGCTCGAGGCCACACTGGATGACCACATCGATCAGAACGTGCAGCAGGCGCCGGATGTCGCGCCGTGCGAGCCTCTGGCCGCCCGAGCTCTGCTTGATGAGCAGTACCAGTTGCTCAAAGGCGAGCGCGGCACTCGAGGCATGCACGCTGGTAATCGAGCCCGGATGCCCGGAGTTGACGCTGCGCAGATAATCGAACGCCTCCTCCGCGCGCAGCTCGGCGAGCAGAACGCGGTCCGGCTTCATGCGCAACGACGCCTCGAGCAACTGCTTCGGGGTGACCCGCGACAGTCCCTGGTCGTCCTTGCTGTAGAAGAGGCGCACGTGGTTTGGATGCGCATCGAGGGTGAGCTCCGGGGCATCCTCGATCGTGATCAGTCGCTCCTCCGCCGGTATGGCCGCAATCAACGCCTTGGTCCATGTGGTCTTGCCCGAGCCGGTCGGGCCGGAGACCAGGATGTTGCGTCGGCTGCACACCGCGAGACGCAGGAACGCCTCGTAGCGGCCGGCGGCCAGGAGCTCGCGCAGCTCGAGTTCGATGGCTGCGGCCGCCTCGCGGGCGATACGGGTGTGCTGCAACGCTCCCTGGCCGGCGAGCTCCTCGATCGACCAGCGGATTTGCGCCGGCCGGCGGATGTTGATGGCGACGCGCCCCTGCAGCGTGGCCGGCGGAATCGCGATCTGCACACGCTCCCCGCTAGGCAATGCGCCACACAGCAGCGGATGGGATTCATCGATGCGCTGGCGCGTATGGTTCGCCACGAGCTTCGCCAGGCGCCAGCACCAATCGAAATCCACGCCCGGCAGCGCCTCGCGGCTCCAGCCCTCTGCGGTCTCGAGAAACGCCTCACCGGGGGCATTGATGCACAGCTCCGTCAGCCCCGGCCGCGCAAGCAGGGGCTGCAGCACTCGCAGCGTCAGCTCGAGCGCAGATTCATCCGGCGTGCCGTGCGGCACCGACACGCGCTCAGCGGGCACGCAGTTCATAAACGGAGCTGAAATCGACATCACGGGCGACCAACACCTCGATGCGCTGTCCGTTCGCGATGTCGATGGTCGGAGCGATGTCCTGCGCACTGCGCAGCGATTCGGTGAGCACGTCCTCACTGGCGGTCGGATCGACAATGAGCGTTCCGCCGGCACTCTCGAGCCGGGACTGAATCACCCCGGTGAGCGTCGAGATCAGCAGCGCCGCCCCGAACCGTTGCCAGAAGTGTCGATTGACCCGGCCAGTGAGCCCGGAGCGGCCGAGCGCATCGGTTGCCGGCGAATCGAGTCGCACGACGACGCCCGAGGGGGTGCGCGCCTGCGTCCAGATGACAAACACCCGCGCCATGCCCTGACGGACCTCGCCGCGAGTCTGCCCGATCAACAGCGTGCCGCGCGGCAGGAGCACGACCTCGCCATCGGCGCTGAAGGTGTCGGTGGCGGTAATGCAGGTGGTCATGCCCGGCAGCGTCGAGTCGATGGCCGTCTCGAGCGTGCAGTCGATGAATGTCCCGACCGACAACAGCAATCGCCGCTGCGGTAAGAGTTTTGCCCGTGTGGCCGACATCACGTTCGCGCGCAAGAGCGCGTCCAACCGCGAACCGCGCGGCGTGGCAGAGTGAATCCGTCCGCGCACACGCTCCGGGGTCGGTACGGCGGCGGCAGCCGTTCGCCTGGCAACCGAGGACGCACCGATCAATACCCCGCCCGAAAGGCGGCGTGCGAGGCCCGCGCGGCGCCGTGCCCGCCGCCACGCCACCGCGGCAGAGTCCGTCTGCCCCCTGCCTGTCGAGACGAAGCGCCGCAACGCGGCGTCCGCCCGTGCGCGCCCGGAACGCTGCGCAGGCGGTACGGGCATCCGACTTGCGCCGCTCGCGCTCGGTGCTGGCGGCGCGGCAATGAGCTGCGGCGGTGGAATCGCCCCGAGGGGCGGCGCTTCGCCGCCGCCGACGCTGTGTACCGCCCGGCGCTGCGCGGTAGGGCTCGCAGCGCCGGGCGGCACGACCTCCGTGTAATACCAGAGGAGCGTCGCCACTAGGATGGCGATCGTGAGCGCAGCGGCGAGCAGCATGTTGAGACGGGCCTGCAATGAGCGGGCACGGCTCGCGAGCGTGATACCTCGGTCGCCGGGGACCGGCCGCTCGTCGGGGGCTTCGGGTGCCTCGCGGCCGTGCGGCACCTCGACTCGCCGCCGGAGGAGCCAGGACCCGAGCGCCCGTATCATGGCGAGCCTCCTCGGCCGGGAGCGGGGTCGGCAGCGCGCCTGCGCGTCAGGCGTGCCACACGCCGGGAGATCGTACCGCTCGCGAGACGACGCCCGGAACCGGCGAACGCTTCATTGACGATGCATCCGGTGAGCCGTCCGCGCTTGAGCACGAAGCGGCGCGCAATGCGATGAATCACCATCTGATCGCCGCGCATGTCGAAGTTCACCAGCGACTCGCTGCCGTCGGCGTTGCGCACGAACACCGCCGGTAAGGGTTCCCGGGACGGAAAGATCAGATGGGTCTCGGCCCCATCGTCCCAGGCAGCCTGTGGCTGCAACGCCCGAGGCCCGCAGAACCAGTAATCCTCGTTGCGCGGCGGCGCGTGCTCGGCGCGATACAGGTCCTGCTGCACACGCCGGCGCTGCCGGCGGGCCGGCGCGCTCTGCTGCGGTGTCGGGGAGTACTCGAAGCGTACGGCGTAAACAATCGCGGCGCCGCGAGCCGGGGCACCGGAGGTGCGGACACGATACTTGAACACATACGCGCGGCGGTTCGTGAGCACCGTCATATCCGTCGCGATGTGCGCGGCGAGCGGCTTGATGAACAGGTGATTGGCCGCCGCCGCGATCTTGACCGCCTTGCCGTCACCAACACCGAGCCCGACGAAGCGCTCTCCGGGGGCAAACTGCAGATCGATTTCATAGCCCACGTAACCGCGCAGGCGATAGACCCGGCCACTCTCGTAGCGCACGTAGCGGATCCGCGGGTCGTGCGGCGCGGGGACGGCGCGCGCCAGGGGTCGCGAGAGCGCATGCAGAGGGACATCCACCCGCGCCTGAACTGCGGCGCACGCGCCGAACACGCTCGCGAGCATGCCTGCGAGCATCCTGCCGCGAAGCGCAGAGGCCCTCACCGCGGAGCACTCCGGTGCGTGCCCTGCGAGCGCGGACCCAGCACCTCGCGCTCGAGCTCGAGCGCGGTGACCTCAAAGCCGAGCGGATTCCAGCGCCGCACCGCGGGATTCACGGGCGCACCGGTGAAGCGGTACCGTGCCGTGGCAATCCAATGCCCCGTGCGCACCCGCGAGCCGTCGACCTGGCGCGTAATCCGCTCGAAGCGCACTTGGGCGAGGCGCCCGCCGGCGGCGCCCTGACCGAGAAAGCTGACCGCCTCGATGCGCACCGTCACGCTGCTGCCGTCGCGATGGACATTCAGCGGGGAGCGCGGATTACCGCGCGCCCAGCGGGCATAGAGCGCTTCATTCATGCGCGTGGAATTGAATGCGCCGCACTGGCGGTAGTCGGCCGGGGCCATGGCATAGTCGAAGCGCTCGCATACCGAGATGTAGCGCATCAGAAAGTAGCGCGCGATGGTGGTCGGAAAGTCCGTGCCACCCCGATAAGGCGGCACGACATCGACCACCCCGGTACGGGCATCGACGCGGATGAGGTAGGGCTCGATGCGTTGCAAGGGCAAAAGCATCACGAGCGCCGCCAGCAGCGCCAGCACGCACAGACATGCCGCCGCGGCCACCCGCCATGCGAGACGCGCCTGGCGCTGTGCGTGCGCGGCACGCTCGGTATCCCAGGTAGTCGCCTCGGCCAGGTAACCGCCAAGTGAGGGCTCAGCGCTCATGGCTGCTCCCTCTCGCGCTCGATGCTCCGGCTTGCGTGCGCCCTGGGTAAAGATCGAGCGGAGCCGACCGCAGCCCCGGCCGTTGCGTTGATCGGCACCAGCGGGCCGGCACACCGTGCCGCGTCCGCACAGCCGCAAAGCGTCAGCACCGCGCTCATCACCAGCAGCATTCTCATCGCCGTCTCCTTAGCGCTCGCGCGCACCCCGATCAGGGCTCGTCGCCGAAGCCGCCGGCCATGCCCTCACCGAGACCGCGCATGCTCCCGGCGCGCCCCGCCACCACCGCACTCGCGGCGAGGCGCGTACCAGCGCCGAGCGGGCGGGTCGCCGTGCGCACCGCACGACTCATCATGCCGAGGGTGCCGAGGGCGATTCCGCCGGACAACCCGGCGGCAATCGGCATGACCTGCTGCATGAACAGGAGCACGAGCGCCGTCACGAGCAGGAAATCGAGTGCATCCACCGTATCGAGCGCCGTACCGAGCGCGGCGGTCTGCTGCGCATAGCGCTCGACCAGGTGCAGCAGCAGCGCGGCCACCAGGACCGTGAGTACCGTGATCAGTGCGTAATTCGCCAGCTGCGCCAGCCACGCGGCGAACATCCGCCGCGTGCCCTCGAACAGCACCATCACGATGAACGGCGGACCGAGCGCGAGCAGCACCGAGAGTGCGATGCTGGAGAGGGCGAGTAGAAACATCGTGTACACACACAGCAGTCCGACCAGAACCCACACCACGGCCCCGGCGATGTAAAAACCGACGTCCCCGCCCCATACGCTGCCCCTGTCGAACAGCCGAGCGGCCACCATCCCACCCTGATGCCAGATCGCATCGAGCGTCTGCACCGGATACGACGCACCGACCACCTGGGCCGCAAATTGCGCCGGCGCCTCATAGAAGGTGTCCACAATCAGGGTGTTGTACAGCCACAGATGCAGCGCAACGGCAAACACGACGGCGAGCGTGACGATGCGCCGCAGGCCATCGCCGATCGGCTCCTGAATACGCCCACCGAGCAGCAGCACCCCCCAACCCATCACGTACACGGTGCCGAGCACAACGACGGTCGGCTCCAGAATCAACGCGACGCGCGCCGTGGTGGCGCCGATGTAGCTGGCCATCGCGCCGTTCAACCAGACCCAGAATGTCTCGAAGAAGCCCATGACCGCCTCCGCAGACTGACCGGTGGTATCGAGGATCGCTCGCTGCGCCCTCAGGGCGTTGGCTGGAACCGGGTGGCGAAATCGCCCTGCGCCGCAATGGCCGCCTCGCGCGAGCGCTCGCGATCGACCCAGCGCTGAGCTTGCGCGGCGGCAAACAGCACCCGCAGCTTGGTCTGCTCGTTGGCCAGCATCGTCTGCTCGGCGGCAATGCGCGTGTTCAGATCGAGGATCGCCTTCTGGTCGCGCGCCGCGCCGATGGCCGCAATCAGCTGCTTCAGCCCCGCGAAGCGGCCACTGGCATTGGCAAGCGCGGTGGCGCTGAGCGTCTGCAGGAGCGCGGCGTTGCGTCGCACCGCGCGCAGCTGGCGCTGAGCGGGGGGCGAGAGCTGTGCCAGCTGCGCGGCGCTCAGACCCCATGGTGCCGCAATGCCGGCGCGCACTGCGGCCGCGAGCGTCGGATAGCTTGCCGAGTCACCCGCGGCCACGGCACTCAACTGTGCCCAGGTCTGCGGCAGGTAGTTGCGCCGGACGTTGCTCAGCAGATCCTCCATGCCACGATCCCCGGTCATCGCACGCAACTGCTGCTGCGCCGCGTACATCTGCTGCTGCTCGGTCGCGAGCGACTGCTCGAGCGTGCGCACCTCACTCGTCAGGCGCGCCACTGCGGCGACATCGATCACCGCCCATTGCGCGTGCACCACTGGCGCGACGAGCAGGCACAGGGTCAATACGGTCAGTCGGTTTCGGGCTGTCATGACTCACCTCCGCAGGATCACTCCGCCGCGGGTGCGGCAAGGAAGGCTTCGAGCCAGTGCTCAGGCTCACTGCCGTGCGTGCTCAGCAGCTGCTCGAGTCGATGCAGCCCGCTGGCCCGCGCCGAGAGCACCTCGGTCTCGGCCTGCAGCCCCGACAGATCGAGCCTGCAGACCACGCTCTGGGCACCCTGTTTGATGAGAAACGAGCGCGCGCCGGGCTCGAGTTCGTGCTTGAGCAGGGCCAGTTCCCGGCGCGAGAGGTCAAAGCCCTGCAGGAACTCCTCGGCGAACGCGTTCGGGTTAGGGAAGAAGATCTTGGTCGGCGTCTGCTCGACGACCGTGCGGCTGATGCGGCTCTCGAGCACGTCGCTCGCGCTCTGCGTCGCCAGGACCATCACTCCGTTGAGTTTGCGCCAGGTCTTCGGGCCGTCCTTGGCGAACTGCTCGAAGGCCGGATCCTCGATCAGCCGCCAGAACTCATCCATCCAACACACCAGCCGGCGGCCGTCGAGGAGCTGGCGCACCAGGTGCAGCAGATACAGCGAGATCGGGGCGCGGCAGCGCTCGTGCTCGAGGAACTCGGTGACATCAAAGCCGACCAGCATGGCGCGCGCGAGATGCCCGACCACGCTGTCGCGGGGATTGTCGAAGACCCAGGCGTACTCCCCCTGCGTGCGCTCACTCCAGCGAGCCAGCCGTCCGTAGAGGCCCTGCGGATCCGTCGGATCGAGAAACTCGAGCAGGCGAGAGAGCCGCCGCGCCGCCGGTGCGAGGGCGAGCGTGCCGCGCAGCGCCTGATCAAGCTCCTGCAGCTCACGCACCCCGAGCGCTGCACCCGGGGCGGGGCGCGCGAGCAACTCGAGCCAGCTGCGCAGGAATTCGACGTTCGCCGGGTTCACCGGCAGCTGCAGCGGATTGAATCCCGTGGCCATGCCGTTACGCAATGTGAGGTACTTGCCCCCAAGGGCACGCACGAGGATCTCCAGTCCCCGGTCCTTGTCGAGGATGATCTGGGTTGCGCCGGCGCGAGTGAGCATGCTCGCCAGAAAGCCGATGAGCGCGGTCTTTCCCGAGCCGGTCGGACCGCAGATGAACGTATGCCCGGTATCACGTCGCCCGCCTTCGCTGGCCGGCGCCGCGTGCAGCGAGAAGTGGAACGCGGAGCGGGCGCGGGTTTGCAACACCGCGAGCGACTCGCCCCAATGATTGCCACCGGGCTGGCCGGCCGGAAAGTTGTGAAACGGCGCGAGCGCGGAGAAATTGCGCGAAGTAATCGGCGCCTTGCGCGGCCGAAACACGAAATTTCCCGGCAGTTGCGCCCAGAAGGCCGCCTCGAGGCCAAGATCCTCCCGCGCCACCGTCATACCCGCGTCGGCGAGCAGGGTGCGCGCCCGCGCGATCTGTTGATCGAGATCCTCCAGGCGGCGGGTCGAAGCATCCGCGCTGGCGGCTTGCAGCTCGACCAGGATCTGCAGCGACAGATGATGATCGCCCATCACGAACTCGTTGCTGCTGAGCGCATCGAGGGCCAGCTCCAGCTCGGCCGCCTGGGAGCGCGCAAAGTCACCAGCATTGGCCATGCGGTTGATCTGTCGCATCAGCAATTGCTGACTGCTCGCCTTGGCGAGGAAGGCAAAGGACTGCGTGAGCACGAACGAGAACGGTGCCGCGAGCAGCGCATCCAGCATCCCGGCGACACTCGGCGTCGGGTACTCCTTGATGCCGAGCATCGCGCCGAGGCGGGTCGCGGCGACCATGCGGTACTCGATCAGCTCGTTGCCGAAGTACAGGCGGGTCGTGCCGAGGGCGGCATCGAGCGGTCCGTGCGGCAGCGGCACCGGCAGCCGCTCACCGTTGATGAGTAGCGACAGAAACTCGAGCGGCTCCGAATACCACCGACCGGCGTCGCGATAGCACGTGAGCAGTTGCGGGTCGTAGCGGGCGAGCGCCGCACTCAGTGTCCGCCCCAACCGCGCGCAGACCTGCAAAGCCTCGGCGAGCTCGCGCGCCTGATCGGCCGGATGGGCATTGGCGAGCAACCGGGCCAGCAGATGACGCGCTCGACCCGGCGTCGGACGGTACAGCGTGCTCAGATAGATCTCGTTGACCATCAACCGCTCGGTCCGAAGCTGTTGCAGGTAGCGCGAGCGCAGTCGGCCGGCGAAGCCCGCCTCGGCCGGCGGATGCGCAAGCACCGTCTCGCGGCGGCGCACCACGTGAGTCCACAGTGCCAGCCCCGGCTCGGCGACGTTGCGCCACAGAACGTTCAACCGCTCATGCCAACCGTTGATCTGCTCGGCATCGGCGCTCTCGAAGCTCTGTCCGCCGAGACGCAACACTTGCAGGTAATCGCCGTTGCGAGTCCTGATCACACCCGGGGCGACGTGCACGCTGTACGGGATGTGCTGGCGCATACCGAGCTCGCGGGCCAGCACCCCGGCGGTACGCCTCACCATGTGCGCCGCTCCGGCTCACCGACGCAGATGCACAGGACCTCCCGGTCCCGCCGTCTGCCGCTCCGATCGGGCAGATCCAGAGCGAGTGCGCCGTAGCTGACGGCATGCCAGGTGAGGCGATTGGCGAACAGAGCCGGGATGCGAGTGCGGGCGGCAAGCAGCGCCAGATCGAAATACCGCGGATCGCGGGCACACAGCAGCGCGCTCAGCCCGTGGATCGGCACCGCCAGCAGGAGCGTCAGCAGATTCCGGGTGAGCAGGAACGCTTCGAGCGAAAAGACCAGATTGAACAGCAGCGCACTGTAGGTCACGCCCCAGCGCATCGGCGGGCGCGTAGCCCCGACGAACAGCGGATCAGAGGCGAGCGCAACCGATTCGTGCTGCATGATACGGCCCGCTCAGACGCCGAACATCCCGCGCACCCACGCCACCACCTGCGGGGCACCGAAGGCGATCGCAATCCCGAGGATCGCCCCGATACACCACCCCCAGGAAATGCGATTCGCCATCGCCATGGCGCCGAGCACCATCACGAGAATGATCGCCACCGGCGTCAGCCACGCGAGGATGTTGCTCTCTAGGGCCGTGGCGCCGGTGAGAAACGGCGACGCCTGCGCCAGCGCCACCGCAGGAATTGCCGCGCAGAGTACGAAACACAGCGCGAAACGCGTCCAGCCCGAACGATCCGTCTTGCCGAACTGATTCATACCTTGATCTCCCGAGCGCCTTGCCACTGAAGGGACCGCCCACCTGCACTGTGGCTGTCTCATACGCCCTCACCGCCGGCGTCCCCACTCGCCGCAGAGGGCCCCTCCCCACCTGCCAGTGCCTCGCGCCTAAGCCGCCCCGGCGCCCCGAACCGAAATCCCTGCACCACATACGAGTGTTCCTGCCGGCGCTCGCCCTGCGCGCAAGGGCGGCGCTCGGCGCGCACCTGCGCCTCGACGATGAGCTGATCTCCGGTACGGCTATGACGGGCGATCGCCTCGGCCACCGCGCCAAATGCGACGAAGCACACACAGGTGACGATCTCGCGCGAGCCGCCCTGCTCGTCCCGACCGGCATAATCATTGCCGATCAGACAGAAGCGAGCGACCGTCAAATCCCCTTTGACCACGAGCTGCGGGTTGCGCGAGAGATGACCGATCGCTGTGAGCGTGAAGCTGTTCATACCGAGACCCTCGGTGCCGGCACGTGCCGTGTTGGTACATGGCGCAGTCTAGGCAGAACACTCTGTATTGGAATTGAGTTTGCGCGCGCATTCGCAGAGAAAGGCACACGCCAGCTGCGAT
The DNA here is from genome assembly GCA_027324195.1 of Gammaproteobacteria bacterium. Lineage (GTDB taxonomy): Bacteria > Pseudomonadota > Gammaproteobacteria > Steroidobacterales > Steroidobacteraceae > 13-2-20CM-66-19. The sequence continues at coordinate 5,396 of DAHVTM010000026.1, read as the reverse complement.
GCCCCGGTCGGCATGCGTATGCTGCGCTTCATCGCGGCAGCACGCCGGAGGGCTGCATCATGAGCACCCAACGACCCGACGAAGCGCATGCGCTCGAAGCATGCATCGAGGCGCTGGAGGAGACGGCCACGACGCTTGCGCACCACCCACCGCACGTACTCGCCGCCGCCCTCGGCATTCACTTGCAGGCAGTTCTCGGCGTGTTGTATTCGTACGGAGAGTGCAGCGCCCAGCAGATCCGTTCCTGGCTTGAGGAGATCGAGCGCGGTGCTTGTGCAGAGGAGCCTTGAGACCTACCGATCGCAAATCCGCGGCCGTTCCGCCTCGGGCCTGAGGCATGCACACACGGCCTCACAGGGGGCGGGCAGGACGTCCACTCACCTGTGCGGATCTCGAGGCACCATCACCTCCTCGTAGTGGAGATGGTCGGCCCATCGACGGTAATAAGGCGGGCTCGCGGAATCTTCCGCGAGCAACAGACGGTTCCCCAGTAATGCCGGTAGAACGGACGTCGGCGGCTAAATGCCTGCGTACCAGGTGTATCCCTGATCTTCCCAGTACCCACCATTGCCTTGTCCGAACGGCTTGTAGCTCGACACCAATTGAATGTGCATCACATATTTGGCCATCTTGTAGCCGAGTTGGCGTCCCAACCTCAGGCGCAGCGGCGCCCCATAGGCGACTGGCAATGTTTCCCCATTTAACGCATACGCGAGCAGCGTCTGCGGATGAACCGCAGTGCGCATATCGATGCTCTCATAGTAGTAATCACTGCCATCGTCCATTGGATCGGCACAGAAGAACATCACATATCGCGCCTGCGGCTTGGGTACTACTTGTGCGAGCACGTCACGCAGCAGCGGCCCGGTCCACTGCCCAATGCAGCTCCATCCCTCCACGCAATCGTGGCGTGTGATCTGTGACTGCGCGGGCATGGCGCGAATATCATCGAGCGAGATTTGTTTCGGGCGTTCCACCAGACCATCGATCCGCAGCCGCCAGTCTCGGAACCCGTTCTTGGCCAGTGTTTGATATTCGGGATTGTCTGGATCGGTCGTGCCATTCGCGCGAAAGACGGGAGCAATGTCCGCGCGCGTGAACTCTGGGGCCAGCGCATCGCGCGACACCAGTGCGCGCTGGGCTGCGCGCGTCAACCACTGCGCCGAACTGAGCACGCTTTGGGTCTGCGGTAGATTCGACAATCGGTCGCAGCCGCCGAGCAACAGCGAGCCGGCACCCGCGCCGAGGCCGAGAATCAGGCGCCTGCGGCGCACACTGATGATTTTAGTCACGATGCGACTCCATGGCTTTCGCTTCTGCTTCGATGGCATAGCGTCCGGTTATCATCGAACGAATGTTGTTCCGAAGTCCCGACAGAATGACCATGACGATATGTACGATGAAGAATGCAAGCAAGGTCATCGCACAGATGAAATGGATCGTGCGCGCGCTCTGCCTGCCGTCAAACAGCCAGAGCAACGAAGGAAAGCCGGCATCTATTGTCGGTGACATCGTAAGACCCGTCAGAACGATTAATGGACCTACGATGAAAACAACGAATAGATAAGCGAGCTTCTGAATTCCATTGTAGCGGCGAGCTTCCTCGCCTTTCGGGAAGCGCAACCGCAAATGCTCGACGAGCGTATGGCCGAGGCGGCGCCAATCGGACCGGGTCAGCCACAGATCGCGCCGCAGATGCCCGGATGCGAGCCCCAGAAGCACATACACGGCACCATTGAGCACCAGGATCCATGCAAAGAAGAGGTGCCACAGTCGGCCCATGGCGAGCCAGGTATCGCTCGGTAGCGTTGCCCATCGCGGAAAGCCGCGCTCGGTGTATGCGCCATCACTCCCTTTCGACCAACCGAACAGCCCGGTGGTGACGAAACTATGCGATCCAATCGTCGTCACGCCCCACGTGTGTCCCTGACTGTCCTGCATCGCACTCATGCTGAGCAGCGGATGCGAAAAATGCGACGTTGTGCCCCAGTAAAGATCAGGCCGCGCATTGAAGATCTGCAGCCCGCTCATCAGCATGATCGCCAGGGTAAGAAAGTTGACCCAGTGGAGGATTCGTACTGCAATCGTGTGCCGGTACACGAAGAACTGTCTGCTCGAGCGCTTTGCTGGCTCGGGCGCAATCTGCCCTGATGTTCCCAGCCGGGATGTCGCTGTGCCGGGTTCGACTTCGATTCTCACGGTGCCTCCAGAGACGGATCGTTGTTCTTGGTGCCTGATGCCTCGGGCTCGTGACACATCATTCGTGGCGGAGTTCACTGCCGGGACGTACGCAAATCGAGCCGTACAACCTATCCATATGATCGTGGGTATCGGAACGATCGTGAGGTCGGCAGCGCGCATCAGCGCGGTGATTGGCGGAAAGATTACCGTTGCGCACGGAGGCACCCGGTCTTGGTCCCTTGATAGCTGCCCGACCACGGTTCCTCGACAAGACCAGCGCCCCTTTTATCGTTTCCCATATTGTAGATCACCGGACGAGCCAGCACCACAGCCCCCCCCTAGAAGCGGTTCGGGAACCATGCACAACGGCAACACGCGCGAGCGGCAGCACAGCCAGAACTCCCTCGCGCCCAGATTGGAGGATGGCCCGCCCGGTGCCCGGGAGATGACCGCACTGAGACGCGCACAGGTTCTGTAAGTATCTGATGCAAAGGCTCTACACAACCTTGCCTCGGGTTCCTGTTTGTCTCGAATCCGCGCAACGCATCTTACACGGGCTCTGCGCGCCGCAGCGGTGCGGACTGGAACGCCGGCGTGCGGCAAGCGCCCGAAGACTCAAGTTGGCAGCTCACGCACACAGGCCTCTTCTTCGTCGAACGCGCCCCCGGGGAGTGATATGGAAGTCGTGATTTCTTGATCGGCCTGGCGCACACTCTTCGGGTCGCTCCGCACAGTTGACTTCATTGCGAATTTCCATGCGGAATCGTCCAAATTGAGTTGCTGACGACTGAGACAACCCCCGCGCCTCTGTGGGACACATCAATGTTGGCTCATTCAGCCGAACCCACCTATGTCTGCACACCCCATTGGCGCGCTGAATAGGCCACGCAATTTGGACATAAGAGGAAGGTGGCGGCGAGAATCCACGCCGCCTGCCGCTCTCGGTGCAGAGCCTTTGCCATAGGGATAGTAGGCTTCTTGTCCGGTTTGGCGCTGAGCACACAAGGTATACCGCTACGAACTACTGATTAACTCGTTGAGTCATACAACCCGGAAGAAGTTAATTTTCTGACGTAATTGGGCCCCATCCTCGGCAACGCGCAACAGAGGCGTGGCATTCCCTCGCCGGATCCGCTTCACGCTCCCAGCATCGACCCATCCGGCGTGTGCGCTCGTTAGAAGATTTCATGGCGGGTCAGCCGATGGCGGCCGTGAGGGCCGGTTGTGAAGGCCCCGCGATGATACGGCACCGTGCAAAAGTTCGAGTCCTGCCCAATCGGATTATCGGCCGCGAATTCATTCCGTGACCCACGCTTGGTGCTGCGGTTTCCGTTGATGCCCCGACAGTTCACCGGGGGTCGACGCTCTAACCGTGCCGGTAGCCTTCGATGCCCAGCAGGTGTGGCCGCACCTTGGAATTGACGCGCCGGGAGTCGATTCGCGGTGTCATGCTGATCTGCTTACGTGGACGGGGTCTCTGCTCCGCAGACGAAGCGGCATCCGCGCCGGTGACACCGGTTTCACCCCCGAGGGGCTGCACCCCCGGTGCGCTTGTCCGGGTTCAACTCCGCGTAGACATCGAGTATCCGAATCCCGTCGGTGCGTATCTTGATGACGGAAATGAGCCTGCCCGTGGCTCCGTCCGCGAGCGCAGTCTCGCCGTTCACGGAAGCGGCCTCGAATCCGAGTTCGTGCGCGTCGCGCCACATCCGCCCCGGCACGAAGCACGCCACGCGGTCACGGCCGCGAATCACCTTGTCGCCGCCCGCGCATGGTCGTCGCGATCGGACGTCCAGCTCGCATGCTCCGCGACCTGCTCGATGGGTGCTGCCTTGTCCTGCGTCTGGATCGCGTGCGCGAAGCGCTCGAGGACGGCGCGCGACCTCGCTCCGGCCCAGAAATTCAGCGATCTCGCCGTCGCCGGTCTCGAACACCTCATGCAGCAGGAGCGCGTCGCGCTCATCCGGTTGGAGCTGCTCGAGCAGGACGAGGAACGCGATCGAGTGTCTGGAGGATAGCTCGGCGCGGGCGACGCGCAGCCTGTCGATGCAGTGGCGCGTGACCGCTGTCACCAACCAGGCTTCGCGCGAGCGCAGCTCCTGCGAAGCCCCTCGGTGCCAGCGAAGGTAGGCATCCTGCAGCTCATCGTCGGCATCCGAACACGAGGCCAGCATACGGTAGGCGACGCCGCGCGAATTCACGGGATTGGTCCTGCATTTGAGGCCCTTGGATGGAGATACCGGTCCTTAGCGGCGTGGCGCTGGGCTCTTGTGACGGCGCGAGGCCGATGGGTTGAATCCAGCTCAGGGCACGCAACTGGAGCCGGAGAGGCTACCTAAGTCCCTGGGTTGCAAACCTCCGCAGTTCTTTGCGCCCTTCGCTGAGGCGATGCGCCGTCCAACTTGCTTAGAGATACTCTGTGGATTGCCAAGGCGCTTGATCAGTCGCGATTCGCATGGGCAGCGGTGGTAACCCCAGAGCTGCGAGATTGCGAAAGTGAGCGGGACCAGGTGCCCTGCGCGACGTTCAAGTTCGACGAGCTGTCCGCTGGCCAGATCCTCGCCGATGAGGCACCGTGGCAACGGCCACAAATCCCTTATCGAACCTCACAGATCTGGACGGCACCACAGCGTAGTCATGAGCCGATGGCGCACTGCCGCTATTGGCTGCACACCGGCGGACTCCAGGAGATCACCCGCAAGAGCAAGATCATGAAGCCGATGGCCTACGGCTCGCCGGATGAGGAGGACTTCTTTCTCAAAGTCCGGGCTGTGCTTCCGGGAATTGGGTAAAAAAAACGGGGTTTACCGCGGGAGGGGGGGGGAAGGATGCGGTAAACCCCGTCGCGACACCGCCCGATCAGGCGGCGCTTGAGTTAAGCAATTACGGCAGTGACTCCAGGTAGTCGGCGACCGCGCGCATCTGTGACCGGTGCAGCGTCGAGGCGACGCCGTGCATGATCGCAACTTTGCGCATATTGCTCTGGAACGACTCGAGTTGCTTCATGATGTACTTGGCGTGCTGGCCTGCAAGGCGGGGGAAGGCACTGCTGCCGAGCCCCTGCGGACCGTGGCAGGCCGCGCAGGCCGGTACGCCCTGCGTCGGAATGCCATGCTCGAAGATGTTCCGTCCCCGAGCGATGATCGCCTCCGGATGGGGCGTGCCGGGACCCGGCGTCTGACTGGAGAAGTACTTCGCCAGCGCGACGATGGTGG